>JBBQZS010000027.1:0-91636 GCA_038207495.1 Chloroflexia bacterium
GCGGTTGGGGCCAGAACTAAAGAAGCTTTAGAAAAAGCTTTAGAGGAAGCTTTAACTTTAATTACTTCCCAAGATGCCCTGGCCTGGTTTAAGCATTGTGGCTACAATATCCCGGCTCTATAATTATGCAACTTGCTATAAGTTAGTAATAATTAAAATCTAGCCAATTTTTGTCAATGCCTGACTGAAATCTTCAAGTAAATCATTAATGTCTTCACAGCCAGCACTCATCCGAATAAAGCCTTCTGGAACCTGGTCGCCACTCCACCTGGCTCGCCGCTCGGCACTGGTCTTAATGCCGCCAAAACTGGTGGCCTCGATAACCAGTTTAGCCGAAGTTAAAAATATATCGGCCTCATTTTTACCAGCCAAAACAAAACTTAATACCGGGCCGAAAAACCGCATCTGTTTACTGGCGGTGGGATAGGCCGGATCGGTGGGCAGACCGGGATAGCGCACCGATTTTACTTCGGGCCGTGCTTGGAGAAACTGGGCGAGGGTCAGGGCGTTGGCACATTGTTTTTCCAGGCGCAAAGCCAGGGTAGAAAGTGAGCGATGTGCCAACCAGACCTCCATCGGGCCGGGAATAGAACCTTGTTGGGTGCGCCAGGTACGGATTCTTTCAGTCAATGCTTCGTCACGACAGGAAACATGCCCCAGAATCAGGTCGCTATGCCCGGTCAGGGCTTTGGTATCGCTGGAAACCGAAAAGTCCGCTCCTAAAGCCAGGGGTTGTTGCCCCAGGACGGTTGGCGTGGTGTTATCTACCGCCACCAGAATCCCGCGAGCATGCGCCGCTTCGCTCAGGGCCGCAATATCGCAAACATCCAGACCAGGATTGCTGGGACTCTCCAACCAGAGTAAAGTTGCTCCTTCTAATATGTCTAATTGGGCGTTTCCTGCCGTAGGAGCCATCCGCACTTCCACCCCCTGCGCCGCCAGATGACCTTGAGCAATCAGGCGCGAGGTATAATAAGAATCAGAAGGCATAACTAAAATATTGCCAGGACGTAGTATGGTATTAAAAACAGCCGATACTGCCGCCATACCCGAAGGAAAAACCACACTACTCCCCCCTTCCAATTCAGTCAGGGCTTTTTCAAAAAGTGTCCAGGTGGGATTATGAAAACGCCCATAGGTGTAGGGGACTTCTTTCGGGTCGCCCGAAGTGTGATATACCCCGGCGAAGGTTGGGCCAGGTAGGAAGGGTTGACCCTGTTCATGTTCCGGTATTCCGGCGCGGATTACTCTGGTGGAATAATGCATCTATTAATATCCTCTCAATTTATTAGTGAGGGTCAAATATCCAAAATCGAATATCTAAAATCGAAAAACCAATAACTAACGACCTGCAACCGCCTAGTACACTTTAAGCTCAACCGAGTTGCTATCAGGGTCAAGCACATAAACCGAGTTACCATAACCGTAAGCTCCCCAGTTATGAAGCGTTTCAGTTTTGATTGTCAGGCCGTTGCTTAAAAGGTAAGTTTTGAAATCCTCCCAGCCAAGCCCGGTTTCCAGATACAGGCAAAAATGGTTAAGCGTATTACCGGGAGCGGGTTCGGGCCACTCGGGTTTGGCTGGAAATAAATCTATCAACATTTCGCCAACCCTCACCGAAAGAAAGCTGCGTATTCCGGCGGCAAATTCCTCGGAGTTAAGCAGTTCCAGGCCAAGAATATTATGATAAAAGTTAACTGAAGCTTCCAAACTCTTAACCGTCAAGGCCACATGGTCAGGGCCTTTGATTTTGAATGGGTGTGACATATTTTCTTCCTTGTTTTGCCAGGATGAACAAAAGGCTCACCCCTAGATAGGGCTTTTAACCGATAACTAAACAGTCAGCCCCGCATCCACCGTAATTATTTGCCCGGTCATACTTTCGTTTTTAGCCAGTAACACATAAGCCGAAGCACATTCTGGGATAGAGGTTACGGTTTTAAGAAGGGCATTGTCGGCAAACTTTTTAACATCCTCGTCACTCCAGAGGCCGCCCCAACGGGTAAGTAATAACCCGGGTGCCACTGCGTTTACCCGAATATCCGGGGCGAGAGCTACCGCCAGACAACGGGTTAGGTGGTTTAAGGCTGCTTTCGAGCTACAATAAGCCAGGCTACTTCCCCGTGTATTTGACCCGGCAATCGAGGTGGTATTAATAATACACCCACCCCCATTCTGGCGCATAATTGAAGCAACAGCTCGGGCGGCAAAAAAAGGTGCTTTGGTATTGACACTCAAAATATTATCCCAGGCTTCTTCGTCCAGCGCGTCCAGGTCGGGGAATGCGGCAAATTTGGTAACTCCAGCGTTGTTGACCAGTACATCCAACCGTCCGAAAGTTTCCGCTACATCATTTATCATTCGCTCAAGCTCTTTACGTTCCGCTACGTTAGCCTGAAAAGCTTTAGCCTCCACCCCCAGTCCTTTTAGCTCCTTAACGGTATCCTCGGCATCATCTTTAGAGCGCGAGTAATTTACCGCTACTTGCATCCCTTCCTGGGCGTATTGGCGGGCAACCTCCCGGCCCAACCCTGTACCACCCCCGGTAATCAAAGCTACTTTGCCTTTCAAATCCATTTTTTTATTCTCCTATAATTTTGATTATGATTCTTTTTGGTCGTCGCCCGTCGAACTCAGCATAATAAATTTGTTGCCAGGGGCCAAAATCGAGTTTGCCTTTAGTGATAGGGCAAGTTACAGAGTGTCCCATTATCAGGTTTTTCAGGTGAGCATCGGCGTTGGTTTCGCCTGTTTGATGATGTTGATAATCGGGTTTTGCCGGAGCCAGCTTTTCTAGCCATTGCTCGATATCGTTAATCAGGCCATCCTCGGCATCGTTAATATAAACCGAACTGGTAATATGCATACTCCCCACATAAACCAGTCCCTCCTGTATGCCACTATCAAGAATGGCCTCGGCTACCTCCAGGGTAATGTTAATATATTCGTGTTCCTTACGCGTGTTGAAGGTAAGGTATTTGGTAAAGCTTTTCATTTTGGTTTCCTTTATAAAATCAGAAATTCAGCCTGTTAGTTACGACAGTTCTGATAAACGGGGCTTACTCCGTATTAGCTTTATGGCTACTTGAGGAAATTTCTTGCCAGGCTGAACTAAAAAAGGAACTGCCTGTCACCAGGATATAGATCGTACCCATCGTCACTACTAGCAGCCCAATGTCCACCTGATCTAACAAAAACCCTGCCAAAAGTACCCCCAAAGGCGATCCCACATTTACCCCTGCCGTAATTGTCCCAAAAACCCGACCCCGCACTGCTGCGGGGACACGCCCGTAGGTGATTGCTCCAATAATCGGATTGAGCGGCCCTGACCCCAACCCTGTTACAAAAGTAGTTAGCAGTAGCACCCAAAATGGCGGTGTAAAAGCCATAATCCCGAAGCGCAGCCCCACCAGTACAAAACCAAACGCAAAAACCACTCGGCGCGACCACTTTTTACCCCAAAATCCGAAAGCCAACGCCCCTGCTACCGCCGCGCCGCCGTTAACCGCAATCAACAGACCTAAATCCAGAGCGTTTCCGAAAAAGCGATTGATATACACTGGCAAAATCACATCTGAAAGAGCCGCGTCTAACAGGTTAGTAATCATTACCACGCCTACAATTAAACGCACTGGCCTATCATGCCAGATAAATCGCATTCCTGCGACGAGTTCCGCCCAAAACTTTTCGCCTCGTTTTTTGGTTGGTTTGGAGGTGGGATCGGCGGACGGGACTAAAAACGCTACCAACCCGGCAGACAGCGCAAAAGTAGCCGCGTCAATCCACAAAACCTGGCTGGCTCCCACAAAAGCAATCAAGACTCCTGCTAGCGGCCCACCCACCAACCGTGAACTGCGTTCAATTACTTGCATCGAGGTGCTGGCTGTTTCCAGGCTCATTCCTGCCATCACACTCAGGTCGGGCACAAGTGCTTGCCGGGCAGTTGTGCCAGGCGCATCTAACACGTTCCCCAGGAAAACCAACCCCAACAACTGCCAAAATTCCAGCCCGGAAGTAGCATACAGAAGCGGTATTAAGGCAATCGCGACTGTACTGGCACAATCGGCTACAATACTGGTGCGCTTGTAGCCTAATCTATCCACTAAAGTCCCGCCCAAAAAGGCTGCTATCACTCTAGGCAAAATGGTAAAGAAGGCTGCTAACCCGGTTTTGGAAGCACTTCCGGTTGTTTGCAGCACGAACCAGGGAATAGCCACCACCGTCAGGACGTTACCTATCATCGAGATAGCGTTCGCCGCAAACAAGGCCAGGATTGGCAGCCGCTTTTTTTGAGCTGGCATTACACTGTCAACTATCTTCATCACTCTAAAGTGGACTTGCTTCCTGAAAATGTAAAGTCGCAAATAACGAATAAAGCTGATACTAGCGAACAGGACGAAGGTTGTCAAACTACTTGAGCGGCAAAGTTAAAGAACGAAATCAGTAGCAGAATTATTTTTGACGTTCGACTTAACCGTTCAAGCAGAGGCTTGGGTAATAATCTGAATAAGCTCGCGAGCGGGCTTCGAGATTGAACCAAAACGTCGGTAGACCAGGCCAAAGGTAAATTCTTCCGCTACATCGGTAATAGGAAAAATTTTTATTTCCCGGTCTATCTGAGAAGGACGCAAAAGCGCGGTAGGCATTAACGCCACCCCCACCCCTTGCTTAACAAACTCCTTCATACCTTCTATTGAGTCAATTTCGATAAGTTTGTTAATAGTAAGTGAGCGTGCTGCAAACAGGCGTTCTATAATGCGCCGAATGCCATAACCTTCCCGCAAAACTACCTGCGGTTCTTGCGCAGCCTGTTCTAATGTAACAGACGTTATATAGTTTTGAACCAAAGGATGAATAATTGAAGATATCAGGTGGAGCGGTTGGCGGAAAAGCTCTTTGATAATCAGCGAATCAGGGCGCATCGGTGGGTCGAAAATAAGGCCAAAATCAAGCTGGCCTTCTTCGACTTCCCTCATAAGCTCATCTGCCCCCTTGACGCTAACCCGCAAACGGACAAGTGGATACAGTTGGTGAAATTGGGAAAAGACGCTAGGCAAGAACGAAGCCGCCAACGCTTCCACACAACCAATATTTAAGAGACCACGTTCGCCCAATTTCAACTCAGCCATTGCCTGTTCCCCTTGCTGGATTTGTTCCAGAATAGCACGGGCGTAGGTAGCAAATTCTTTCCCGGCAGGAGTCAAAACCACCCGGCGGTCAATTCGTCGAAAAAGCTCAACTCCAAGTTCCACCTCAAGGGCTGCAATCTGGCGACTGAGGGCTGATTGGGCTACCAGACAACTTTCGGCAGCTTTGCGAAAATTCTGGCTCTGGGCGGCTGCCACGAAATATTTTAGCTGGCGAAATTCCATAATTAACACTTTCTTGAAATGATGCCTAATTAGCATCAACTTCTTCTAATATTGGTGTTAGACGTATCAATTTAAGCTTATTATAATGTAAACTGGGATTGGGGGATAGCGAAATCCGTAGGAGGATGCTCCGTCATCCGATGGCTATCGCAGGACAGAGCCTGCTCCTATAATTTTAGCCTGAATTTCGACCTTTGACTTCGACTTTTAACCAACAACGAATAACCAATAATTAGCGACTATTCTGACAACCGCAAACGAAGGGACAATATAAACCCAATGGCAGCAAGAACGCTTTTTACCGATCAAAAATATAATGATGATTTGACGGTTGCTCCTGAACAACCAGAATCCTATCGAGCCGATAAGAAAATCCGCCTGATAGATTGGATATTAATGGCGGGCGTAATTAC
This sequence comes from Chloroflexia bacterium, assembly GCA_038207495.1. Taxonomy (GTDB): domain Bacteria; phylum Chloroflexota; class Chloroflexia; order Chloroheliales; family Chloroheliaceae; genus Chlorohelix. The sequence continues at coordinate 5,786 of JBBQZS010000027.1, forward strand.
CACCTGGGGTTTAACTTTTGTTGGTATTAAGGAGACCGACCACGAAGCCCCCCCTCTACAGGCGGCGGGAGTGCGCTTTATGGTTGCAGCTCTGGTACTGATGCCTTTTGCTTTGCAGCCTGCCAAATTAGCCAAATTAAAACTAGCCGATTTTGGTCGCTTTATAATAATGGGTTTAATCCAGACCACTTTAATGTTTGGCATTATTTATATTAGCGCGCCCCACGTACCGGGCGGGGTTATGGCGATTATCGTGAATACAAATCCTTTTTTTGTAGCAATTCTGGCTCATTTTTTTATCAAAGGGGAAGGTTTATCGCGCCAGAAAGTCTGGGGTTTGTTGCTGGGCTTTGTTGGAGTGTTAGTGCTGGTATTTGGGGGCAAAGGCGTGGGGGATGTGGCCTTTTTCTGGCCTTTATTGCTTTTAGGAGCGTCGGTTTTCTGGGCTACCAGCTCAGTGTTGGTCAAAGCTTTCAAGTTTCAGGATATATTAAGTGTAACGGCCTGGCAACTGTTTTTTGGCTCGATCCCCTTGCTGATAACCGGGTTTGGCATCACTAACGACCAACCCATTCATTGGAACTGGAATTTTATTTTCTGGACATTTTATACTGCCGTAATTGCGTCCAGCTTTGGTTGGTGGGCCTGGTATGGCCTTTTGAAACGGTACAGTGCCAGCCGAATCAGCGTGTTTTTATTCCTTGTGCCAGTTTGCGGGGTTATTGCCAGTATTATCTTGTTGGGTGAGAGCCTGACTATTGGGATGGTATTAGGCGGTCTCTTGGTGGTTGGGGGAATAATAATTGTGAATGTGCGCCTTGGTCGTGGTTTTAACCGCTAAAATCTTGAATAATAACCTTTCCTTGCTAATTCGTGGAGGGGGGCCAAGAGCCTCCCGTTTTTGTTTATAACTCTGTGAAAATATTTTTATGCTTCTTAACGGCTTTGTCATATTTCCGTAACAGAGTTTTGATATGATTGTAACAATGATAGCTTATATTACAAGTAGTATAGAGCCAGGATTATAGAGTGAGATTTAGCCTATTCTTTTCACAGAGTTACTAAAGAGTTTTTCCACTACATTCAACAACAAATTAACCTGGGGTGAAAAGCATGCGGAATTATACCCTGGCTGGTAGTGATCTACTGGCTTTAATTAATGAAGGCATTAGCCAATCCACCAATGGCAATAAATCGGCTGCCCGATTTTACTTTCAAAAAGCCCTTGATATAGATAATAATAACGAAACCGCCTTACTTTGGATGGCCTGGAATACCGAAGACCCCTACGAATCGGTTAAAATCTACGAAAAAATATTAGCCAATAATCCCCGAAACGCCGTTGCCAAGGCTTATTTGCGTTCTGCTAAAGCTCGTCAAGAAGTGCGTGACAATCTGGTAATGGGTAGTAATACCCAGCGATTGATGAAACGGGTAACTGGCTCGTTAAATCGCAAGCAGTCCAGTAAAGTGGTACCTTTTCTGGGTGAATATCTGGTACGTCAGGGTTTCATTACCCATCAGCAACTTGAGTCAGCCCTTCGTCATCATCAGCAATCGGTCAGAACTGGCAAACCGCGTCAATTAGGCCAATCGTTGATGGAGTTAGGCTACCTAAGCAAATCGCAACTTGACCAGGGTATTCAACGCCAGCGTGAAGAATATGGCTCCCGCTATCTGGTTAATAAGTTATAGCAGGAGTCAGAATAAAGGAGTAAGAAGCAGGGATATTTAATTTCGTTAGTTTTTGTTACTCCGTAGCAAAAAAGTAATACAAAAGCCCTTTCCCCTTTCCCGATTCAAGGAAAGGGGTTTTAAATTTCATAATTGCCTCTTTAGAAAATTTGTGCTAATATGGGATATGATTGTAACTTTCCAACATACGCAATTTGTAACTTTGGTGGGCAATTTATTACAAGGGTAAAATGGGATGGTAAAGCAAGAAACAATGGGACAAATGATCGTGAACCGCAAAGCTGGACGACCTCAACAGGCCGAGCCAACTCCTCGCCAATTACTAATGTTGAAGTTTATTGACGAATACATTCGGGAGCATGATGGCCTCCCGCCAACCGTGCGTGAGATTCAGAAAGGGGTAGGGGCTTCTTCCACTTCGGTAGTAGAGTACCATCTTGGTATTTTGGAGCGCAAGGGCCACCTGCTCCGACCTAAAGAACGGAGCTCGCGCTCCCTAAGTTTACCCAATGGGCCGGGTAGAGTGTCACGGGCTGCCCGGGTACCGTTAGTGGGTACTGTGCCAGGTTCCAGTCCGTTGGCGATAGTGAACGGCGAGGTTGAGTTGGTGGAAGTACCACCCCACCTGACCGGGATTTTACCCCAGGACAATCTCTTTGCTTTGAGGGTAAAAGGCACAGGTTTACAGGACTTTTTGTTTGCCGAAGGCGACATTTTACTCTTTATTCGGGGGCTTCTAGCAAAAGCTGACGAGGTGGTGGTGGTTTGGTCAGAGGCACAACAAGAGCTAACCTTGAAAAAATGGGAAAATAGTCATAAAGGAGTAACAGTTTTAGGGAGATTGTTAGGGGCTATTCGGACAACTGCCTGATAAAGGTTGACACAAGACGGGGCAACAAATATAATCAAAAAATAACAAATTACGACTTTCGCATCGGACCTTACCAAAAGGGTTGATAGCATAGATTATATTTGAAAACTGACCTCAAGCGAAAGTCCTTTAATTGGGAAGGCTTACAAATAGCCGAACCTTGTCGGGAATAGTTAGTGAGGAGGGCCATAGGGAATGGACAATCCAACTCAAGCTACTGCGGCTGAGTTAGGGGTCATTGGCCCGGATGTGCCAGGTTTACCGTCGGTCAACAAATTATCCGAGGCAGCGAATAAACCCCCTTTAGTAGAAGTGCCTGATACTACGGCACTGATGGAAGCGGTTAAAGCCGATTTGCCGCCAGCCGATTGGGCGGCTATTGAACGTGCCGTACATTTTGCTGCTAAAGCCCATTCTGCCCAACGCCGCGCCAGTGGCGAACCCTATGTTATTCACCCGATTGCAGCGGCTACCACCATTGCCCAGATGCAGCTTGACCGCGACTCAGTAATTGCGGCCCTCCTCCATGATGTCCCCGAAGATACTGATGTTACCCTTGAGGATATTCATAAAGCCTTTGGCGAAAAGGTTGCCAAACTGGTGGATGGGGTAACTAAACTCGGTAAGATAAAATGGGACCCGAGCGATGAGCAAAACAAAGCCCAGCAGGAAAAACAGGCTCAGGCCGAGAATCTGCGAAAAATGTTCCTGGCGATGGTGGATGATGTCCGGGTAGTGCTTATAAAGTTAGCTGACCGACTCCATAATATGCAAACCTTGCAGTTTAAGTCCCGCGAGAAACAAATCAAAATTGCCTCTGAAACCCTCGAAATCTACGCCCCTCTTGCTAATCGTCTTGGTATCTGGCAACTCAAATGGCAACTCGAAGACCTGGCATTCCAATATCTACACCCTGACCAATATCTTGAACTTAGCGAAGGATTGAACGACAAGCGCGAAAGCCGCGAACGCTATTTGCAACGGGTTATCAAGGCTATTAAAAAGGCTCTGGAAGAATCGGGAATTACCTCAACTGAAGTAAGTGGTCGCCCCAAGCATATCTACAGCATTTACAAAAAGATGACTCGTAAGCGACTACCGATTGACCAGATTTATGATGTGCTGGCGGTGCGAATTGTGGTGGATGATGTGCGGGACTGTTATGCTGCCCTGGGCGTAATTCACACTCTCTGGCGACCTATCCCCGGTGAGTTTGACGATTATATTGCCACCCCCAAAGAGAGTATGTACCAATCTTTGCACACCGCCGTACTTTCGTTAGATGCTCGCCCGATGGAAGTACAAATCCGCACCAAAGAGATGCATCAGGTGGCGGAATATGGAATAGCGGCTCACTGGCGTTACAAAGAGGGTGGCAAGCGTGATGTAGAATTTGAAGCCAAAATTGCCTGGTTGCGTCGCCTGATTGATTGGCGTAATAGTGAGGAAGATGGCAACGACGCGGTAGAGTTCGTGGATACCCTCAAATCGGATGTCTTTCAGGATCAGGTTTATGTCTTTACCCCCAAAGGGGATATTTTTGACCTACCCGCCGGGGCTACCCCGATTGATTTTGCCTATCGTATTCATACCGACATAGGCCATAACTGTGGACAGGCACGGGTAAATGACCGCCTTGTTCCGCTAAATTACCAGTTACAAAACGGCGAAGTCGTCAAAATTGTGGCGGTCAAAAACCGCAAGGGCCCTAGTCGGGATTGGTTAAACCCGGCTTTGGGTTATATCAAGACTGCCGGGGCGCGGGATAAAGTCCGGCAATGGTTCCGCAAGCAAGAGCGCGAAGAAAACGTTGCTCATGGGCGGGATTTACTCGAGTCGGAAATGAAGCGGCTCGGCGTAAATAATATCAATTACGAAACGGTGGCGGGCTACTTTAACAAATATGATAAGGTTGACGATTTTCTGGCGGCTTTGGGCTATGGTGGGGTAACGATTAATCAGGTGGCGGGCAAATTGCTCGAGTCCACCAGAAATCAACAGGGTTTGCCTGAATTTATGCAGCCTAGCAGCATTACCACCAACGCTACCGAGAAAAGCCCTCAGATAGCCAGTGGGGTGCAGGTGTCTGGTTTGCGTGGTTTGCTCACCAGCCTGGCTCAATGTTGCCACCCGGTGCCAGGGGATGATGTTTTAGGCTTTGTCACCATGACAAAGGGGATTTCGATTCACCGAGCTGATTGCCCCAATATTCTACATGTGCCGGAAAAAGACCGGGGCCGTTTAATGCCCGTCAATTGGGGTGATAGTTCAGTCCAGTATTACCGCGTACCGATTCGGATGGAGGCGGTTGACCGGGTGGGTTTGTTGCGGGATATTTCAGTGCTAGTAGCTGACGAAAAGATTAATATGAGTGAGTTTCGCACTCTACCCGCTAATCAACGTGGGGTTATTACCATCTTGTTTAATGTAGATGTAACTGATGTAGACCAACTTATCAGGGTCTTGAACAAATTACAATCGGTACGCGATATTCTGGATGTGCGCCGGGAAGCACCTAATGCTGGCAACCGAACCCCCAGTAAAAATTAATCCCGGCTTTTTCATTCATTTTTCATGCCTGGTGGCTAAAATTCAAAAGAGTCTGTTTCATTGAATTTATTATAGAAGAACTCAGGGGCATAAGATATGAGCACAACGACCCGGCCTCGCCTGGAAGAGTTTTTACTGGCAGCTCTCTGGACAATCAGTGCCCCAATCTGGGGCTACTTTGGTTTTATTGGCTATGTTGCTAATCTTTTTGGCCCTGATGAGTTTAGCCTACCTCGGTTTGTCCTCTCTTATTTCTTTCTGTGTATGACCGTTTTTGGATTACGCTTTGCCCTGAACGTTTATCTGCGGATACCTAGATCCTTGCCGCGTTGGGTGGATAATTTCTCCCCGTTTTTTCTGGGATTTACTTTACTAGCGGGATTTGTATTCAGCCTTTTCAGCCTGACCATTATGGTGCTTGATTTGTTGCGACAGGCCAGCAATAATATTATTTTAGCCTGGGGTTTTGCTACCGCCGCCGGGGTTTTGTTGGTAGCAATGCTGCAACTGTTAACGGCCCTCCATGTCCTTGAGCCATTTTTAATCTGGTTGGAAAATCGCGATGGACGCAAAGTACCCTGGGTTTTACGCTGGATTGTCTGGCTAAATTTGGCCCAACGCACCCTAAGCGGGGGTGGGCGCAACAAGCGGCAAAATGACCGACGCTTACGAGGCCCTCTCTTGAACGAGAGTGATTTGAAAACAACCGTGATTGAAGAAAAACCGGGAGGGAGACCGGGCCTGGAAAAAACGATGATTGCGCATGGGGGCTGGCATGTTACCACCCTGGGTTTTGCGGCTAATGCCTCGGTAATTTTCGCCGCCAGCAACGGGCGTGTACCTCATTTTCAGGCGGGGGGACGGCGCGGAATGATTTTCCCACCTGAAATCAAGTTTTGGGAGTGGCGCACCGGGCGGGTACAGACCGCTTCACTTGGGCAGGTGCAAACCTTCCTGACCCGAAACGCGGACGTACCTTCCAGTCTGCAAAATTCCCGTTTTGCTGTCCCATCAGGGGGTGGTAAATTTGCCTGGGTCACAAATAATCAAATCAGGATTGGCGATTGGCAGAGCGATGAGGTCTTAAGGATTTCCCCCGAAGAAGGGGTAGCTCTTGATGGCTTCGGCGGTTTTACCCCGCTCGGCTTTAATCCCGAAGGCACCAAATTCGCCTGGTGTGATGCTGCCGGACAGCCCCGCTATTGGGATTTGGAGTCAAACCGCACCCTGAATTTACGGGAATACCCCGACTGTCCGCCAGGGGCTACTACTGGTAGTGAGCAAGGGTTATGGGGTTTGTTGTTCAGTCCTGATGGTACAAAAGTGGCGGTGCTGGGGTTGCGGGGGGTGCTGTTCCAGAATGTTTTTACGGGCTGGCGTTGGTTTGCCGAAACTAATCCCACTGTCGAAAAACTAACCGCCTTTGCCTTTGACCATAATGGCTTTGAGATGGCAATTGGTTTAATGGCTCAACCTTCCGCTATTCGTTTACCGCAGCGGCGAGGCCGCACTACCGGGCAGCTTGTACCGCCGACTGAGGGTTGGAGTGGGATTGTCCGGCTGTGGGATTTGCGGGCGGGCGATTTTATTGACCTGATTGCCGGAACTAGTCCGGTGCGGGAATTGGCTTTTAGTCCCGATAATCGTTTGCTGGTAGCGGTGGACGAGGAAGGAATTTTGCGGTTGTGGAGTATTGTTCCGGAAAATAGCTCCTACCAGTTGCCGCGTCAGGTTGCTCAACTTGACCTGGGCATTACCGGGCGCAAAACTCTGGTGGCCTTCTCACCCGATATGGAGCGGCTAATCTGCGCCACCGATAACCGGATTCTTATCTGGAATATGGCTAAAATCCGCCAGGAATGGACGGAGATGGCCCGAACCGCCCAAGCCTAGAGAAGAATAAAGAAGTAAGAATAAAGGAGCAAGAAGGGAAATTCGCAGGGCGTACAAACTCACCGAAAATTCTAGCCTTTTGGCACAATTTATGCTCTTTACCGGATTAGATTTGTCATGTCTAAATTTATTACGCGACACTGATTCAGTAAAGGGGGAAATTATGGCTGATAAGGATAAACTAAAATTAGCTTCCTGCCCGATTTGTGGTTATACTGATACTAGCACTGATGCTGAGGCATTGGATTCGGATATCCGAGCGCATGTAAAAACGGTGCATAACCTCGACCCCGAAAATCTTGGGCTTTCTGGTAATGTTAAGCTTGAGTCCCCGAATAATGGAGACAGCACTGATACCCCAGCCATTACTCCCGTGGTTAATGTAGGTAATTCGCCTCCACGCACATTTGGTATTCAGGGAGCGGTCATCAAGAAGGATGACAGCGAATTAATCAATAAAGATTAATAAATTAATTGACTAATTTCCTTCCACTGTGAGATGATGAAAATCAAAGCAGTGGAAGGATTTTTGTTTGTTAGCAAACATTTATTTGCATAAAAGTCGAAAGTCAGAGGATTTTAAACCTTCAACTTTCGACTTTTAACTTTCGACTATCTAGTTCAGTAAAGCCTTAACCTGCTCTTTGTGATAGAACTCCAGGGTATCGGTTTCCTTGAAGTCTGAGAAGCCCGGTAGACCAATACCACACTCATAGCCCGCCGCTACATCCCGCACGTCATCTTTGAAGCGTTTGAGCGAAGCAATTTCGCCATCGTAGATAACTGTACCGTTTCGCAGCACTCGGACTTTAGAGTTACGGGCAGCCTTACCGTCAGTAACAAACAAACCGGCAAAAGCATCGGTTTTACCAAGTTTGAAGACCTGACGTACCTCGGCATAACCGTCGGTAACATCCTGGAAGGTCGGGTCGAGCATACCTTCCATAGCGGCTTTAATCTCGTCCAACAAATTGTAGATGATATTATAGAAACGAATATCAACTTTTGATTTGTCGGATGCACGTTTGGCTGCTACGTCCGGGCGAACATTGAAGCCAATGATAATCGCACTTTTATCGGCAGCCGCTAACATTACGTCCGACTCGGTAATCGCGCCCGTCCCGGCAAACAGCACCTTGACCTTGACCTTTTCGTTAGAAAGTTTGTCCAGCGAAGAACGAATAGCTTCCACCGAACCCTGTACGTCCGCCTTGAGAATAATCCGCAACTCCTTGACCTTACCAGCCTGAATCTGACTGAACAGGTCATCCAGAGTAACGGCCTGAGCAACCTGCTGGTTGTCCATGCTCTTCTCGCGGAGACGGCTTTCCACAATCTCGTGGGCCGCTTTTTCCTCCGGCACCGCAACCATAATATCCCCGGCGATAGGTACACTTTCCAAACCCAGGATTTCAGCTGGAGTGCTAGGCCCGGCTGATTTGATGCGCCGACCCTTATCGTCCATCAAAGCTTTGACCCGTCCAAAGACCGTACCGATCACTATAAAGTCTTTGACATTGAGCGTACCGTTTTGAACCAGCACGGTTGTCACCGGGCCTCGGGTTTTGTCCAGTTTGGCTTCAACCACGGTGCCAATAGCGGGTTTGTCAGGGTTAGCCTTGAGTTCGCCTAATTCGGCTACAATCAAAATCATCTCTAACAGGTCGTCAATACCGGTTTTGTTTTTGGCCGACACCTTCACGAATGGCGTATCCCCACCCCACTCTTCTGGCATCAGACTAGCATCGCTAAGTTGCTGCATAATCCGTTCGGGGTTTGCCCCTTCCCGGTCAATTTTGTTGATTGCAACTATAATCGAGACGTTAGCGGCACGGGCGTGGCTCAAAGCCTCCAGCGTTTGAGGCATTACCCCATCGTCCGCCGCCACCACCAGAACAACAATGTCAGTTACTTGCGCTCCCCGCGCCCGCATCTGGGTAAAGGCTTCGTGACCAGGGGTATCAAGGAAGGTAATTCTCTTGCCACCAATCTCAACCTGATACGCACCGATATGCTGGGTAATACCGCCTGCTTCGCCCACTGCTACGTTGGTAGAACGGATAGCATCCAAAAGCTTGGTTTTACCATGGTCAACGTGACCCATAATCGTTACCACCGGGGGCCGCAAAATGGCATCGGGGTCGGCACTAATCTCGTCACGGGTCGGGATATGAACTTCTTCGCCCTCTTCTTTAAGTGGCACTACCTCACGAGTTTCATAGCCAAGTTCACCCGCTACAATTGCCGCCGTATCATAATCAATTATCTGATTAATATTAGCCATCACGCCGTTTTTAATTAGTTCGCGAATTACGTCTGCTGGGCCTACCCCTAATTCATCAGCTAATTCTTTTACGCTCATTTGGGGCGGTAGTTCGTAAATTTCGACCATGCGGCGAATACCCGTTCGGGCGACTGGTTTGGGTGCAAGGGCTGTTCCACCGGGACGAGTGGGCGCACTAACGCCGCCACGTGCAGCACCGTTTCTGGTATCCGCAAAGCGTTTTACCCCACCGACACTATCGCGCTCAAGTTCTTTATCTTTTTCTTTAGCTTTGTCGCGGTCACGATCCCGGTCTTTATCGCGGTCACGCCGACGACCTGGCTCCTCTGGTAATACCGGGGCGGGAGGCCCGCCAAAAGAACGACCCCCACCACCGGGACGAGGTGGGCCACCAGGGCGAGGGCCACCAGGCCCACCACCACCGGGACGAGGTGGGCCACCAGGGCGAGGACCACCAGGCCCACCACCACCGGGACGAGGTGGGCCACCAGGACCACCGCCACCGGGACGGGGCGGGCCACCACCACCAGGGGGTCGGGGGCCATTAGATCTGGAAAGACCAGCGTTTCTTTCTTCTTTTTCAAACTGCTCTGTGTAAACGTTTCTCGACATCTATACCTTCTCCTCCGGGTCTGTTTATTTTAACTGTTCATACCACCTCATTTACACTCCTCTCTGGAAAGGTGTCACCATATTCTTTCAAGTGCGCCCGTGTTTCAGGGTCTATGGTTGTTTTTAAGGCGTTATCCAGCATTTTTCTTCCTAGTCCCGCCTGCCAGCATTCACGGGTTTTACAGAGATAGGCACCTCGCCCATTTTTCTTACCCGTTTCGTCCATTTCCACTTTGCCTTCCGGGGTACGTACCAGCCGCATCAAGCCGCGTTTCGACTCGGTAGTGCGACAGGCAATACAGGTACGTTGCGGAATGTGTTTGGGACGCGGCCCTTTCCCCGGTTTCGGTTTGGTAGGCGTATTTTTTTTGGCTTCTACCATTGTTGGCCCACCTCCTTTTTAGAAAGTGCTTATTCGCTAACTAGATAGCTGTCTATTAGCTCCCCTTCAGCGTAAATATCCAGGTGTTCGCTGTTGATTTCAAGCTCAACCTGTTGCCCGACATATTGTTCCGGCAATGGCCCATAAGTCTGGTTACGGAAGACCACCATCCGATCTTTGCGAACCTTGCGGGTTTCGCGCTCGGCAGCTTCGGTTTCGCCTGAGCCTTCTTCGCCTTCATCGGTAGCATCTTCGCCGCCGCTATATTCGTCGGCCCGGAAAGCGCGAATAAGTTCATCGCCCCACATTACCAGCAAGCGTTGGCCGTTATCCAGCAAACTGACGGTTTGATTAGCCAGATGGGGCGGTAACGGGCCAAGTGTAGTTCCGTTATAGCTGAATGTTCCGTCTTTTCGTACTTTGCGGGTTTCGCCCTGCGGTGCGGTGGGAGCGGAGTTGCCATCACCATTCGCGTCATCGTCAAAGTTCATTCCGGTCATCGCTGCCGCTTTAGCAAACGAGGCCGCCATATTGGTTTCGGCCCGCTCGGCCTCCCGACTGAGAGCCGCCCGCGCTAATCTGGCAAAGTCATCTTCGCCACCGCTACTTCGGTTATAGCTGCCACTTACGGCGGCTGCTGCCGCGCCAGCTGTGACTGGTTTAATATCTATACGCCAGCCCGTCAATTTTGCCGCTAATCGGGCATTCTGGCCTTCCTTGCCGATTGCCAGTGATAGCTGGTTTTGCGGCACCAGTACCAACGCGCTTTTCTCGGCCTCTTCTAGTTCAACCTTGACTACCTGGGCCGGGCTGAGGGCGTTAGCAATGTATTTCGACATATCCGCATCCCAGGGTAGTACGTCAATCTTTTCTCCATAGAGTTCGTTGACAATATTCTGGATACGCACCCCCCGCATCCCCACGCAACTACCTACCGGGTCAACCCCTTCCTGACGGGCAGCAACCGCTACTTTAGAGCGTAACCCAGGCTCACGAGCAATAGATTTAATCTCAACCGTACCGTTAAAAATTTCGGGTACTTCGATTTCAAACAAGCGTCGCAGCAAGTTACGGTGGGTGCGTGATACAATCAGTTGGGCCCCGCGATGGTTCTTCTGGACTTCCACCAGATAAACCTTAATTTTCTGGGTGACACGGTAACGCTCGGTTGGCACTTGTTCCTGCGGCGGCATCAGGGCCTCGGCGCGGGGTTCAAGTTCAATCGTGATACCCTTTGAGTCAATTCGCTGGATGGTGCCGTTAACAATATCACCTTCGCGGTCAGCAAAGGTCTCGTATATATGGTCGCGCTCGGCCTCCCGGAAACCCTGCAACAGAACCTGTTTGGTCGTCTGAGCGGCGATCCGCCCAAAATCTTTAGGGGTATCATCTACTTCATGAATGTCGCCAACCTTGAGGCGTGGATTAATCCGGCGAATTTCTTCCAGGCCAATCTGGGTATGCTCGTCTTCAACCTCTTCCACCACGGCTTGCTGTACATATATTCGTACATCATCGGCACTACTGATGTCAACTCGCACGTTTTTGTTGGCAGCCAGGCTATTGCTGCGTTTGTAAGCCGCTTTGAGCGCGTTTTCCAGAATGGTTATGATAGATTCTTTGCTAATACCACGATCTGCGGCAATCTGGGCTATCGCTGCTCTCAGTTCGCTTCTCATTTTAAGTTTCCTCCGACTCTATTCGCCGACAATTCTTCAATATATCCTGACCAGCTAGGCTATTTTACTCAAAAGAACGGCCCAAGCCTGAAATTCCAGGGTGGGCCATAAGGAACGATCTTACTTAATTTCTACTGCCAGGGCCTATCTACCGTTACTTAACAAATGGTGATGTAGGCCGGGCGGTGATTTGGTTTAAAGACTAATAATCATTCCGAACAGTCCTCAAAAAAGGTTCTTCTACAACAATAAAAGTGGGGTTGGAAGCCCACTTCACATGAAGTCCTATGCTTTGAAATTATACCACTTGAGGTTAGTTATTGCAATAGTTTGAAAAAGGTGAAGCTTGTATTATATGGAGAATTATGTCAAAATAAAAACTGAACATAAGTTTCATGAGTTAAATTTGATTTTCCCATGCTATTTTTACCTAGAATGGCAGCCATTTAGAGGTTACTATGTCAGTCGAAGCAACTAAAAAAGGAATACCGCCCACCGGGGGAAAGCCCCGAAGTGCCGCCGATAACTACGAGCTAAAGCTTAATCGGCTGAAGGCCAGTGCCGAGAAAGACGAGGCCGCCCGCGAGATTTTGTTGATGGCCGAGCGTTTAGACGAGCCGAACGTGCTGGCTTTGGAGCGGTTAGTAGAGATTTTTGGGTTGGAATTTGTTTTGGGCCAATCGCAAGAGGCCATTCGGTTGCGGCGGGAGGCTGAGGAGCGTGGTCCGGCGGCTCTGGCTGAAACCAATTCGGCCACCACTACCAAAAAGGCACAGTTGCGCTCAAAGGGTGGGGTGTTCTTTTTCTTGATGGCCCAACACTCGCGGGAGCTTGGATTAAGTTGGGAGGGCTTGCGGCTCCCCCAACTGCCCGGTGCCAACTTTTACAATAAACCCCGCCCTCAGAAAGCCCCACCCAGGCCTGCCGAGCCTCGGAAGGAAGTGTCCCCATCTCCAGGTATAACCTCCACTTCTGCCCCCGAACCTGTTGCGCCCCCACTGACCGGGCCAAAACCAGCCCGTGCCAAGGTTAATCTATCGGGGAATTTAGTAGGTACCCCTCGCTTAAATCCGCAGGGGCTAGAGGGGCTGATTGAGCTAACTTTCCTCAGTGAAATGATGCCCACCCTACCTAAAGGCTTGCCTAATCTGGGCTCTACCAAAATTGTGGTGTGGTGTACTCAGAAACAATTCAGCAAGATTAAGGATACTTTGAAACCTGATAGCCGCCTGATTGTGGAAGGGGAGTTATCGGTAGGGGTGGCAAAGGATTTATCACCTTTTGCACGGGTGATCTGCACCAAACTCTCCACCGTCGAGTTGGAACAGGCCCAACGGTCTGAAGGATAAGGGTTTGCACAATTAAGATTTCAAACCTCGGTAAATGGGTTTGAAATGGAAATAATCTGTTTCCGTTTGAATCAATATATTGAGCTTTCAACTGTCTGCAGTTTGTGGACGTTTGAAGTAGTTGTACGACAGCTTCAACCGTTGACAATTTGTCAACTCTTGAGCCTAACTTTATAATATTAGCGACACCTATCAAAAATCTTTGTCAACTGTCCACAAACTGTAGACGTTTCCTGAAAGCAGCAGGGGAGTTTTATGGCAGAAAATAACAACTCAGGGCTTTCGCTGTTTGAGCAAAAAATGATTCGGCGAATCTGGCATAAGGGTGAGTGGTACTATAGCATCGTGGATGTGTTGGGCGTTCTCACCGATTCCGCCAGCCCCCGTAAATATTGGAATATGCTCAAAAGCAGGGCTAAGACTGAAGGCTTTGATGAGGCTTTGGCGCAGATTGACCAGCTTAAACTGAAATCCCAGGACAATAGACTCCGACTGACTGATACAGCCAACCGCCAGACCTTGCTGAGAATTATTCAATCGGTTTCATCCCCCAAAGCCGAACCTTTTAAGTTGTGGTTGGCACAGGTGGGAGAGGAAAGATTTGCTGAAATTGAGAATCCCGAAGCGGCGATCAATCGGTTCAGAGCCACCTACCGCGCCAAAGGTTATGATGATGCCTGGATTGAAGAACGCCTCAAAAACGACATTGTACGTAACGAGCTGACCGACGAATGGCGCGAACGGGGGGCAAAAGAAGGGGTGGAGTACGCCATACTGACCAACGAAATAAACAAAGGCACATTTGACCTCAGCATTCAAGCCTACAAACAGTATAAACTTTTACCCCCAAAGGCTAATCTGCGCGATCATATGACCACCATGGAACTGGTATTGTGCTCGTTAGGCGAAGCGACTGCCAGCCTTTATCACCGCAATCGGGATAGCGAGGGTTTTGATGAATTGAAGAGAGATGCTAAAGATGCAGGTATCACGGCGGGGAAGGCTCGGAAAGTTATTGAGGAAGATATAGGCGCGTCAATTGTTAGTCCCAGGAATTTCCTTGACCTGAAAAAGAAGCCTGTTGAGAGTTTGCCGGACGGGATGCTTGGGGAAAACAAAGCCAAAAAAAGAACACAAAAAACAAAAACTCAGGAAGAGGAACAAATCGGCCAGCTAAGCCTGTTTGATAACTCAGAAGAGTGAGCCTAAAATAAACCTAGCAACCTACCAACGGCTGGCTAGTTCCCGATAGTAATCGTCATCGTTCCGCTCTTCGTCCCGGTCATTATTATCGTCGGCGAAGGGGTTGCGTGGCTCAGGGTCAAGCGATTTTATCCCCAGGCGTTTGTGCCAGGCTCGTACCTTCCCCTCAAGTTCCTTTTCCTCGCTTTTTTCCTCAAAATTGTAAGCTTCTTCCGCGATTACCAGTACCGGGCCAAAAATCTCCTGCCGCGCTTTTAAAGCTTGCCGTCCCGCTTCGGTGGCAGGCCAATCCATCACCTCCGCCCCTGGGATTTCCCAACGTCCGCCAACGGGCAGAATTGCCAGATTACGGGCGGCGTTCAGCAACAAGCGTTGGCGTTCTTCGGGGGTAAAAGTCCCCTTACCCAACTGTTCCAACCACAAAGCCAGGGTCAGACAAACATCAGCGGTGGTTACTACGTTATCCAGCCAGTTTTTGTGGGCCTGGGGCATCAGGTCGGGCAATTCTTCGGGGCTGACCGGGCGCACCCCCAGCTCTTGCAAAAAGCGGCGCAGGCGGCGATAATCAAAACCTTCCTCTTCAGTCAGGTAAGCCTGTTCCAACTGAAGCACAGGGTAGGCATAATTAGTTGGCGGTTGGGGGAAGATTTTGCGGAATAATAACACTCCGGCATCCATCAAAGGTGTCCAAACCACCTCCACCGGGCGGCGATAACGCCCCGCCCCCACTGGTACAAAAGCCGTCACCGCTAATCGTTCGTCCAGTAATTGCCGGAAAGTGTGACCAAAAGGGCCATTGTGATAGGCCACATCCGCCAGCAAATCTAGCAAATTTATATCGTCAGGATAACGAGCCTGAAGGGCGGGCAAGGCTTCGCGGCACAGGAAATCCGCCACACTTTTAGCTAACCAGCGATTGTAAGGCAGGTCGCCATCAATCTCCTTGCGCGAAACCGACAGATAAAATTCAGCGTGCAAGGCCAGCCCCAATCCGGTAGATTCTTTGGTAGGGAAATGCACAAAAAAGGGCAAAGGGTCGAGCCGCCGCTTGAAAAACAAATCGCCACTGCTTAGTTCCAGCAAAGGCAGAGCCAAGGTTAATCCGGCGGTTTTGGTGTTTTGCCAGGTTCGGTCATTCAACCCATCCAAATATTCAGTAGGAATAGTCAGCGACTCCCAGGGCTTGACCAGCAGCCATTCCTCGGTTTTGTTTTCGGGTTCAAGTTTCAGGCTGACCCGTTCCAGCCGGACGCTCTCGTTGCGGGCGGTCAATTCCCGATTGGTTTTGCGAAGAACCAGGCGCGGTTCGTTGGGAAGTTGCAGGGTGAGTTCAGTAATATTAGGGAGAAAGAGCAAGCTGTGGCTATGTAGAAACTCGCGACAGGCTGCTACCACCTCAGAAAACAAACCCAGCTTGAGGGGTAAGCGAATTATAGTGACATATCCCTCTAGTTGTAGTTGACTTAATAGCTGGCGTTCGCTCGCTGGCAGCTTTTCGGCGGAGCGCGGAAATGGCACCGATAACCCCGGAACTTCGTTGACCTCTACCCCTTCCAATCCTTGCCGCAACAACCCCAGCGTTTCGGCGCGACTAAAGCCAAACTGATACGGCCCGGAATAGACTTCGGGAGCCTCGCTAATTTCCAGCACCGCCCGAAACCCCAACCCCTTATGCCCGATATAGCGTCCTTCCCCTTTGGTGCTTTTGCCCATCGCGGTCAGGCCCCGCACATCCGCCGAGTCAAAAGGTTGCCCATCATTCGCTAGATACAGGGCTTCTTTGCTAAGTTGAATATGGCAGCGATAGGCTCTGGGCTCGGCTGGTTCTTCGGTTTCCAGAATAATATTTTCGGGTAATTGTCCAGCTTGCCGTTGCATCGCATCCACCGCATTTTGCACCAGTTCTAAAAGGTAACGCCCCCGATACTGATTTGCGATAGTGGTCTCCAGGTAGGCTCGTTCCTCCAGGTCGCGCAAATATTCTTCGATAAAGAAATCACGGTCTTCGGCGGTAGGGTCGCCCGCCAAGCGTTGCCAGAGATTGGCAAACCGTTTCTGGAGAAAATTTATAAGTTCCGGGCCTTGAGGCTCTTCTTTTTTAGTAAAACTCATTAATCATTCCATTTTCTAACCCATAAGAAAGGGTTGGCTACTTCCTAATTATAACACTTTGAGTAACCGCTCATTGCTTGACTACTTGCCCTCCGACCTCATTCAGGGTTAATCATTATAAAAGTGTTAGAAAAATAATAAGACATTTAACTCTTTTCAAAATTCTAATCTAGCACTTTTTTGACACAGGTTTTGTAGGCTTGGGTAAGAATGTTAACCGCCAGGAAAAATTTCGTAACCGTTCATGGGAGGAGATGGTTTCATCCTTGACGTAGCAATCACAATAATTCACGATATAAATTTAGTTAGTTGTGTTGTGGAAGACCATTCAAATATGGGGCTATCTTGGAACAGCAATTCGGCCCTGTTTCCGGGGTAGAAAATTGGGGAGAGTATGGTATGATGAATTAACATAACACATCAGATCCTTATTTCTTAATAAGCGAACATCCTAAACAATTAACAACAACCCATGAGGCTCATTTTGGCGAATACACCAACTGTTAGTTCTTCCAGAAGAATAATAAATAATATCAAAGTCATTTTAGGAGTTCTGGGCTTATTTGGGATACTTTTTGTGGTGGGTAATTTGCTAGGCGTTTTTACTAATCCCGCCCCTATTCCAGTTTACCCCGGTGGGCGTTCAGCTGAACTTACCATCAAGGGCAATCAATTTATTGATAGCTTATTTGAAGGGAACAAGCGGGAGGCTTCTACCATCAAAGTTTTTTTGAGTAAAGATAGCCCGGAGCAAGTGGTAAAATTCTATACCGACCAGTTTTCCCAGCAAGGCTTTAAAATCTCCCCAACCACTATAAATGACCCTGCTATTAGCGGAGCAACTGTCCTGAGTTTTAGTAAAAAGAACGGGGGTTATGTGCTTATTTCTAGCACGGGTGCGGATGGTTTGGTCAAGGACCACTCCCCCGGCGATGCTTACATTATAATCCTTGAAGGGAATTTTAATTAGGTGTTAGACCTTTGGTAATCTGATTTCGCTAATGCCTATTGTCTAACACTTATTAAGCGGGAAGGTGGACGGTGAGCTTTGTGCCCTCGCTGACATCTATATCGAAGCGTCCGCCCATTTCTTTAATAATTTCGTGACTGACCGAAAGCCCAATGCTAAGACTGCCCCTGCTGCCCTCCAACGGGTCAAAGACTGTTTCTAAAGCCTTGCCAGTTTGGTTATTGGTTCGCGGTGCGTTATCCCAAAAAATAATCGAAACGCCGCTTTGAGTACGACTGGTAACCACTTCTAGCCTACCGCCCTTTGGCATTGTTTCCAGCGCGTTTAACACCAGGTTTAAAACCACCTGTTCAAGCTGGTAATCTACTAACGGGACGGTAGGGAGCTTGGGCGCAAGACGGGTTTCGACCTCAACCCCCGTCTCCGATAAGGGTTTTTCCAGTAGTGATAATGCATCCAGGACTGTAGCATTAACATCAGTGAAGGTTTTGGAAACCGGGTTGGGCCGATAGAAGTTGCGCATCTGGCTGATAATATGAGCAATCCGCCCAATCTCAGCATCGGCAGTTTCCATATATTCCTGACGTTGGGCAGCACTTTTGCGGGGGCTCTGGCTTAACTCAAGAATAGTGCGGATGCTCTGCAAGGGATTATTAATTTCATGAGCAATCGCTGAAACTAACCGCCCGATAGAGGCCAGTCGCACCAGACTTTTCTGCTGGTTCTCACGGGCCCGGGTTTCAACTAAATCACGAATGGTAGCCAAAGCCCCTTGCAACTCGCCCCGCTTTTGCCCATAAAGCGGCGTAACCTTTACCCCTAATATCGTGCCATCCTTGCCGTTCATCTCAACTTCTTCATCGGGGAAACTGCGACTGTTCATGAGGTTTTCGCGAAAAAGCGGCGGTTTTCCACACTCATCACAGAAATCCCACAAGGAATGGCGACCAATGACCTCTTCGGCGGTATAACCCATCATTTGCTGGGCTATTTTGTTAAACACAATTACCCGCCCGCTCTGGTCGGTTACAATGATGCCCTGGTTGAGGTTGTCAAAAACTTCCAGTAGCATTTCGGAAAACTTCTCGCCCTGACTCCCAGCTTTTTCCTGAAGGGCTAAAATGGATACGTTGGGTTTATTGTAATTCAAAGTCATTGCCGTTAATCTAATCTTGAATATAGATGATTAATAATTTCGCCACGTGAGGGCTGTGTAAATGAATCCTTATCCTCAATTGAAATTCCGGTGGTTAGTCCGACCTGCCCGGATAGAGGTGTATATACTCATTGTAACTTAATTAACCAGATATAAAAATAGATATTAGAAAGATTTTCTGTTAACAAATGCCGACATTAAGCTAAATCGTAGGAGTTGTGCCAAAAAGTGGAGAAGTAATAATTAATTCGGCGGTGGCTGGGTTAGTAGCCAGGGGTATATTATGCACATCGCAAATTCGCAATAGCATTTTTACATCGGGGTCGTGGGGCATTGCAGTGAGCGGATCAACAAAGAAAATTACGGCCTGGATTTGCTGGGTTGCCACTAAAGCCCCAATCTGAGCATCACCACCCAATGGCCCGCTAAGGAAACATTCCACCTCTAATCCGGTAAACTCTTTGACTCGGTTTCCAGTAGTGCCGGTGGCGTAGAGTTTAAAACGGCTCAACAGGGGTTTGTTGGCTGCCGCCCATTCCACCAGCAATTGTTTTTTGTTGTCGTGGGCAATTAAGGCTATGGCTTGCATGGTAGTTATTGGTTATTGGTTAAAAGCAAAAGTGGAAAGTCAACAGTTTCATGAACCAGGCAGTAAGATTCGCCCCTATTGCATAGGTTTCATGGTAGACACAGAGGTCTACCCTACAAAAAACTCTTCTTTATCCTGACTTCTTCAAGATTATAACATACTGCTGTCCTGGGTTTCCCAATCTATAGCGGCTTCTACTATATCGCTGGCGTAGGCGGTGGGAGTGCCAGTTGCTAATTCTTCTTCGACCTCAGCCAATTCTTCTTCGTCAACAAAAAAGGAAAGTTGGACAGATTTAGTGCGCTGTTTTTCCGCTACCAGCAAGCGTTTTTCGTCAATTTTGGTAATTTCGCCATCTTTCCACTCGAACATGGGTAAGGCTCTGCGCCCGCCTTTCATAGGGGAACTGGCCCGCATCAGGTCTTCGGGGTGCATCCCTTTCTGATGGGCGACTTTTTGGAGGCTGTTGCAGTGTTTCAGGTAAAGGCAACTACTACATTTGTACATATTGGAGGCCAGGGGATATTTTTCTTTCTCGATAGCTTTGCCAATGCTAAAAATTCGTTCGCGCAATACTCGCCGTTCGCCTTCGCCCCGTTTAGTGTGGGTGTAAGAGCCATCCCGCACGTTTTCGATGGCAAATTTACGCTCACGGAAGGGGTGCAGAATCTCCACCGCCAGGTCGTAGCAACTGAACTGGGTATCAAGTTGGAGGGCTATCTCACTGACGGGTTTGTAACCGGATTTGTAATCTACTACTAAAAGCTCACCATCTTTGGTTTCCTTGATAGCTTTGCCGAGCTCGTTGGGGTCGAAACTGGTGGGTGCATTCGAATTTTTGAGTTCCAGGCGGTCTATATAACCCTGCAAGGCATAGCCCTTGCCAGTGCGCTCGTTGGTGAGGCTGACCATAAAATATTGCTCGGCCAATACATGCGAAAAAGGCACGCCCTGATTACGCTCATAAAAATCATGAGTAATTTTATAGCCGGAACCCAAAAGTTTTTCTTTTTCGTCTGCACTACGCCAGAGCAAAGGGGGCTTGCGTTTGCCCCGCTCGGTTTTGGGCTGAGAATCTATACTGAACCATTTGCCCCGGAAGACATTGGCGAAATTAGCCGCACTTTGATACATTTTGGCGTTGGGATTTTTGCGTTTGAAGAAATCCTCAAACATGCTATGCAGCACCGTCCCAAATTCGAGGGCGGGCAGGCGGGGCATTTCTTCGGGATGTTCCAGATAAATAAACCAGAAGCGGGTGCCGCAATCCTGGTAAACTTTCATCATAGAGTCGCTGAGTATCAGCCGACCTTCTTTAGTAAATTTCATTCCGCACCGCTAGTATCTATCCTGTAAAAAATAAAGAATATTTGTTTTTGTGGATAATGGTAATCGTAGCACATTCGTTTGACACTGGCAAGGTTTTTGCCCACCAACTTTTATTATTAATGTGCTTTTGCAGCGCAAAGTGCCGGAATGCGCAAGAAGGATGAAGGATGAAAAAATGCAGAGGGTAGGGCTCGGGGAATTTCGTTCCTCTCCCTTTCAAAGGGTGAGGGTTATTTAAACATCCTGTTCATCCTGTCCATCCTTGTGAACATTTTTCCAACCACCTCAACCCTTTTTTGTTATAATCCTGGGGCAAGAAAAAAACCATCACATAACCCAGCATTAAAACCTCATAACTCAAAATAAAGGAGACGCTAATAAATGCCAATTATTATCGAAGATTTTGATAGCCCAGCTTTGTGCGGCAATCCCTTGAACGACCCTAGCCTCCGCCGCATCCCGGTTTACCTGCCGCCATCCTATGCTGACCACCCTGAAAAGCGTTACCCGGTGGTTTACCTGTTGCATGGTTTTACTGGGAATAGCGAAATGTGGCTGAACGTTAATACCTTTTTCACCCCCACTGTACCCCAACGCTACGAACGCTTGATAACGAGCGGCGAGATTGGTGAGATGATTTTGGTTTTCCCGGATGGTTATACCGGGCTTGGGGGCAGCCAATATCTAAACTCTATCGCTACTGGGCGTTATGAAGATTATATTATTCAGGATTTAATCCCCTATATTGATGCCAAATACCGCACTATTGGGACCCGTGAAGGTCGGGGGGTAGTGGGCAAATCTAGTGGTGGTTATGGGGCTATCCGACTGGCGATGCTTCATCCCGAAGCTTTTGCGGCAATGGGTTCGCATGCGGGTGATTTGTATTTTGAGTATTGCTACAAACCAGATTTTCCCAAAGTGGTCAATGCCCTGGCGAAATATATTCACGCTCCCAACCCGGTGGGCGAGTTCCTGACCGAATTTGCCCAGGCCGACCAGAAGAAGGATGTGGATGTAATCAACATTATGGCGATGGCCTCTTGTTACTCGCCACTAGAGGGTTTTGAGCCGAGTTTTGAACTGCCTTTCGACCTCAAGACGGGTGAAATGAAGCCCAAAGTCTGGCAACGCTGGTTAGAGCATGATCCAGTGTATATGCTCGAAAAACCCGAATATGTCGAAGCTCTGCGCCAGTACAAGTTAATTTACCTGGATGCGGGTATCCGGGACGAATTTTTCCTGCACCTGGGAGCGCGGATTTTTGTAGAGAGATTGAAAAAGCTAGATATTCCTTACCACCACGAGGAATTCGATGCGGGTCACATGAATATCAATTATCGCTACGATACTTCGCTGGCTCATATCTGGCGAGCGATTGGCGAATAGGCAAATGATGAATTAGGAAGGATGAAGAATTTCGTAGGGGCGGTTTGCGAACCGCCTTCCATTCCTTGTAAATAAAAAAGGGTAGACACATTGGTCTACCCCGACAATTATTTCTCTTTCCGATTTTTCCGACAACCGACAACGGATGACGGACAACCGATTTTCATCCTTTTCATTACGGGAAAGCTTTATCCTTGAGACCAGGGCCAGCCCCGATAATTACCCCGACCACGTTACCACCTGTAGCCGTGACCCGGACTTTACCGTTGAAACTATCGGTCTGGAGGGCTCCCTGCCAGGCTACGAAGCGTCCATTGGCCTGAAGCTGTTTGTCGAGCGAGCCAACCACCTGCCCATTGTTGTCCAGATACTCAACCTTAACCTGTACCACTGCGTTAGCGGTGTTCTGGACAAGTAAGGAGGTTGTATAGCCATCTACGTTCTTGTAAACGCTGGTGGCGGCAATGGTGGGCGCAGGGGCGGATTGAGCTGGATAGGTCGCTACGGTGCCATCTTCCAGGTAGTTCTCTACCGTTGCTGCTACCGAGGTTGGGGCCGAAATTACCGCCGAACCGTTAAAGCGTAGATTTGGGTCGGAAGTTCGCAGCCCTGCCAGAGTAAATCGGGTGCTGGCAAGCCGCCCAAGTTCGCGTCGTTCGGTAAAGAGGGTGCCGCCCGCTTCGTTGTAGTAGGTAATATCCACCGCCACCGGGACAGGGTTAGGATTGACCAGCGCGATTATGGTCGAATTATTAGCTTCCAGTTTGCGTACCACTGGCAAATAAATCTTGGTAGCGGCAGGCGCAGGCGTATACTGGACTATTTTACCATCTGTCGCTAGTCGCACTGCTGCCGCCTGGATTGGCGCACCACTCGCAATAGTCGCCCACCCGTTGTAAATCGGCAGATACAAATTGCCCGCCCAGACAGTCTTACTGCTTTTGGGCGGAATGGTCTCTAGTTGGGTGACGACCCGATTGGTGGCAATCGCTTCGTTGTTGTCAATGGGCACAGTCTGATTATTAACCGTTTTGGTGAGAGGTACACCCGCGTAATTATCAAACCGAATAAAGACATCGGCGGGCTGGTCGGTGGGGTTGGTAATCACAAAACCCATCGTACCGCTTCCGGCATCACCATTTTTGGTCGCCAGCGGGAAAATCAGGGTGGTTGGTCCGGCAGCAGGAGCAGCGGCGGCGATTTGAGGAGCGTAAACCGAGTCCAGAGCCGCGCTGGTAGTAGTTTTGGCCTGGGTAGTGCTAGGATATTCGCTCTGGTTTCCGGCGTAATCCAGGGCGCGTACCCGGAAACTATAATTTTTCCCTGGTTGACCCTGGAATAATCCAGCTGTCCCCGGCGTGCCCACAATCCAGTCCGTCCAGACTCCCTCACCATCGCGATATTGCACATCAAACAAGGCGTTATTAGTGCCATCTACCGCGTCGGAACTAGACCAGCGCACCAGGAAGGTGCTAGGGCTGGTAGGTGGCAGGGTATTTACTCCACTGCTCGGAGGCAGCGAGTCAACTCTGGTAAAAATATCACCATTCGCGGCATAATTACCCACATTGCCCGATTTATCGCTGGCCCGTATGCGGAACTGGTAAACCTTGCCGTTTTCGCCCTGGAATAAAGCCGAGGTCAGGGTTGTGCTGGTGAGCCAGTTAGTCCAGTCAGTTTCGCTACTGGTTTTGTATTGCAGGTCGTAGCCTACCAACCCGGTGCCGCCATCTTCGTCCTTGCCGCTCCAATTTACCTGGAAGGCGGTGCTGGTGGTGTAGAGGGGCAATTTGGTTAATTGGACAACCGGGGCGGTGCTATCGCCAGCTTTAACCGAAATTTTTAAGGCAACGTCCTGTACACCCTTGCTTTGCAGCCAGGTATCGTTTTGCTGAGGTTGCACAAGGTCAATATGTAACACATAATCGCCCGGCTCTTTTGGCACAAAAACCTGGAAGTTGGGATAAATCACGCCCCCACCCGGTGGAATATCCTGGGGTAGATTGGCCCGCGCTTCTTCGTAGCCGTTTGGCCCGCTCTTCGGGATTGCCGCGCCATAGCCGTAGAACCAGCGATAGCCGACTTTGAACTCGTTTGGCCCAGAGGAGGCCCAGGGTTGGCTGCCGCTATTGGTCAGTTTCAGGCGGGGTATTACTATCCGTAAGCCAACCCGTCCCTCGGTAGGTGGGGTTTCGACTTCCCATTTGGCCTGTACCGGGGAGGGGGTAGCCGTTTGGGCACTGGCGAAACTACCCGACCCCGCCAGAGCCGCGCTTAGTAGCAGAGCTAACAAAGCCAGGGTCGCCCCAAATTTTAGAGTTTCCGCCAATACCGCCCGCGCTTTCGCCATCGCGTTTTCCTCGTCTTAAGCTAATAAGTTCAGGTTAATCATGTTATGTCTATTTGCAATTATAGGACTAGCCTGACTCGCTGTCAATAGACATAATATTAGATTTCCTCCTCAGCCGCGTTCAGAACTTTTTCAGCCAGGGGGTAGGGGGTCGACTCGCGCTCCAGAATCGCCTTGACCCGATCCATATAGGGCTTTTTGTCGGTGTTGAGATAGAGCATGCTCATCATCCGCACCGGGTCGCCAAAGAAAAAGCGTTCGTAGAGAGCCTGCCGCCCGCCCCAACTACTACAGGCCACGTCCCAGGCCATACGGAACAGTTTCACCCGCTCGTAGCCGCCAACGGTTTTGGCCTGATAAAATTTGTCTATGTAAGGACGGATTTCGCTGTTCATATCGGCCTCGGTAGGGGTAGCCATAAAACCGCTGGCCCCCAGCAATTGCAGAATCTCGACCATGCGGGGGTACATTTTGGGGAACAGGTTGCGGGCGGTGTCCAGCGGCGGACGAGCGGGGGTCATCATGCCCCATTTGTCCAGTTCGGCATCGGCTTCGCTGGCCCGGATACAGGCTTTCATAGTCTCGGCGTAGGTGATAATCTCGGCTAATTTCTCCTGTACATGCTGATATTCGGTGATGGCGATGGTTTCGGAGAGCAGATTGCACAGACCCAGCATAAATTCGGCCTTGGCTATATTTTTGACAATCACCTGATGAGCCATATGCACTACCGCGTTGGTCGCGCCGTAAGCGTTGTTGCAGCGTTCGACATCGCGGAACATAAAAATATTTTTCCAGGGAATTTCCACATCATCAAAAATCACCACCGCGTCCATTTCCTCAAAGCGGCTGGACATGGGGTGGTCGAACTGGCTGCGCCCGATGTCAAAACTTTCCCGACAGATAAATTTTAGCCCTGGCAGGTCGCAGGGAATACTAAAGCCATAGGAATATTTTCGGGCATCGTCCATGTTGGCGGCTTTGAGCAAGGTGCTGGGGAAAACCTGAATCTCGTCGGCGAAAGGAGCGAGAGTTGCCAGCATCCGCGCCCCCCGAATCACAATTCCCTCGCTGGTTTCTTCCAGAATTCCGGCGGGCAAGTAAGGGTCGGCCTGTTCGTGAACCCCCACTGCCCGGTTAGCCTGTGGGTTAATCAGGGTATGGGTCAGCGCCACATCCTGTTGACGGGCATACTGGTAGTAATTCCTGACATTCTCGCCAAAACGCGGGTCGGCCTCGGCGAAATAATCCGAAGCGGCGGCAAAGGCCATCAGGCTGCTGCTGACATAATCGGGGGTGCGGCCCATCATCCCGCCGCTAAAATCGGCCCAGTGTTTCATCATCTTGTGGCGGCGTACTAAATCTTCTCTGGTACGGGGTATCAGGAAACTAAGGCCATAGCGTTCGCCATCTTCCTCAAAGGTCATTTCGTCCTGAATAGCCGGGTCGTGCTGCATATCGTAGAGGCGGGCCATCGTTTCGGCGGTGCGGCGCAAGGTCGGGTGACTGGTAATATCTTCTACTTTTTGGCCCTGTAGATAGATTTCGCGCTTCTGTGACTGCATTTTCTCAAGATATTGCTGCCCGGTTCTTGCGCCCATACTAACTCCTTTTAACGGTTGTCGGTGAAAAGTTGTTGGTTATTGGTTATTAGTTGTTGGAAAACAGGTAGAATTGCATTTATTTTACCTGAAAAATTGTAGAAGCAGAGGTTTGGTAACTGCCTATTTAGACACTCTAAACTAAATCGTAAATTCCTGAGAAATAGGAATAGCCGATTGCGTAACTTTACCCTGAATATTCTCATAATCTTTACCTCTGTTGGGTTGAGTAACAAATCGGGATTAAATATAATGAAAACCGCCCAAAGCCGAATTTAACCTGAAATTCATAGACCAACTGTATCATTTAGCCAGGGCAAAATCAAACCAATTGTCCAAAAGTACAGGTAAACCTACGCCTGCGGTACAGGGCGGTAACCACGATTAAGTGCAATAATTGACTCAATAGATAAAATACTAATTACATAAAAACACTTCATATAAAAAGGATAGCTAGATGTTAATCAGTTCCAGGGTCGAGCAGACCGAAATAGATGTCAGCCACTTACGCCGAGCGATGGGCCGCTTTGCTACGGGCGTAACGATAATAACCGCTGGAGTTGGCGACGAAATTCACGGTATGACCGCCAACTCCGTGACCACCGTTTCGTATGACCCGCCGTTGGTCTTATTCTGCGTCAACAAAACCAGCCGAATGAAAGAGTTTGTGCAAGAGGCGGGGCGTTTTGCCATTAACGTATTGTCGGAGGGACAGGAGCAACTTTCTCGCCACTTTGCTATTCGTACCCCCGACTCCCGAAATCTTCCCTCTGGTGCCTATTTCGAGGAACTAGCAGGAATACCGGTACTGAGCAATACCCTGGCGACTTTGGCCTGTGAGGTTTATCAGATGATTGAGGCGGGTGACCATACGATGGTTCTGGGGAAGGTTATTCGGCTAGGTTACGAGGAGGCCGAGACTGACCCCTTGCTCTATTTCCGGGGCAATTATCGAAACCTTGAACAACCTGCCGAAAAGAGCTTTTATTCGCTGGATAGTGGGATGCGGGTACATTATGAAGAATGGTAAGTAAAAAGGTTCAGTTCCCTACTTCCTAAAGTTTAATATAAGGCTTTGCAATACCAGAAATACCAAAGGGAAATCAATTATGGTATAATTATACCGTCATGAAAGCCTCGAAGGAGAATGCTTCCCTTTATGCCTTATACTGATAAAACTAAACTACCCTCCCTCTATAATCTGCTACGCCAACAACTTGGTGACAGTTTAACCCCTGCGTTGTTTTCTAAAGCTTCTTTAATAGATTTAAGCCATATTCTGGAAGATTTGGTTCTTACAAAAGCTCTCCCCGCTCTGGTGTTGACAGGTTTTCAGGAAAGTAGCTATTGGAAGAAAGAAGTCAAACGCTACTTCGAGCTTGCTAAAATTGCCACTACTATCTGTATTTTTTCGGCTGGAAAGCTCCCGCCTGAGAGCGGAAATAATATATTTGTCCAGCTTGAGCCCGATGACCAGATGCGGCAGGAGTGGTTTTTGGTCATTGTAACCCATCATTTCAGTATCCTCCTGTGTGGTTTGGATAATCTGGCCGAGGTTAGTGATGAAGTTGACCGCACCTTTGAAACTGTTTTCAGTTTAGACCCACTGCATGTGAATATTGCTCTTGATATTCTGGAGCTGGCATTAGAAAAAAGAAATCCCGCTCGTCTTGAACAACTCCGCACCGGAAGGGCTAAATTCACCCCTTCTTATCCAGAGATTGATTATTTAAACGAAATTGTCACTCGTTTTACCAATCATCTTCACCATTATCATACCGCCAGCAAAGAACTGGTAAAAGAGCGAATTATTCGCATGATTATAGCGGGCATCGTCCATGAAACCAGCCAACCGATTACCGCCCTAATCCTGACTTTGGAAATGGCTGAAATGGGTAAGGGTTTGCAACCCGGCGATTTGGAATTTATCACTCACGCGGTATTATCTCTTAAAGAGAGGATTGATCGTTTGCAAAAAGCGGTAAACTATCAGGAAACAACTTTGATGGGGACGGAATTTATAGAGTTTAAAAAAGATGAAGAAATTGGGTAAGCTATCCCCATTTGCTGCTCTTTAATCCCTACTTCAAGTCAAAACTAGCGATTGGGCTATCCGCTTCGCTCGAACCGAAAAACACTAGAGTTAAGGGTAAGGATTTGGCTCTATCACTTACCAGGAAATATAGCAGCCCGGTCACTTTGGTTTTACCCGCCCCTTTAGAGGTGGTGGCAAACTGGAAGGCATCAAAGCGGTCTTTAGCTTCAAGGTTGTACGGGCCAACCGTGTAAACAAAGCCGTTACTATCCCTCAAGTAGAATGGCACGCTCTTCAAAAATTCACTGACATCGGCTGTCCCAATATTTTCAACCGTTATTTTTACGGCCTCGTAATGATAACCAATAGGCAATACAGGCGGCTTGGCAGTGATGGTTGGCTGGTACTGTGAAACCGTTAAGGCCAGATTACCCAAAACATAGCGCAAATTAAAGCCCACCTTAGTTAATGGGGTTGGCGAGGGCAACGGGGTTGGGGCAACAGTGGTGGTTGCCTGTATAGTAGCAGCTGCGGCGGCGGTTGTAGCAATTGGTTCGGCGGTAGCGGTAGGCGCAGGCGTTGGCGTTGGTATCGCCGTAGCGGTAGGTAAAGATGTGGCGGTATTTAGTGCCACGATTTGGGTTTCGACAACCACTGGCGAAAAAGTTGCGGTAGGGGCAACGGTGGTTGGGCGGGGAGTTGGACTTGGGGCAACCGTTGGTACGGCGGTAGCGGTTGGGCGGGGAGTTGGAATAAGAGTGGGCGCGGGTGTGCGGGTCGGCCCAACACTTGGGGCTGGGGTAGCGGGTGGCAAGACCAGATTAACCTCAGCACTGTTGCCGTCATCCGGTGAAACCACCGGGGTATAAACCACCCGCCGCAAACTCGTGCCGTCCTCTACCTCAAAAGTTAACCAGCATTGTCTTTTTTCACTCGGTAATAACCGGACAATATCCAGAGCTGGTATTCGCCCGTTACCCACCGGGGCTAAAAACCCGTTACGGCTATCAATTGCCTGGAAAAGCGTATTATCTATCGGCAAGACTTTGTTATAGATATTTTCAACCTCAACCAAAACACCTTCAAAATGCTTGCCGGGAGTGGGTGAGCCGCCCCCGGTAAAGGCGAAATTTGCCGAACGATTATCATAATTAAAGAAGGTGATGGCTATTCCTTTGAGTTCGCCCCGCTCGTTTAATACCGTTTTTCGGTTGAGGTTAGGTGGTACGGTTGGGCGGGGTTGTATGGTGGGAGTAGCGGGGGGTAGGGTAATGGCCTCGGTAGTGGTTGGGCTTGGCAGAACCAGGGGAGTATTGACCAGCGCAACTTCGCTGGTAGCAGTTTCATTTTTATTGGTTACAACCGTATTAGTGGGCTGGTTAGCGGAAATAATCATAAAGACTACCCCACCGATAATTATCAAACCAATTAATTCGGCAAATAAAAAATAGCGTTTGCGGCGGGCCTTCTTTTTTTCTGCCTCGCGCGACCTTCTTAAATAGGGTTGAGTTAGTATTTTCCTGACCGAATCTTCGTCTTCACTGGCAAACGGTAAATTATTCTGGGTTATTTCCTTGACAGTTGGGCTCTGCAAGCGGCTGCGGCTGACGGGTTTTCCTTCAATTTCTCCAAATAAAGCCTCAACCTCGTCTGAGGGGGCGGGTTTTATTTGCTGCTGTAATTTTTCGTAACCGCGTCTGGCCTGTTCGTTATCAGGGTTAATTTGAAGGGCGCGACCTAAAGCTTCATAGGCTCGCTGGGGTGGCAAAGTTGCTGCTAAATACAACCACCCTTCATCGCTTTGAGGGTTAGCTTGCACCGCTCCCGTCAAAAGGCGGCGGGCTTCACTCATCCGCCCTTCTTGCAGGGCTTTTTTACCACTTTCCAACCAGGCTTGATAATCGTTCATTATGGTCATTGAGGCCGCTTGCTTTTCCTAAAAACTTGGTTAACCACTCAGGAAACACTTACGAAAAATCAACTTGACATATCATGATTCTAACACAGCTATTCAGGGCGTGCAATACCCTCATGTTATAATTACCTCAATTGTTGAAATTACCCTACGCTCACCCATATCGGAGGAAATCAACTTGTTTGGTTTTAATGTCAGTTCTAACCTTTTAAAATCCTCGCTGGCCTTATTATCTTTATTTTTTCTTTCTATTGTAACCTCTGAACTTAACGCACCCACTACTACCAATGCCCAGGATATTTTGAGCACCCCGATTGCCGGATTACCTATGTGTGGTTCGGGCGAAAGGGGCTCAACCTATTTTACGCTGGCGGCGGTGGGCGATTTGTTGCTGCATTACAATATCCAGACTACCGCTAACAGCCAGGGCTACGATTATCTTTTTGACAAAGTACGGCCCTATTTGCAAGCGGCTGATATTAGTTATGCAAATTTTGAGGGGGTGATTGCCCCCGGTCAGGAAAGTGGCGAGTTCCCAATCTTTGCCTATAACCCCAGGCTTGCCGCCGCCGTAAAAAATTCAGGGATTGATGTGGTCTCAACCGCCAACAATCACGCTGTAGATCGGGGCCCCGCCAGCGTAGACTCGACTATCAACTTTCTGGACGAAGCGGGCCTGTTGCATCACGGCACTACCGCTCGTGACCAGCCGCCAATAGTTTACCTACCTTTGGAATTTACCGCCAAAAATGGCACTAAACTCAAAGCGGCTTTTCTTTCTTTTACTTTTAGCACTAACGGTATTCCCGACCCCTATAATCAGGTCAATCTATTATGGGACAGCAACGGGCGTATTCGGGAAAGTGTGAAAGAGTCAGTGGCTCAGGCCCGGCGCGAAACAGATTTGGTGATTGCGGCCCTTCATTGGGGAGATGAATACCAGTTTTATCCCAATGCTGCTCAACGGCAAGGAGCACAGGATTTAGCCGAAGCTGGGGTGGATATTTTGCTGGGGGACCATCCCCACACTATCCAGCCTACCGAAATTCTTGATACTGCCGGACGAAAAACTTTGGTTATCTATTCGCTTGGCAATTTTATTGCGGCCCAGGAAGCCTTTCAATCCCAGAGTTACACCCAAACCTCGCTAATCTATTATGTTGGAATAGTTAAAACCCCCGGTAGTCGCGCCACTGTCACAGGCTACCAATATCTGCCAGTTTATATCGAAAACGACACTCGCCCTGTGCCTATTCTTACCGGTCAGTATTCGGCGGCACGTGCTCATGTTCTGGAGCAAATGCGGGACCCCACTGGCTACTATGCCCTTGACCCGAATTCCAGATTTAAGGAGCTCTGCCCTTTCTACAACTTCAAAGAGACTCCCGATTTTGAACTGGTGGGTGATTTCGCCCTATATTTTCAGACTCTGGGACAAGGTTACATATCCCGCTCTTTACCTGAATCAGTTGCTCTGATTGGCTTCCCTACCAGTCGGGTACAGGAAGAATTGGCGGGCGATTGTAGCCACAGGGTTAAAGTGATTTATACCGAACGGCAACGGCTGGAATGGCAACCAGAAGCAAATTGGCCCTACCGGGTGGTTGGCACGCAATTGGGGGCGGAGGTTTATTTCCGTAAGTACGATTTACCCCTGCCCAACTCCTCGGCAATTCCCCGCCGAACTGACCTGACGGGTGACGCAATTGTAGACCCGCGTTTTAGGGAGTTTTTTAATAGCTATGGTGGCCTTAATGTTTTTGGTTATCCTCTTTCGAGCGACCTATACGAAATTGACCCTGTTACCAGGAAGTCAAAATTGGTCCAATATTTTGAACGAGCCCGTTTTGAAATTGTGCAGGACGCGCCCGAAGAACCCAACCCCCTTTATCGGGTTCAGTTAGGTTTACTTTCGGAAGAATACCCAGGAGTTGAGACAGTTTGTCAGGCGCGACAGAAAAATGTCTGAAAGCAAGAAGGAAGGCGTAAAGAGCAAGAAGAAAATTATGAGTTTTGAATTTAACCTTTCCTTAATTAAAGAATTCTCAAGTTTATAAAATACCACCAAATCCTGTCAGGACAGGTCAGGGTTTAAGAGCTATTATAAGAGGAGTTAAAATAATCCTGAAAGGAGATTTACTTTGGTTGATTTGACCTCCAAAACAAGTCAGGTAGGGCAACCTGTCCGGCGAACTGATGGCTGGGAAAAAGCCACAGGTGCCGCCCACTATGCCGCCGATCTGGCACTGCCCGGAATGCTCCACGCCGTACTGATAGTCAGCCCGTATGCCCATGCTCTAATTACAAAAATAGATATTACCCTTGCTCAGAAAGTGCCGGGAGTATTAAGAGTCGTTATTGGGCAGGATTTGCCGATAAAAAAAGATGTCGCTGAAAATCGACGGCGCAATCCTCTCGCCGAAAATGAGGTGGTATTTTACGGTCAGCCTTTGGCGGTGGTTTTGGCAGAGTCAGCCGCCGCCGCCGAAGATGGCGCAGAGTTAGTAGAAGTTTCTTATCAACCTTTGCCAGTTGTAAGAGATATGTTAGCTGCCTTTAAGCCCGATGCCCCTCTGGTAAGAGTGAATGCCCCACTACAAGAAAGTAAAGGTGATTATTCGTCGAATGTGGTTGATGTTCAAACATTCAAGCAGGGCGATATCGAGCAAGGCTTTAGCGAAGCGGAAGTAATTGTTGAAAATACCTATCATCTACCCATGGTACATCAGAGCTATTTAGAAACTCAAACCTGTCTGGCAGTGCCCGAACCGGGTGGCGGCCTGGTAATTTATCCAAGTTCCCAGGCGATGTTTTCGGTACGGCGCGAAGTGGCGGCAGCCCTGGACATACCAACCAGCAAGGTGCGGGTGGTGTTACCTACCATTGGGGGTGGATTTGGGGGTAAAGGGGCGGGCCTGTTTGAGCCGTTGGTAGCCGCTCTGGCAAAAATGACTCGTCGCCCGGTATTCCTCACTATCAGCCGTATGCAGGATTTGATGGCGGCCAATCCAGCCCCGGCCTGTGTGGTTGAGGTAAAAACCGGGGCGAAAAAAGATGGCACGCTGGTGGCTATGCAGGCGAGAGTTTATTATGATACCGGGGCTTATAGTGGTGGCGCATCCACTTCGATGTTCGGAACCAAGTTAAGTAGCAGCTATCTTATCCCAAATTTCGATATTGTCGGCTACGAGATAATGAGCAATCGGGTCGGTGGTGGGGCCTATCGCGCTCCCGGGGGGCCTCAGTCAACTTTTGTAGTTGAGTCTCAGATTGAGGCGATAGCTGCTAAATTAGGGCTGGATAGTCTGGAAATTCGCCTCAAGAATAGTAAAACTGACAACCCTTCTTTTGCGGCAGTAGTAGAGAAACTCGAAGAATCCGAACTTTGGATAAATCGCAAAAACAAAGGCCCAAATGAAGGTGTTGGTTTAGCTATTGCCAGTTGGGCAACCTGTATGGGTCCTGCCAGTGCTTCATGCCGCCTGGATGATGATGGTCATTACACCGTTACTACGGGTGTCGCTGATATAAGCGGAGTCACTACCAGTTTGGCCCAGATTGCGGCGGAAGTGTTGAAAACCGATTTAAGCCAGATAACGGTGGTGTTGGCAGATAGCAACTCAGCCCCACATGTTGGAGCAAGCGGCGGCAGCCAGATAACTTATAATTTGGGGGGCGCGGTTAAATTAGCCAGCGAAGATGCCCGCGAACAAATTCTGAAGTTGGCAGCCGAACGCCTGGAGGCTAATCCGTCCGATTTGGAGTTAGTTGGTGGCACAATCAGCGTTAAGGGCGCGCCTTCCCGTCAAATCCAGCTAAAAGAAATTGCTAAACTAAGCACCAACGATTATGAAGGTACTTGTTCGCCAGTTTATGGGCGGGGGAATCTGGTATCGCAGGAATGGCCCCAGGGCTATTTTGCCCATCTCATCAAAGTAAGGGTAGATAGTGATACCGGGGAGGTAGAAGTGCTGAATTATCTGGCAGTACACGATGTAGGTTTTGCGATTAATCCTGCCGAGGTAGTAGGTCAGTTGCACGGCGGCATCAGTCAGGGGTTGGGTTGGGCTTTGTATGAACAGCTGGTTTATAATGAAAATGGGGTGCTTATTAGCGGTAGCCTGATGGATTATGCTTTGCAAAATGCCTCAATGGTTCCAAAGATTCACACTGAGTTAGTTTTTGTACCCTCCGAAAAAGGACCGTTTGGGGCAAAGGGGATTGGTGAACCGCCAATTGTTCCGGGAGCTGGGGCAATCGCTAATGCTATTTTTGACGCAGTTGGCGTGCGAGTTACCGAATTGCCCGTTACCCCGGAGCGTCTGCTGAAGGCTATCCAAGAATCAAAACAAGAGCCTGATATGTTAAGCCAGGGCACAAAATAGCCTTTTCTGGAAACAGACTACTCAGTGAACTACCTTTTGTATTTGATGCTTGTGT
The DNA here is from genome assembly GCA_038207495.1 of Chloroflexia bacterium. Lineage (GTDB taxonomy): Bacteria > Chloroflexota > Chloroflexia > Chloroheliales > Chloroheliaceae > Chlorohelix. The sequence continues at coordinate 40,190 of JBBQZS010000027.1, forward strand.
TTTGATTTAGCCTATTGCCAATATTAACAGAGTCTTATTTAAAAAAGGGGTTAATCGGAGTAGCCAGGGCGGGAGCGGCTAACAGATTAAGTTTTTTAGCTTCAATTTCGAGAGCAATATGTTCCACCATCATTTGTCGAAACTGGATTTCCGATAGCGAATTATTCTGGGTATATTTTTCCAGAAAGTTCCGGCGGTTGAAGTCCAGGGTTTCTTGTCGTTTCTTTATTTCGTCAGTAGTAGTTAACATAGTTTCCTTCCAAACGATTTGGTAATCAGGTTATGTATTAAATCGCTGGGCATGTAAGACTGATTTCCTGTTCTTGTTCTGTATAAAGTTTTAGACGAACGAGTTTTAAAAAGGTCACAGGAGGCGAACCCTCAGTTTATTATTAGTCCTAAATAACTTGCTAAAGTTTGGTTAAATGGCGGTAATTTAAAACATTGCCCTATAACTTCGAGTAAAATAAGAATCGCTAGTACCTCGGCCTGTTAAATCGTTATTAATAACTGTTTTAGACCAAACTTTGTAAGTTGAACTGCGTAGAATATTCTGGGTAAGTAACAAAAGTTGATTTTAAGCCTGGGGAGGCTATAATTGCCGAGTGAGCCAAAATATTATCAAAGGTTGAGATTATGCCAAATCAAAAAAGTTCTTATCGTCTTTTTAGCCTGTTAACTATTACCTCACTGCTGTTGTTGTCTTTTCTTACCGCCTGTGGTGAGCCAGAGTCCAAACCAGTTTTGGTTAGCTCATTACCACCTCTTGCCCCAACTAGCACCCCGGTGCCGCCGCCTGCCCTGATTCCGGTTAACAAAGATGAATACGGGCGCACTACTGTAACTACCAGTTTAATTGGTAGTGGTAGCACTTTTGCTGACCCTATTTATCGCAACTGGATTGGATTGTTTAATAAAACCTCGCCCAACGTAAAAATCGACTATCAAGCGATTGGTAGTGGCGGTGGCCGGAGTTCTTTCCTGGGTACACCAGTTGCCAACGTGGGTAATATTACCCCTACCGTACCGAACGATTTTGCCGGAAGTGATGCCCCATTCCGGGGACAGGAATTGGTTAATGCCCGCACCAAAGGCGAAATTCTACATTTGCCGACAGCGGTGGGGGGAGTGGTAGCAGCCTACAATTTAAAGGAAGCGCCAAGCCTCAAACTATCAGGCCCGGTTTTGGCGGATATTTTCCTGGGTAAATTGACGCGCTGGAACGACAAGAGTATTCAGAACGATAACCCCGAAGTAACGATGCCCAATAAAGAAATTCGGGTGGTCATTCGCTCTAAAACGGGTTCGGGCAGTGGCACATCTGAAATTTTCTCACGCTATTTAGCGGTAGTGAGCGATGAATTTCGGGATAAGGTCGGGTCAGGTGGCTCACCCGCCTGGACAATTAAAACTGTGAATGAAGGTGGTCGTGCGCTTGACCCGGTAGGTAACGATGGCGTAGCGGCAGCAGTGCGAGATACCGATGGGGCAGTTGGTTACGTTGACCAGGGCGTAGCTGACCAACTAAAACTAAGTTATGCCTCTATCCGCAACAAGACCGGGCGTTTTATTTTCCCGACTCAGGCTAATGTATCGGCGGCGGCTCAGGGCTCGTTTATTCCCGATGATTTCCGCACCTTCATTGTTAATGGTGAGGGCGAAAATACCTATCCCATCACTGGGTTTACCTGGATTATCACCTGGCGCAACCTTTCGCTGATGCCAAATCCTTCTAAAGACAAAGCCAGTGGGCTAGTGGCTTTCCTGTGGTGGGCGATTCATGATGGGCAGCGCAATTTAACTCAGGGTTATGCTCCTTTGCCAGAATCCCTGATACCCCGCCTGGAAAGATTGTTTGTTACTGACCAGGAAAAACCCGAAGAAAAAGTTTTCAGTTTCAATACTCAACCAGTATTACCGCAGTTGCCACGGCAGACAACCTGATAAAGTCACATGTTTAAGGTCAAAAGTCGAAAGTCAGAACCTAAAGCCTAAAAGCTGACGGCTGCTAGCTGACAGCTTTCCAAATACTAAGAACTAAGGTATTTTATGACTGTACAAATCGCGCCACCTGTTAACACTCCGCCGCCAACTCCACCTAGGACTCCGCCCCCCAACAATGGCGGACGATTGCCCCGGCTAGATACTTTGTTAGGGCGGTTTCAACTCCTGGCGTTTGTAACAACCCTGCTAGCGATTGCGGCTCTGGTAATCTGTTTCTTGATCCTTAGTGCCACTACCAGCAACTTCCGGGAACTGGTCACTAAAATCACTCCCAGCATTAATGCGGCCCAACGATTGGGGCAAGCTCTGGAGGAAATGGATGCCAATGCTGCCGATTACCAGCTTACCTCGCGGATTGATGTAACCAGCCCTGACCTTAACGCCGGGGTGTATGGGGCAAGTGGCTTTCGGGCTACCGCCTGGAATAATCTGGAAGAGCGTCGCCGCCGAGTGGATAACGCTCTGGCAATTGCTCGTACCAAAGCCCGCTACCCTGGTGAGGATGACGCCATAAATCGCATTAGCAACCGTTTCTATGATTATTTTGCCCAGATTCGGTTGATGCGCTACGAGTTGGATTTAGGGCGAAAAGAGGCGGCATTGGCGAATTATAAGGTGGCCGAAGATATTTTAGTGGGAAATCTAGGCAATGCTGAACGCGACGCTAACGGCAATTCTCGCGAAAAAATCCTGAAGGATAACAACTGGGGTGGGACTGGCGGCGTATCTTTCACCTGTGTTACTAATTGTGCGGCGGGTACGCAAGGGGTGGCGACCAAAATAATCTTTGACATGAATACCAGTTATGATGGGATTGCCGCCAATATTCACAAGCTATCGGAAATCAACCTAAAAAAATCAGTTGAAATTGGCGGTGTTTCCGGCCTCAACTCATTGGTGGTATTTATCGCTGCGGGATTAGTGGTGGTGTTAGGCTTAATAATTTCGGTCTATTACACCCTTATTACTCACCGGGTTATCAATATCGGTTTTGCTCTGGCGGTTATTGGTGGAATTGCGGTTGCAGGTTTACTAGTAGCTAATTTAGGGGCCGCTACCCAGGATTATGACCGATTTTCCAAGCAGTTCATTGGGGGCATCAGTACCGCCTCCGCTATCCAACAACTTTCGGCGGGGGCCAGTGCGGATATTTCTCGTTTGCTACTTAGCCCAGATAGCCCAGGTTTGGATAGTACCAGTCCGGCTTTGACTTCCGATGTGAAACAGGCTTTTGGACAAACTAACTTGCGGGCTTCCTACGAAAACAAGCGCAAACAAGTTGAAATCGAGCTTAATAATTTGTGGATTCTGGCCGATACCGCCCAGGAGCGTACCGAGCTTTGTAAAGTTATAAGTAACCCGAATCAAAATTGTGGTAGTAGCACATTCAGTTGGACGAAATTTACTACTGAGGCCACTAATATCAACAAAAAGTTTGACCAGAAGTTGTTGGCCGACGCAATTCTGATAAATATCGTTCCCAAAGCTACTCAAACTCAAACTTCGGCTCGTGAACCCTACATCCAATTTAGCGATAGCATCAATAAAATTGCCGATATTAACAAAACGGCTTTTGACCAACGGGCTTGTGCCGTCATTGGTAGTAGCGAATTCGGCAACAGTTGTGGGGGCGATACGGGCTACTTGAACCAGCTTCAGGTGATAATCTGGATTGCTTTCCCCCTGTTATCGCTGCTGGTTGCGGGTGGGGTTTGGTTCGCCAGTCGGGAGTTCTAAACAGTTCCCAGTGGTCAGTTGTCGGAAAAGAATTAACAAATATGACTTTCGCTTTGGAACTTACCAACTAGAGTAAACGGGTATAAATTGAACCTGGAAAGTGGACTCAAGCGAAAGTCCTAAACAAGGATAAACAGGATAGGCAGAATGTAAAGGAATTACTATAAGGGCAGGTTCTGTCTTGCGATAATTATCGGATGACAAAGCATCCTCATACAAATTCTTTATTCTGACTTTTCAGTTCTTTTAGTTATTCGATTTTAGATTTTTCCTGCCTTTGGCGCAGAATTTCGTAGAGGGTGATTGAGCCAGCAACCGCGGCGTTGAGCGAGGCAATCTGGCCCCGCATGGGGAGTTTTACAAAATAGTCGCACTTCTCGCGGACTAGCCGACCTAGCCCCGGCCCTTCGCTACCGACTACCAGAGCCAAACGTCCGGTGTAATCGGCCTTGTCATAGGCTAGAGCTTTGGGTTCGTCCTCCAAACCGGCTATCCAGACTTCGTTCTCTTTGAGTTCTTCCAGGGCGCGGGGCAAATTTACTATCTGACAGACTTTTATATGTTCAACTGCCCCACTGCTGGCGTTGCGGACTGCAGGGGTTACGCCCGCCGCACGTCGTTCGGGGATAATTACGGCAGTTACGCCTACCGCTTCGGCACTTCTAATTAAAGTGCCAAGGTTTTGGGGGTCTTGCAAATAATCCAAAACTAAAAAAAGCGCGGCGGGGTCTTCGCGCGTTTCCTCTAATAGTTCGTCAAAATCGGCGTAGCGGTATTCCGGCACGTCGGCGGCGACCCCTTGATGGTTAGCTCCAGTGGTTAGTTTATCTATTTCCTGGCGGGTTACTTTTTTCAGGGGGACGTTGCGATTTTCAGCTAATTTGATAATCTGGTCAATCGGGCCACCGGGCTTGGTCTCAACCCCTTCTGCCAGATAGAGCCGCGATACTTTGGTAGCGGCTTTGCTGCTTTTTAAGGCTTCGGCTACAGCATTACGCCCGTAAATGGTTTCCACTAGCTCTCCAACCAGTCTTTTATATTATCCCAGCCGTAGGCCACTTCCTGAACGGTGTACTGACCTAATTCCAGAGGTTGACTTCGCAAATATTTACCGCCAAGTTTCTCGTAAAAAGCCCGTGCCGGGTTATCCGCCAGCACCCAGACAATCATAGTATATATCTGGCGGGCTGCCAACCACTCTACGATTAATTTCACCAACTCCTTGCCGATGCCCTGCTGTTGGTACTCTTTCAACAAATAAATGGTATTAAGCTCGCCAATATATTTGGCATCCTCGCTATCAAACCGCCCAACCGCAATCCCAACAACTTCGCCGCTCTCATTTTCGGTTACAAAACAAAAGTCGTTATTGTTCTCTTCACAAAGAATCTTACGCCACTTCTGTTCGCGCCATTCGTAGGTCAAACTAGCCAGGAATTCTTCAGGCAAAATGTTTCGGTAGGTAGTGCGCCAACTATCCACATACACCTTTGCCATCTGGACAGCATCATTACAAACTGCTTCTCGAATTTTGAAAGTCATAAAAAATTAAAAATATTCCCCCTTCCCTATAAAGGAAGGGGGCTAGGGGGTTAGGTTAACGTAAGCTACTAACGGCGATAGCGGGATTTACCCTCGCTGCGGTCTTTGTTAAGTTTGCGGTTCAGGTGTAGACCTTCCAGCACAAACTCCACCGCCGAGGCCACCAGCACCGGGCTACCCTGAGCCTGAAGTTTCGTTACTGCTTTTTTCAGCTCGGCAATTTCAGCCGCCTGATGGACGTATTCCATCGCGGGCATAAACTCGGATGATTCCATGTTCAAGCCACTGTCAAAGCCTCGAATAATCGCTTCAAAATCGGCCATAGTGAAGTAACGGTTGAAGGTGTTGACTACCGCGCCCTGCACCAATTTTTCCACGATGCGCTCCTCCTTGCTCTCGCCCATCGTTTCCAGCTCGATTTTCCCGGCGGTACTGGTAATAATGGCGTGAAGGTCGCTAATACGGGGAGCGGCGGCCTTTTCGCCCAGGATAATCGCCCGGCGTAAGGAGTTGCTAATCAGGTTCTCGAAGTTGCTGACCGAAACGCGCACACTAACACCGCTCCTCTGGCTAATGTCGGGGCTGCGGCGGGCCAGATGGGTTACTTCTGCCACGATTTCCTTCATAAAGCGCGGCACAATCAGCTCAATCCCTTCGGTTTTGAACTTGGTTGATTCCTGCTCAATGATGTTAATCTCGTGGTCTATTGTCTTGGGGTAGTGGGTGCGAATTTCGCTACCAAAACGGTCTTTGAGCGGGGTAACAATGCGCCCGCGATTGGTATAATCTTCGGGGTTGGCACTGGCTACCACAAAAACATCCAGGTCAAGCCGGATTTTGTAGCCGCGAATCTGGACATCGCGCTCTTCCATAATGTTGAGCATACCCACCTGAATACGTTCCGCCAGGTCGGGCAACTCGTTCAGAGCAAAAATGCCTCGATTGGTGCGCGGGATTAACCCGTAATGGATGGTCATTTCGTCCGAGAGATACCGCCCCTCGGCTACCTTAATCGGGTCAACCTCGCCGATAAGGTCGGAAATGGTAATATCGGGGGTCGCCAGTTTCTCACCATAGCGGCGGCTACGGTGCATCCACTCAATTGGAGTATCTTCGCCCAATTGGGAAACCATACTTTTACCAACCGCTGAAATTGGATTTAAGGGATCATCATTCAAATCTGCCCCTTGTATAACTGGAACTTCTTCGTCCAGCAAATTAATTAAGCTACGAGCAATCCTGGTTTTGGCCTGACCACGCTCGCCCAGGAATACAATATCCTGCCCACTTAAAATCGCATTTTCAATCTGGGGAATAACGGTTTCTTCGTAGCCCACAATGCCAGGGAAAATATCGTCCCCTTTACGCAATTTATCAATAAGATTCTGGCGCATCTCTTCTTTAACGGTGCGGGATTGGTAGCCAGTAGCCCGCAATTCGCCCAATGTGCGCGGTTTATCATTACTCATCCTGAATAATCTCCTTTAAAGCCATAGTAGTCCTCCATCACAAAAATTCGGGAGGGTTTAAGGCGGATAATTTCAATATTTGGGGGTTAGCGTGCGAAGATTTGGGGGAAACCCCTCATCTTGCCCTGAGTCATGCGGAAGTAATATGGGGGCAGACCCGAACGCCAACTATAAGTTTCAGGCTCGATTTTCGGTTATCTATATGCTGTGCAACACGGTTTATCCTACTCCTTTTTAGTTAAAAGTCAACCCACATCGGAAGTTATGGTTGAGTTAAGACCGCTTGTTACCCGGTACTAAGCAAGGGCTATGGTATAATTCCGAAACTAAACAGTTACCGGCTGCCAGTCGTCGGTTGTGAATAGCCTATTGTTAGTTTGAAATATATTAAGCCTTAAATGATTCACCAACACCAGCCCACAGAATTTAAAATTGTACTGCGCCCCTCTTTAGCGCAACCACCTGAACTAAAGCCGGTGCAACTTTTTTTGCAACATGTGGTTGACCACGATGGGAATTTACCGATTGGTGAGCATATTTTTCTCAAGCTGAAATCTCAGACTGAAGGGGATTATGCAGAGCAGTTAGTACAGGGACACGAAACCGCTTTGGCTTTAGTGGCTTATGCTTCCAAAGCCGAGGCCAACGAGGAGGATTTTCCCGGCTACGAAACAACCACTGAGGAATTTGTAGTGGGTTATTTGCAATTCCTGGCCCAACCTGCCCATAATCCGCCGCGCCTGATGGTAGAAATGGCGGTTCATCCCCATCATCGCCGCGAAGGAATTGGCAGGAGTTTGTTAGAAACCGCCCTTGAGATTGCCCACCACCATAGTTTCAAGCGATTTGACCTATGGGCCTATCATTTTAGCCCAAACAGTCCCGCCCATCTATTTGCCGAAATTACTCAGATGCTTGTTTCTCGCAAACTGTTACACTTGCGCCGCCCGGTAGAGTTACCCATTCCGGCATATAGCCTGCCTCCCGGTTATAACTTGCGCCATTTTCGCCCTGGTAAGGATGATGTTAACTGGCTTGAACTCAATCGCCTGATTTTTGCCCAGCACCCCGAAAATGGTAGTTGGTCGCTTGAGGATTTGCGGCGACGTTTTGGGCAAAGCTGGTTTAACCCCCAGGATTTTCTTTTGCTTGAGAATGCCCAGGACTCTTTGGTTGGTTTCCATTGGACGAAACTCCATACAGGGCATAACAGTATGTTATATCCTGCCCCGCCTTATCTGGGTCAGCCCGCCAGTAATCCTATTCCATCTATCCGCTCTTTAGCTCCCGAAAGAATACTGGGGGAAGTTTACATAGTGGGGGTACATCCGGCTTTGCATGGCCTGGGTTTGGGCCGAAGTTTAACCTTAGCAGGGCTACAACACTTAAAAGAGCGTGGGGCTACCATCTTTGGCTTGTATGTGGATGGCGAAAATCTCCAGGCCCAGAAACTCTACTATGAATTGGGTTTCCAGTTGCACCATACTGATATTTCTTATAGTTTGGATTTGTCATAATCTCCCTATTGACAAATTCTTGAAACCACTATATTATTTAGGTGGCTAACTAAATTGGAGCAGGTAAATGGACTTATACCAAAATAGCGTTGGAATGGCTCTCGCCCAACTTTGCCGGGCGAACCGTCAGTATGTGGATGACGAATTGCGAAAAATTGGCCTACATGTGGGTCAGGAAATGATTCTATTCCAGTTATGGGCTGAAGATGGATTAAGCCAATCGCAATTTGCCGAAAAACTGTGTGTTGAGCCACCAACCGTCACCAAAATGCTGCAACGGATGGAGGCGGGACAGTTACTGGTGCGCCGCCCTGACCCTGATGATGCGCGTATTAGTCGGGTTTTCCTGACTGAGAAGGGTCGCTCTCTGGAAGAACCAGTCAAGAAAATCTGGGAAGAGCTTGACACTCGTTCAATGTCTGGTATAAGTCTGCCAGAGCAAATGTTATTGCGCCGGATGTTACTTCAGATTCATGAAAATCTGACCAAATAGCTCTTTTTTTTGGAGTTATGGTTAGCCGACTAATTAAAAACAGTTATTTAAAAAGGAGATTTACATTATGCAGTCCAATATTAATAGCAACACCTTGCCTATTAGCAAGTTCCTGGTGGGCGGACTAATCGCCGGGGTTATCGCCGCCGTTCTCGCCAACATCGTTTACGCTGTATATTCCGGGGTAACGGGCTATAGCTTTGCCGAACTGAACGTCTTTACGATTACATTGTCGGCGATAATCCCCAATCTGATAGGTGCGTTGATTTATTTCGCTCTAACCCGCCGCACCCGCCAACCTAACCTGATTTACGCAATAATTGGAATAGGTTTCGGGATTTTAAGCGTGATTCCCCAGTTTATCAGCCCTATGTATCCTCATTTCGCCGAGGCAACCGCTCCCTTGCACCTGATTGTGGCGGTGGTGAGCGTGCTGGTAATCCCGACCTGGGTTAAGAGTCAACGGTAAGGAGTAGATAGCTTTGTTTCTTGTTTTTGGTTGAACTAATCCCTGACCCACTTCCCCAAGAAGGAAGGAGAACAGTCCTTCCTTTTCTTACTTCAATATTTTTCTTTCAACCCATTTATTTCCAGGCTATGTGATTATCCTCATAGCCTTTCACTATACCAGGATTTATATTTTCAAATCAGAAATATGTTTGGCAGTTTAAGGGAGTAACTAATTGTTTGATAAATTATTTATACCCTTTGTGTGGGGTATGCCACTATTGGGTATAGGGCTGGGTTTTTTGGTTTGGGGTTGGGCTGGGGCATTGCTGGGTTATGCTTTCGGGCAAGCCCTAACGGCAGTGGTACGGGGTTACTTCAACACGGCTGCTGCTTTGAAGAAAACTTCTTATAGAGCAGCCACCAGTTGGATAAGTGGGGCCTCTTATTATTTGATAATGGGCGGCGGAATATTCGGTTGGTTGGCGGGCGATCCACTGGGATTGGGAGGAGTACTGGGAGCACTAATCGGCGCAATTGGCTGTTGGCTACTATTTAATTTTTCGGCCTATAGCGGAATAAAATTACACAAGAACTAATAACAAGGAACTAACAATTTTTACCTGTTACTTGTTACCTCTGGAGGCGGGCTTCGACTTCGGCTAGAAAAGGTGCGCCAGATGTGCCGGGACGCTCGATGTTGACGGCGGCGGCGGCATTAGCAAAGCGGGCGGCGGCAACCGGGTCTTTGCTTTCAAAGAGCTTGAGGAAAAATGCAGTAGCAAACACATCGCCCGCTCCGGTGGGGTCAACTTCTTTGGCGGGGAAAGCATCAACATGCTGGGATTTACCCTCCCAGTAAACCGAGCTACCCCCTTCGCCATGAGTGCGGGCAACTACCGGGCAGATGTTCACATAGCTTTGAAACAAGGCCTGTCCTTCTTCGCCCGGCGGCAAATCTTCGTCACTTAACACCAAAGCATGGGATTTGCTTAATATTTCGTAGGCCCGTCGCCAGGGTATAGCCAGCACCCGCCCCTCGGAATTATTCCACTCGCGCATCCAACCTTGCGGCGTCACGCCAATTAGGGCGTTAGGGAACAAATCTACTAGCTCTACACTGCATTCCTGGGCAATCGGGCCTAAATGGACAATCTGGGCGGCGGTTTGCCATTCGGGGGGAACGTCTGACGGAGTAATGACCGGGGCCACCGCTCGCACATATTGAACCCGTCCCTGGGGAGTATAAATATTTTCAAAACGGGTGGCTTTTTCGGCAATTGGCCCAGCAATCTCGATATTTTCAAAAACAGGTAAACTGCGGAAATAGGCGGGGGCGGCGGTCAGGATGGCGGCCTTGTGGCCCAGGTTACGGGCGGTCAGGGCACTAAAAGAGACCGTGCCGCCGGGAGTGGTCGAACCATCCGGCAGCAGGTCTTCGGCAATATGTCCAATAGCAAGATAAAAAACAGGCAAAGCGGCCTACTTGGGGAAAATAGTAACCTTGCGTTCCTCGCCTTCGCCAAAACTTTCGGTGCGAATATAAGGATGGTCCAGCAAAGCCATATGCACCAACCGCCGTTCGTAAGCGGGCATTGGCTCCAACGTAATAGGTTGACGGGTTGTCTGTACCTGGTCAGCCATGCGGCGGGCCAGATTGACCAGGGTTTCCTGGCGGCGGGTGCGATAACCCTCCACGTCAATCATAACCTTGCCCCAGGTGCGGGTCTTTTTGTTTATTATCAGGTTGAAAATGTATTGCAAATCGGTCAGGGTTTCGCCGCGCCGCCCGATAAGCATTCCCAGGTCGCTACCCAGCAAATTTATCGTAACCCAGGGGCTATCGCTTTCTTCGCCACTGTTAGGGTCTACCACGGGTGGGTGAAGCTGAATCTGGGGACGGGCTTGAACTCTCATCCGGCGTAACATCTGGCTGATAACCTCGCGACCAATTTCAGCTAATTCCTGGGGGGTCGTTCCCTGGGATAGAACCGGGGCTGGCGGAGGGGGAGCTTGCATTCCCATTGGAGGCGGAACAGGCATGCCGTAATAAGCCTGTGATGGCGCAGGTTGAGGGGGCATTTGTGGGTACATCTGGCGGGGAGGCATGCCAGGGGGGCGCACGATAACTCGCACCAGCGCGTCCTCTGCCCCTACTCCCAAAACACCAGGGCTACCCGGTCTCAGGATTTCAACATCCACCTCTTCAAAGCGGCGGCCTAATTGTCCCAGGGCCATCCCTACGGCTTCATCCACGGTGCGGGCTTGAATTTCAACGCTCTGCATAACGAATATCTCCTCCTGAATTTGTCGGCAGCGATGTGATTGGTTGCTGCCATTTTCCCTCTGGTTACAATATTTCCAACCAGAAGGGCCTACTTTATACTACTGGATTTAATGGGTGTGGGCCTGGATTATTACCTCCAGAACCTCCCAAACAACAATCTACCCCTAACTACCAAACGAAGGGCTTTTTAAGACCCTTCGTTTTTTCCAAACTTTACTTCTTTTTGGGTTTGCGCCCAGCATTAGGTGCTGATGATTTATTAGGTCTGGAACTTAGCTGACGATAAGCTTCTTTCACAACCTCGTTGGATGATTTCTCACCCGCATCGCTGCTTCCTTCGCCCTTGGCATCACTGATGTTGCTTTTACTGCCCAAAGGCCCCGCTCCAGCCCGTCGTCCAAAGTTGCTACTTGCGGTAGGGCCACCCGCGTCTGCCGAGCCTTCGGTAATGGCTTTAACATCACCTGTGGTTTTGGAGCGTTCAGTTACGGCTTTTTCTTGTTGCTCGGCTAACCGCTCCATCAGGGTTTTCTTGCGGGGCGGGCCGTCGTTGGCGCGTTTTTCCAGCTTGGGTAATTTCAGCTCTTTGGTAGGCAAGAAGCCCAGCCCCGGAATATCGCTGAGGGATTGGAAACCCGTAATAAAATATTGTTGGACGAAGCTGAAGATACTGGTAGTTACCCAGTAAAGCACCGGACCTGCCGGGAAGTTCAAGGCGGTAAAACCAAATATCAACGGCGTCCACTGCATGATGCCGTTCAACCGACGCTGCTGTTCGTCCGCCCCGCCGCCTTTAGGCATCGCCATTCTTTGGGTAATAAATTGGAATGTTACCATTAGCACAGGCAGAATAAAAAGCGGGTCGGGCTTGGTCAGGTTATCAATCCAGAGGAATTTGGAATTTGCCAGAATCGTATCGGCCTCTTTGGTAGCGGCGGCGGCACTTGGGGCAAAGACGTTCCAGGCATCCTGGACGAATTTAATTACTTCATCCCCAGTGCCTACCGACTTGGTTACAGCCCCATATACCGCAAAGAATACCGGCAACTGAATTAATATTGGCAGACAACTGGCGGTAGGGTTTACACTGTAATCTTTGTAAAGAGCCAGGATTTCGGCCTGTTTGGCCTGAGCCTTTTCGGGAGGGAGGCGTACGCCAGGCTTGGTTTTGTACTTTTCGTTGATTTCCTTGATATAGGGCTGCAAAGCTTGCATCGCCCGCCCGCTACGTACCGATTTCAAGGTAAGGGGCAATATCAAGGTACGAATGAAAATAGTGAAGAGAATAATGCCGATAGCGGTATTATTGCCGCCGATTGTGGCAAATATTTTAATAATGCTCGCCATCCCATTAACGATGGCATCCCATATCTGTCCCACTTAGTCGGCCTCCTTAACGTCGCGCTCTTAGAGTTCTAGCGCGGTTCAAAGCTTTATCTATCGCTTTATCCATTATTACTAGATTGATTAAACCACCAATGCCTCCGAGAATAAAAGATAGAATTTCTCGGAACTGGACTCCTGCAAATTTCTTCATAGCCCGCCTCACTTCTCCGGCACCGGGTCGTAGCCGCCCTGACTAAAAGGATTGCAACTGATTACCCGATGTATTGCTAACCACCCACCCTTTATTACCCCATGTGTTTTTATGGCCTCGTAGCCATAGTGGGAACAGCTTGGGTAGTAACGGCAGGTGTTTGCCGGAAGCAGTTTCGACAATGTAAGCTGGTATATTCTTATAAGGCCCAGAAAGGCGTATTTCATTATAGGTTCAACCCTATTTTACCGCAAATCTACGAATTGTTAGCCCGGTTTGTTCCCAACCTGCCCGGTTTTTGTCCCGTTTTGGATTATGGCGGGTTTGGGGCGTTGGTTTACCTCGGCTGGCAGACTTTCCAGCAATTTTGCCCGTTTTAAGAGACCTTCTACTACCTGGTCAACTGTCCAGAAGTCCACTTCTTCGGTCAAGCTATTTCGGGCAATCCACACCAGGTCGTAGCCGGGTTTGATGCCAGCGTGACGCACTCTGGCGGCCTCGCGCACCCGCCGTTTAAGCAGGTTTCGAGTGTGGGCTTTGCCAATCCTCTTGCCAAACGAAAAGCCGTGTCGGGTCAGGCCCAGGTTGTTGGGGGCAGCGACCAATACTAATAAGGGATGCGCCCAACTTTTGCCTATCTGCCGGACGCGCTGGAATTCACGCCCCTCTTTTAGCCTGTATAATTTGTTCATACGCTAGGCACACCAAGAAAACAGACACAGCCTAATGACCCCTATTATAATACACCGGGTCAAAATAAGATAGTCGAATAAGAAATAAATGCTGGATTCTAAGCTAGAACAAAAAAAAGCGAGCCTAATGCCCGCTCTCTTTTCACTACGGACTCAGCCTAACGCGGTTCGCGATGTTCGTGGCTGACTGTCAATTTCCAGCGCCCTTTTTTGCGGCGGCGGGTCAAAACATTCTGACCATCGCTGGTTGCCATCCTCGCCAAAAAGCCGTGTTTGCGGCGGCGTGGGATGCGTTTTGGTTGCCAGGTTCGTTTAATCATTGCTCGGCCTTTACCCCCAATTGGTACTCTAAAACTATCCTATCCAAGTGCCACTCGTAAAAAGTGACATAACCTTGTGGATTATACTAGCTTTGCCCCGCCCCGTCAAACGCCATTTTTCACCTGTTAGCTCTAAAGCCACGCGCCCAGGTATTTGGCGTTAGGTAATAGTTTAATTTTCACCACAGAGGACACAAAGATTTAGAGGTTTTGATGTTAGTAGTAGCGCGTGGCCTGTTTGTAAAAAATGGTACAATAAATCCCGGCAATCAACAACCAATAACCAACAACTGACAACCAACATGACCTGGAGTTTACACAAAGCTTTTAGTGATATCTGGCGGCGCAAGATTCGTTCGGGACTGACCGTTTTCGGGATTTTTATCGGAGTGGCGGGCATCGTGGCAATAGTTGCCACCGCCACCAACATGACTGAAGCCCAGCGTTTCAACGTAAATAATAGCAGCCAGGAAGATATGCGCTGGTGGGTTTGGAACAATCCGCCCTCCCTGACCAGCGTCTTGCAACAAATCCCCAATGTAGCGGCGGTGGAGCGGCGGGGCAATTATAGTGCCAGGTTTCGAGCCACCGACCAGTGGAATGACATTAACTTTTTCGCTTTTGAAGATTACAGCAACCTGAAAGTAAACAAAATTGATTTTGTGGAAGGCCAACCCCCCCGCAGTGGCGAAGTGGCCTTTGATGTCAGTACCCGCGCCCTGTTCCCCACTCTCAAAATTGGCGACGAAATAATCTATCGTTACGGGCAGTTCAATCAGGAACGCAAACTAATTATTAGCGGTTTTGTCCAAAGCCCGGCTTATCCCAGTGCAACCTTTTTGCAATCGGCGGTAGCCTATACCAGCGTGGCTGATATGCAACGGATGTTGGGAACGGCAGGACTCAACGGGGTGTTGCTACGGTTGGACGATTTAGCCCGCCGCGACGAGACGAAACGAAACGTTGAAGATACTTTTCGCAAGCGCAATTTGCAATTTGCCAGTTATGTTGCCCGTGACCCTGACAATTTCCTGGGCAAGAATGAGCTAAACATTCTGGTCAGCCTGTTGTTGGTTTTCTCGCTGGTTGGGCTGGTTATCAGTGGCTTTCTGGTGGCTAATACTCTATCGGCGATTGTGGCGGAGCAGGTCGGCGAGATTGGCACCTTAAAGGCGATTGGGGCCAGCAGTCGGCAGGTTCTACAGGTCTATTTATTGGCGGCTCTAATTTATGGGGTTGCCGGGACAATTTTGGGGGTTATTGGCGGTTTTGTGGGTGGAAAGTTGTTGCTGGATTTTCTGGGCAGCCTGCTCAATTTTAACGTCCAGAGTTTCTTTTTCCAATGGAACGCCCTGATTTTAGGGGTAGTAGTAGGAATAGGGGCGACTCTCCTGGCGGCGTTAATTCCAACATGGATAGGAGTCTCGATTCCGGTGCGAAAAGCCCTGGATAGCTACGGTATCAACAACAGCTTTGGGCAAAGCTGGTTTGATAGGTTGTTAACTCGATTGCGCCGTCTCCCACCTCTGGTTGGGCTATCATTGCGTAATCTGGCCCGCCGCAAAACCCGCAATCTGGTAACATTTGGGGTTATTTCGCTCAGTTGTGCCGCTTTTCTGGCAGCTCAGAGCACCAACGCCTCAATTAATCATACCGCCCAGCGTTTCTACGAACTCTATTTAACCGATGCCTGGGTTTATTTTGGCAATGGGCAACCCGGCAACCAGCTTGCTTCTAGCCTGTTAACCGTTGAAGGGGTGAAATATGCCGAACCCTGGTCTCGTTCGCGGGGAGTGGTCAAGGCCAGCAGCACCGATGTTTTTGGCTTGCCCCCTGATACCCAAATCTATCGCAAGCAGCTAGTCGAAGGACGCTGGTTTAGTGCTGGCGAAAATGGCGTGGCGGTTATTAGCAATGTGCTGGCGGAGGCCAAAAATTACAAGCTGGATGATGTGCTGGTGGTAGAGATTGCCCGTCAGCCCCAGCGTTTTACGATTATCGGGATTGTGGATGATAGCAGCCGCTACCTTACAAGCACCGCCTTAGGCAAGGTTTTTTTACCGCTGGACGAAGCCGAGCGGGTGATGCAACATCAGGGTCAACCGGATTTCTTCACGATTGTGACTGACCAGCGCGACCAGACCTTTGTGGATACTACCCTGCGCCGAATCGAGGAGCGTTTCAAGCTTTTGCGCCCCAGCACCGTCCCGGCTTATAGCGACCGCGCCTCATTGGAGCAAATTACCTCGGCTTTGCAACTGTTGCTTTACGCGATGGTGGTGATTATTGCTTTTATCGGGGCAATCGGGGTGGTCAATACCCTGACCCTTAACGTGCTGGAGCGTCGCCGTGAAATCGGAGTTATACGCAGCCTGGGGGGAGGCAATTGGCGGTTAGTTCAGCTATTTGTGACGGAAGGGGTGTTCCTCGGCTTGTTTGGTTTTTTGTTAGGGGTGGCGTTGGGCTATCCCTTAGCCCGGTTAATCGTCAATGTCATCGCCCAATCTACCTTCCCGTTGGATTTTGTGTTTGATTGGCAAATCGTGGCCTATACTTTTATCTTTTCAGTGTTGCTCTCGGCTCTTTCCAGTCTTGGCCCGGCTCTGGGGGCGGCTCGCGTTAAAATCAGCACCACCCTGCGCTACGGCTAGAGTTACAAATCCTACCAAACCGAAGCAATACCACTGCGGACCAGGGCCGGGTAAAACCACATCGAATATTGTTGGTACGACATATCCCCCAACAAAGAGTAATAGGCAGACTACGATTATAATAACAAACCTGACCTTCTGGCCCCTTTCTTTGCTAGCAAAGGGGGAATCCAACTTATGAGTTTCTTTTAACTGTCTCTCACCCCGACCTTCTCCCCGGAGAGGAAATGGAGTTAAATTCTCTCTCCCTAGCAGGAAGAGGGCTAGGGTGAGGGTAGAATGTCCAGATAAGATTAATCCTAGCCCTAACCACCCTACCCAGAACTCGCCCCGGCTATGCCAGACTACGTAATCCGGGTTATTGTAGGTGGCGGTGCGCCAGACCGCGTTCAGATAACCGAGCAGGTCGAAGGCCAGTACCAAGCCAGTTACCCCCATTGCCCAGCCCCACCAGCGTTTTTTTTCGGCAAATATGCGCTGGATAGCCCAGAACCAGCCCGCCGCCAAAACCAAAGTCCAGATTGGAAAATAAAAGTAACTCGCCCACTTGCCCAGGCCATATGCCGGGTCGAAACCGCTTTCCAGACCTCGCCCTGGCCCTAAAAAATAATCCGGAGCGGCTAACAATCCCAACCCCGCTAACCAGCTAAATATCCCGGCCCATATATCCCTGCGCCCAAACCGCCACATACCGTAGCCCACTAGCATTATCCCGCCTAAAAAAAGTGGCCCGGCTTTTTCCAGCAATTTCCAGCCTTCCAATTCCTCTACTTTAGACTCAATCCCGGTCAAAACCTGACCAAGCTCGTAAACAAGATAGAGCTTGCCACCGTTCCCTACCCTGGTGGCCTCGATTTGAAGCTGGTCAATTCCAAAGCTGCCTGCCCGAATCACCCGGTCTTCAGGGCGCAATCCTGCTTGCCAGGCTGGAGTGGTTTGGTCGGTAAAAACGTTGGTAGTATAAAAGGGGCTGTAAAAAAAGCCGGGCCAGGGTTTACCAAGCATCGTAAGCAGGGGTAAGAGTGAGGCAACCCCAACCAAAAGACCCATTACACCCATAATCGCCCTGATTAACTTGTATTTGTCACTGAAAATCTTTATAGCCTCCAGGTCGGTGGTCGGTTGTCAGTTGTTGGGAGAAGATTAACAAGGCTGAACAGGATAGACAGGATATTGAGAAGTGCCGAGTAACGAGTAGAAGGTCAAAAGTCATAAATTTACAATTGATAAACCGACCACCGACCACGGACGACTGACAACCATTCTTGCCCCTGTTTTCTGACTCTTTCTTTGATTTTAGATATTTGATTTTAGATGTTCGATTACGACCTTGACAGTTAGACATAATGTTCTTATAATTAACAGAACAAATTTTCTTTCAGCCTAGCACTATTTTTAATAAAGGAAGATTATGTATACCGAAACTGAACAGCCCCATAAAGGTAACTCCTTGCCCGACTGGCGTACCGCCGACCTTTACGAACTGTTACAGGTCAGTCCCAGAGCCGAGACTGAAATTATCGAAGCCGCTTACCGTCGCCTCGCCTTGAAGTATCACCCCGACAAAAATTCCAATCCCGAAGCCACCGTGCGAATGCAACATATTAACGCCGCCTACACCACCCTGAGCAACCCGGAACGAAGAGCCGAGTATGATTTGGAACGAAATAATCCTACCACTTCCTGGGAAACAGCGGAATACTCGGAGGACGAGGTTTATGAGGTTTATAACGAAGAAACTTCCCCTGAGTCAGCTGCACCCGAGGAAGTAAAGTCCGAATACGATTGGGATGCTCTGGAATATGTGCCACCACGCCGCAAACTAAGCTGGCAACTGGTTATGGGTTATATCCTAGCGGGTTGTATTTTGGTGGGAGTAGCTTTGACTGCCCTGGCCTTGTTTGAAAGTCAGCCGACCAATATCAGCACCCCGGTTTTGCCAACCCTGCGAGCCCTTCCCCCTGGCCTACTTTTTAGCGACGATTTTGATAGTGCTGGAGCGGCTAACTGGAGCCTTGATAACCCCTGGCATCTAACCAGTCGTTTGGCGGCAAGCGGGAATTATGCCCTCTGGTTTGGTGATGAGCGGCAAGGGCGTTATGTTACCGGGCTTAATACCAGCGCGACCTTGATTCGGCCTCTTGATTTGGGTGGGGCAACAAATCCGGCGATTGTTTTCGATTTAAGCGGGCAAAGCGATACTCCCCTGCGCCCTACCGGAGAGGATAAATTGCTGATAGAAGTAGCCGAACCGGGTCGTAACTTTGAGGCTATTCATACCGTTTCTGGTCTGTACAGCAACTGGCAATCGGTGAAAGTGAACCTGAACAAATGGAAGAGTAAGTTAATAACAATTCGATTGCGATTTATCAGTGGGCCGGGAAATGTGGGAACAGGTTACAGTGGCTTTTTTGTAGACAATTTTCAGGTGGAGAAATAGAGAATGGTCGGGGCGAGAGGATTTGAACCTCCGGCCTCTTCGTCCCGAACGAAGCGCGCTACCGGGCTGCGCTACGCCCCGACACTACTAGATCCCTTTAATTATAGCACCCCCCTACCCTTATTGCAAACCAATTTTAGCCAATTTTGGCGGTCTTGTTACCATAACTATTGATTCCCGGCAAAAATACGTTTATAATACAAATCAAGTAAACATAACTAAATTCTATTATCTGGTAAAGTAGCCCGTTTTTAGGATAGCTGGCTACTCGTTAAGCTCTAAGGCTGGATATTCAAGTACAATCAATTAGCATAAAAATGGCGGAGTGAGGGGGCTATCGGTTTATGAACCCTGTGAATAATTTATTACAAGAAGCCATCAACGCGGTGCGGAGCGGCAACAAAAAGGAAGGGGCCCAGAAGCTGGCCCAGGTGGTTCAGCAAGACCAACGCAATGCTGAGGCCTGGTATTGGCTTTCCCAGGCTACCGATGACCCCAACGAAGCGGCGGCCTGTCTGCGGCGGGTGTTGAAAATAGACCCAAACTATGGTCGAGCTAAAGAAGCTCTGACGGCTCTGGAAAAGGGTGGCGTGACTGTTCAGGATGTGGCAACTCCGGCCCCTGGTTATGGCACACCTTATGACCCCTCGGCTACCCAGAGTATGCGCCCCTTGAACACGGGCGAATTGTTGGGTTCCACCAATAGCGGGTTTGATACGCCCTATGGTTCTTATACTCCCCCCTCGGGTACTCGGCAGGATGCCCCCACCAGAGCAATGCCCAATATTCCAACGCCACCCCCCCCGCCCTTTGGGGATAGCTTTACCCCGGCACCTGCTCCCGCGCCTTTTGGCAATGACCCGACCCCGCCGCCGCCTTTTGGAATGCCGGCCTGGGCCAATCAAGCCGGGGCTGCCCCTGGTGGTGGTACTTCCCAACGGCCTGGCGACCCTTATGCTGGCAATGCGGGAGGCCCCCCGCCCCCCCCGCCTTTTGCTACTCCCGGAAGTGGTACCGGCTTACGTTTTAGCCAGCTAGACCCGGCTGCCGCTCAAGCCGCCGCCGAAGCTCAGGCCATCGCCGCCCAACCACTTGACCCTAACGCTGACCTGCGGGCTCGTTTGTTGGGCAATCAATCGGCGCCCGTTAATCCCCCACCGCCGATTCAACCTACCGGGCAAAGAACCTTTACCCCAGACCCCAATTTGAGGCAACAACCTGTGCAAAAAAAGAAAAGTCGAATTTCGCCCCTGTTGTGGGTGGTGCTGGCTATCGCCGTTATTGCTATGGCAGTAGCGGTTGGTCTAAACCTGACTAAAAGCACTACTATTACCCCTAGCGATCAGGCTAATATTGATGCAACCGCAACGGCGGGGGCGGCTCTGAGCGGTACGCCCGCTGCATTAACCCCTTCACCAGGTACTACTGGAACTGCTGCTGCTGGTACGACTTCGACCACTACTACCGCCGGGATTGCTACTACTACTGCGGGAGTTGGGACCACAACGGCAGGGGTTGCTACGACGGCTGCCGCACCTAGCCCGACAGTTGCTAAAACTTTGGCTGCTCCAACTCAAACCGTGGCAAGACCGCTAACAACAGCAGGCACAAGCGCAAGTCCTACCCCGACCTTCCCAGGTGGCGCAACAACGGCGGCAACGACCAGTGCGACTACTACGGCCCCACCACCGCCTACGCCCGTGCCACCCAAACCTACTACGGCTCCGCCCCCTGCGCCTACTACGGCTCCGGCTACGACGACGAGTGCAGCTGGAGTTGCAACCCCTAATACCGCCGGTGCGCCGCAAGAGGTCAAGGATTATGTGGAAAATGCCAACAACCTGATTGGTGCATTGGGATTTGTTGAGGATAATGTTAACCGCCTGGTAATTCAGCCCTACCGCGATGGCAAGTTTAAAGATAAGCCATTGGAGCGCACCGAGGAATTTAACTATTATCAGTTAGAAATGGGCCAAATTGCACGCAAACTCAAAGATGCGCGAGTTCCAGAGGGGGCCTTTGAGTTGCAGATATTAGCTACGGACTATGCTACCCATTTGGGCGAAATGTCGAATATGATTGATTTGTACATTAGCACCGGACAGACATTCTATGCTGACCGGGCGGCAATCTATTACGACAAAGCCAAGTCCGAACGGTTGCTGTGGCTCAAAACCGTGCAGCAAGGCTATCCTTACAAAGTACCACTGGCATAGTCAATAAAAATTTCAGAAAGGGTCGGGAATTTGCGGCCCTTTCTTCCCCAAGTCCTACCCGCTCACAGGTAGGACTTTTTATTTTGGTGGGATTTGGGAAATTCACCCGATAAGGTATATCGAAATTCATAAATATATTTTATAATAATTAAGGTTAACAATCATCAGGTTTAGGGCGGGTCACAAATCCTCCCCTTGCCGATGCACTAATAAGCGAGTAGGGTTTACGGCGGAAGCCAAGCCCACTCTCTCTAAATAATGCGGAGGTTGGAATGGCTACTATTGAAAATCGGGCTCACTATCTCAAAAGCCTATCTGATTTAAAGGATAGTTTGTTGGATTTGGCAAGTATGGTAGATAAAGCCATGCATCTTTCGATTTTTGTTTTGAAGTCCCGCGATCATCGGCAAGCTGAGAGAGTTATCCTGTCTGACTCCAAAATCAATGCCAAACGCTACGAACTGGAAGACGAAGCCCTGGAGATGCTTGCCACCCAACAACCCGTTCTTTCGCGGGATTTGCGGTTGGTGGCAGCGGTTATGCATATCGCGGGTGAGCTAGAACGGATGGGCGATTATGCTAAAGGGCTGGCACGTATCAGCGAAATGATGGCGGGTATTCCTCCTACCAGTTCGTTGGTGACGATTGATAAAATGATGCAAATCAGCCGGGATATGCTAAATCAGGCTTTGGATGCCTTTGTGCGGGGTGATGTTGAGTTGGCTCGCAAGGTAATTGCGCGGGATGATGAAGTAGATGCTTTGTATAATCAGGCTTACAAGGAATTGTTGGCTCTGATGTTAAATGATAATCAAGTGGTGGATTTAGCAACCATGATGTTATGGGCCATCCATAATGTCGAGCGGTTGGGTGACCGTGTGACCAATATTTGCGAGCGGATTGTTTTTGTAGAAACCGGGCAAGTCATGACGGGCTCTCCCCACCTCCACGCCGATTAAATTATAAGCCTAACCCCCTAGCCCCCTTCCCTAGTGAAAAAACAAGAGACCTATTGTGCAAAGGGGGGTGTTTCGTTCCTCTCCCTTTCTCAGGGAGAAGCCAGCTTACGGGTAGGGTGAGGATTTGTTCTAGCTGCCCCTTGAGTTAGGGGTTTGGCTAGAATTTCACCCCTCATCTCAGCATGTAAACTGGTTTCTCCCCTATGTACAAGGGAGAAGGAGTAATACCGCCCCTGCACAACCTCTCCTTTGGAAATGCACTAGCAAAGAAGGGGGAATAAAACCTAACTGCAGGATTAAATTACCGTAACCGAATACCCCATGTTATCCGTTGATATATATTGTAGAATAGTATAAACGCTTTCACGTAAAGCGATTTTAAGTTTGGGGTTATTTCAGGGAGTACGGTTTATGACCACTGATGTAAGGCACTATACCATAGCCGAATATATGAGCTTACCCGATGATGGTCGGCACTATGAATTGGTCAGGGGGGAACTTGTTGAAATGCCAGGACCAAGCGGTAGACATGGGCGGATTATTACCAAACTTTCGCGCTACTTGGATGTATATTTGGATAGTAAATCTATTGGACAGGTTTTTAGCGGTTCGGCTTTTGTATTAGATTCTGCAAACAATACTGCCCGTATACCAGATGTAGCTTTTGTAAAAGCTGAAAAGCTGGTTGGTATCAATTATGATGAGGCTCTTCCTTTCCCGCCCGACCTGGCAATTGAGGTACTGTCTCCCAGTGACATCTGGAGCGAAGTGGTTGAAAAGGTGAGGCAATATTTAGCAGTAGGGGTTGAGTTGGTTTGGGTGGTTGACCCTTTTGATAAAAATATTTACCTCTACTACCCTGATCAGTCAAAGAAAACGCTTTATTCAGGGGACGAATTAGACGGGGAAAATGTTATTCCAGGCTTCAATTTAACAGCCAAATTATTATTTGATTAAAGCTGTCAGATGGGATTAGGGCTAGAAATTCAGCCTGAATATGTTATACTAAAATATGATTTACTTGTACTAATCGTTTTGTCTTAACGTGCTAAAGTTAGTGTCACTTTTTAATTCTGGTTTGGGCCGATGACGTTAAAGGGAGTAGTCCGAAATCGTTATCAAATTATAGAAGAAATAGGTCGAGGCGGATTCGGCGTAGCTTATCGCGCCCGCGATTTGCTGGTTGGCCGCGACGTAGTATTAAAGCAACTCCACGAACAATTTGCCAATGATTCCAGTAACCCCAAAGCCCGCCGCCTCTTTGAAACCGAGTGGCAAAGCCTCGCCAAACTCAGTGAACACCCCAATATTGTCTATTTGATAGATTTGCTACGGGACGAAAGTGCCTTTGTAATGCAATTTATCGGGGGCGGCAACCTGACTGAGCTTATCAAAAGCAAAGGAAAACTTCCCCTATTAGAAGCTGTTTCCCTGATGGCGGAGGTTTGTGACGGTTTAGGGGCGGCCCATAAACTGCAAATTGTGCATCGCGATGTTAAGCCCAGCAATATTTTGCTAACCAAAGAAGGGCACGCTAAAATCAGCGACTTTGGTATTTCGCATCAACCCCACCCTGGACGGGATAGCGACCTGACTGTTAGTGGCTCGAATCTTGGTACGATAAACTATATGGCTCCCGAACAGGCGCGGGGCGACAACCGCATTACCCCGGCTGCCGACATTTATTCGGTTGGTGCCACGATGTATGCAGCTATTACCGGGCGTTATTATTTGCCGTTCCGGGCGGTCAAAAGCGATTTTGACTTTGAAACAATGGCTTATAACTTTAAACTGGTACGCGAACGTGACCCTGAAAAGCCCCGCCGCTACAATCCCTTTGTTCCGCCGATGCTGGAAGGGATTGTGTTGAAATGTCTGGCAAAAGAAGCTAAAGACCGTTATGCTACCGCCGAGGAAGTAAGTGCAGCCCTACTACGGGCGCGTACCGCTCTCGAAAATGATCGTGATAGGTCTTATATTGAGGCTGAAGCGGCTTTAGGAATGGCTAAATGGGCTCAGGCTCTAAAACTCTATGATAAAGTTTTGGCGATTGATGACGACTATTCCGAGGCAATTTCGCACCGGGAGATGGCTCGTAAATGGCTTGGCCCCGAAGAAGAAGATTTAGCCAAGCCTTCTGACCCTGACAAAAGCCGCAACACCGGGTTACCCCAGCCAGAAGCTTCCCCTAACAAACCAGTTGATGCGGCGGCCCGTGGCGTGACTTCTTTTAATGCCCTGGAGGTAAATCCACCTAATGTTGCGGCTAGCGGACAGGTAGTAGCGGCTAATAATAACGAGCCTCGTCTCCAGCAACCCACCAGCGCGACGGCGGTTAACCCCGTTTCCAGTCGTGTGGAAAAAAGTGTGGATATTGGGCCTTTTAAGGTTATTCCTCCTTCAGGAGTACACCCCGAAAATCAGCCTTTTGACCCTTACCTTAATAATGGTAATGGGCGAATTGTGCAAAGTCAGCAAGGTATCAAGGTCTGGCAGGACGAACCCGCCATCCCTACCTATATTCCCAATGGTAACGGCAACGGTAACGGACGAAACAATAGTAATTACATGCCGCCCATCCATCCACCCACTCCTGACAAAAAGGGATTGCCTGTTTGGGTAATTGTTTTAGGGATTCTTTTAGCTTTAGGGGTTATGGCCCTGATAGTTGGCATTGTGATTTCGGTAAGTAGCACCCCTACGCCCACTCCCACAATCGCGGCGGCGGTAAATACCCCGACGGTTGTGGCTATTGCTACTGCCACGTCCATCCCTATCCCGACTATTACGCCCGCCCCTACAGTAACCCTGGCAACTACTACCATCCAGCCTAGCCCAACTTCTGTTCCTACCACTACCCCACCGATTACCCCTCGTCTGGTGGTAGTTACAAAGGCCTTGCTGACCAAGAATTTCCAGACTAATGCGGATGGGACAAATCAAGAGTCTTTCGAGTATCTTGATAATATTTATCTCTTCTTAGAAGTGGAAAACAATCGTTCCGGCGATATTCTGGAACTGGAAGCCCGTAATAAATCCAATAACCAGCTAGCCTGGGCCAAGAATAGTTTTGTTGAGAACAACAACTTTGTACGATTTAATAGCAATCCTGGTCAGCTTGCCCCCGGTAGTTATGACCTTACGGTTAAATTTAGTGGCACGGTGGTAATCGGGCCGCTTACTTTCCGAGTCAACGCCCAACCAACCACGACGGTGGTTATTACCACTCTGCGCACTACTATTCGCCCGACTACCACCGTGCCAACCACAACTGTGGCTACTACTACTGTTAAAACGACTCCCGTCCCCACTACAACGACTTTAGTAACAACCACTACCGTGGCAACTACTCCGGCGGTAAGCACAACGCCAATTATAAGCACCACTGCCTCTACCACTACCGGAATTGGTACTACCTCAGCTGTGCCTACCTCCACCACACCTACTCCTTCCCCAACTCCTTAGTCCAATATGATTCAACCGCACTTTGCCAATCTTTTGCAACCTGTAATTAATGGTTGGTTACAAGCTGCTTACGAAAATTATTCTGCGCCTGCGGAAATTGAGAAGCACCCCGCCCTTCCAACTCTGTCCCTTCGCAAGCACCAGAAGCATTACACTCAGGATACCTCTGCTGATTTTAATCGCCAGCGGACGGCCTCTCGCCTTGTTTTAGCCACTTTAACCCGCTCAGTCCTGGAAATTACTCTAAGTAACTATGACCCCAGCGAAAACTACCCCCTCTATTGTCTTACGGGTGCGGAAATTTTGCCTACTCAGTCCTCAGTCCTCACTACTCAGTCCTTTCCGATTCTTCCTTCATCCTTGCTTACCGCCGAAAATCTTGCCACCCTCCAGCTTTCGGAATGGCAAATTACTAATCGAGCCGAACGCCAACTCCGCAAACGCACTGGGAGTTTTTACACCTCCCCCGCCCTGGCTCGTTATATCACGACTCGTACCCTGAGTTTCAGTAACAAGAAGCAAGGAGCAAGAAGCAAGAATGTGGCGGGAAGGAGTCAGGAGTCAGGAGTCAGGAGTCAGAATGAGGAAGAAGCAAATTCCAGCTCTAGGTTGCCGGGCGGTTCACGAACAGCCCCTGCGGAATTTTCCGACAATCGACAACCGACGACTGCCAACCCGCTTTCCTCCTTCCTCCTTCCTCCCTCCTCCTTCCCCCTATTAGACCCCGCTTGTGGTGCAGGTATATTCTTACTTGCCGCCCTTGAACTATTACACCAAGATAACCCGACTAAACCGCCCCGGTGGCTAGTTGAACACCAGCTTTACGGCCTGGACCTGAATCCCGATGCGGTAGATTTAACCCGGTTAACCCTATTATTATGCCTTTTTGAAATAGCTGGTCCACTTGAAAATGAAATGGTATATATTTTGGGCCGACAGATTCGAGCCGGCAATGCGCTGGTAGGAGAAGTCAGAAGCAAGGAGCAAGGTCCAAAAAGCAAGAATAGGGAAGAAGGGGGTCTGGGGTTTGGGGTTAGGGGTCAGAATAATGAGGAAGGGAGCTTAATCCTCAGTCCTCAGTCCTCAGTCCTCAGCACGAAGTACTCGACTTGGGAGGTGGCATTTGAAGAGAAGCAGGCTAAATTAAAAGGGCGACTGGCGAGTCTGCCAATTTTTAACCATGAAGTTGATGGGCCATATCTCGCCAGTCTTGCCCCATTTGGTTGGGCGGCAGCCTGGCCGGAAGTATTTGAGCATGGTGGATTCGGGGCAGTGGTGGGCAACCCTCCCTTTGTAGGTTTTAACGACTACAGTGGCGTGGAAAAAGCTTATTTTTCGCAAGCGTATCCCCAGGTCTATAACCTTAAGGCTGACCTGTATTATTATTTTATTTGTCGAGGGGTGGAGTTGCTGCGGTCAGGCGGGGTACTAGGTTACGTGACTTCGCGGTTCTGGAAAGAGGCAGTATTTGCCGCTCGTTTAAGGCAGTGGTTAACTCATTCGACTCGGTTGTTGGCAATTGAAGATCAGGGTATAGAGCAGCTTTTTGTCGAGGCTGAGGTGGATAGTTGCCTCTTATTTTTGGAGAACTCCCCGCCAATCTCTGATTCTCAACTTGAATTCAGTTTTGCAGGGCAAATACAAAAAGTTGCCCAAATTGAGTTGGGTCACGCGCCCTGGGCCTGGTTGCGCCGCCTGCCCGCCGAGGACTCATTGCTGATTCGTTTGGAGGAAGGGTCGGTACGACTCGGCGAATTAGCGGAATGCCGTACCGGAGTACAAACGGGTCTGGATGAAGTTTTTATGGTAGATGCCGCCACCGCCGCAACTTTAGAGCCGGAAGCCTTGCGCCCTGCCATCAAGAACGGCGATATTAGCGCGCCCGGTCAATTGGTCTGGCCCGGTCAGAAATTCCTGATTTATCTGCCACCCAACTCTGATTTAGCCGATTTCCCTAAAGTAGCGGCCTATTTAGAGCCCCATCGCGCCCGCCTGGAACGTCGTTTGCGCTACCGTAAACCATTTCCATATTGGGAGTTACAATGGCCTCGCACCCCAGAGGTTTTTGAGGCACCCGCCAAATTAGTATGCCCCTACAAAGCCCCTCGCAACTGGTTTGCTCTCGACAGCCAGCAGCTTTATTTTAGCACCGATGTAATTTCGGTTTCGTTTCATCCTTCTCCTTTCATCCTTCATCCTTTCTTCCTGGCAGTTATGAACTTTCTGAATTCCAGCCTTTCAACCTGGCAATTTCGTTCTTACAGCAAGCAAGTGGGGGGCGGGCAGTATGATTACTATGCTAACCCGGTGAAAAAGCTGATTTTGCCACGTCATGCGGATTTGTTGGCCTATCCCCGACTATCAGACCCGGAACTTAGCCAGGAAGAAGTAGATATGCTAGTTTTTGACCTTTACCGATTATCGGCGGAAGAAATCAGGGTGGTAAAAAGCAGCCTTGAGAGTAAATAATTTTCAGCCAATTTAAGATAGCCCTGTTTGTTATCCTGAATGTTATCTGCTGATTATTATAAAATATTGATAGCGCGGGCCGCTAAAATTCCCACCACTATCAACGAGATAGTAGCCTGAACCATCATCAGGAGCTTGCAACGGCGGCTTAAAACGGCGGTATCGGTGGGGCTGAAAGCGGTACTGGTATTAAAAGCGAGGAAAAGATAATCAATAAAATCGGGCATCCAGTTTGCCCCACCGGGCCCGCCTGCCGCCATCTGGGGAAACAAAAAATCCGAGGTTTCATGATGGTCGCTATGCCGCCTTAGTGGCCCGCCCCCATCTACCAGCCAATACCAGATGGCAAATACGATTATATTGGTGGACCAAATTATAGCGGCGTTACCCAATAGCGTCACAGCTTTTTCTTTTTTCGTTATTAATAAAGTAACTAATAAAATCACGCTGGAAATCAATAGTAGCGTAACCACTACCGCCGCCCCAATCGCCAGATAATGGTTTATCTGGTGCATGCCGCGCTGATGGGCGAAATAAAAAGCAGTTACTAACAAAAGCATAAGCGGCCAGATTAGCAGGCTTGGCCCTATCCGCAGGTCGTCCGGCAAAAAACTATAAAGCACGCCAAATACCACCAACGCCGCAAACAACGGCCAGCGCGGTCTCCCCCGTTTCCCCCCAGGGACGGGTTTAGTTTTATTAACTTCTAATTTTTTATCATTAGTCACTCGTTACTTGTCACTTTCAACTCAGCACCTAGCATTTTTAACCAACAACTGACAACCGACACCTTTTTACTCGGCCCTTAGTCCTTCTTCAGGAACGGCGGCTACGTAAGGCCCCCACCGCTCCGGCTATCCCCAGGGTTATTAACCCCACTACTAACACCAACGGGCTATTTTTGGTATTGGCGTTGGCAGCAGTAGTGGCAAGCACCTCTTTTTGCTGTTGAACTTCAGCCTGTGCCAACTCTGCCGCTTTCTGTTGGGCTTCCTTTTCCGCCAGCACTCGCGTCGCAACCATATTATCGGCTTCGTGGGCAATTTCCGAGCCGAACAAAATTATACAGGCAATAACATAGACAAAAAACAGGAAGATTATTACCCCCGCCAACGCCCCATAAGTTCGGGCGTAGCCTGTGCTGGCGAAATTGGTAATATAAAAGGTCAAGCCGAATTTTGCCACCTCAAACAAAAAGGCCGTCAAAACTCCGGCTAATAAAACTGGCTGCCAGCGCATTTTGCGTGGTTTGGGCGGGGCTTTTCGGTCGGGCGAAAGCCAGAAAATAATCACAAAGATAAAAATCGTAATTGTGTAAGGCAAGAGGAAAACCAGCACATCGGCCAAAAAGTTCAAATTCTTACTGGAAAAGCCCAAAACCTGTACATCGGTACTTTTAACTATCTCAATAAAGATGGTAATGGCAAACGAGGTCAGGAATAATAGCCCCAGGAAGATTAACATCAAAAAGCGCAATCCGCCCTTCACAAAGAAGTTGCGCTTGTCTTTTATTTTCCAGGTAACATTTATCGCATTAATAATCTGTTCAAAAATGCCACTACCTGACCAAAGAGTGGTTAACAGCGAAAAGGCCAGCAAAAACGGGGCGGCCTCTTTGAGTGAACTGATAAACTCTTTGATTATAGATTCAATATCTACCCCGGAATCCTTGAGATTCGAGAGATTACTGGTAAGTGATTTGGTAATATCCTGCTGGGTTTTAGGGTCACTGATTATCAGGCCCGCCACCGCCACCACTCCCAGAATCAGGGGGAAAACCGATAGCAAGGTGTAATAGGCAATTGCTGCCGCCCAAACCGTACATTGGTCTTCCCCGAAGGCTTTGGCACTGTTGAGCATTAACTTGAAGAACGATTTCAACGTTTTCACAAATACACCCTTTACGATAAATTTTTTAGTAAATTTGTTTACTTAAACTGGTGGTAATTTGAGATGACTTTTATCTGGACTATATTGAATTGTAGCTTTGATTTGTAATATCACAATTCGATACCCTGCCGGGGAATAAACATCTTTAGCTTCCTCAACCGCTAAATCAAGCTGAGTCTGGTTTTCATTAAGAATCGCTCGCGCAAGATTGAGCCAGGGGTTATTTACCCCTGGGTTATCAGCAAGGATAAACGGTGGATGCCACTCGGATGGTTCACTTGTACACATGGCTTCTATTAGCCTTAATGCTAAAGTAAAATTCGTGGGTGCAATGCGCCATTTGTGTGAACGCCAGGTTGCTACACAACGCAAGTTTGGAGTTAAGGCACTAAGCTCTTTATCAGCTAAAGAAAACCTATCCTCCTCATAAAAACGGTATAAAAGTTGGCTAGTCCACCCCAGCCATTGATGAGGTTCAAATACAGTTACCCCCGGAATTCCTGTTTCTCCTGGATGACACCAACCCCAGGATAAATCGGGCTTGTCAAGTTTGTAGCGTTTAATAATTGGTTCTAGTTGAGACCATGCTTCTTCAAGGTAATCAACAGAGATTTTTCTAAGAAAGGTATCAAAAGGATTGGCGAACACGAAACCGCCGACATCTAATCTACGACCTGCAAGCGGTGGTTCTTGGAGAGCATCTAAATCGTCAAATTGTCCACGATGATGAATTGCCCACATAACTACCTCACAACCAAAAGAGGTTTTGGAAAGCTAATAATCCATAAAACGCAAGTGCTTGAGTTCCACCGGGATGCCCGCCGCGCAAAAAATAACCTCATCCGCCAGTTCTGCCGCCCGTTGGTTAAGGCGACCCAACATATCCCGATAAACCCGCCCCAATGGGTAAGGTGGCACAAGGCCCATCCCCACCTCGTTAGAGACCAAAATCAGGCCTCGCCCCTGCTCTCGTAGCCAGTTTATCAGTTCCACCAACTCACTGGTCAGGTTTTGTTCCAGTGCGGCATAATCCGATTCGGTAGCCTCCTGGAATTGGGCTGGCTCTTCTTCGGTAAGTCCGCCGGGATAACCTTCGTAAGGGCTAATCTGCAACAATCGATTGGTACTCCAGAGCGTCAGGCAATCCACCAGCACAATTTGCTCTGCGCCTAACGTTTCTTTGATGGCGACCGTTAACTTATAAGGTGCTTCAAGGGTACGCCATGAAGTTGGACGGCTGGCCTGATGGCTTTTTACGCGCTCTTTCATCTCATCATCGAACGGCTCAAGGGTAGCGACATATAAAATGCTATTTTCAGCGCGTTTAGCCGCTAATTCCTCGCTGAACCAGCTCTTGCCGCTGCGTGCTCCCCCCAGCACCAAAGTCACTCTCTGAGTTTTTTCCGGCAATTGGCTCATATCCGTGCGCCTTCAATCAACCCGTCCAAATGGGCGGTATCGTTGAAGGAAGATATAATTGTCTCTTTACCATTATAAATGTCCAAAACCGAAATAGCACAATTATCAAACCGCCATTTCCACAGCGAATTTAACTCCATCCCCATCAGGTGACACAGCAACAGATTGTTAGGCCCACCGTGCGCCACAATCAAAACCTTAT
The DNA here is from genome assembly GCA_038207495.1 of Chloroflexia bacterium. Taxonomy (GTDB): domain Bacteria; phylum Chloroflexota; class Chloroflexia; order Chloroheliales; family Chloroheliaceae; genus Chlorohelix. The sequence continues at coordinate 71,946 of JBBQZS010000027.1, forward strand.
CATCCTCTTTGGGGTATTGTTCGATAATCTGGTTTACGGCCCGTAAAATCCGCTCGATTGCCTGTTTAAGATTTTCACCCTGGGGAGTACCATAGTTATAAGGGTCGCTACGCCACAGTTTTAGTTCTTCAGGGTATTGGTCTTCTTGTTCTTGCCAGGTCAGCCCCTCAAAAAGCCCGCCATTAACCTCTCGTAAGTCGGCTAAGGGCCTGGCTTTTAGGCCGCTAGGGTGGCCTTCCAGAGCTATATCGGCGGTGGTTTGGGCGCGACCCAAATCGCTACAAAAAGCCACAGTTAAAGGGACTTTAGCCAACCGTTCCCCTAAGGCCTGCGCCTGTTTGAGCCCAGTAGCGTTAAGGGGTATATCTATCTGACCCTGATAACGGCGTTGGGCGTTGTAATCCGTTTGCCCATGCCGGGTCAGGATAATCTTAGGCATCAAAAACTCCTATCGGTTGTTAGTAATTAGTATTTAGTTCTCAGTAATTGGAAAAGCTGTCAGCTATCAGCCTTCAGCAAATAATCTAAAATCGAATATATAAAAGTCAAAAGTTAAAGGCAAAGGTCAAAAATTCAAGATTTCGACTTGCGACTTTTGACCTTCAACCTTTGACCAATTTTTATTCTGCTTCATTTTTCATCCTTAAACTGGAAAGACCCCGTGTTTGCGGGGATAGCGCACAACCTCCTTGTTGCGGCTCAGTTCTAGACCCTTCGCCAGCACCGCCCTTGTGTCTGCGGGGTCAATAATATCATCAATAAAGGCATAAGAGGCAGCCAGATAAGGGTCAATTACCGCCCGGAACTGCGCCTCTAGTTGCGCCCGTAATGCAGCCTCGGCGGTTTCGCCACCCTGCAACCGCGCTTCGGCTAATACTTTGCGCCCCACAATATTAACCGCTCCTTCCGGTCCCATCACGCTGATTTCGGCGGTGGGCCAGGCCACAATCAAATCCGGATCGTAACCCTTCCCGCACATCGCATAATAGCCCGCCCCATAAGCTTTGCGTACCACTACCGTCAGTTTTGGCACAGTGGCCGAACTGACGGCGTAAATCATTTTGGCTCCATGTCGGATAATACCATCCCGCTCCACTTTTGGGCCGATAATAAAGCCGGGAGTATCACACAAAAAAAGCAACGGAATATTAAAAGCGTCACAAAGAGTTACAAAACGCGCTCCCTTATCGGCACTATTAACGTCCAGGATTCCGCCCAAGACCTGGGGATTATTCGCCACAATCCCAATGGGCCAGCCGTCAATCCGAGCAAAACCCGTAATTAGATTTTTAGCCCAGCCGCCCTTCATCTCGAAAAACCCCTTGTCATCCACAATCCGACTGATAACCTTGTGCATATCGTAAGCGCGGCGTTGATTGGTCGGCACGATTTTATATAAAATTTCCTCGCGGCGATTTTGGGGGTCAAACGATTGATGGCGGGGTGGATTTTCACCGCTAAATTGGGGGAAATAGCTTAAATAATCCTTGATGGCCTGGATACAACTCTGGTCATCTGACACTTCCAGGTCGCCCACCCCGCTAATTTCGCAATGGACTTTCGAGCCGCCCAAATCTTCAACCGTTACTTCCTCGCCCGTTGCGGCTTTCACCAGATGCGGCCCACCCAGAGCCATCGAGCCAGTACCCTTGACCATTATTACAAAATCCGCTAACCCTGGAATGTAAGCTGTACCCGCCGCGCACGGCCCCATCACCGCCGCCACCTGGGGCACTACCCCGCTCATCAAAACCTGCTCCTTGAACAGTGCGCCCGACCCGGCAAACTGGCTACCCGTCGTTTCCTGAATCCGCGCCCCTGACGAGTCCAGCAACCAGACAATCGGCATCCGTTCTTTGACCGCCATTTCCCGTAACTGGGCTACTTTATATTCTCCGGTAGCCCCCATCGAGCCCGCCAAAACCGTAAAATCATAAGCCGCTACGCCCACCATCCGTCCATTAATCAGGCCATAGCCCGTAGATACGCCATCTGCCGCCAGCTTTTTGCTCTTTAAGTCGGGATGAGTGGCATGATGGTCGGCTAAAAGACCAAATTCGGTAAAAGAATTTTCGTCGAAAAGTAGGGCTAAACGCTCCCGGCTGGTCATCTTACCAGAAGTATGTTGCCGCTCTATTTCTTTAGGCCCGCCTAGTTCGAGAGCTATAGCCTTACGTTTATGTAATTGTTCCACCAATTCTTCCATCGTTGGTGGTTCGGGTCGCAGGGTTGCGGGTTGGGCTGGTGGTGTTCCCGCTCCTTCGGTTGTCATGGCTTCGCTCCTCAATGAGTATTCTGATTATGGTTGCTCTTGAGTATTATGGTTTCGTTGAGCCCGAAAGTCAAATCTACTTTAGTTTTTGCCAGATAAATAAACTGTAATATAAGCACTATAAATTCATGTTGACAGATTAGGTGGTACTTCATACAATGTAATTAAAGGATAGAATAGATAAACGAAACGTGGTAATAGTGTTGTCACAATTACGCCCACTCCCGATTGCCATTCTTCGTTGTATTAGTGCCTGGACTAAACCCGGTTTGTGCGTGTTATCCCACAAACTTGACGGTAAGCACGATACGCCTCTATAGACTAAAGATGGGTAAGAGCATCCTGCGACAACTTAACTAAAGGCTTTATTACAGGGGTAAGTTGCATGAGGACGATTTTTATTAGCCCATTATTATGGAAACGGCTACATCGAGCTGTTCGCCGCCGGGAAGAGGGCCAGGCCCTGATTTTGATTGCGCTGTCGGCGGTGGCTCTGGTCGCGATTGTTGGCCTTTCGGTAGATGGGGGAATGACTTTCTGGGAAGCCCAGAAGTTACAGCGAGCGGCTGATGCAGCAGCTCTGGCTGGAGTAGTGTGGATTCCAAACCTGCCGGACGTAGCAAACGCCAGAGGCCGACTTACCGTGCAAGCCGCCGGGTACAACAATTTTTATACCGATAATAACCAGCAACTTGGCTATAGCGTAGATCAGGTAAATAACGGAACGTCCGGTCAATATACCTCTTATTGGGGTGAAACTCCTACCCCCTACCAGTATAAAGTTACCCTCGGCACAAAAGTACCCCACTACTTTTTGGGTATTCTGGGCATGAACAATAGCTACCTTCAAAGGGAAGCCAGTGCCGAATATGCTCAACCTGCCCGCCTGGGAGGTAGTTTTAACTATTTCGGTAGCAGTGGTTTGCGCTATGATTGGGCGATTCGTAACGAAGCCTACCAGAGTACCAGCCCGGCCCGTCAACAATATTACAATACCCTCTGGCAACGTTACATTGGTGAGCGGTGCGACCAGACCCCCCGCCCCGACCCTTGTGTCGGTACTTTCTGGCTGGGTATTCTTGGCCCCGAAAATAATCATGCCAATGCCGATGCCTACTCGCCGATTGGGGATGGAGCTTCTTACATAAGCAATGCTGGCCCTTATTCGGGGATTGGCGGGGTGAAAATAAACAGCACCACCAGTAGCGGCCCGGCAATTGACCCCGGTAATTGTTATCGAATCAGCAACGTCCAGACCTGGTTCTATACTACCAACGATACCGCAGGTTCACCAGGTAGTTGCAACAAAACCGCCAGTAACCCTAACTACGTTAATAAAGACCGTCACCCAGATTCAGATGGGCAGCAAGGTTTTGGTTACTCGATGGCAATCCAGATAGATGCCGCCGCCCTCATTCCCAATTTTACCGACCCCACTCAGCCTTACACCAGTTTTAAGGTTTCGGTTTTTGATGCGGCAATGGCTGATGCTGGGGCAGCTTTTTCTACAGGTGATAATGCCTGGAATACTAATACCTCTTTTGGTATTCGACCCGACCAGAGTTTTTACTGGAATCGTCCGAGTCCGGATGATCGTAACCAAAGTATTGGTGAGCGTGATGAGTCCATTCCGCGTGCCATAAGCTGTGCCTATCCTGGTACATTCGAGTTCCCTGACCCGGCCAGTGACGGGCAATCCCGCCGGAATAGTGCCGGACAAATTATCACGGGAGGCAGAATAACTTCGGATAATCGTGTATGTTTTAATCAATCGCGGATGCGCTTTTCGCTCTATTATCCGCCCGCTGCCGTTGGCGTACCGACCAATTGGCGTACCAAAGGTGCTTTGGTAGCCGCCTGGGATACTCCAGAATTGTCGGTACAGCAAGGCGAGTGGGGTTCAAGTGGCTCAACTGGCAATAACCAGTGCTATCTGGCTGATACAAATTATAATCCGGGCACAACCTGGCCCGGAAATAATCGAAACACAACCGTTAATAGCACTTCATTAGTTTATGCTTGCCCGCAAGACCGCCCTTATATATGGTGGGCTCAAAACCCCACCGATTTTTATTGGAATGCCGCAGCTAGTCCGACTGACCCTACCAGCCTGAATGCTCGTACGGTTGGTTTGACCATAAATACCGCTTCCAGGGTTGACCCCAGCCAGGGCTGCCGGACGTTGGCTGATTCAGCTCTTTACAACAATAGCACCGATTACACTAACGCCATCAATTTGACGGGGGCGGTTAATCCCCCTTACCGAAATACTAAAGTACCCTGGAATATGCGGGGTTATGACCCCCGTTATACCGGGCCGAATGCACCATATAGCGGTGCTCAGGGTTATACTGACTTACAAGTAAAGGGTGGTTATCAAAGTTATCACGGCTGGCGTTGCTCCTGGGATTTTGATAGCAACAATACCCTGAACCCCGGCCCGAGTGGTTATAATAGCCCTGGAGATGATAACGACTTGCGTAAAAAGGCTGAAGGGATTAATAATCAGCCCTATCTTTTCATCAGCAATTTTGGTTATGTGCCGGGTGATGCCTCTTGTGCTACTGCCAAGTGCCGGATAACCTACAACGATGGGGTTCGGGCTAAAGCAAATGCTGGTGACCAATTTAATGTGCGGGCGGGGGTTTATCTATTACAGGTGCAGAATTTTGGCGGTAGCGGTTACAATACCTACACCTTGAAAGCCGAGTACGAAAATCCTCAATTGGTGAATTATTGTTTCCCGGATGCCAGCAGCTTTAGCGGTACAGTCTGTATAGATATGTACCCGGTACCACAGGTCTATGGCATCTCGGCAATGTCCATCTTTATGAATGCCGTGAATAATACTAACTCACCCCTAAACGTTATTTTCGACCTGGCCTATATTCCCCGTCAGAACGCCGGGGCTCTGGCAACTCTTGAACTGTTCGACCCCGGCGATGTAAATGCCCAGCTCAATATCGAGATTTTGAAGCCAAGTGGCTACGGTCAGAAGTTAGCCAATGGTAACGTACCTTACAGCACTGACCAACGGCTTCCCTTCCGGGTAGCGGTATGCCCTTCCCAATATAGTGGCAATGCTTCAACCCCCTGTATCTTCCCAAGTGGCGTTAATTCTTACATTACTGCTAATCCGGGAGGTGGTTCTTCGAATTCTTACTTTAACGACCAGTGGCTCTTCCTGTTGTTCCGTATTCCCGACAATGCCGAATACGATACGATTGGGGCGACTTGCCAGCTACAACAGGTACCAGAGCAGCTTTGCTACTATTACCAGATTAACTACCAGCTATCCTCAAGCGGTTCGGCTAACGATGGTACAGTTTGGCAGTTGAACATCCGCAACCAACCCGTTCACCTCATAACCTAACACCATCTGTAAGGATGAGGGATGCAAAAATGTAGGGGTAGACACGGAGGTCTACCCTTTTATTTCCCTTTCTTTTAATTTTCTCAGCGAACCTGGCAACCTCAGCGGAAAATATTTAACAATCCCTCAAATCTCGTGCAAAGTGGCACAATCTTGTAATTAGTTGTATAATTTAGGGGCCGGATAAGTCTCAGCAAGACCCGGCGAAATTTTTAATTAGTAAGAGGTATTACTGAACTGATGGCCGAGATTAGTAAGTCAATTGATATAAATGCCCCCGTTGAAGTCATTTTTAATTTTGTTACCGACCCCCACAATACTATTAAATATTCCCCCCAATTCACCAAATTTGAACCAGTGGGCTCTCAGGAACGTGGTTTAGGCGCAAAAGTTGAAGCTGCCGGAAACTATATGGGTATTACGATTAAAACTACCCTGGAAGTTACCGAGTTTGAGCAAAATAAACGCTTTGTTTCTCATAGCACTAGCGGCGTTAAAAGCGTCACTATCTGGGAATTCAAGGAAATCAGCCCCGACAAAACTGAGGTAATTTTTACCAGCGATTATTCAATGCCCGGAAAGCGGTTAGGCTGGTTGCTGGATAAAATGTTAATCGAGAAGGACGTGGAGAAAACCACCATTGAAACCCTGGTTAACCTCAAGAAGATAATGGAAAAGAAACCCAACTTGCGCCCTGTCGCGCCCGCTCACTGGTAAATACAAATGCTAACCGCTGAACCGGCAGCCAATGTTGGCTACTGGCAGGTTTTACGTCAGAATCCCAACTTTCGCAACCTCTGGATTGGACAACTAATTTCCAGTGCCGGGGACTGGTTTAATAATGTGGCGGTGCTAGGCTTGGCATTAAGCCTGACCAGCAACGGTCTTGCTGCCGGAATGGTGTTACTCGCCAGCAGTATCCCCTTTTTTATTATGATTCCTATCGCCGGGCCAATCGTTGACCGTTTCGACCGCCGCAAGGTGATGTTGGCGGCTAACTTCGCCGGGGCAATACTAGCTCTTAGCTTTCTTTTGGTGCGAGATAGCGGGTCAGTCTGGATATTATTCGTGGGGAGTGCCTTGCTTATCACTACCGCCACTTTCTTTAGCCCGGCGGCGCAAGCTACTGTGCCAAATATTACGACCTCCGGCGAACTTGTTTCGGCCAGTGCCTTGAGCAGCTCGACCTGGGCAATTATGGTGATGGTAGGGTCAGGGTTGGGCGGAATTGTCAGTCAGTTTGCCGGGCGTGATGCCGTTTTTGTTTTAAATTCACTCTCGTTTTTACTGGCTAATTTTTTTATTTTACGGGTTAAAACTCCCCCTCCTGCCAAACAAGAACGCATCCGCACCAGCACCTGGGCCGATTTTGGCGAAGGCTTGAAGTATGTCCAACGCCATTTGCCAGTGATGGCGATAGTGGCAGTGAAAAGTGGTTGGGGTTTAAGTGGTGGAGTTTTGGTGCTGTTAAGCGTTTTTGGTACCCAGGTTTTTCAGGCGGGGGATGCTGGTATTGGGGCTTTGTACGCGGGGCGGGGGTTAGGAGCATTATTAGGGCCATTTATCGTCAAGAGTTATATAGGCAACGATACCGAACGCACCCGCAAGGTAATATGGGGGGCTTTCCTGGTATCTGGCTTTGGTTATTTGCTATTCGCTACCAGCACCGGAATAGGTATCTGGTTAGCGGTAGTCGCGCTGGTAATTGCTCATCTGGGCGGCGGGATTACCTGGATGTTAAGCTCGATTATGTTGCAACGGCAGGTTGAAGACCAGTTCCGGGGTAGAGTTTTCTCGCTGGATATGGGAATGTCCACTCTTACCAATAGCCTTTCGACTTTGCTCTGGAGTTTCTCGCTGAACTGGGGAGCTAGCCCGGTTTTGCTGGCAATTATCGGTGGTGCAACCTTTGCTGCTTTTGGGATACTTTGGGCCGTAGTGAGTTCACGCGGAAAATATAGTTTATAACTTAGACTACCGTAATGCCTATATTAATATGGTATTCTGGCAAGAGACTCCCAATATACCTGCACTTAGAGAGGAAAAGTCACGGATGGCCCATGCTCAGGAGGAATTTTCAGCCGAAGAATTCAGTTATAATGAGTTTAGTTCCGACAAAGGGGTTAACCAAATTCATTGGAGTATGCGCCTGATGTCGCTGGTTAGTTTATTTGCTCTAGCTATTTATTCTTACGTTTTGTGGTTATGTCAGCGTTCGGCGCGTTCCTCCAACCCCGCCTACGCCAGGAGTCGCGTGCGGATGGCAGCTACCGCTTTTGGTCTGGATTTGTTAATTTCAGCCTACTTCAGTGCCATAACCCCCGCTCTTCTGGAACGAGGTGGCTTAGATATAGACCGCAAAAATATGCCCCGCCCGCTTTTCTGGTTTTTTGCCATAACAGGGTTTGTGCCAACGGCTTCGATGAGTCTTACAGTGGTAGGGGGTCATTTTTGGGGAAAACGTATCAGGGAAAATCGGGGCTGGCGTTCTTTCCACATTGTTACGGCCCTGGTAGCCTATTTTTCCTGGTGGATTGCCTGTGCCCCGGTTTTTGTAATTACGCTGGTTGGAGAGGAAAGGGTTCTGAAGTGGGCCAAGAATCAGGGTTTACTCAAGAACTAGAGCCCCTGTGCCAAATAACCGATTACATTCGTGGCAAACCCAAACCCCTTTATCGGCGCGAGTTATCCGCCGCCCACAACTGCAAATATAGCCTATTACCCTGGCAGGATTGCCCTGCACTATCGCGTAATCCGGCACGTTTTTAGTAACTACCGACTTTGCGCTTACCACTGCCCCTTTTCCGATAGTAATCCAGGGCATAATTAACGAGTTAGCCCCAATAGCTGCGCCGGTTTTTACCCGCGTGGCAAATTCTGACAGGTTGTTTTTAGATAACTGATCATCGCCACTAAAGCAAACTTGCGCACCAATACTGACCTCGTTACTAATAATTACACTACCGTAAATGGTGGCTCGATTCTGAATTTTAACATTATCGCCAATCACCACGGTACTATCAATATAAACTCCCTTGCCCAACACACACTGTTCGCCGATAATTGCCCCATCCCGCACCTGAGTTTGATGCCAGATAAATGTTCCCCTACCAATCAAAACGTTGTTGCCAATTTCAGCGGTTTCATGAACAGTTATTCGGTTTGGAAGACCTTTATCTCCTAAAATTAACACAGCCGTCACGGCACCCCTCCTGCAATTGAGGTAAATATATCTCTAATTATTATTTTAACAAATAGAGGTGATAAGTACATTAAATGTAAAATTGAGTTTGTTACAGCTTGTTAAGCGGTCGTCAACCACAAAAAGCAAAATTATTGTATCCAACTCGTAGGGATAAGCGTTGTGTTTGCCCTTTAATACGGGGTCTACCCCTATATTTAAATCTCTTGTGCTTGTGAATTATGTCTGAACAGTAACTAAATAGAATTTGGGGCTGAAATCCCCCCCTTTTTATGGTAAAATTGGTGTACTCTAATTGTACTCATATTAGTACATAAAGCTTGTAAAAAATAAAAGAAATTTAAGGCAACTAACTAATTGTGGCAACGTCGCAACCCGGCAAGAAAGGTACTCAGGATTAAATTATGGGCAAGTTGGTGCATTGGCTAGAACACATGCGCGCCAGCATTTTCATCAAACTGCTCAGTGGGTTTATTTTAGTAAGCCTGTTTATGGTCGGCTTAACTATCTTCAGTATCTTAACTTTGGGTAAGCTGGGCGATAACGTTAATGATGTATATTTTGCCCAGGAAAGACTGAGCCGCGCTACCCGTACGGCGGATAACCTTACTAACCTCGAAAATGTTGCTGGTCAACTTCAGGCCAGCCTTGCTTCGATTAGCCAGCAAAATATCGAGGCTATCAATCTCTCTCAAGATAGTAGTTCTCTGGCTCGCTCTTATATTAATAATTACCGTGGCCAACGATCCCTCGCAGATGGCATAATAAACAACCTGTTAGCTTCCACCGATAATGTAACAATCAAGGAAATGACGGGCCTGGATCGGGTGGGGTTCGATAAGATGATGAAAGAGGGTTTCGTGGGCTTGTTAGATCTACTGAACGAGATAGTGGATGATACCGCCAACAATCGCCCCGCCGTCGCCCAGGCCAAGTGGAAAACTAATGAACCGTTTATAAAGGCGGCTGTTACTCAGATTGGGTTTTTTAATCAAACCCAGAAGAAAATTCTAAAAGAAGTCTCGGATAATAGCCAGCGTGTAATGCATGACGCTAATAACTTCAAAAATCTGTCGCAATGGATTCTAATTATTTCGGCGGTGCTGGCTTTTATTCTGGCAATTGTTTCGGGCGCAGTCTTAACCTATGTATTCACTCGACCGGTGCAAAAGCTCAAAGAACGGTTGGGCAAACTAGCGGAAGGGGATTTAGCTACAAATCTAAATGTAGAAAATCGGGACGAATTTGGCGACCTGGGTACGACTTTTAACCAGAGCATTGCCCGCCTCGGGGATTTGGTAGAGCAGGTTCAGCAGCAATCGGTACGTATCAGCAGTGCCGCCGCCCAGATTGCCGCCGCCAGTCGCACTTCCGCCAACCTTAGCACCGACCAGGCCGGGGCAGTCGCCGAAGCCACTATAACTATCGAAGAATTGAGTCATACTGCTTTGCAAATCGCCGAAGCGGCTTCATTAGTGGCGCAAGCGGCGGAACAAGCTCTGACAAGCGTAAATGAAGGACAAGAGACCGTCAAAGAAAGTATTACCGGGATTAATACCCTGAAAATTCAAGTGCAGGAAATTGCCGAAAAAATTCTGGCACTTAACGAGCGTTCCCAGCGGGTTGGGCATATTATCGAGCAAGTAGCAGGTATTGCCGACCAAACCCATCTGTTAGCCCTTAATGCGGCTATCGAGAGCGCGGCTGCCGGAGAAAGTGGCAAACGGTTTGCGGTAGTGGCGGCGGAAGTGAAAAAATTGGCCGAACGCAGTCGGAACGCTACCAAAGAAGTTCAGGCGGTGCTGACCGAAATCCAGAATGCGACCACCGCCAGTGTGATGGCTACCGAGCAAGGAATGAAGCAAGCCGAACAGGGGGTGGTGTTGGCCCACCGTAGCGGGGATGCCAACGAGAGTATTATGCAGATGGTTGAACGTACGGTACAGCTTGCCAGTGCAATTTCGCTGGCGACCCAGCAGCAACGCAGTGCCAGTGAACAGGTGGTGGTCTCAATGCGCCAATTAGCCCTGGTAATTCAGGATGGCGCAAGTTCCGCCCAACAGAGTAGCAGCCTGGCTAGTTCGCTGGATGAGGTAGCTACTGAGTTGCGCATCGTCACCGACCAATTCAAAGTTACCCAAGAAGTGCCGGATACTGATATTTTTGGGGCAGATGGTGGCCCCTTTGAGCCGTTTGATGAATTATCAGTTGCTGAGTTTCTGGAAATTAATCAGACTACTGGGGGCGGCGATGGTGGCCCTCCCGTTCGACCAACTCAATCAACCTCTGAAGGAAATTAGCCATGTCTGACCCACAATCCCTACTCTCAGCTTTTGAAAACTCAGATGAACCATTAAGCGAAGCCGAGCGGTTGGCCCTTGAGCTGGAAAAAAGAGCCAAAGCTCTCCAAACTGCCGATATGCAGGAGCCTTTGGTTTCCCTCCTTACTTTTTATCTTGGTGAGGAGTGGTTTTCCGTACCACTTGAGCAGATAAAAGTTGTGTCACGTTTGCTGGAAGTTACCCCGGTGCCGGGAGCTTCACCCTATGTGCTGGGGGTTATAAACTACAAAAGTGCGATTTATCCGGTAATAGATGTACACCAACTGCTCGAACTTGAGGCGAGTCTGCCCACCCGCGCCAGCCGTTTTATAATAATAAACTTTGGGCGAGATGCCTTTGCGATACTGGCTGATAGCATGACCGAAGTGAAAGAGGTGCGGCAAAATGACCTGACCGGGCAGATTATGGTCAGTCAGGACGTAACGATTTATGTCAGTAACGAGATTGCGCTGGACGGCAAGTTACTGGGTTATCTAAACCTTGAGGCTATAATCCGCACGGTGGCCGGGGAAGAATATTTCAACGCTGATTCAAATGGGGCAGGAGTCAGAATATGAATCAGCGTTTTATGGGTGGAACATTAGCTCAATCTAATTCCATCTTTGGTTTGAGCGATGAACAGTTAGAATTGGCTCTGTTGCGTCGCCATCAATTTGGGCAGAGTCCACGTAACCCTACAGGACGGGTCGAACTTATTTTGATTCGCGCCAGCCATCAACCTTTTGCATTGTTAATGAGTCAGGTTTACAATATTGTACGCCCTGGCCCTGATGGAATTGAGGTTTTGCGCCAACCCAATCTGAAACATAATCGTTCCTGGGGCGAGGTTCTATATCAGGGTGAGGCTATCCGGGTGATGGAATTGCCAGTAATGTTAAAATTACCCCTGGTCGAACCAATCCAACGTTCAAGAGTCTTACTGAGTGGCACTTTCCGCGCTGATGGTGGGATTGAAGCTCCTTTCGGGGTAGCGATTGAGGATATTTTGGCGGTTAAGAATGTAGCCTATGATGATATTCGGTTGTTACCCAAATGGTTGGCGCGCGACCTGAACGGTTTGTTGTGGGGAGCAGCCTTGATGGATCGGGAAACTCTGGCAAAAGAGGGAGCCCTTGAAATTATTAAGAACGAGGCTCAATTAGAACCTGTGAGTTTTGCCCAATACGCTGAAAATGATGAAGAATTGTCGCGGGTAGCGTTGACAGAGTCGGAAGTGTTAGGTGACCCACTCACTCCACCACCTACCAACACAATGCCCGCCTACAATCACAATAATGAACAATTACTACACGAGCTGCGTTTTTCGGGTAAATTTGTCCATGTACAGCTGGATGAGCGTCGCCCGGTGATGATTTTAAACCTGGACGCACTCAAAAGGATAATTTATCAGGAAGAAGAAGCCTGATGTCCGACGATGCTAGCGATAACCAGAAATGGTTGGCCCGCTTTAAGCCGGAGGCCGCCCGCCATCTGGTTGAGTTGGCCAGGGGTTTAGAGCATTTGCACCCTCAAACTCTGGTTAAGCCAACTAATCTGAAGGCGACTTTTGAGGAAATAGCCAGAACCAACCCGAAATTGCGCGAACTTTACCGACTTGCCCATACCCTCAAGGGGTCGGCAGGAATGGTGAGGCAAACCGAGGTTGCCGGACTGGCGGAACAAATTGAAAAGAATTTGACAAGGGTAGTTTTCGACCCCGACTGTTTTGATGAAGAGTTAAGACGAAAGCTGTTAAATTTAACCGAACAGGCTACCGAAAAAGTTAAGCAAATTGGACAAGACTAAATTTCTTCAAAAATTTAAAATAGAAGCCGATAGCCAATTGCTGGTAATGACCCAGCGTTTGGTGGATTTGGAGCGCAATCCCGACAGTTCTGAACTTATTAACGAGATTTTTCGAGCGGCTCACACCCTCAAAGGTAATGCCCGGCTGCTTAACCTTAAAGAAGTTAGCAATGTCGCCCACGAAATGGAGACAATTTTTGGGGAGTTGCGTTCAGGTTCGTTAAGGCTTGAGTCGAATATGACCGACCTGCTATTTGAGGCTTTGGATGTGTTACAAGGATGTGTAGATCGGGCTGCTCGCAATGAAACTACCCTGGTGGATACTACCACCATAATCAATCGCTTGAAAGGGCTCTGGCAACCCCCGGAAGCCGCCGCTGTGGAAGCCCCAACTCCGCCAGCTCCTGTTATCACTATCCCACATCCAGTAGGCGAGCCAACTACCAACCCCACCATGTTAGCCCGCTTCCGGGATGAAGCTAACGCCCAGCTTTTGCGAATTAGTCAGCGTCTGGTTGACCTGGAACGCTCCACCGACCAAAAGGAGCAGATTCGCGATACCCTGCGAGATGCTCATACCCTCAAAGGTAATGCTTCCCTGCTAGGGTTTGTTAGCGTAAAAAATGTAGCCCACGAGCTGGAAGAAATTTTTACGGCGGTGCGTGACAAGGGTTTTGTGCTAAAAGCCGAGATGCTGGACGTATTATACGAAGCCCTTGAGTATCTGCAAACCGCCATTGCCCAACCGCCCACCCACGAAGATACTTCGGCCTTGCAAGCCCATTTGCAGGCTCTAATCGCTCCGGCTGAAACCGCAATTACCACAGTGGTTTCCAGTAACCAGGTCAACCCGCCCAGCCAACCAACCGCCAGTAGCTCAAGCCGGGTGCAGGGCACGACTTTGCAGGTAGATGTTAGCAAGCTCGATGACCTGATGAATATTACGGGCGAATTGGTACTTACCAAAATGGAGGCCGATTCCACTCTGAACAATCTGCGGGCGGTGCTGGAACTGTTACGCACTCGTCAACGGGTGAGTAACCCTATCCGCACCCTAATTACCACTACTGACCGCGACCCTTCCGAATTAACTACTCTCTACGAAACCCGTGATACTTTGATAGCGGTTAACAAGATAGACCAGCGAATTGAAATCCTTTTACGCGGTACTTTCAAAGAGTTTGAAGAGCATACCAACCATCTGCAAAATACTGTAGATGAGCTGGAAAGCAATGTGCTAAGTATCCGCATGTTACCCATTGGCACGTTGTTTGATGAATTCCGGCCTTTGGTTCGCAACTTGTCGCGAGAGTTGGAACGCAAGAACCCCGACCTGGTGCTAACCGGAAACGAAATTGAGCTGGATAAAAAGGTGCTAGAAGGGATTCGCGACCCGCTGGTACACCTTGTGCGCAACGGTTTAGACCATGGGATAGAACCGCCGGAAATACGGGCTAGCGTTGGAAAGTCTGAAGAAGGTCGCCTGGTAATGGCAGCTTCGCAGGAGGGCGGCTATGTTTACATTCGTATTTCCGACGATGGCGCAGGTATTAATCTTGAAAAGTTGCGCCTCAGAGCGGTCGAAAAAGGCTTTATGACCGAAACCAAAGCCCGTAACGCCACTGAAAATGAGCTCCTTAACCTTATCTATGAACCCGGCTTTAGCACCACCCCGATTATTACCTACAATAGCGGGCGCGGCGTGGGTATGGATGTGGTGAAAAAGAACATCGAGCGGTTGGGCGGTCAGGTTTCAGTAAGTTCGCAGCTAGGCAAAGGAACTACTTTTACTCTGAAAGTGCCCTTGACCATTGCCACTAGCCGGGCTTTGCTGGTAAAAGTGGATACTCAGATTTACGCTATACCCGCCCCAAATATTGAAGCTATGTTATACTTAACCCCAAATGAGATTGGGGTTTTAGCAGGGCGCGATGTAGTTTTGCATCGGGGTAATCTTGTCCCTCTTGTTAAATTAGCCGACTTACTGGGTAAAAATAAAAACCTTGACCATCCGCTATTTCGTTGGCAGACCCTTAATAGCGAGCGAAACGGTCTGGCTTTGGCAAGTATGGGTCTGGCGGTAAAAATTAGCGGTAATGGGGTTGCAACCAATGGTAATGGTAATCACGCGGATGGACCACCCAGCCTGGACATGTACCCCGGATTGACTCTGGCTGACCCGGCGGCTCAGGCTCGAATTCAGCAGATGCAGGCCGGAGACCGTAATCGTAACGTGACCCGTTTTATATTCGAGCGGATGCCAGGGGTTATTGTGGGTAGTGGTGACCGCCGTTTCTGCTTGCTGGTGGACTCGCTGGAAGATGAAATAGAGGTAGTAGTTAAAAGTCTTAGCCATATACTCAAGGTGCCGAATGTTAGTAGTGCCACCATTCTAGGGGATGGGCGAGTAGTAATGATATTGGATGTGCCGAATCTGGTTAGCGCGGCTCGCGAGATGCTGGGGCGCACCGGGATACGGCGCAAGTTAAGCGATAAACCTGTCAAAAAGCGGATTCTGGTGGTAGACGATAGTATTACCACCCGTGAGTTGGAAAAAAGTATTCTGGAAGCTTCGGGTTACCACGTGGATACGGCGGATGATGGTACGCTGGCTCTGGATGTGTTAAATCGGGATAGCACTTATGATTTGGTTATTTCAGATATTGAAATGCCCTTTATGAACGGTTTTGAGCTTACCAGTCGAATAAAATCCAGTGCGGCATTGAAACATTTACCTGTTATAATAGTATCGTCCCTAAATAGTGAAGAAAACAAACGAAAAGGGATTGATGCGGGGGCGCAAGCCTACATCACCAAAGGGGATTTTAATCAAAATAACTTATTGGATACTATAGAATATCTTACAAGCTAGGAATAATGCTCAAAAATACAGTTTTCATTATCATACGCGCTACAAGGCTTTATTAGGAGATTCAGCGAATGTCTAAGCGAAAAATACTCGTAGTTGACGATAGTACATTAGTGGCGGAGGCAGTCAAGGCCAAGCTTGAAGCCAATAATTATGATGTCCAACTGGCTTTTAGCGGCGAGGAAGCCCTGGATAAAGTCACTGCCGAGGTGCCGGATTTGATGATTCTGGATGTTTATATGCCGGGGATTGATGGTTTTGAGGTTTGTCGCCGTCTGCGCGAGAAACCCGAAACTCAATCACTTCCGATTGTAATGTTGAGCAGCAGGGGTAATATCAAAGAAAAACTGGCGGGATTCCGGGTTGGCGCGGATGATTATCTGGTAAAAGAATTTGACCTGCTGGATTTACCTTACCGGGTGAAACTGGTCTTTCGGTTGCGTGGCCTTGATGATGAGGAAAATAAAAGCAATCCGGGTCTTAACTAAAATAAAGTACCGAGTACATGGTAACGAGTAACGAGTTGTAACTTTCTACTCGTTACTCGTTACTAATTTTGCGGGTGGTTTCCAATGGGGCTAATCAAAGTTCTGGTAGTTGAAGACTCAGATTTAGTGGCGGACGTTTTAACCCAGGCTCTGGAAAGCGACCGTAAAATTAAAGTTGTGGGTCGGGCTACCAATGGACAGGAAGCCCTCGAACTTGTCCCCAAACTTGCCCCCGACCTGATTACGATGGATGTCTGGATGCCGGTAATGGACGGCTTTGAGACCGTCGAACGTCTGATGGCAACCAATCCCACACCTATCCTGGTGATTACCAGTAGTAGCCTCAAGGAAGATGTTCAGCTTTCGTTGCGGATGATTGCGGCGGGAGCTTTGGACGTGATGGAAAAGCCCACGATTACTGACGACTATCAGTGGAGGCATCAACAAGCCCGCTTGATTGCCAAAGTAAAAATGCTTTCGGAAGTTAAAGTGGTTACCCACCTTAAGGGTCATTCCTCGCTTAAAGGAACCGCTAAAACTGGCGACCTTAAACCGCCTACACAGCCAAAATTCTCCCTGCCTCGCCAACAAACTGCCCCTTTACCCAAGCCTAACCTACCCACCTTACCGACGGTAAACTTCCCGGTTAACCCCCATTATCAGATGATAGCAATTGCCAGTAGTACCGGGGGTCCTACCGCCTTGCTGAAAATTCTGCAAAATTTACCGCCCAATTTTCCTGCCGGGATTCTGATTGTCCAGCATATTTCGGATGGTTTTACGCAAGGTCTGGTGGAGTGGTTGCGTCGGGAAATCCAACTTGAAATTCGGATTGCTAATGATGGTGACTTACCAACGCCTGGAGTGGTGCTGGTTGCGCCTGACCGCCTGGATATGCGGATTGGCTTTAGGCGACAAATTGAAACTTCGGCGGAAGGTCAGCAAATCCTTCGACCCAGTGGAGACATTTTGTTAGCATCGGTTGCCCGCAGCATAGGTAATCGGTCAATTGGGCTGGTTTTGACCGGAATGGGGGCTGATGGTGCTCAGGGTTTGCGCCAGATTCGTCAGGCCGGGGGTTATACTATTGCTCAGGATGAGGCTAGCTCTCTGATTTATGGCATGCCAAAAGCGGCCTACGAAAACGGAAGTGTTACAGAGGTTTTGGCTCTAAACTCGATTGCCCGACGTTTGATTGAGCTATGCCAGATTGGGCATAATCTAGGGGCGGATAATCGTTTCGGAGGTGAGACATGAGGGAAGGCAATAACGATAGCCTCAACTTTACCCCCGAAGATTTCCGGCGTTTTGCTGATTTGCTTCATCAAAAATGTGGGATGTATTTTGATGATTCCAAATTTCTGGTAATGAAGACCGCCGTCAATGACCGCCTGAAAGCCAGTGAAATCAGCGAAATTGGTAATTACTACCAGCTCTTGCTGGCAGCCAATGTTGAAACCATTATGGAAAGCACCATCAATGGCACTGGTGCGCTGCATAGCCCCAACGACCGCGAGATGCGCCGCCTGATTGAAATTTTGACGGTTAACGAAACCCAATTCTTCCGTAACAAAGAGCATTTTCGGGCTTTGCGAGAGGATGTAATTCCTCGGCTGATAAAACGCCATCAACAAGACCGCCAGTTGCGCATCTGGAGCGCAGGTTGTTCCACCGGGCAGGAGCCCTATTCTCTGGCAATTGAGATTTGCGAGGCTCTGGAGAAGGCTGGTGAGAAGTTGAGCGGGCCATTTGGTTGGAAGGTAACGATTATTGCCAGTGATATTAGTGACCGGGCCTTGAAGGTGGCTAATCTGGGTCGCTATCGCCGCGAGGATTTACGGGGATTAGAGCCTCATATTATCCAACGCTATTTTTTGTCGCTTTCCGGCCCCCATATGCAAACCGCCCCGCTTGACCCCAGCCAGTTAATTTCACCCAACCGCGCCCCAATGTCACGGGGCTTTGACCGAATGGCCTATCAGGTTAACCCTGAAATCAAGTCCATGATTAAATTTCACCATTTTAACCTGGCTTCGGCGGTATATCCCCGCGAAAGTTATAGTAATTTCGACCTCGTGCTATGTGAAAATGTCACGATTTACTTCTCGCCGGATGTAACCCAACGGGTGATTCAAAATATTTACAAGTCAATGGCGGATGGTGGGTTTTTGTTTATCGGTTATAGCGAAACGCTCTGGCAGATTAATAACAGTTTTCGGCTGGTAAATAATAACGACACTTTTTATTATCAAAAACCATTCCCCAATGACCCCCCTCCCACCCGTTATGGTCGGAGTTTGCCAATGACTGGGCCGCTCAAAGAGGGTGACTCCGCCAGATTATTCGGTGGCACCACCGACAAACTACGGCTTGACCGCCAAAAACTCTCGGATGCGATTGATAATGCCAAAATACCAGACCGCACTGCCCCTGTTCCTCTTAACGATGCAACTGTTTCCCCACCTCCGAAAATAAACTCGGCTTTGCCAAAGGGGCTACCGCCAAAATCCCCTGAAAAAGTGGAGAAAAAGGCTGAACCCGCTAGCTCAATCCCTGTTCCGGCTACTCCCCCCGATTGGAAAGGGCCACTGGAAGCAGGGTTAAAACTAATTCGGGAACACGATTTTGACTCAGCGCAGGTTTATCTAGCCGAGGCTTTGAAGTTAGGGTCAAACCAACCGTTGGTGCTGGTGGCGATGGCGGAGTTAAAAACCAAACTGGGAGCTTATAACGAGGCGGCGGAGTTCAGTCGCAAGGCTATTAGCCTTAACCCTTTGAGCGAGGAAGCCCACCTGATTCTGGCGATGATTCATCACCGCGAGGGGCGGATTCAGGACAGTATCGCCGAGTTTCAGAAGACGATTTATATTAATATTGACTCGGTGATGGCCCACTGGCGGCTGGGGGATATTTTCCGCAGCCTGGGTCAGAACAGCGCGGCTTTGCGGGAATATCGCAGCACCCTAAGTTCTCTGGAAAAACGTCGCCCTGATGAAATTATCGAAGACCTGCCGATTGAACTCCTCAAGCGCACCTGTGAACAGAATATCAAACAACTTGGCAAGTAGTTTTCGGTAAGAAATTCGTAGGGGCGAATCTTGTGTTTACCCTTTTTCTATCTAGGTCGCCCGGCAATAAATCACCGGGCTAAGAGAGCATATTTAATATCTAATACTAAGTCCTGATAAGTAGTATTTAAATGTAGGGGCGGGTTTGTAACCATCGACTCCAACAAATACATTTGTTCTGTTCTCTAAAAGTAAAATCAAGTTATGCACTTGAGTTCAAAACTACTCATTTACTACTTGGTTCAGAGCAAATTCTATCAAAGGGAATTGCTCTAAATCTGATTTGAAATGG
>JBBQZS010000028.1:0-90926 GCA_038207495.1 Chloroflexia bacterium
GGGCGGTAGCGTCGCTTGCATTATTTCCTGAGTTTGGGTTCTGTCCGGCTCTCCCATCGAGTTCCTCCTTAATAGCCTCTTCTTTTTTTCTTTAGTTTTTCACCGCTCTTTCCATTTACACAGACTATTCTACACTCTCTTTAGTTATGCTGAGGCAGTAGAAATCCAAAAGGAATTGGCAATTAAATTACAACAACCACTGGCCCTTAAACTTCTGGTTGTACCAGTAAACGACCTGGACACGCTTGTACCTCCTACCCAAACACCTTCGCCCCAACCAGGTGTTATTGCCACCATTGCCCCTAGCCCAACTCCATTTTCTAGCCCAACCCCTTTACCTACAATTGCCCCTAGCCCAACTCCATTTTCTAGCCCAACCCCTTTACCTACAATTGCCCCCAGCCCAACTCCTATTCCTAGCCCAACCCCTTCACCCACACCAACACCTGTAACAGAATACGCAATAGTTGGAGCAACTGGAGGTCAGGGAGTATATATTCATATAGCACCAGCAGATAATGCCCTTATAACTGCCCTATCTGATGGGACTCTTGTGCAATTGACGGGTAAAAGTGCCGAAGTGAATAATTACAGCTGGAAAGAGGTAATCTTGCAGGATGGGCGAGTTGGCTGGATTGTAAGCGATTATTTGGTAACTTATCAAAAGTTCAAAGCTCCCTAGCTTGAGGAAAACATCCCTTTGGATTTTCTACCTCATCCTTTCTTCTATCCAAACCATCTAAAAAACCTATTTTATTATGTAAAGTAAAATATATCTTGCAACAGGTAGATATAGTATAATTTGCCTATAAATTTAGAAAACATCAAGAAAACCAGGAGAGAAACATGCCTCACAATTTATTTGATACCCTCCAAGAATTTGATTTGGGAAATGGAAATAAAGGTCAATATTACTCTTTACCCCAACTGGAAAAAGCCGGAGTCGGACCAATTTCAAAATTGCCCGTCAGTATTCGGATTGTACTTGAGTCGGTTCTACGCAACTATGACGGGAATAAAGTAAGCGAACAGGATATTCATACCCTTGCGAATTGGGCCGCCAACGCCGAGCGTACCGACGAAATTCCCTTTATTGTCGCTCGTATCGTGCTACAAGACTTCACAGGAGTGCCGTTATTAGTTGATTTGGCAGCAATGCGCTCGGCAGTCGCCCGGATGGGCAAAAACCCCAAAATAATCGAACCGCTAGTCCCGGTAGATTTAGTGGTTGACCACTCGGTACAGGTGGATTTTGCGGGAAGTGACGATGCCATTCGCAAAAACATGGAAATGGAATTCAAGCGCAACGCACCCCGGTATCAATTCCTAAAATGGGGTATGCAGGCTTTTCAGAGTTTCAAAGTAGTACCCCCCGGCATTGGTATTGTTCATCAAGTTAATCTGGAATATCTGGCAAAAGGAGTATTATCAAACGGCGAAATCTATTACCCTGATACACTGGTAGGCACAGATTCGCACACCACTATGATTAACGGTCTGGGGATTGTAGGCTGGGGCGTGGGTGGCATTGAAGCCGAAGCCGGAATGTTGGGGCAGCCCGTCTACTTCCTAACCCCGGACGTAGTAGGGGTGCATCTGACCGGGGCTTTGCGAGAAGGTGTGACCGCCACCGACCTGGCTCTGCGCGTTACCGAAATGTTACGCAAGGCCAAAGTAGTTGGCAAGTTTGTGGAGTTTCACGGGCAGGGCGCGGCCAGTTTACCCCTGACTGACCGCGCCACTATCGCTAATATGGCTCCTGAATATGGCGCGACTATGGGCTTTTTCCCGATTGACGATGAAACCTGTAACTATCTGGCGGCAACCGGGCGTACTCAGGCTCAAATTGACGCTTTCCGCAATTACTTCAAGGCCCAGGGCTTGTACGGCATGCCAGGTAAAGGGGATTGTGAATATAGCACTTTGCTGGAACTGGATTTGTCTACCGTCAATCCCAGCGTTTCCGGCCCCAAACGTCCGCAAGACCGCATCGAACTGCCCGACCTGAAAGAAACCTTTAATGGCCTGATGGGCAAACCACTTGCCGAAAACGGCTACAACAAACCCGCCGAGGAATTAGGCAAGAGTTTTACTAGCAGCTTTAACCGAGGTAACGGCAACGCCAAACTAAAACACGGTGAAGTATTAATTGCCGCTATCACATCATGCACCAACACCTCTAACCCCAGCGTAATGCTTGGGGCGGGAATTCTGGCGAAAAAAGCAGTGGAGCATGGCCTTTCGGTCAAACCTACCGTTAAAGCCTCTCTTGCCCCTGGTTCGCGGGTTGTCACCGAATATCTGGAAAAGAACGGCTTACAAATCTATCTCGACCAGCTTGGTTTCAATCTGGTAGGCTATGGCTGCACTACCTGTATCGGTAACTCCGGGCCATTAGATGTGCGGATTGAAGAATCGGTAGTGCAAAATGATATTGTTGCTGCTAGCGTCTTGAGTGGCAACCGCAACTTCGAGGCTCGCATACATCAGAACATCAAGGCCAATTTCCTGATGAGTCCGCCGTTGGTGGTAGCTTTTGCCCTGGCGGGTCGGGTGGATATTGATTTGACCACTGAGCCAATCGGCACAGGCAAGGATGGCAAAGAGGTTTATTTGCGCGACATCTGGCCCACCAACCAGGAAATCGGGCAAGCTCTGTTTGCGGCCCGTGATCCTGAAACCTATCGCAAGCTTTATAGTGATTTTACCGAGAATAACCCTCTCTGGAACGACATTCCGACCACTGTTGGCGATGTCTATAACTGGGACCCAGAGTCAACCTATATTCAGGAGCCGCCTTTCTTTGAGAATTTCAGCGACACCCCCGGCACTATCACCGAAATCAAAGGAGCACGGTCACTGGCGGTCTTTGGCGACTCGGTAACGACTGACCATATCAGTCCAGCCGGAGCAATCAAGCGCAATTCCCCCGCTGGAATGTATCTTCAATCTATGGATGTGACGGTGGAAGATTTCAACAGCTACGGAGCGCGGCGCGGCAATGACCGGGTAATGACGCGCGGTACTTTCGCCAACGTCCGCATCAAAAACCTATTACTGGCGGGGGTTGAAGGTGGCCTGACCAAATTCCAGCCTTCGGGGGAACAGTTGAGTATTTACGAGGCTTCGATGCGCTATCAAAATGCGGGCGTACCCTTGATGGTCTTTGCCGGGCAGGAGTATGGCACTGGAAGTTCGCGTGACTGGGCCGCTAAAGGTACCGCCTTGTTAGGGGTAAAGGCAGTAATCGCCGAAAGTTTTGAGCGCATCCACCGCAGCAATCTGGTGGGAATGGGCGTGCTGCCTTGTCAGTTCAAGGAAGGTACTAACGCTAAATCGCTGGGTCTGGACGGTTCAGAAACTTTCGATTTAGTTGGTCTGGATGATACCACTCTCAAGCCCCGCCAGGATGTTACTCTGGTAATTCATCGCGCAAACAGTGAGACTGAGGAAATCCCGGTGGTGGTGCGGATTGATACGCCTATCGAAATTCAGTATTACCGACACGGCGGTATTCTGCCGTTTGTTTTACGCCAACTCGCCGCTAATTAAGGAAACCCACCCCCTAGCCCCTTTCCCTGGATCAGGGAAGGGGGAAACTCGAAAGACCAACAACTAACAATCATCAACCGAATCCCGATGATTTTCTATATCGGCAGCCAGTTCGGGGAAATTCGGGTCTATACGGTAAGCGTATCCGTCCCAATAGCTATCGCGGTTGGGGATAAAGTGGCGAGGCGAAACAACCTCGCCGGATAAGGCCACAGTTTTTAATTGCTGCTGGACTTTCTGGCGTAATTCCTCCACCGGAGTCGCTAGAACCTCCTCCACCGAAATAGGCGGTAAAACCCGCAAACTCATACGCTGGTTGTAACGCAAAAGTGGGCAATAGGGAAACTCCCAGACCCGGTGGCTACCAGTCAATACCACTGGCAAAATTGGCTGCTTGAAGTAACGGGCCACAGCAAAAGCACCTCTCGAAAAATCACTTTCAATCCCAAGAATGGTGCCTTGCGGGAAAATCACCAGACTTTCCCCCGCCGCAAAAACCGCCCCGGCCTGTCGCAACAACTGGCGATAACTCTTTGCCCCATTTTCAGGACTAATCTCAAGCTGCCCGGTGTCTCGTAGAAACGGCACTAGCAGCTTCCATTCCTGGAATAATTCATCACGGGCTACATAACGCATTTTCAGAGTGATTTCTGGAAGTGCTAATAAGTCAGCAAAACCTTCGTGCAAAGGGGCAATCAGGTAGGTCTGTCGTGGGTCAACTAACTCCAGACCTTCAATAGCAAGCTGAAGCCCCAGATAGTGGCGCATCCGCCGTACCCACCACCGCAAGAAATTACTGAGCCTTGCCCTCATCCCAAGTCGCCCCAACAGCCGAGCAAAAAGAGGTGGCAGACCTAACCAAAGGACCGCCCCTACTAAAGTGCGAAAATATTCTTGTCGGCTGGTTAGACCGATTTTTTTACCAGTTAGTAAGTACATAGAAATAGTTGTCAGTTGTCGGTTGTCGGCAATAAATTGTTAGTTGTTAGACACTTGACCCTGGATTAATAGCTAACACCTAACGCCTAAAAGCTACAAAGTTGCCAGCAATCCGGCTAAAAGATGGGCGCGTTTAGGCAGAATCGCCACGATAATTTGCTCGTGTTCGGCGTGCGCCCCTTTTCCAACACAACCCAAACCGTCCAGAGTCGCGATCCCCAACGCCGCTGTAAAGTTACCGTCACTACCGCCACCCGTACCGCCTTCTTCCAACTTTTCGGGCCAGTTAAAGGCTTCGGCAACGGCGGCAGCTTTTTGATAAAGTTGTACCACCTGTTCGGTACGCTCAAAGGGCGGACGGTTCAGGCCACCTTCGAGCGATAATTGGGCTTCGGGCAGCACGGGCGTTAGGTTATTCATCGCTATATTGATTCGGTCAGCTTCGGACAGAGTGCTAACCCGTAGGTCAATTTCGGCCTCGGCTTCGGCGGGTACCACGTTGGAGCGCGTTCCGCCCGATATTACCCCCACATTCAGGGTCGTCCCAACAGCATAATTATTAAGAGCATTAATTGCTAAAGTTTGATACGCCATTTCGACAACCGCGTTAATCCCTTTTTCTGGCTCAACCCCGGCGTGAGAGGCACGCCCTTTAACTTTCAAGGTATAACGTCCAACCCCCTTGCGTGAGGTTTTGACCGCCCCGTTTTCTAACGGTGGCTCTAAAACTAGAGCATAAGCGGCCTTTTTGGCTTCCTCCTCAATTTTGGCGCGGGAGGTGGTGCTACCTACTTCCTCATCGGCGGTAATCAACATCGTCAGGGGGCGATTCGGGTTTATTCCTATTTCCTTGAAAGCTTTGAGCACATAAAGCAACATTATTATTCCAGCCTTCATATCATAAACGCCGGGGCCAAAAGCCAGACCGTTTTCGATTTTGAAGGGTTTGCGGGCCAGCGTTCCCATCGGCCAGACCGTATCTACATGCCCCACGATAAAAACCTGCTCGGTTTTAGCCTCGCCGTTCCGGGCCAGTAAGTGGTTTCCGTCCGGGCCAGCGATAATCTCGGTTTCTGCGCCTGCCGCTCTGAACTTCTCGGCTAATTGCTCCTGCACACTATCAATTTCGGTTTTGGCACCGCTGGGGGTTTCTAATTCCACCAACCAGCGTAAATCAGCAATCATTTCTTCATAGTGCGCCTCGAACCAGCTATCCAGGGCCCTGATTACGCCCAGCTTATTATCGGTTACAGTCATATTTTTATTCCATTCTTAAATATAGTCAGCTTTAGAGGAGTTGGTTGCCTTCAGCCGATAATTTCTAACTTTGACCCTAATTTCAGGTTCACCCGAATATTTTAACATAAAACCAGGCAATGCTGGTTTTAAAGGCGATAAATTCGGTGGGTATTTTCGGCCCAGAGTTTGCGTCGCGCTTCGGGGTTTAACTCAGCGGTCAGTTTATCCAGCGTTTCGACCCACCGCGTATAGGAAGAAGCTAATAATGCTACCGGCCAATCGCTGCCAAATAATACCCGCTCTTCTCCGAACGCCTCTAGCACCGTATTAACATATGGCAACAGATTATCGGCAGTCCAGTTTTGATGGTCAGCTTCCGTCACTAACCCGCTAATTTTACATACTACATTTGGCAAGGCTGCCAGTTCCCGAATATGTTGTTGCCAGGGGTTGGTAAGTTTGTTTCGGATGTCGGGTTTGGCGATATGGTCAAGAATAAAACTGGTCTGGGGGCAGCTCTTTACCAGCTCTATTACGCCCGGAAGCTGGTAATGCTTGATGCACAAATCAAAGGACAAACCATATTCAGGAAGTAACCGCACTCCTTCCACAAAATCTGGCTGTAAGCAAAAGTTTGGATTAGTTTCATCCTGTAGTAAACGGCGCACCCCTTTTATTTGGGGGCCAAGTGCAACCAGGGCTTCCAGGTAATACCTCAACCGATTCCCGTATTCTAGTGGTGCTGCGGCTACAATACCTTTCAAACGTGCTTCCTGTCGAGCTACACCGGCTACCCATTGAGCCTCTAAAAATGAATAGGCCGAGTCAGCCCCAACCTCCACGTAGACAAAAGCTTCCAGTGAAAGCGCGCTAGAGTGCTGGCTAAAATGGCTATATTCGTAGGGCTGGTTCAGTAGGTCAACCCCATCCAACCAACTCATTCTGAAACGGTCGGGATTCCAAAGATGAACGTGAGCATCAATTATCGGGAAATCTGGCATTGTTCATTTCCTCTAGGGTAACGGTATATTTTCGGGTAACAATCCTTCCCGAATTAATTCTTGCCATAGCTCTGCCGGTATTTCTACCTGGAACATAGCAAAATTTTCCTCAAGCTCTGCTACTGAACGTGCCCCTGATAGCACCGAAACAATAGCCGGGTGACCAAGCGGGAACTGTATTGCCGCCGCTTTTAAGGGAATATTAAATTTCTGGCAAACCTTGTCTAACTTACGAGCTTTTTCTATTAGCTCGGTTGGAGCGGGAGCGTAGTTAAAAGTAGGGTTTGGGGCATAGGGGTTTGCCAGCAAGCCACTATTAAACGGCCCCCCAATATAAATTGCGATACCCTGCTCGACAGCCAGGGGTAATAAATCAGCTAGAGCCGTCTGTTCCAACAGAGTGTACCGCCCTGCCAGTAGAAAACAGTCAAATTCGGCTTCCCGCGCCAGCCGGGTTAGTAAATTGCTAAAATTCATCCCCGCCCCAATAGCTTTTATCATACCCTCTTCTTTCATTTTACGTAGGGCGCGATATGTCCCCTTGAGGGCTTCATCAATATACTCATCGGGGTCGTGAATCAGCATAATATCAATGTGGTCTAGTCCGGTGCGTTTTAAACTCCCTTCCACCAGTCGAAAAGCCCCATCATAGCTAAAATCGTGGCCTGGGTGCGGGGGTAATTCGGCAATATCGTCGGCGGGCAAGGGTGTTTCAGGGTAAATAGCATAACCTAATTTGTCAGAGAAAACAAAACTATCACGAGGCAAGGTGGAAAGGATTGACCCAGCGCGAGTCTCTGCCAGACCGCTACCATAATAAGGTGAAGTATCGAAAAAGTTACACCCAAGTTCGTAGGCACGGTGAATGGTTGCTGTAGCACCAGCCTGGTCAACCGGAGAGTAAAGCCACCCCAACGCGGCAGTGCCGAGACCAAAACGCGTAATTTGTAGATTAGTTCGTCCTAAAGGAACTTTTTGGGTAGGGTCTGCCATTATTTTCCTTTCTAAAGGTTTAGAATTGAATAGCCACGTTTATAAAATCTTAATTAAAGCAAGTGGGAAGAATTTACATTGAATACGAAATCAGGTAATCTGTCAGCAAAATCCGAAGCATAAGTTTTCAAACTGTTCACTGGCTAAAAGTACCCGCTTATTTTACACCGAAATTTAATAGTTGTAATATTTTGCGAATAGGAGCCTGGGATATTATCAACCAACAAAATTTACGGGTTCCTGAAGATAGTGCACTGGTAGGGTATGATAATGTGCGATAAGCCATTCTACATATAAAGAATAAGAGGTTTTAAGATGTTACGAGGGAAATTATTACATCCAGAAATTTTGGAAGCACTTGGTCGAGCGGGGCACGGTAGTAAGATATTAATTGCCGACGGTAATTACCCATTCTCCACTGGTGTTAATCCGCGAACTCGGCAAGTCTATCTCAATCTCAGCCCAGGGTTAGTATCAGTAACGGACGTACTTAGGGTACTGGTTGAAGCTATCCCGATTGAAGCCGCCCAGGTTATGACTAAAGATGGAGAAGAACCCTCAATCTTTAAAGAGTTTCGGGAACTCCTACCGAGTAAAATACAGCTAGAACCACTCGAACGCTTTGCTTTTTATGATGCTGCGCAAGGTGAAAGTACCGCCCTATTAATTGCCACAGGGGAGGAGCGAACCTACGCTAACCTATTACTCACAATCGGGGTCGTGCTTAATTAGCTTAAGTTTAGAGATAAATAACTGAACCTGGTTATACTTAAACATTAAATTAAAAAAGTGCCTGGAAGTTTTGTCTTTACTGTAGTTTCAAAGCTAATGCAACTCAATTTCCTTATTCCAGCACGATGTCCGCCGAAAGATGAGTCGCCTGAAGGCGCAATTCTTTGCGATAGATGCCTTTTAGCAGTGAGGGATTTATCAATTTTTCCATAAAACCAGCCAGACCTCCCTTTATAGGAAGGGTCGTGGCAATTTCCACTTTCGTTTGGTTTTTATTCAAGGGGTTTAATGAAAAAGTAGTAAAAACCTCGCTCAACAAATCTTTCTCCAGCAGCACTCGTCCCGGTTCTGGCTCGCTTACCTCCATTCGGAAAGGAATGATATTACCAAACACCTTTACCTTGAAGGAAAGTACCGTTCCGGCCCCTTGACCACCATTTTCCAATTTCAACTCAACAAAATGCTCAGGTGGCAGGATGCGGAGATGTTGATTGTGGTAATCGGACAACACTCGGTAAATATCCTCGACCGAGGCGGAAATCTTCGCAGCAGAAACTACCTTGTAGGTTTGCATTTTGCCTTCCTCATAGAATTTGTGCTCATTTCCAGGTTACCTGCGTTTTAATCTGTTGAATTGATAATATTCCGGATAAAAAGGAAATGGAGAATAAGTGAAGCTGATAATTATTACAGTAGCAAGAGAAAACAGTATACCCTAAAAAGCTATATCACGATTGAGGCTAAAACTGGGCGGGTGGGGCACCTTAGCCAGAGTGTCGTGGGGATAATTGAGACTACTACTTGTTCAGGGCTATTCACCAAAGTTTGGTTCCTCTAGCTTCACTTATACCTTATATTTGGTCTTTTTCAATTGTTACTTCCCTAACGAAGAATCCGGGAGGTTGTGCTTAATTCCAAATCCCGTTATACTTTCACCATCTTTGGAGAAGCTTATTTAGCCAGAAATTGAGAACCGGAAAATGACCATTGAAAAAAACTTTAAGCTGGAAGAGCTGATGCGACCCGACCTGCTGGAATTGGAAGAATATACCCCGGTAGAGCCCCTTGACCAACTGAGCGCGAGGCTGGGTATCCCCATCGAAAAGCTGGTGAAGCTGGACGCCAACGAAAACCCTTATGGCCCCTCCCCGGCAGCCCTGAAAGCCATTCAGAGCCAGGAGTATTACCATATCTATCCAGACCCAAGTTGCACCGCCTTGCGCCAGGAACTTGAGAAATATATCGGCGTGGACAAAGAGCGAATTTTTATCGGCAGTGGTTCGGACGAGCTGCTGGAACTGCTAATCCGGCTTTTTATTACACCCGGCGACAATATTCTGGATTTCGCTCCGACTTTTGGAATGTACTCGTTTTTGGGCAAGCTTTATCAAGCGGAAGTTCGGAGTGTGCCGCGCCGGATTATGGATTATAGCCTGGATTTGCCCGCCGCTCTTGCCGCTATAGATAGCCGCACCAAGCTTATTTTCGTTTGCACCCCTAACAACCCCACCGGAAACACCTGTCCCGAAAGCACCATTCGAGCTTTGCTGGAAACCGGGCGACTGGTAGTGGTGGACGAAGCCTATCATGATTTTGCTGGACACAGTTTTCTGAATCTGACCAACCAATATCCTAACCTGATTGTGTTGCGGACTTTTAGCAAGTTGAGCGGGTTAGCTGGTTTGCGGGTAGGTTATGGGGTGCTGCCGTTAGCGGTAGCTCGGCAGTTGTGGAAAATAAAGCAGCCCTATAACGTGACAGTAGCCGGTCAGGAAGCAGCCCGCGCCAGCCTCCAGGAACGCGAATGGATTGAAACCCACGTTCAGAAAATCGTAGAGGAGCGCGAGCGGCTCTTTAGTATGTTGCAAGAAATAGACCCAATCGAGCCCTTGCCGAGTGCTTCCAACTTTATTTTTTGCCGAATGCGGCGGGGCAGTGCCAGGGAAGTTAAAAGCGGGCTGGAAAAACAGGGCGTGTTAGTACGATATTACAACAAACCTATGCTCGAAAATGCCTTTAGAGTTAGCGTTGGTCGCCCAGAACAAAACGAAACCTTTATTGAGCAGCTCAAACAAATCCTATATAATTGAAGGTATTAGGTTTTAGGAAAATCAAAAACTTCATGGTTGTTGGTCACCTAATAAATAATAGGCAAGTAAGCTTTAAATTTAAATGTTTAACTGTGTCTCTGTGGTAAAATTAAAATATTCAGCATACTTGCCGGATGCTAATACCTAGTGCCTAACTGACAATTGATTACTGATTACTTTTAAACATAGAGGTAAAAATGGCAAAGTCCCAGAAAATCCAGGTCGAAGAAGTAACCGACGAGTTTGAGGAAATTCCGGTGGTTAGCGGCACCACGGTGTCATTCGAGAACGAACCAATTGAAGAGATTCCAGTTAACAATTCTACCATGAACTTTGACCGAGATAAGGTTCAAAAAGCGTTGCGAGGCGTTAGTTTTGGTTTTGGCTTCTTCTGGCGGGCCAATTTCTCTAAAGTTGACCTGAGTGGAGCGGATTTGAGCGATTTGGATTTGCACGCCGTAAATTTTCAGCAAGCCAAATTGCGCGGTACTAACTTCCGAGGTTCTAAGCTGATGGGCGCAAATTTCATAGGGGCCGATTTGAGTGAAGCAATTCTGGATGATGCTGACGCGCACGGCTGTGATATGCATGGCGCAAAGGTCATCGGAGCAAGTTTCCGCAACGCCTCACTGGTGGGTGCGAACGTCAGTGGCAGCAATTTCAGTGAAACGGATTTCAGTGGCGCGGACATCCATGCCGCCAAGTTCCTCAATTCTAAACTGATTAACGCCAAACTGGACGGAGCGAAAGTGCGCGGGGTAGACTTCCATGCCGCCGACCTGAGTGGGGCAAGTTTTGATAACGTCCAGATTCACGGCACTAACTTTGCCGGGGCAAAGGGTGTCAACACCCTGAACCTGAAAAATACCAGATATTAAGCGGGGTTAGAACCACAAGACCAAGTGCGGAGATGCGCCAGTCTGACCCTCGGACGGGGTAAAGGCTGGCTGTTTTTATGGTTAGCGGCCTTTAGGAAATTTTAACATGGATGAAATGGGTTGGCAGGATATTCGGAGGATATTAGTCGGAGGATGTTCCGTCATATGATAACAATCGCGGGACAGAGCCTACTCCTACAAATTTCTGCTCCTTTATTCTTACTTCTGACTCCTTTTTAATCTGAGGAACATAAAAATGAACCCAGGCACGAACCCTTTTGACAAGTTTAACGAACAATCCCGCGAGCTTTTGACTGCCAGCTATCAAATTGTGATGGAGCAGCACCACGCCAACCTTGAGATTGAACATTTGCTATTGGCAATGATCAGGAACAAAAACGGGGATGCTTATCATATTTTCGAGAGGCTGGGGATAGACCTTAATATTTTGCGCGGCGAACTACAGGCCGAGTTGGGCGACCTCCCCACCCAACAGCCCCAGGCCAACGCCTTCAAGGGGTTTTCGGTCAGTATGTATATTTCTTTCCGCTTGCAAAAATTATTCAAACAGGCCGATATAGAACGGGAACAACGCCACGAAACCCAGATTAACCCCGAACATTTACTGCTGGCTGTTATTGCCGACCCGGATGATAAGGCTGCTAAAGTTCTGGCTCGTTTTGGGGCAGACCGTGAAGGAATTTTGAAAGCGATGACTAATATTATTGAAATGCCGACCAGTATCAAAGGACGCCACGGCAAAGTGGCCCGCGAAACTCTGGAAACTAATATTCTGGTGGAAGTTGACCTGGATGGTGATGGCAAAGGCCAAATTTCCACTGGTATTGGCTTCCTTGACCACATGTTGACCCTATTCGCCAAGCATGCCGGGCTGTCTCTGATTGTGCAAGCCAAAGGCGACCTCTGGATAGACGACCACCACACCGTTGAGGATGTAGGCATCGCGCTTGGACAATCGCTCAAGCAAGCCTTTGGCGAAAAGGTGGGCATCCAGCGTTATGGGCATGCCTATGTGCCGATGGACGAAACATTGGTGCGGACGGCCCTGGACGTGTCAGGTCGGCCTTTCCTGGTCTACGAGGTAGAGGGTTTGCCCGAAAAGGTCGGGCAGTTTGATTGTCAATTAATCGAGGAATTCTGGCGAGCAGTTACTTTTAATGCGGGGTTAACGGTGCATGTGGACAAACTACGCGGCAAAAACGCTCACCATATTCTGGAAGCAGTTTTTAAGAGTTACGCCCAGGCCCTTCGCGATGCCGCCCGCATCGTCAGCGACACCCTTCCCAGCACCAAAGGAAAAATCGAATAGGAGGAAATATGTCTAGCGAAAACCAATTAGCAAGATTCATCAATCCCCCGGAAATCTCCACTCCGCGTGGCTATACCCATGTAGTAGAAGTGTTAAGCGGGCGGCCCGTTTATATTTCAGGGCAAGTCCCACTTGACCAATCGGGTAATGTAGTTGGGAAAGGCGACATGCGGGCTCAAACCGTGCAAGTTTTTGAAAACCTCAAAGCGGCTCTTGCGGCGGTAGGGCTAGGTTTCGATTCTATCGTGAAGTTTAGCTATTTCCTGACCGATATAACCACGCTACCAATAGTTCGCGAAGTACGCAATGAATACTTAGCTGGCGCAACCCCACCCGCCAGCACTGCCGTCGGTGTAACCGGGCTTTTCATGCCGGATTTGCTGATTGAAGTTGAGGCGGTTGCGATATTGCCGGAATAGATTTATGTAAAGTACCATAATAATTTTAACGATTAGGCATTAGAATTTTGGAATAGTAAACCTGATGCCTAGCACCTAAGACCTAAAAAGATGAAAATAGCGATAATTGACTATAACGCCGGGAACGTCCGCAGCGTCCAACGCGCCCTGCAACGGGCAGTGCTTCAGGTGGACGATAGCCCCAACACCAGCGTGGAAATCACGGGTGACCCCACCAAAATTCGAGAGGCCGATGCGGTTGTTTTTCCGGGACAGGGGGCGGCGGGGCAATGTATGGGCAATTTGTTGCAAGCCCACCTGGACGAAACGGTACGCGAACGGGTGGCAAGCGGCAAATCCTTTATGGGGGTCTGCGTCGGCTTCCAACTTTTGCTGACTCACCTGGAAGAAAACGACACTGCCGGTCTGGATATTTTGCCGGGCGAGTCCCGGCGTTTCGCTGCGGCTAGCGGCCTGAAAATTCCCCAAATCGGCTGGAATCAAGTACATCAGGTTAAAGCTTCACCCCTCTGGGATGGGGTGGAGAACGACAGCTACTTTTACTTCGTCCACAGCTACTATTGCGACCCGGTAGGTGGGGCGAAAAGCCCACTGACGCTGGCAACTACCGACTATGGCCTGGATTTTTGTAGTGCGGCAGGGCAAGACAACTGGTTTGGGGTGCAGTTCCACCCTGAAAAAAGCGGCCCGGTGGGAATTCAGGTTTATGCTAACTTTTTGAGGTATGCCAGCCAATGTTAATTATTCCGGCGATTGACCTAAAGGACGGTAAGTGCGTGCGCCTCTATCAGGGCGACTATAATCAGGTAACAGTTTTCAGTGACGACCCAGCAGAATTTGGGCGCCGCTGGCGGGATGAAGGGGCCAAGTATTTACATCTGGTTGATCTGGATGGGGCAAAGGCCGGAAAGCCCGTCAATCTGGCGGTAGTGCAACAGATTATGGAAGCCAGTGGCCTCCCGGTAGAGTTGGGCGGGGGGGTACGAGACGAAGCGACGGTGGAGGAATTATTAAATTTAGGGATTGACCGGGTGATACTTGGCACGGTAGCCCTGCGTAACCCGGATTTAGCCGAACGTCTGTGCCAGCGGTGGGGCGAGCGGATTGTAATCGGGATTGATGCCCGCAACGGTATGGTAGCGGTGGAAGGTTGGACCGAAACCTCGAATGTGCCCGCCACTACCATGGCGCAAGAACTTGCCCGCCGAGGTGCGACTCGCTTTATTTATACCGACATCAGCCGCGACGGTACATTGACCGAGCCAAATTACGCCGCCCTCCAGGAGTTTATGACCGCCGCTCAACGTCCGGTGATTGCTAGTGGCGGGGTCGCCAGAGCCGAACATGTCCACCGCCTGCGCGAGGTTGGGGCGGAAGGGGTGATTATTGGCAAAGCTCTTTATACTGGTGACTTGAGCCTTAAGGAGTTATGAGTGTTAAGTTTTAAGTTTTGAGTTAGAAGACCATCCTTAACTCAAAACTCATAAGTCAAACCTTAATTTTGAAAGGTTTTAGTAATGCTGACCAAGCGAATAATACCTTGCCTGGACGTAAAAGAAGGGCGAGTGGTTAAAGGCACAAATTTTGTCAATCTGCGGGATGCCGGGGACGCGGTGGAGTTGGCGGCTTTTTACGATGCCCAGGGGGCGGACGAACTGGTTTTCCTGGATATTACCGCCAGCAGCGACGGACGCGCTACCGTGTTGGAAATGGTGCGCCACACCGCCGAGCAAGTTTTTATTCCTTTCACCATTGGCGGTGGAATTCGTAGCCTGAATGATATGCTCAAAATGTTAGAGGCGGGGGCTGACAAGGTTTCGATTAACACCGCCGCCGTTCAGAACCCCGGCCTGATTGCCGAGGGGGCGAACCATTTCGGCAACCAGTGTATAGTGCTGGCGATTGATGCCAAGCGTAATTCGAGTGGTGGTTGGGAAGTTTTTCTGCACGGCGGACGCACTCCAACCGGGCTGGATGCGGTAGAATGGGCGCGGCAGGGGACGGAACTTGGCGCGGGTGAAATTTTGCTGACCAGTATGGATGCCGATGGCACTAAAAACGGCTATGATTTAGAGCTAACGCGGGCGGTGTCGGAGGCGGTCAGCGTCCCGGTAATTGCCAGTGGCGGGGCAGGAAATCTGGAGCATCTTTACGAGGCGGTGGCGCAGGGCAAGGCCGACGCGGTGTTAGCCGCCAGCATTTTCCACTATGGCGAATATACCCTGCAACAGGCCAAAGAGTATTTAAACCATAAAGGTGTGCCAATCAGGCTGTAAATACCAGATTGGTGGCAACTATGGGACTGATTGTAGGGGCTTTACTGGTAGCTTGGCTTATCTGGCGGTACTTTGACGAACGCAAAGACCGTTTCTAACAGAGGCGGCAATGAATTGGTTAATTTAGAGGTAGTTGGGCCAGTCGAAGAAGGGGCGATTCAAGAAATAATTGCCCTTGATTTTGGCGAGGACGGACAGAAGTTAATCCCAGCGGTAGTGCAGGAGGTTGGAACTAACGAGGTGATAATGCTGGCCTTTATGAACCGGGAAGCCTTCCAGCGCACCCGTGAAACTGGCAAGGCCCACTTCTGGAGTCGTAGCCGCAACACTCTCTGGCTGAAAGGCGAAACCAGTGGGCAGTTTTTGCTGGTGCAAGAGATGTTCGTGAATTGTGAGGAAAACAGCTTCTTACTAAAAGTAGAGTTGGCGGGCGGAGGTGCCTGTCACACCGGACATAAGGGCTGTTACTATCGCAAAATTGAGGGGGAGAATGTCAATCAATAGCCAGACCAAAAATTTAGCCGAATTATGCCGCCGAGCCTGGGGCGCGTATGAATACCTGCGCGACCACGACTTGAACGAACAAAGCGGCACCAGCAAACGACTGCGGGCAGCTAATCTGGACAAACTTCGGGCGCGGCTGGTGGAAGAACTGACTGAGTTACAAGGGGTAGTGCTTGGAACGCATGTGCATGATGGTTTCCCGCAAGATATAATCTTGGAAGGTTATGAGGTCTTTTACTGGGCGGTTTGTCTGGCAGTGGCGCAGGGTGCGGGTTATGCTGAGATTGATCCTGCGAGTAATCTAGAAATGGGTTTTGCTCAACCACTACTAGCCGCCCAACCCCTGGCAGATATGTTTCAGGCTCTAATTTTTACCACCACCGGGGCGGACGACAAACAAAATATTCGGCACGCCCTGGAATTGGTGGGACGGGCTAGTGCCTTTGCCCAGCTTGACCCGGTGCTATTGCTAGAACGCGATTTAGCCGAAATGAGTCAGAAAGATTATCTTACCGCTTACTGGAGGAGTTTATGAGCAATCCTGAACGTCAGCAACGCCTTGAAGAATATAGTAAAACCTATCAACTTATTACCGATTTGTTAGAGCAAAACCCGACAGAAGCACGCACTTCCCGACCTACCCCCGCCGATTGGACTGTTCACGAAATTGTGGCGCACCTGACCGACAGTGAGGCTAACAACTATGTCCGCGCCCGCAAGATTATCGCCGAACCGGGTAGCACTGTGATGACCTGGGACGAAACCTCCTGGTATAATGTTTCCAACTACGCCGCCCTTGACCTAGACGAAGTTCTGTCCCTTTACCACAGCCTTCACTTACTGACCTACCGATTGCTCACTGACCTGCCGGATGAAACCTGGGCTAACGAGGTGAAGCATCCCGAAATGGGCAAACTAAATCTCGACGATTGGTTGATTATGCACCTCCGCCACACCAATATTCACCTCAACCAGATGCGCCAGAATTACGAGAAATGGCAAGCGGACTGATTTCCAGGAAAAACCAATGGCAAAAGCTATTTACCGTTTAGAATTGACTGGCTCACAAATCAACAGTGAGCTAGTTTCCTGCACCGGGAAACAGTTAGGTTTAGTTATCAATAGCCTAGCTAAACTTTCCAAAAATTGGGTTTGGTTCGTTGCAGATATTGAGGCAGTGGGTAGTTTGTCAGAAGAATATAAAGCTGGTGAACCAACTCTTTTTGGGGATACCGAACAATTAATAACATATGTAAAAACAATTCCTCAATTCACCTGGGGCATATATTTAGCCGTACCCAAAGAGCTGCTGCCGAAAAACTGGACAAGGTACTTTGAGACAGAAGATTTGCCATTTCAGGAGATGGATGGGGCTGAACTTGAAATTCGGACATTTGATACTACTTATATCGAGGTTTATGCGCAAGACTCAAGTTTACTGGATGGGCTAATTCAAGAGCTCGGGGGTAAGCATGAAATTGAAAATTTAACTTCTTAAAATTATGAACTCTTCCGAAATAACCTTTAAATATTTCAAATACCCACACCACTTTTCCAAACATCAAACCCAGCCTGAAACTTGCGGGATATGTGGACTAAGTTTATCCGGTTATCGCGGGTCGTTTATTGGAGAAATTGAGCTGGAGTTCGTTTGCGAAGATTGTCTTGTGCTCGGTAAATCTGCTGACAAAGAAGTTTATACCAATCAGGGCAATATAGAGGAGCTGCGTAAGCAA
This sequence comes from Chloroflexia bacterium, assembly GCA_038207495.1. Lineage (GTDB taxonomy): Bacteria > Chloroflexota > Chloroflexia > Chloroheliales > Chloroheliaceae > Chlorohelix. The sequence goes on from JBBQZS010000028.1 coordinate 17,690, forward strand.
TTAAAAGGTTTGCAACCAGAATTAACTCATAAAGAACTAACAGTTTTGGTAGCGGCTCGAAATACCGAGCTAGAGCAACGTACCCCTGCCCCTGTAACCTGGCAGGACTTTCTCTGGCCTGTCCACTGTGGGAATTATTGCTGCTACATAAAAGAAGTGGGCAAAGCTGATTTGAATGACTTAGCTGAGGGCGGTGATGGGCAAGCCTTTTTTGAAAATAATTTGACTGATGCCGATACTGATGCAGAAGAAGTCTGGGAAGCTATTCGCCCCGACTCGCCCCCAAATGCTACACTAGCTTATTCGGTCGGGGTGTATTTGTTCCAATGTTTATACTGTGCCGAATATTTAATTCTGTGGGCCTGCGATTGATAGAAGCTTCATTTATTAACCCTTAGCTGGGTTAAATTGATATTTTCCTGATTTTCTTGCAATCGCCCTGCTTGGTTACCTTTGACCACCAACAGATAATCGCCCCCTTGTGCTACCTCCTCCTGGCAAATCTTACGCTGACAAAACATTGCATCCCCTATCAACACTCGTCCCCGTAAGTCCAACTGCGTTAGGAGCTCGCAAGCAACTTCGAGTTCAGCCTCTTTGTTTTAGGTCCCAACCTGTCCCAATACTCCCCCTAACTCACGGTAAAAAGCGGTGAGCAGATGGCAGGGTGTGCCCTCCTGGATTTCAAAGGGTAAGCGACCTCGTTGGCATTTACCCTCACCATCAGATTACTCCAATCGCCTGTTCTGGTAGGGTACTACAGGCGGTACTGTAGGTTTCATTGCAGTTTTAGACTACCGAAACAGACCCTCAAACGACTTCACGTCGCACACTTTTTGTTTTATCGTTACTCAAAGACGGGTTACTGGGTAACCCCTTCAAAAACCAGGCAAGGTTTTTCTTGTAACGGTGCCGGATATTTTCTCAACCAGACTGGACCCTGTATTACAGGAGAATTGACTCCTTCCCACCAGTCGCGCCAGTGTCCGGCAGGTAGGTAAATATCACGGGCAACCGCACCTTCTTCCATTACAGGGGCTACCAAAAGAGAGGGTCCGAATAGATATTCGTCCTCGATGTTACGACAAATCGGGTCGGTAGGCCAATCAAAAACCAGGGCACGCATAATTGGCTCCCCGGTAGTGGCACTGCTCACCGCCGCTTTTTCAAGATAGGGTGTTAATTCCAGGCGTAACCGAGTAAGCTTGGCATAATCCTCCACCAGCCAGGGACTATTATCCAGTTCTGCCACATTCCAGGGAGTGCGGTCACGAAGCGGCTTGCGGTGGGCGAAATATTCGGAATGGTATTGCATAATTGGACAGAACAGTGCCATTCCAGCCGCCCGAAGATACAACTCGGCGGTGGGCATCGGCCCGCTAAACCCGGCAATATCCCAGCCCCAGAACGGAATTCCAGAAAGTCCAGCCGATAATCCGGCGATTACCGAGTGGCGGAAAGCGGCAAAAGTGGAATTTTCATCGCCCGCCCAGTGACAGGGGGCATTTTGTGACCCAGCATAACCCGCCCGACTAAAGGTAATCCCGCCATCATCCCGCCATTCCTGCACGGCGTCATAGTACATCTGGCTATAAAGCTGAGGATAGAGGTTGATTAATTCCTTGCCCCGACACCCATCACTAAAGGTTAAATCCAGACCCCATAGATGTTCGCCGCCGTCAGTTTTGAACCCATCAATACCAAGTTCTTTGACCAGATATTCCCGCTTTGCCATCCACCACTGTCGGGCTGCCGGATTAGTTATATCCAGAATATGAGCATCATGAAACCAGATGCCCGGATTGCGATAAGGCTGTCCCTGTCCGTCCAGCACCACAAAGCCGTGTTCCAGGGCATAGGCCACATCCCGGCGGTGTTGTTCAAGGCCTGCCGTTTGGGGTTTCTGTCCGGCGGCGGCTCGTTCCTTAAAATCGCGCTCAACTTCCTCAAAACTTTTTAGTACCGGAATTTGCCACAGCAGCACCTTTATACCCCGGCGGTGCAATTCATCAATCATTCCTTTAGGGTCGGGCCAGTGACCATCCCCAGGGAAATTAAAATCGCCCATTCGAGGCGGATTTGCTGAGTCGCGTGGAGTATAATCGGCATCGTTAAAAACATAAAAGGTGGTTTCATCAGCCCATGCTTCAATTACCAATACCCCCGCCGCAATCCCCACCTCGGCACTTTTCTCAACCTGCTCCATGACCTTCGCCTGGCTGTTCCATTCGTTGCCGCTCATCCAGGGTGTAAAAATCCAGGTTGGGGGCAAGGCTGGTTTCCCAGCAAGGGCAGTATAAGCCGCCAGAATTTGGGCCGGAGTTCCGGTAAAAAGATATATGTCCAGAATCTTATCGGCTAATTCAACCTCAAAAGAGGCCGGGCCATTTTCTGGCAGAAAAAAGCGCGAATAAGCCCCGGTGTCCAGGTAAAGACCGAATCCGTCTGGCGAAAAGCCAAATGGAATCGGAAAATAGGTGCGGTTGCCCTGGTTTTTGTACTCCTCATAAACCCGGATGTCGGGGGAAAAACCCCGTTGATTTAAGTGGTCAAACCGCTCCCCCAGGCCGTAAAAGTCCAGGGGGGTTGCCGAAAAATTAACCCGGAGTGCTTCGAGCTCCCCCGCCGCCGAGAGTAGACCGAATAATAGTGGGGTAGCACTTTGCATTACAACTCCGGTTTCAGTTTCCAGTGTTAGCCGGGTACTTTCACCTTCACTTTCGATTCTGGCGAAACTATTGGAGCTGCCAACCTTAACCAGCACTTGTTGATCCGAATAAAGCTCCTGGTGTTCAGTATTTTCATGGCCATTCAGCTCAATTTTTAATTGAAAAGTGCCAGGTTGCTTTTCCGTTAAAGTGATTTGACCAACGTATTGGCTAATCCCCGCCTGATTTGTCCAGTATAGATTACCGCTGCCAGTCAATGCCAGGGGTCGCCAATCGGTAACGCTAAAACTAAATTGATAAACTCCCGGCTCTTCAAAACCATATTCTACCCAATCGCCAAAATTAAAAGGGCCAAATTCGGTTTCCCAGCACAACCGAGTATCACCCTCCCCTAACCTGGTGGACTCCTGTTCGCCCACTTCGTGCAAAGGAGATACTGCCAGGAAGGGCGAGGCCTGTTGAGGCACACGTCCAATTAAACGAAAGGTTAAAGGGGCTTGCTCAACCCCGTTTAATCTCCAGTAACAACCACGCACAGTTGTTCGCTGCCCCTCTGGTGTGGTTATTCCCAGTTTTACGGTCTGACCAGTCTGGGGACGGCGCGGGTTACGTTCGTCCGGCCCGGCAGAGTAAGGTGCTTCAAAACCAAAAGGCCGATGGGTTATCTCAATTGTGCCAGTCATTTCCATACCAATCCAATTTTGAACCGGGAACTAGACCCGGCAATAAGTTAGTCAAGAGGGCCGTATAGGGCAGTATACAGAATAAGGTACATGGCATGCGACCAGCATAGCGGTGAGGCCGACTTTCCCCAGCGTTCCTCCCAGATGGGCAGGTGCGCTGGAGCCAGTAAGTTAGGGGCCACCTGTTCCGGTAAGTTCCCGGAAAGGTCGGCCTGTTGCGCCACCCAGTTCAGACAATTTCGAGCTTCCTCTCGCCGCCCCACCCCGGCATAATACCAACCAAGCCAGGCGGTCAAAAGTAGCCATTCTCCACCCCCATAATAAACATCCCGGCGGTAGCGATAAACCCCGCCCTGGGGTGAAACTAACTCCTGCTCAATCCTGGCGATGGTCGTTCGTATTATTTTACCCCGCCGAGGAAACAAACTATAGGGCATCGCCGCGCCTAACAGACTTGAATCCACTTCGTTTAAACCAACTGTTTTTACCAGAGAGTCCTGGTTTAGCCCGTTGGTTTTAACAAATGCCAGAATTGCGCTGCTCTGTTTACGCCCTTCCCGACATATAAGGCTCTGCGGGTAGAGAAATGCGGCGGCTTTCAACCCACCGTACAGGGCTGCCAGAGTTGCAGGGTGAACACCCTCCCGGTTTTCCTCCCAGCAATCATAATTGGGAAGTTGCCAGAAGGCCGCCAGATAGCGCACCACTATCTCTACCGGACGTTGTAACTCTGCTTTAAGCTGCTCGTCAGGGAAAAGCTCCAAATGGCGGGAAAGAGCCCAAAGCCAGGTTCCATACCCATCCAATTGAAAATTCCACCAATCGTGACCTTTTTCCTCGGCTCCGTCCAGAGTATAGCGGGTGTTAAGAAAGTCAGCATCGGTCAACTTTTCCCCAGCCCGATGGCGCAAAATAGCCGACTCTACCTTTTGTTCGTAGCGTCCTACTACCCGCCCCACCCAGCGATAAAAAGCGGCTGCTTGCGCCCCATCCCCTGCCAGGGACAGGGCATAAGCACAGAATGAACCGTCTCTAAGCCAGGAATAGCGGTAGACCTCAAAATTGGGGCAGGCGATAATTGCCCCGCTTTCGGCCTGACCAGCTTTAAGCACTTCCCGGCTATACCGGGCCAGTTTTTTCAACTGACCCGGCCCAACCTTGCCGGAAATTTCCGAAATGGTAGGAATTAAACTCATAACACCCACCCGTTATTTCGCTACCAGTTTTGTTACCTGGGTTTGCAGATTATCCAGGGCTTGCTGGGCACTTTCCTGACCTAGTTTGGCTTTGGTCAGCTCCTTGGTTACCATATCCTGAAGCTCGCTTTGCTTCTCAATAACCGGAGGCACTACGGCGGTTTCCAGAGCCTTGAAAACTATCTGGCGGCTGGTAGGTGGCGAAATCTTCAAGTACGAGTCAAACAAACTTTGACTGTTAAGAGCGGGCAGTTCCCAACTGGCATTAACCCGAATTTTTGCGGATTCGCTGTTGGAAGTGAAGAATTTCAGCCACTTCCAGGCAGCATCGGCCTTGTCGGTTTTGCTCGAAATCACCACGCCATTGGAGAAGAAATGGTGGGCTTTGGTGGTATTGCCGGGTTCTAGAGCCACATCCCATTTAAAGGGCGCATCCTTGAACGAGCTGAACATCCAGATTCCGGTGCGAAGCATCGCGATTTTGCCCGCTTTGAACAAATCTCCGTCTGATTGCCCAGCCATATCAGCATCAGTTGGGGCTACCTTAGTGGTATTGATTTTATCCAGCATAAACTTGAGAGCTTCCACGTTCTGCGGAGTGTTCAGGGTCGGCTGACCTTTGGCATCAAACATACTGCCGCCGTTCTGGGCAATGGTCTTATAGAACTCAAAGAACTGAATCGGCTGATAGGAACCCCACACCCCCGCTTTAGCATCGGTCAGTTTCTGGGCGGCGGCAACTTCTTCTTTCCAGGTCCAGCTATCGGTAGGATAACTTACTCCGGCCTTGTCAAAAAGGTCTTTGTTATAGAACAACAGCACGTTGGAGAAACTTTCGGACAGCCCATACTGTTTGCCGTTCTGCTGGAAAGCTTGATAGGCTTTGGGATAAAAGACTGCCGGATCAAAACTTTTATCATCGCTAATCAATGAGGAAAGGTCTTTCAACACTCCCTTCGAGGCGTAGCTGACAAAGTTCTCGTAATTAAGCTCATAAACATCCGGAGCAGTGTTCCCTGCCACTAGCGTTTGGAGCTTGGTAAAATAGGTGTCGTAAGGAGCGGTCTCCACCTTGACGGTAATTTCCGGGTTCTGCACCTGGAAAGCCTTAATCATAGCATCCAGGTCTTTCAGGTGGTCAGGAGCCGCCGAAAAGGTATAGTAGGTGATTGTTACCGGAGCCTTGGCCGCAGTCGTAGCCGGGGCGGCGGTGGTGGGGGCGACAGTGGTGGTGGCAGCCGCCTGGGTAGTAGTTGCGGCGGCGGTAGTTGCAACTGCCGTTGCCGCCTTGGTTGTAGTGGCGGCGGCAGTAGTAGTGGTGACAACAGTAGTGGCTGTTGGGTCACCACAAGCGACCAGCAGCAAAGCCAGTAACAATACTGCTACCATCGCAGAAATTGGGCGCATTAACCTAGAAGTCATAGGGTTTCCTCCTTGAACTTTTGCAATAAAAAATATTTAGAAACTGAGATTAGGTGAGTAGTTTTGGTCTTCTTCCAGCAAATGAGCCACCGGAACGACCAATCAGCCTGGTTGGTTCATCCTTTCAGACCGCTCATAGTCATACCCTGTACAAAATAACGTTGAGCGAAAATGTAGAGCAGCAATATGGGTGTAACCGCCAGCACCGCCCCGGCCATTACCAGATTCCACTGGGTCGTCCAGCGTCCCTGTAAAGTAGCCAGTGCCACCGGCAAAGTCATAATATCCGCATCACGCGTAACGAATAAAGGCCACAGAAAAGCGTTCCAGGCACTCATAAAGGCCAGCACCGAAAGGGTAGCCAGGGCAGGACGAGAGAGTGGCATTACCAGCTTTCGGAAAACCGTCCAGTAGGTAGCCCCATCCAGAAAAGCCGCTTCCTCGTATTCACGGGGAAAAGACATAAAGGATTGGCGCATCAGAAACACCCCGAAGGCACTGAAGATACCAGGCAGAATTAGACCCTGATAAGTGTTTACCCAGCCCAGCCCGGTCATCAGAATAAAGAGTGGGGTTATAGTGACCTGTTGGGGTATCATCAGGGTTGCCAGATACAAAATAAACAGTACCTCTCGCCCCTTGAACGGGATGCGAGCAAAGGCAAAAGCCGCCATTGAACAGAAAAGAATTTGCCCACCCGTAATTAATATTGCCACCACCAAACTGTTAGTCAGGATTCTTCCTAATGGAAAAGCATCACCGATTGCCCCATAATTATCCAGGGTTGGTTTGGTCGGGATAAAATTAGGTGTCACGCTTAATATTTCCCCGGCTGGTTTTAGCGAGGTTGACAGCATCCAGGCAAAAGGCATCAGGGCAAATAGCGCGAATATTATCAATACCAGATATTTAGCAAGCGTTACCAACACCTTTATTACGCGGGTATAGCTGCTGCCCAGGGCAATTCTTTCCGGTTTTGGTTTGATATTAGCTAATCCATTAGTGGCCTGACTCATTTGTTTCTCCCCTTGAATTCTATTGGTAATGCACAAACCGTTTTTGTAAACCCCATTGCACTACCGTTACCACCATAATCAGGGCAAATAAAACCCAGGAAATGGCTGAGGCATAGCCAAACTTGCTGTAGCTAAAGGCATTGTTAACGATTTCACCTACCAATACCTGCGAGGAACCAGCCGGGCCGCCACCAGTCATTACGTAAACCTGATCAAAGACCTGAAAGGAGTTTATCAACGAAATTACCACCACAAAGAAGATAGTTGGCGAAAGCAAAGGCAGGGTGATGCGCATCAGGAGTTTATAACCACCCGCCCCATCAATTTTGGCCGCTTCGTAATATTCCTGAGGGACGGCCTGTAGCCCACCTAATAGCAGCATCATTACAAAGCCCAGGTCTTTCCAGATACCCGCGAATATAATAGAAGGTAAAGACCAGTTGGGGTCATAAATCCAGTTTGGGCCTTGAAGTCCTACCAGCCCCAGCCCGTAGTTAATCAATCCATAGCGAGGATTAAGTAACCAACGCCACAACAGCGCGACGGCTACCCAGGAAGAAACTACGGGCATAAAGAAGGCGGTTCGGAAAAACAAAAGTCCTTTAAGCTTCTGGTTCAACAGAAGGGCCAGAGCCAGACCCAACACCAGCACTATCGGCAAATAGCCAACAATATAGAAACAGGTGTGGCCCAGTGCCGTCCAAAAATCCGGGCTGTTTAGCAGGTTAGCGTAGTTATCAAGCCCAACCCACCGCGCCGGGGTCAACAAATCCCACTCGGCGAAGGAAAGGACAAAGGAGGCAATAATTGGAATAACCAGCATTATCAGCATCCCGATTAAGTGCGGGGCCAGGAAAAAAGTCAGCCAGAATCGCCGCTTTGTAGCACTCTCCCCCACTCTACCAACCATTTTTACCTCCTGAAGTGCATTGCTCTAACGAGAATTAACTAATCCCAACGCTCTCGAATTTTTCAGAATGAGCCTCAATCGGCGATAAAAAGAATTTTCTTAAAACCAGACTCCCCGCTCCTCGCGCCCAGCTTTCGTCACCAGTTGGTTCAACTAGCAGGCGAAGTTGTTCGCCAAGTTGACCAAAGCAATGTTCCTTGAACACTTTTTGCAAAGGATTAAAAAGCAACTTGCCCGCCACTGCCCCTGAACCGGACAGAATAATCATTTCCGGGTTGAGGATATTTACCAGATTCGCCAGACTTACCCCAAGTAGCTGACCGGCTTCTTCAAAGGTAGCAATTGCCGCTTTTTCGCCAGCCTGGGCTTGTTGTAGCACCACCTCAAATCCGGCGGCTTCTGGTAAATCAATCAAGGTGGCAGTTCCGGCTTTTGCTAGATAGGTTTCAACAAAGCCATGGTCGGAAACATAAGCTTCCAGGCAACCCCTTTTTCCACACTCACATTGGCGACCACCAACCGCTACGGTGGTATGCCCCAACTCCCCCGCCCCGCCGAGTGCTCCCCTATACACATCTCCGTTGATTACCAGACCAAGCCCTAAACCTCGCCCGATAGTTACCGTTAGAAAATTCTGGTAATTCTGACCCTGCCCGAAAAACTTTTCGTAGATTGCCAGACTATTTACGTCGTTATCAAGATATACCGGGAGGTTTAGCAAATTCCCAAGAAGGCCCGCTACATCAACCTGGTGCCAACCTAATATCGGTGAGTCAATGCAAATGCCCTGGACCCCGTTGATGATGCCGGGTAAGCCACAACCCAACCCGATAATTTTCTCGGCAGGCAACCTGGCGCGCCTTGACAACTGCTCAACTTCTCTGGCGAGTAACTGGATTGAATGTCGCCCTTCCCCCCTGAGCTCAACTTTAATACGCTCGCTGTAGACGATTTCAGCATTAAGGTTGAGGATAACCGCTACCACCTCATGCTCGGTGATTTTCAAACCGAGGGCATAACCCCCCTCTGGCTGGATTTCTAATAACCCGGCCTTGCGCCCTCCAGTGGATTGAGCCGCTCCGGCCTCTAGAATCAAATTCCGCTCCAGAAGCCGCCCCGTAACACCGCTGATAGTTGCCAGACTCAAGCCAGAAAGTTCAGCCAGTCGGGTACGGGAAACGGGGCCCTCGGTTTTTATGAGATTGAGCAGACTATTCTGGTTTATATCACGGATAAGTTTGCGGTTAGCCGGAAAAGATTTGACAGTCATGAGTCAGTTTCCTCTTAAACTTCTTTCATTCAATGAATGAAGTAAGTATAAAGCAAAGAAGGATTACTGTCAAGAGGGATATTACTGGGAGTGCCTAGAAAAATAATTCGGTCTTTCAGTAACCGGCTATAAACATCGTAGCTTCGTTCGCCCCACCCGGTATTTTCGGTGACGTAGGGTACCACCGCCTGGGGCGATACGGGCAGACTGTCGCGCAAGCCATAACGATTGACATAAGGCAAATTTATATTATCCATTTGAAAAAGTTCCTTTTTAGGCATATTTAATAACCACCTTTTAATCGGCCTAAAGGCAGAAACTCAAGGCATTTAACACTAGAACTGTTAAATCAAAACGGAGGCGGAAAAGTTATTCGTTCAGGATGGGGCGGATTTCTTTAAGCAAGATTTCAATTTTATCGCGCTGCCGTCAGGCAGTTCACCGCCTGGATAGCGCGCGCGGGCTACTCCTAGCACCCGCAACCCTTCTTTTGCCATTTGCTTTGCCTGTTTTGTAAGCTGTTCATTATCGGGTGGGGCTAAATGGCATAACAGGATTTTAGCCACGCCCCGCCGCTTGCTGGTGGGAAGCTCGTTATAACCCTCTTCCTGAAGTTTTCGGGCAGCCTCCGATTCGGTTAACCCCGTTATGGTAAGTGTAGCTTTATCAACTTGAGCAGCCATTGCCGGGTTCTCCTTTGTAATTATAAAATTTACCTATCAACTAATAATAAGTGCAATCGGTGAACACCAGGGGGAAAATAGTAAAAAAGGGTCAATTTCAAAATTGGCTGACAAAGAAACGCGCCCCAGCCACAAAGATGGAGCGCAAACAGTGATTTTAGTTAATTAGTAGCGAAATGGTCAATTTTACGGCGAGACTAAAGGTTTCCAACGAGTAAAGGTCATTTGGTCGAATGGGCCGCCTTTTTTGCCTCTTTCGGCATAGCTTTATTCACCACTATTTTACGCTTACCAAAGGCTAACAAGATTAAGGTATTAAACCTCATCATTAAGCCCAGCAAAGAAACCAAGTTAAAAATTGGGTGATAGATAGCTTTACCCTGGCGAATTTCAATAAAACCTACAGGTTGGGCGGTTACCAGCCCGGCACCGCCTTGCCCTTCCTGATTAGGATTCTGATTTACCCCTCCGCCACCACCGAAAGCCCAAATCATCCTGGCAACTGGAATTACTGTAACCCCTTCTCGTTCGATTGGTTTACCAAAAACGCTTGTAGAGTCTGTGTCCTCAGTCAATTTTCGAGTAAACATATTCAAAAACGATTCTCTGGAATTAGTAGTCTCCAAATTTGGTTTTTCCAAAAGCCCTGTGCTCATCATTTGCTCCTTTCCTTACCATTTTCAGATACAGTTAGCACACTAAATTCATAAACCATATAGCATTGACTTATTGAAGCTCCCGGTTGAAAAAAGCTACTGCCCGTTGGGTATATTCATCTGGATAGTTTTTGAAACTGCGAACGTGTTCGACACCAGGAACCAACCAGCTTTCAGCTACATTTTCCCCACCAGCGTTAATTAGTCGGGGGAATTCTGATACAGGTATCACTTGATCCTTTTCGGCATGAATCAGGAATAACTTTCGCACGCCCAGTTTGGTAATTGCCACTTCGGGGTTAGCTTGCTCCACATCGAGACCATAAATTAGATTTCCTGCTAACTTTATTCCTGGATAAAGGAAGTCAGGTAGTCCATTCTCTGGGTAAAATTTCTCAGTAATTACGCGGTTCAAGTTACCATAGCTCGACTCAGCTAACCCGGCTTTTATATCAGGTGTCTCAGCCATTGCCAGGATAGCAGTAGCACCACCCATACTCCAGCCAACTACGCCAATTTTATTGGGCGAGAATCCCAGGCTTTTGGCAAAGTCAACTGCACCCACTACGTCATATTTCTCTTTCCAACCAAAGGTGTAGCGGTTACCGTCAGACACTCCTTGCCCTCGTGTATCAAAAAGCAGGATGTTAAAACCTTCAAGCCATAAACGCTGACTTATTGGGAGTAGAAAGGTTCGTGTACCATCTTTAGAGTGAACCATTATCAGCACTTTATTGGAGTTCTGGCTTGGTACCCACCAACCACGAATTGTTAGGTGGTCTTTGTCCGGCGTTTTGAAAGTGATATTTTCGTAGGGCATCCCGTATGTAGCCGGGGTATCAGGCCCTAGATCCCGGTTTGTACTCGTGGTAAAAAGACTGGCAGCATAGACGGATACCCCACTATAAGCCGCTACCGATAAAATTATCAAGCCTAACAGCGTGAATTCAACCCACTTAAGTATTTTATTAGGTTTGTGCCTGGCTAATTCTACTGTTGTCATCTTTCGCCTCCTTATCTGCCCACTATTTGGGCAACATTATTCTGACTGGATGGAGACGTAATGCGGTTTTCTTATACTTTGAGTTTAGAGTTAGCTACTTGATTTACCCTACAATTTGCGACAGGCGGCTTAAATACCGATAAGTCACAACAAAACTTGTTCTCCAAAGCTTGGAAAAATAAGCTAAAGTGCCTGGTTAGAATATTCGGGAAAAGCTGCTCTTTAATTGCCAGACTTATGATGGAAATTTAAACTATTTAACCTCCCGCCCGAAAGTAAATATAAACCCATGATTTCAAATAGCCCAGCCGGTACCAGGAAAATCAAAATAAATAAGGATGTTACCAAACCCTTCAAATCATCTTCATAGCTAACTATCCAAATCATAGAGATAAGGTAGCTTATTACAAGTAAGATGCTAAAGCCAAACAGGATACCAATTACTACTTTTTTTGAGTTGTTCAACATAGTATTATCCTCCTTGACTTTACAACAACTAAGCAACCCCTTCACCCAGGTAGCGATAGCCAACTTCAATAGAATAATAGCCTGTTATTGTTAAAATTGAGGTAGAGTAAGATAAAAGAATGGTAAATCTGTTTGGCTACTTAGCACCGTCCTTAATACTGGAGAATCCAATCTCCATAGAGTCCTGACGGTGATGGGACTTTGATTGCAGATGAGCATGAGGTAGGGCAGGATTCTTGCCTAGATTGTTAAATCTTTCACATCCGAATTCTGATTCCTATATTAACGCTTTCTTAAGCCTTTTCTATTGACAAAATTTCTCAACTATCCTAACATTCTGGCAATCAAATAAAAGAAAATTTCACAAACCAGTTTGGTCAAGTTACTTTCTTTCAGCAGATTTGAACTTGTAGGTGAAATATTCTTTCTTATTAGATAGTTAGGCTGCTAACTTCTATATCGCCAAGCCATGTTCTAGTAACTATTCCGAGAATTGTAATTCAGCAAGCTAGTAAGAACTTACCCTAGCATTATTAAGTTTAGCCAAATTACCTGGGCTATTCGTTAGCCCCGCTGTTTATATATCCGTTGAAGCATTTTAGTCTCAAGGAGGAGATTTTTATGGGGAAAAAGATAAGAGGAATCAGTATTGCGCTGGTCGCTCTTTTTTTGGTTACATTTCTAGCGGCCTGCGGTGACCCAACCGCAACCACCGCGCCAGCAACTACCACCACGGCTGCTACAACCACCGCAGCCCCAGCCACCACAACCACAGCGGCAGCAGCTACCACCACTGCCGGTATTGCTACTTCAGCAGCAGACGACCCGGCTTTAGTTGAAGCTGCCAAAAAAGAGGGCAAGCTAGTCTGGTATACCGTCTGGTTCAATCAGGATATAGTGAATGAAATCGGGGCGGCCTTTAGTGCCAAATATCCCGGTATCAAATTTGAGGGGACGCGCAACGTTGCCGCCACCATCTATCAGAAGCTAACCCAGGAAATGCAAGCTGGCATCAAGAATGTGGACGTTTTCGGCACCACCGATATTAGCCAGATGATAGAGCTTAAAGAACAGGGGAAATTGCTCCAATATAACCCGGCAGGTAAAGAAAACATAATCCAGCAGTATCGCAACCCTGATAATGATAACAATTATCAAACTGGAGCCCTCATTCCACTGGTTATCGGCTATAACACCACCAAAATAAAAGCCGAAGAATTACCTAAAAGCTGGCAGGATTTAACCCAGGATAAATACAAGGATAAGATGAGCACCGGTAGCGGCGCGGCTAGCGGACAGGTCGGCACATGGGCCTTGAGTATGCAGCAAAAATATGGGTGGGATGCCTATTTCAACGCATTCAACAAACAAAACCCCAAACTTGGGCGTTCGATTAACGATGCCGTAACCGATATTGTTTCGGGTGAAAGAGCTATCGGGATTGTACCACTCGGTCAGGTTTTAGCCAGCAAAGCCAAAGGCAACCCGGTAGACGCGATTTATCCGAGCGATGGTACTGTGGTGGTAGTCAGCCCGGTTGGAATTGTTAAGGATGCCCCCCACCCTGCCGCCTCCAAACTTTTTCTGAACTTCCTTAACAGTAAGGAATATGCCGAGTTGGTGGCTAAATATTTTGAGCAACCAATCCGAGGTGACATCGCGGTAACTGGTGCTAAAGCCATTAAGGATTTGCAGGTCGTTACCCCTAAACCGGAAGAAATTCGCAAAGACTTGCCGGATATTATCAAAAAATGGAAAACCTTATTCGGGGCTTAAACATTTACTCTGGGTTGGTAGTTAGAAGTAACCGCCAACCTATTTCGGGTATGGGGAAGGTTAAATAATTTAATGGCTGAACAAGTACAAAAACCAGTAGGGAGTGTTGCCCCAGGTCAGCGAGTAGGTAAACTCCGTTCCGGGCGCGATTTCTCCCCAATATTCTGGATAGCAATGGTTGGAGTATTGGTGGTGCTGATGGGGCTACCACTATTCTGGCTGTTAGTGCGAAGTTTCTCTCTGCCCAAGGAAGCCGGGGTAACTCTGGAAAATTACACCACCGTTTTCACTACTCCGCGCTATCTGCAAGCAATCTGGAACTCGTTATTACTGGCAAGCGGGTCGGCGGCCCTGAGTGTCTTGATTGGGGTTCCGATGGCCTGGGCGATTGTGCGCACTAATATGCCCTTGCGGGGTTTGATGCGAATTCTGTTACTGGTGGCCTTTACTACACCGCCCTTCCTGGGTGGGATTGCCTGGATGCTGTTAGCCTCGCCCAATTCGGGCTGGCTAAACAAACTCTGGCTGGAATGGTTTGGCGGGGAAAAAGGGCCATTTAACGTTTTTTCGCTGGGTGGCGCAATTTTTGTGGTCGGGATTTATAGTTACCCTTACACCTTTTTGTTGGTCAGTTCTGCCCTGGAGTTTGTATCTTCCGAACTGGAAGATGCGGCGCAGGTATTAGGCGCAGGCACTTTTCAGACCACCGTTAAAATTACCCTGCCGCTAGTTTGGCCTTCAATTTTATCAGGATTTATTCTGGCTTTCCTGGAAGCCCTGGCCTTATTTGGCTCCCCAACTCTGTTACTTATTCCGGCCCGCACGCCAATTATCACCACCGAAATCTGGCAGATGTTCCAGTTCCCACCAAATATTGAGTTGGCCTCTGCTTTTGCTATGCCTCTGTTGCTAATTACGGCTTTTTTACTCTGGTTACAAAGGAAATTATTAGCCAAACGAAACTATACTACCGTTACGGGCAAGGGTGGGCAGAAAAGAACCCTCGACCTCGGCCCCTGGCGGTGGGTATTTCTGGGATTCTGCCTCCTGGTATCTTCCTTTTCATTGTTCTTGCCTTTTATTATGCTAATTCGCACCTCGCTATCCAAAGCCTGGGGTAAGCCTTTTGAAGGCTCGAATTTAACCTTACAATGGTTCGAGGACGTGTTATTCAAGCAACCTTATACCTCCCTTTCAATCCAGAATACTCTGTTATTTTCCGCCGGAGCAGCCACGTTTGCGATGTTTATAGGGATTTCAATTGCCTATATTGTTAATCGCAAGCTAATTCGAGGTAGCCGCTTTTTAGGTTTTCTGGTGATGACCCCGTTGGTTATTCCAGGAATAGTGATAGCCATCGGAATTTTTATCGCCTATTCGCGCCCACCTTTAGTGCTATACGGCACGGGTCTGATTTTGATTGTGGCTTACACTACCCGCTTTTTGCCAATGGCTTACTCCAATAGCAGCGATATTTTCAAAAGTATTAACCCGGAGTTGGAAATGGCGGCCCGTAATCTGGGCTCAAACCAATTAGAAACGGTTCGGAAAATTACCGTACCGCTCGTAAAACGGGGTCTGGTGGGGGGCTGGATTCTGGTCTTTATTCTGGCAGTCCGTGAACTCAGTTGCGCCATCTTGCTCTTCAGTACCAATACTCAGGTTATGCCAACGGTCTTGTTTGAAATGGTAAATGAAGGCAGTTATGAACGAGTAGCCGCCCTGGGGGTGGTAATGTTGCTGCTTATTTTTGCGGTAGTGGGCTTGGCCTATCGTCTGCTTGGACGCGATTTTATGTTGGACAAACGCTCCTAACTGATAGGGTGATTCTAGAGTCGAATAATGAAAAATATGAGGAATTAAGCTAGATGGCAACTATAACCTTAGACAATCTGACCAAATATTTTGGTACGCATGCGGCGGTCAACCATATTAACTTACAAGTGGCGGAAGGCGAATTTATTTCCCTGCTAGGCCCATCCGGTTGCGGTAAAACGACAACTTTGAGAATGTTGGCTGGATTTATGTCTCCAGACGAAGGTCGCATTCTGGTAAATGACAAGGTGGTTTCGTCCAAACAAAAGACCATTCCACCCGAAAAACGTAACATGTCAATGATTTTCCAGAGCTATGCTATCTGGCCGCATAAAACGGTTTATGAGAACGTGGCTTTTGGGTTGCAATTGCGCAAGGTAAGTAAGGAAGATTTGCGCAATCGAGTGAACAAGGCTCTGGATATTGTGCGTTTGAACAAGTTGGCTGACCGCTATCCGGCACAACTTTCAGGTGGTCAGCAGCAACGAGTCGCTCTGGCGAGGGCAGTGGTTATTGAGCCGGAAATTTTGTTGCTGGATGAGCCCCTTTCTAACCTGGACGCTAACTTGCGCGAAGAGATGCGGGCCGAAGTGCGCCGTTTGCACGATGAAATTGGGATTACCACCGTCTATGTTACCCACGACCAGGGCGAGGCTCTGGTAACTTCTGACCGAATTGTGGTGATGTACGATGGAACTATTCAGCAGGCTGGTACGCCTGAAGAAATTTACGAGAGCCCATCCACCGAGTTTGTAGCCCGTTTTATCGGGCGGTGCAATGTTATTCCTGGAACGCTGCTACCCAATGGGCAGGTAGACATTGGAGGCTTACATATTCTGGCTGAAAACCGGGCTAATGGGGTTGTTACCGGACACGAGGTAGTCTTTAGCGTACGCCCCCACTCAATTTTGATGGATGTGGATACCACTCCCGGCGGTTCGTCCAACTGTTTCCCGGCAAGGATTGAACATCATATCTATCTTGGCGAATATCGCGATTACATTGTGCGTTTGGATAATACCGATATTACCCTGAGTGTTAATACCCCTCCCAATATTCGGCATACTGTTGGCGACGAAGTGCTGGTAAAAATCCCGCCCGAAAATTGCCGTTTGGTGCCCCGCAATCAGCAAATGGAGGCAGAAGCTATCAAGGCTATCGCTGCCATTAGTGCCTGAAAGCTTTCTAAAATTTCTTCTTTAATTGGGCAGGCTTTAGAGTCTGCCTTTTTGCTTAAATTCCTCAAAACTATAATGTATAACCATATTCTAATAAAAAGCCAAAGCATTGACGAAATATTCAGGCATATACACCACATTCTTGACTTTCACAGGTTAAACTTTGTGTGGGAGAAACCTATTTGTAGTATTTGAAAAGGGAAAGTTCAGAATAACCTCCCTTTAGAAAGAAACAAATATTGCATAGGTGAGGTTAGCAAAATGCTGATTTCGGAACAAGGTAAATTAACCAAAAGAACGGAGAAATTATATGCCAGAAACAATTAACGCCCCTGAAGTTGAAAAACGGGAACAATTTAAGTTACAGGGTGAACAACTAGCGGGTAAAGTAAAAGAATTATTGCATGAAGGCAATGTACGCCGCTTGATACTAAAACATGAAGGTCACACCATTCTGGAAATCCCGGTAACTTTAGGCATCGCGGCGATAGTATTAGCTCCGGTTATTGCGGCAGTCGGTGTTATTGGAGTGATGATAGCTGATTGCACTTTGGAAGTAGTACGTCTGGAAACCCCAAGCTAACCACCAGCCTTTTAACTTACCAAACTAATTCAAGCTATTCGTTGAACTATTTTGGTGAGTAGAGGGGTAGCAAGTTCTTACAATCACAAAAATTAAACTACAGAAAAAACCCTGCCGCCTGATTGGGCCGCGGGGTTTTTGTTGCAAGACATTGGCTGTTACCGTCTGCTTATCTTCTCAGGTCATGTATAGCGGTGATTACTTGTTGCAAACTTATCAGGATTACATAGTTTTACGTATTCAAAATCAGCTGGTAGGCTTTGACAAGTTCCGCACCGGGTGGCTGAAAATCGTGTTCCGGCACTCTAACAAAACCCATGCTCTCATATAAATGAATGGCGACATTCATACTATCGGAAGTGTGTAAGCCTAACGCTACTGCTCCCGAATTTCGTGCCCGCTCGATACAGCCCCTCACCAGAGCTTTACCCACACCGTGACCTCGACCAGCTTCTGCCACTGCCAATAAACGCAGTTCGGGAATATTGCTCACGGTTTTCTGGTCGTTATAACTATCGAGGGCAGGGGGAAATAACATCACACTCCCAATTATTACCCCGGCCTGTTCTGCCACAAGAATTTCGGCAGTATTAGCCACCTCAAAAGCCGTTTCAAGGGCTTTGGATAAACCTGACCAGGCACCAGGCTTCATAATGTTAGCGTATTGCTGGTAAGCGGCGAGAGTTAGTTGGCGAACCGCAGCCATTTCCCCCTTGCCTATGCTTCTAAGTAGCACCTCACTCATGCCTGACTGAGTTTCGCTCGTTGATGTGGTTGCGACCAATCTACCACTGGCCCCAGCGGAACAATCCGGTTGGGGTTAATCGGGGCATGAGTCATGTAATAATGCCGTTTTATATGGTCAAAGTTAACAGTATCGCCAATCCCCTGATATTGATAAACATCGCGGGCATAGCCCCACAGATTTGGATAATCAATCAGCCGCCGCAAATTACACTTGAAATGCCCAACATAAACCGCATCAAAGCGCACCAGAGTGGTGAAGAGTCGAATATCCGCCTCGGTAATCTGGTCACCCATTAGATAGCGACGGGTGGTAAGCCGTTCTTCCAGTTCATCCAGGCGGGCAAAAAGGGCGACTACTGCTGCTTCATAGGCTGTCTGGGTGGTGGCAAAACCAGCTTTGTAAACGCCATCGTTAACATCCTTATATATCACGGCATTCAAGGCATCAATCTCTGAGCGAAGTTCTTCTGGATATAGGTCTAGAGCACCAGGGCGATGGAAAGCCGTGAATTGGGTTTCCATATCAATCGTAAGGTCAGGATAATTATTGCTCACCAACCGTCCTGTTACCCTGTCCCAAAGACAAGGAACAGTGAACCGCCCTATGAAATCGGGGCGAGTGCGATAATAAGCTTCAGATAGAAACTGAAAGCCATTAACCGGGTCAGGGCCGTATCCGGAGCCTTCCCGAAAAGCCCAACCACGCTCGTCACGGATTGGGTCAACCACTGAGAGCGAAATAACCTCTTCGAGACCTAACAACTTACGTACAATGACACTGCGGTGCGCCCAGGGGCAAGCCAACGATACATACAAATGGTAACGACCCGGC
Organism: Chloroflexia bacterium; assembly: GCA_038207495.1. Lineage (GTDB taxonomy): Bacteria > Chloroflexota > Chloroflexia > Chloroheliales > Chloroheliaceae > Chlorohelix. The sequence goes on from JBBQZS010000028.1 coordinate 36,597, forward strand.
TTGGCTTTAAATCCCGAAGAGCCATCAGCTGTAACTCTATCCCGGATACTATATTCACCGCGCTCAAACTTGCCATCGGCATTCGCTTTGGGGGTCACTTGTTCGCTTAAAGTCATCTATATACTCCTGAAAATATTATTAGGCAAATGTGCTAGTTCTTTAATTTTGGGCTATCTGAACAAAAATTGTTCACCATAGAGGCACAAAGCACAGTGCGTAAGCCTCCAACTTGTTGGGCAAAGGAAATAAATATTAATTGGCGTTCTTGGTGTCCTTGGCGGTTCGCTTGTTTTATCTAGGACATCTGCCTATTAGCTATTTCACCAACGCAAAGTCAGCAACAGGCTGACTCTGGCGAATTTTGATATTTTCCCAAACCTCGCTCATTAAGCCAGCCAGCACCACCACGCGCCCGGTAGCCTCCTCAATATCAGTTGGGGTCAGATTATCCAGAAAACGCCCACCGTAGCCCTTTTTATCCAGCATCACCTGGGGTAAAAATATCACTTCCCCCAGATCATGCCCACTGCGCTCGTATTCCAACAGTGCTTTCCGCATATCCCCACCCGTAAGTAAACCCGCCACCGTTACAGTTGACCCAAGAGCCGTATTAGCTACCGTCAACAGATTTAAAGACAAACCTTCAATCTGGTTCAGACGCTCGATAATCGGCAGAAAAGTAGGGGTGATAAGATTAGCCGTGACCAGGGTTGCCTGAAGCGGACGAGAGAGGGCAGCGGGTAATTTCTTCTCGGTTTTTTTCCAATCCTCCAGAAAGCGGCGCACCAGACCTACCCCGTTCTCAATCTGGTCAAACTCCTGGTAATGGCTCTTACCGGGTACTTCCTGTCCACATAACAAATAGAACTCGTCCGACAAATAAACCAGGGGCGTACCTTTTTCTTTTCTGAAGCGTTTCTGCCAGGAATGAGCTACCTCGATTATTTTCTCGGCCTCGGCTGGGGTAAAAGTCCGCATGGGCATCTGGGGTATACTATCAAAACCCCGACCGTGAGCCGCACCGTTCCGCCGCCGATCACCATCGTAACCATCGCCCCCCGCCAAGCCAACCGGGACAACCGCGATAGTTTGTACCGCCGGATGTAAATTCGCAAGGTCGTTAACAGTTTTTTCCAGTTCCGCTCCATCGTTGACATTTGGGACAAGTACAATCTGGGTATGCACCTGAATACCGCCATTATCAAGCTGTTTTATCTGTTCAGTTATGTCGGGGGCGGTAGAATTACCCAGAAGGCGGCGGCGCAACTGCAAATCGGTGCTATGAACCGAAACGTACAAGGGGGTCAGGCGTTGCTCGATAATCCTATTCCAATCCTCATCCTTCAAGTTAGTGAGGGTTACAAAACCACCATACATAAAGGAATAGCGATAATCGTCATCCTTGATATATAGGCTGGAGCGGAAACCTTTGGGGGTGCGATAAACAAAACAGAAGGGGCAGTCATTATTACAAACCCGAATTCCATCGAAAGTGGGCTCAGCAAACTCAAGGCCAACTGGCTCACCCGCCACGTTTTTGAGCCGTAATTCAAGCAGCTTGCCTTCGCGCTCCACTCCTAGTTTCAGGCGGTCTTCGGCAGTACCAAACTGATAATCAATCATATCACGGACAGGCTGCCCGTTAATTGTTAGCAAACGGTCAGCAGTTTTTACCCCGGCCTTATCCGCAGCCGAACCGGGCTCAACCGCGATTATTTTGTCGCGGCCCTTTTTTTTATTCCCCGAATGTAGACTTGAAATATCCAAACTTGCTTCTTACCTTTATAAATTGACACAGTTAAGGGCGGTTTACGAACCGCCCCAGCAAATGCTCTTAATTATTTCCCCCTTCATTCCCTTCCTTTATAGGCAAGGAGGCCAGGGGGTTAGTTTAACTAGAAACCTGAACCCGTAATTAGCCGAGAAATATCCTGCCAGGTGAAAGCCACCATCATTGTTAAGAGCAACATCATCCCGGCGAAATGCACCAGACCTTCTTTTTCGGACGGCACGCGGCGGCGGAATATCATCTCAATCAAGACAAACACCAACCGTCCACCATCCAGAGCGGGTAGGGGCAGAATATTGATAATACCCAGGTTTACCGATAACAAAGCCATCAGCGAAAGAGTCGCTACAATTCCACCATTTTCCACCACTGAATTGGTGATTTGCGCCATTCCCACCGGTCCGGCAAAACTCTCAAAACCTACCGAACCATTAACCAGAGCCTCAATACTGCGGGGTATAAGGGTAATAGCGTAAATCGTCTGATTCCAGGCTTCGCTGACCCATTCCACCGGGCTAAGGTCTTTATGGGTATACTGGTTTAGCGGCAACCCGTCCAGCACCGTTTCGGCGCGAGGGGAACGGTCATCCGCCGCAATATTATCGGTCAGGTTTGCGTAGATAGTGGCGGTCTTCTCGGTTTTGCTCTTAGCGTCCAGGAAGGTTATTGTTACCTGTTTATTCTGGTTAGCCTGCATAATAGTGCGGTATTGGGTTTCCGAACCAATCTTCTGACCATTTACCGTCAGAATAACCGAGTCGTTAGCTATACCCTGCTGGGCGGCTTCTGAGCCTTTGTAGACGTAGCCGGCGTAAAGTTTCAGGGGCATGGTAACGGTTTGGGTAGTGGCATTGCCATCAACCACCCTTTGTACCGTAACATCTACGCTGGTTTTATCGGTAGTTTTGAAATAATTCAAAAATACGATAATATCTTTAACAGGTTTGCCATCCAACGCTACCACTACGTCGTTTTTCTGTAAACCAAAGGTATTATTAGCATTGATAAGCTTAAGCTGCTGGAAGTAAGTCCCCATACTGAAACCAACCGGGCCTTCGCCTTCGGGTGGATTGCGGCGGGGCTGAATACTGCGGGTGAAAACCTCATTACCACGCTTGATAACAAATTCCTGCAACTGGCTTTTCTTGAGTTGGGTCTCAATCGAAACATCACGGGTAGTAGTTACGGTGTTGCCGTTAACCGACACAATTACGTCGCCAACCTGCAAACCTGCCACTCCCGCCGGGGAATTTGGCTCAACTCTGGTTAGCACTACCGGACCATTAGGCACATCCTTGCCGCCAGTAGCTAATAGCATGTAAAGCACAAAAGCTAGCACCAGATTCATAAACGGCCCGGCGGCTAAGACAATCATCCGCTGCCAGGTCGGTTTTGCCCCAAAGCTGTTAGGGTCGGTACTGTCGCCGTTTTCGCCCTCGATTCGGACAAAACCACCGATGGGCAGAAGGTTGATAGACCATTCCATCCCATCTTTCATCTTCTTCGACCAGACTTTAGGTGGGAAACCAATCCCAAATTCGTGGACTTTCATTTTAAATAGACGGGCGGTTAAAAAGTGACCCATTTCATGAATGACCACCATCACCAGTAATATCGGTATAAACCATAACCAACTCATGCATTTACCTCAAAAATTTATTTATTAGTACAAGATTATTAAGAAGTTATCGCCTGTTTCTCCGAAAACAAAATCGCGGTCCTTCGCGCCCAGCTGTCGGCTTCGGCAATCGCCTCAAGGCTAGGGTGAGCGATATTTGTATGGGCATTCAAGGTGCGTTCCACCAGTTCGGCGATACCGAGATAGCTAATGCGCCGCTCGTGGAAGAGCCGCACCGCCTCCTCATCCGCCGCCGCCAACACCGTCGGATAAGTCCCGCCCCGTTCGCCAGCCTCATAAGCCAGCCGTAGAGCCGGGAAACGCTCCGTATCCGGCAGTTCAAAGGTTAGCTCGCGCAACCGGGTAAAGTCCAAACGCGGATAATCGTTGGACAGGCGTTCCGGGTATCCCAGGGCGTATTGAATCGGCAAGCGCATATCAGGTGTGCCCAACTGCGCCTTAATCGAGCCATCCAGAAATTCTACCATACTATGAATGATGCTCTGGGCGTGAACCACCACATCAATTTTAGCGTAAGGCAAGCCAAAAAGCCAGTGTGCCTCAATTACCTCTAACCCCTTGTTAAATAGTGTAGCCGAATCTATAGTAATTTTTGGCCCCATATTCCAGTTAGGATGCTTCATAGCCTGTTCAACCGTAACATTAGCCATCTGCTCTTTGCTAAAGCTGCGGAATGGCCCACCCGAAGCGGTCAGAATTAATCGGCCTACCTTATCGTTGGCTTCGGCCCAATTTTCATCGCCATTCGACGTAATAAAGCTTTCGCCCCGCAAACTCTGCCAGATCGCGCTATGTTCGCTATCAATGGGGCGAATCTGGCTACCATATTCTTTGGCATGGGCTGTTACTAGCTCACCCGCCATAACCAGAACTTCCTTGTTAGCCAGGGCGACTTCTTTCCCGGCTTTAAGAGCCGCCAGGGTAGGAGCGAAGCCATGTTGCCCACTGGTCGCCACAACCACCACATCAACTTCGGGGTCAGTCGCCAGAGCCACCAAACCTTCTGCCCCATAAACATATTCTGGCTGGGGGTTGAAACGCATTGTTTCCAGCAATTTGCCAGTGCCAGGGCGGCTTAACCCAACCCGAAGCGGCTTGAAGCGGGCGATTTGTTGGGCCAGGGCTTCGCTGTATTTACTGGCGGCGATGCTAACCAGTTGGAATTTATCAGGGTGCAAACCTATTACGTCTAGCGTTTGCTGCCCGATAGACCCGGTGCAACCCAGCAAGGCGATTCGTTTGGTCATAGCTTCTTATTTACCTGTTCTCAAATGCTATCTTTAACAGGGCAGAATGCCCCTTTTAATTTCAGCTTTTATCAACTGAATTATACCAGATAACGCAAATCGTTCAGCGATACGAAATAGAATAAAGAATTAAGAAGCAAGAACGTCACTCCACATTCCAGCCTGTAAGCTGGCTTCTCCGCTGAGTACAAGGGAGAAAGAGTTAATTCCGCCCTTTGCTCAATTGTTTTTGCACCAGGGGATTTGCCCGATACCCCGAAACCAATTTAGCACAGTAATCGGGGGCATATCAGGATAGAAATAGGGTAATTTGGAAACAAAGGCCAGAACAGGCACAAGACAGGACAGGCATAAAGCCAGTCCGTAGGGACAACCCTTGTAGTTGTCCTTATTAATTTGGCTAAAACGTTCCTGCGGGATTAATAAATTCAACTTGACGAAATGGTTATAGAGCGTACAATAAATAAAGAGATTTCTAAGGTTGCTAATTCTTTTGGGTTTAACCCAAAGGGCTGTTAGGACAAATACCCTCCCTTGACCATTTTGTAATTCTATTAACGTTAACCAGCTTAAAATTTGTGCGAATTGTAGGTATAAGCGAATTGTTAAAACGGGCGCAGGAATACATCGGGCCAAACCCGGCCTGGGACAATATTCTGGCGGAAGAGCGGAGGGGTGTTTTAACAATGTACGAATATGTTGTACCCTATCGTCTGGAAAATTGGCAGGGTTATTACGCGCCCTGGGCCAGAGTCAGTCCGGTGGATGATGGGCATAGCCTTTTTGTGTTAGCCTATTTTCGTGATAATAAAAAATGGCAAGAGCTGGAAGTAACAGGGCATCTGGAAGAAGTCTTGCAGCAAATAAAAGAGAATGTTTATGGCGCGTTTTTCGGCTAAAAAGCAAAAGAAAGGAACGAGGGCGTGAAAGTTATCGTCAATATTGAGGGGACTAAGGACGACCTGAAGACAATTTTGCAGATTGTGCGCGACAATATGGATTACGCCAACCCTGAAGATATTTTCCGGGTGTATATGCAGGACGACAAGCCGGGCGGCACGGTTATCGAGGAACGCTATGATGAGAATGATAACCTTATCGAGAAGCGGCGACACTAATAAAGGAAGTCATGCGGGTAATAAAGCGTTATAACAACCGTAAGCTCTACGACACCGAAACCCGAAACTACATTACGCTGGAGGGCGTAGCGCAGTTGGTGGCAGCAGGTGAAGAAATCAAGGTAGTTGATAATGATACCGAAGAAGATTTAACGACGGTCATTCTCAGCCAGCTTTTGCTTGAACGCGAACGGGAGCAACGCTTTTTACCCAGTGGCATGTTAAGTCAGCTATTACGGGCAGGTGGACAAACCGGGCGGCGTATTAGCACTACCCTTACCCGCCCGTTTAATACGCCGATTGCCCAACTTTTGGAGCATGAAATCGAGCGCAGCTTCAAATTCTGGCTGGATTTGGCCCAGGAGCGGGAAGACGAGGTACTAAAATTACTGGAACGGTTGATTGAGCAACGCCGCCGCTCCCGCCACCTGCCCGAAGAGAAAGCACCCCGCCGCCCCGTCAATCGTTTGGATGATTTTGAAGACCTGCCCGATAAATAGCCGTGATTATAGATGCCCACACCCACATTTTCTCCCCTGAATTAATCGCCCTTCGCCCTGAGTTATGCCAGAAAGAGCAGCGATTTGGCGAATGTTACGCCTCCCCTAAAGCTAAAATGGCAACAGCCCCCGAACTTATCGCCACGATGAATGCCGCCGGAATTGACCGGGCGGTAGTGACTGGTTACGCCTTTGCCAGTGGCGAGTATTGCCGTATCTCCAACGATTATATTATTCAGGCGGTTAAGGATTACCCAGAACGGTTTATCGGGCTGGCAGTAGTACAACCATTAGACGGTGATAGGGCGGTTTATGAGGCCGAACGCTGCTTTGCGGCGGGCTTGCGGGGCCTGGGCGAACTTACCGCCGATGGGCAGGGCTTCGACCCCACCGACCCAACTGTTCTCAAAGATTTGGCGACTTTAGTACAACAGCAAAAGGGGGTGCTGATGCTGCACGCCAGCGAACCAGTCGGTCATCTTTACCCCGGCAAGGGTCAAACTACTCCCGAAAAGGTGTTAAAATTAGCCCAGAATTTTGGCGATTGTACGATTATCGCGGCTCATTGGGGTGGGGGGTTGCCCTTCTATGAGCTTATGCCGGAAGTAGCCGCCAGCCTCAAAAACCTGTATTATGATACCGCCGCTACCAGTTATCTATATCGGTTCGGTATTTTTCGGGCGGTTTGCGATATTGCGGGGGTAAACAAGATCCTGTGGGCCAGCGATTGGCCTTTGCTTAGGCAGGCGCGATTGTTATCGAGGGTTCGAGAGGAAAGCCTTCTCACCGAGGCCGAACTGGCGCAGGTGTTGGGTGAAAACGCGATGAGGTTGTTTAGTTTGTGAGTCTTATTCCCCTTTCCTTTTTAGTAAAGGGGGCTAGGAGGTTAGGTTAAACTAATGATAGCTGCTGTGCGAGGACGACTTGAACAGATGGGGGTGGATTTTGTGCTGGTGGAAGTAGGCGGGGTTACGCTGCGGGTTTTTGTACCGATTAGCCTGATTTCCGACCTAGGCGAAATCGGGCGCGAGGTCAAACTATATACCCACCTTTATGTGCGCGAAGACCAACTAGCACTCTACGGCTTCAAAACTATAGACCAATTGAGTCTCTTTGAACTGCTTATAACCGTCGCCGGGGTGGGGCCAAAAGCCGCCCTGAACGTCTTGAGCAAAGAAGAAGTTGGGGCAGTACATCTGGCGATTGCCCAGGAAAATGTGGATTTCCTGAAGAAAATATCCGGCATTGGCCCCAAAACCGCCGCCCGCATCATTCTGGACTTAAAGGGCAAGCTAGTGGAACAACCCGCCACCCGTCTCCCAATCACCACCGCGACTGATGGCAAAACCGCCGCCCTGCAAGAACGCCGTCAACTCGTTGAGGCTCTTAGCGGGTTGGGTTACGGCCCCTCTGAGATACAAACCGCCCTATCCGCCCTCCCCACCGACCGCCAACTTAGCCTGGAAGAACAGGTTCTGGAAGCCCTGCGTTATCTGGGACAGTAAAAAGTAACGAGTCGAAAGTGCCGAGTGCCGAGTAGAAAGCCAGAATAAAGAAGCAAGGAATAAAAATTAAAGAGTCCTATTCTCCCCTTTCTTGCTAGTGCAAAAACACAAGACCTGTTGTGCATCGGGCCTAACTAGCCCCCACCCCCTAAAGGAGGCGGGGTATTTTATTTTGTTACTATTTTGAGGCAGACCTCAAAATAGTAACCTCAAAAGCCTTTTTCCCCCCTTCCCTGCTAGGGAAGGGGGTTAGGGGGTTAGGTTTGTGAACCCATTTGGCGACTTTGCGAAATTCATCACACAACCCCTTGACAAATATCGCATATAGGTGTAGAATGCACTTAGGTGAAAAATATGGAAATGAATGTGAAAACAATGGAACAAATAGAAAAAACAACTAACAGCGATGCTGCTGAGGCGGCACCCGCGCACCCCGTAACTAGCGGGGCGAAAACCGAAAGCAAGGCCAAAGCAAATGAAAGCGTAATCAACGCTGTTCAGGCTAAAGACGAAGCTGTAAAAGAGCTTAAAGCAGCCGAAGAACCCGTAATTAATTTGCTTAAGGCTACTGAAGAACCCGTAAAAAAGGTAATCAAAACCAGTAGCGAACTTGCATCCGAAGTTATAGCCGAGGTAAAGGCTAACGTAGAGCCCCCCAAAGAGCTTAAAGTCGAGGTTAAGGCTAAGGCAGAACCTGCGAAAACAGTTAAAGCTGTTAAACAAGAGCTTAAAGCCGAGGTTAAAGCCAGCAAAGAACCTGTTAAAAATAAGGTCAGAGCAACAGTGGCAGAACCTGTGAAAGCAGTTAAAGCTAGCGAAGAACCTGTTAAAAAGGCTGTCCGAATAATCGAAGAAGAGAATGAGGCCGAAGCGGAAGAATTACCTGAACCTCCTTCTAAAAACGAAGTTGAGACTGCATCCGGGTTTAATTTCGCCCCCAAAACCTTCCTGCAACCTTACACCCTGCTACTACTACGAGATTGGAGTATGCATGGCTATGAGGTTTGGGAAAGGCTGATGGTAATGGTACCTGGCTTCGGTCAGGGCGATAGGGCGACGGTCTATCGTACTTTGCGCCAACTCGAACGCGAAGGCAAAGTAAAAAGTATCTGGGACACTAACACCGAAGGTCCCGCCAAACGAGTCTACAGTTTGACAAGTGCGGGTGAAGAATTTTTGAAAATTTGGGCGCAAGGCCTTGACCAGTACCGCCAAACCCTTGATTTCTTTTTCAAGGCATATACCGGCGGAATGTTGCCTAGCCCCTTTAGTTTTAACCCCTTTGCCGGGGGAAAACGTGATAACAAAAACAACAAGTAATTTTGGAGGATTTTTAACCATGAACGATTGGACTACTACCACAAACAAGATTTTTGAACTTTATACCGACACCTATTACAGTCTGGTTAACAGCCTGCTGTGGGGTCAGGAACGCATGTTACAGTTGAACAAAACTGTGGTTGCTCAGTTTGAAGCCAGCCAGGCCGAAGGCAAGAAGTTTGTTGACGAATATGCCGAACGCACCCGCCGAGCTCAGAGCATCTTTCAGGAAGCCGTAGAAGAAACCGTCAAGGCAACTACTACCAACCTGAACACTATGCGCGTCGCCAGCGATGCTCAAGTAGCTGAACTGAATCAGAAGGTCGAAGCCATCAGCGAAAAATTAGCGACCAACGGCAAAAAAGCCTAAGTTAGTAATTTTTAGAAATACGACCGCAGACCGAGAGTTAATCCCGGTCTGCAAATAGTCTTCATCCATTCCACACAGATATTAATATTATCTGTCCATCCATTCTTTCTCTCCCAAAGTTCTGGCCTCTAATCCAAAACGAGTGCCGGAACTTTTTTTGTTTAAAAATAAAAGTAGGAACACTACTTATGTCCCTACCTAAATCCTAAAACCTAATTGCGAAAACCTACTAGCGGGGTTTAACGGTGCTTTTGAACTTGAGCTTCAAAGTGCGGGCACCGGGGCTTTCGCTACCGACATCAAAGGTAGCGGCAACCGCCCCAGCCTTTTTGTTCAGCTCAATAATCCCGCTAAGTTCAACCTCAACTTCGGTCTCGGCGGTAACACCCGTGGCGACCTCAGCTAGTAAATTGCTAACCAGTTCAGCCAGGCTAACCTCGCCGTGAGTATCTTCCTTCTCCGTGCCAAGCGTTCGCATCAGCCCGGCGGGAGCTTTCTTTTCATCCTGTTTGCCGCTAACTACAGTAATTTGAATAGCCATATCTATTTTGCTCCTTTTATTTTCTGTTAGGTTCGATGTTTTGTCATTATAGCACAGGCTTTAAATTAGAGCCTGTAGACCATTGTTAGAATTGCGATAGATTTACTATTTTTAACTGGGGCGATAAACCCCAAACACCCCCCGAAGCGTATCGCAAATTTCGCCAAGAGTTGCCAGATTTTCTACACAACCTACGATATGAGGCATCAAGTTATCACTACCTTCGGCGGCGGAGGCCAGAGCGGTCAGGCGGGCGGTAACATCGGGATTGTTGCGGCGGGCGCGTAGGGCTTTGAGACGGGCAATTTGTTCGTCACGCAGGGCTGGATTCAAAACCAGATGGTCAACATGTTCGTGTTCTTCCACCACAAATTTATTAACCCCCACGATAACTCGCTCACCAGATTCTACTTCTTCCTGCCATTTATAGGCCGCTTCCTCGATTTCCTGATGGAAGAAACCGCGCTCCAGGGCTTTCAGCGTGCCGCCCAGAGAATCAATTTTGTCCAGATATTCCTGGGCCTTTTCTTCTACTTGAGTTGTAAGGGCTTCGATGGCGTAACTCCCGGCGAAGGGGTCAACCGTATCGGCCACCCCGGTTTCGTAGGCCAGAATTTGCTGGGTACGGAGGGCAATCCGAGCGGCTTTCTCGGTAGGTAGGGACAGGGCTTCGTCCATACCGTTGGTGTGGAGCGATTGAGTGCCGCCCATAATCGCCGCCAGGGCTTGCACCGTCACCCGCACAATATTATTCTCTACCTGTTGGGCGGTGAGCATCGAGCCAGCCGTTTGAGTGTGAAAACGTAGCATCCAGCTCTGAGGATTTTTAGCCTTAAAGCGTTCCTTCATAATTTTGGCCCAAAGGCGGCGGGCAGCCCGAAACTTGGCAACCTCTTCCAGGAAATCGTTGTGAGAGTTAAAGAAAAAGCTAAGGCGGCTGGCGAATTTATCTACATCTTGCCCTGCCGCAATCGCCGCTTCTACATAGGCAATCCCATCCGCCAGGGTAAAGGCAATTTCCTGCACCGCCGTGCTGCCCGCCTCTCGAATGTGGTAGCCACTGATGCTAATTGTATTCCAATTCGGTACTTCGGTGGTGCAATAAGCAATCATGTCGGTAATCAGGCGCAGACTGGGTTTGGGCGGATAGATGTAAGTTCCACGCGCAATATATTCTTTCAAAATATCGTTCTGGACGGTTCCGCCAATTTTATCAGGGCTAACCCCGTTCTTTTTGGCGACGGCAATATAAAGAGCCAGTAATACCGAGGCAGTCGCATTAATCGTCATGGAGGTGGTGATTTTGTCGAGGGGCAAGCCACCCAGCAAAACTTCCATATCATCAACCGAGCAGATACTCACCCCTACTTTGCCCACCTCACCATCGGCCATCGGGTGGTCGGCATCGTAGCCCATCTGGGTCGGTAGGTCAAAAGCCACCGAAAGGCCGGTCTGACCCTGACTCAATAGATAGTGATAACGTTTGTTGGACTCAGCCGCACTACTAAACCCGGCGTACTGACGCATCGTCCAGAGTTTGCCGCGATACATGGTCGGCTGTACTCCCCGCGTAAAGGGGTATTGACCGGGATAACCCAGTTCGCGCTCGTAATCCAACCCGGCTATATCTTCGGGGGTATAGAGCCGCTCGTAGGGTATGCCGCTATTAGATTCAAACTTCTTTCGTTCCGGGAATTTTTTTAGGGTCGGATTGAGCTGCTTTTCTTCCCATTGCTCCCGACCACCAGCTTCATTGCCAGCCATAATAAACTCTCCTGTTACTTAACGACCAATTCTTAACATTCCGGCAAAATAGGCCTCAAGTTGTTCTTCGTTCATCTCGTTCCAGCCGGGATAATCCAGCACGCGGGCGGTATCATCCGGCTCGGTGTAAAGAATATCACCATTAAAAACATTGATGAAAACTTTGGTATTAGAGGCAACGTGGAACATTTCCAGCCAATCGCGGGTGGTGCCAGGTTGGGCTAACCCCATTTTACGCAGGGGGTGTTGTGGTTCGGCGAAAACTTTGCCGTAATAAGAAACATCAATCGCCAATTCCCTTTTGCCGACCATCTCGGGGGCGCGGCAAATCAGGTCGGTAACTACCTGAAACAATTTAGTGTAGGAATAAGCGTGGGGTACATGCAAACAGGTGGAATGGTCATAGCCTACCTGTTCTTCCAGATTAAGGTGATTAATTGACTCATTAATGGAGCTGGAAGGCTGGCGATGCTGAACCAAAATTGAGTTTGCCACGTCACAATGGGCGTTCTCACTTTCGCCAGTCTGTTTCCAGTTTACCGCAATGGCATCGAACAAAATATAACGCTGGCTTTCAACAGTGTTATCGAAGGGCATCAGGCAGTTGGTAGCGCGGGTCAGGCTAAATTGCGACCAGCCAAAATTATCACGCCATTGGGGAATAGCATCCAGCCCTAGTTTGCCATAGTAACGCTGCACTACTTGATTAGCCATTACCCAACTCAGGGCGTAATTCAAGGGGAAGGTTTTGCCATGAGTGCGCCGAATGGTTGCTACCTGCTCGTCAAGTTTATCGGTAGCGTCATCCTCCGGCATCAATTCATCAATACTTAGGGTCACGATGGTTCTCCAAAAAGTAGTTTTGAGTCTTTAGTTTTGAATATTGAGTTATCTTTTTAACTCATAACTCAACTCTTATAACTTATAACTTTCTACTCAATTACCAGCAGCACCTTGTTCTGTTCGACGGTCTGGCCCTTTTGGATGTTGACGCTTTTGATCTTGCCAGCCCGGGGGGCGCGGAGCTCGTTCTCCATCTTCATCGCCTCCAGCACCAGCAAACGTTGGCCTTGTTCGACCACATCGCCAGGTTGCACCCCCACAATCGTCACCAGACCGGGCATTGGGGCTTTAACATTAACCTCGCCCGTATCCGCCCGTCCAGCATGGGCCAACGAGGCAAAACGGTGCTGACGTTCACTCTCAACCTCAACCGTGTAAATGTAGCCGTTGAGGTTGATAATATATTCGCCGTTTTCGCCTCGTTTAACATAAACCTCATGCGACTGATTATCAATCAGCAAAGAGAAGAAATTGTTACCCAACACCGGATTAAAATCAGCCACCATCTCCTGCCCATCCGGTAGTTTAAGGGTGGTTTTGCCCTCCACCGAGGTAATAACATCCAGCTTTAGCTCTTTATTTGCAGTTTTTGCATAGTATATCATACAGCCTCTCGGTCTATCTGTTGTCGGTTATTAGTTTTCGGTTGTCGGTTGACCTAACCCCTAGCCCCTTTTCCTGAAGCGGAAGGGGGAATTAATCTCCTCACCATTTCAAAGTAAGGGGGTTATGGAGATAGTTCCTCTCACTTTTTAAGGGAGAGGGTTTGCTCCTTTTTTCTATTCTGACTCCTGACTCCTGACTCCTTAATTCTGGGTTTTTCATCCTTCAGCCCTTTCTCAGGCTTTCCCGGCGGGCGGTGCGTTTCCATTCTTCGCCAAAACCGGATGAAGGTTCGGTTGCTCCAGAGGTTACGGTTGAACTGGCTGGTTTAGCACCGCCGCTGGATTGGGCAAAATGTTCCGCCAGCACCGCCGCAATCAGAGCCATATCGGGTTGGGGTTGGGCCAGGTCGGGGTCTGGTTTCAAAGCCGGGTTAGTTTCAAGGGAAGTAGTATAGAAATCCCCGGTCAGGAAGGGCTCGCTGGACAATAGTTGCTGGAAGAATGGCAAAGAGGACCGTACCCCATAAATCCGAAACTCGTGAATCGCCCGGTGCATACGGGTAATGGCCTCAGCCCGGTCTTTGCCGTAGGTAATCAGCTTGGCAATCATGGGGTCATAGAACAGCGAAATTTCATACCCGTCAAAGACCGCGCTATCCAGGCGTACCCCAATACCATTGGGCGCAACCACCCGCGCTACCACCCCAATTGATGGGAGGAAGTTGTTATAGGGGTCTTCGGCAGTCACCCGGCACTCAATTGCCCATCCTCTTATATTAATATCCTCCTGACGATAGCTCAGTGGCAAACCAGAGGCAATCCGCAGTTGCTCAGTCACAATATCAATTCCGGTAACGAGTTCGGTGACGGGATGCTCCACCTGCAAACGGGTGTTCATCTCCATAAAATAAAACTTATGCTCGGAAGTAAGCAGAAACTCGATTGTCCCGGCGTTAACATAACCCGCCTTGAGAGCCGCTGCCACCGCCACCGAACCCATCCGATGCCTCAGTTCATCGTCCAGCACCATCGAAGGAGCTTCTTCAAGCATTTTTTGGTTGCGGCGTTGCATACTACATTCACGTTCACCCAGATATATGGCGTTGCCGTGATTATCGGCTAAAATCTGGATTTCGATATGCTTGACGTGTTCTAGCAATTTCTCGATATATACCCCGCCATAGCCAAAGGAGTTAATAGCCTCACGGGTAGCGGCGTCAAAGGCCGATTCTATATCTTCAGGGTTACGCACCACCCGCATACCCTTGCCGCCACCACCCGCCACCGCCTTGATTAGTACCGGGTAGCCAATCTCGTCCGAAATACGCTGGGCCTCGGCGGAACTGGCAATTTCGCTGTCAGTTCCGGGAACTAACGGCACTCCGGCGGCGCGGGCCACTTGTTTAGCCGAAACTTTGTCGCCCATTTTGCGAATTGCTGAGGCGGGGGGGCCAACAAAAACTATTCCAGCTTCTTCACAAGCCTCCGCAAACTCGGCCCGTTCGGAAAGAAAACCATAGCCGGGGTGAATGGCATCCGCTCCGGATTTCCGGGCAATCTCGAGTATTTTATCAATCCGCAGGTAGCTTTCTTTGGAGGGGGCTGGGCCTAGCAGATAGGCTTCGTCGGCATAACGCACATGAAGGCTGTGGCGATCAGCCTCACTGTAAACCGCTACGGTAGCAATTCCAAGATCCTGGCAGGCCCGTATCACCCGCAAGGCGATTTCACCACGATTTGCTACTAGCACTTTTTTAAGCATTGGAATTTTACCTCACTGTAAAAAGGTTTTTAAGTTTTAGGTGCTAGGTTTTAGGTAATCAAATTTTGCTAACAGCTAACACCTTTTTGGCGTTCTTGGCAGTTCAATTCTTTATTAAGTATTATACCCCAAATGCCGTGTGAAAGTAATAACAAACGCTGGTTTTGTCAGGGATTCTGTCTTTAAGCCAAGCAAAGCCAAAGTATGCGCAGGATGACCGGAATTAAAATGCAACCGCGCCGTAATCTTGGTGTGATCAGCATTACGCAAAAGGTTCAAGGTAGTATTGAAGTTGACCCAGTTTCGTGGAGTATAGGAAGAGAGAATGCTATACCCTTTCAGGAAAGGGGAAACAATGGGAGAGAAACAGAAAGAGTATTCAAATGAATTTAAGGGAAAAGGAATGGGCAGGCTTCGCCAGATAGCCGGACTGATTTCAAGCCGTTGAATATGAAGTTGAAAATCTCAACCTTTGTTGGGGAGTTTGGCTTGGGTTCAGAACCTGATTGTTCCATCAGCCGGAGCTTTCGATTTGGGTTATGCGCTACCTTAAAATTCCTACTACTATCCTACCATAGTTTGTGTAGCTCACTGCTTAAAAAGGTAAATGGAGACAAATGTTCTTAAAAATCTTCCCAGGTTTTGCTTGGTCTCCCTGCGTTGTCTAACTTATTCCAATTTCAGGGTTTGGATTTTCCCCCCATGTTATAATTAGCGCAGCAACAAACTACTGGTAAACTTTTCAGGGCAGGGGGATTATTTGTCAGGTATGATGGGTGATACTAAATCCGAAGAAGTTACAAAGTTACGGGGCTATCTGGTAGAAACTTATCGGCTGCTATCCCAGGCCGAAAAGACCTTACCTTTCACCGCCGACCTCGAAGAACGGGCGGCCTTGCGCTCGAAAATAAACGAGTATGAAAGCTATCTGTCAAAGTGGCAAAGAGAGTTGGAAGAGTTGCAGGGAGCGGACAAGGTAGTAGCCCTGAACACTGAAGGCGGAGAAACCGACGGGAACGAAGATTTTATTTCGGAAAAGGAATATGGCCCGGCTTATTTCTTTGGATTAGCCCGAAAAGCCTTCGCGCAGGGGCTTTTTGCCGAAAGTTTGGCCCTGGCCGAGATTGTACGGGAACAAGACCCGCTCTATCCTGGTCTGGATAGTTTTGAGCAACACTTGCGCGAAACTACCGGGGAGAATATTCCCCTCAACCCCGAACCTCCAGTCGAGACTCCCAAGCCCCTGTTTGATAAGCCCCGCTTCTGGCTGTTAGCCTGTGCCGCCATCGTATTAGTGGTAGTGGTGGCGATTGTTACAATAATTTTAACTACCCCCCCACCTAAAAACAGCCCCGTAACCCGGACTTTACCCATCGTTACCGAAGCCGTTCAAACATTGCCAATAGTTTTCCCGCGAGCTACCGAAGCACCCCTGCTGATAGCCACCCCCACCGTGCCGGTTCAGCCTAGCGTGCCACCCGACTTTGAGGTAATAACCGCCCGCCCCGGTGCTACCCTTACCATTACGCCGCCACCAACCCCCACCAAAAAACCTTAGAAACAACGTAGGAGGTTGCTCCGTCAGCCGATGGTTATCATAGGACAAGAACCTGCCACTACGAATTAAAACCAGGGCGGTTCACGAACCGCCCCTACGAATTCCCCGTGAACAACCGATAACTGACGATTGACAACCGAACTTAATTCACCAGCACCAGCCCGTTACCCGCTTGAACCTCTCCCACTCTCCAGAGCGGTTCGTTAGCTTTAGTAAAAGCTTCTTCCAGCTCTGTAGCTTTTTCAGACGAAACCGCAAAAAACAAACCGCCACTGGTTTCGGGATCGAAAAACAAATCCTCCAGGTCGGATTCCATT
Organism: Chloroflexia bacterium; assembly: GCA_038207495.1. Taxonomy (GTDB): domain Bacteria; phylum Chloroflexota; class Chloroflexia; order Chloroheliales; family Chloroheliaceae; genus Chlorohelix. The sequence continues at coordinate 53,475 of JBBQZS010000028.1, forward strand.
GGGCGAAGGAAACGGACTCGCGGTTGGGACTCATCCTGCAAAAACTGGCGATTGCGTCCCGCTCCGCCCGGTAAGCAACCTGCCTGAGCATAGGCTCGCGCCCCCGGCAACAAAGGCAACAATGCGCTTTCAATTAGTAAATCTACTCCGGTACTATGGTCAGCCATTTCCGAAGAATGACCAAGCACGCCAAATCCGGTAATATCGGTGCATGCGTGAATCTGAGCTACCCCAAACTGACGCAAGATTTGGGAGGCGGACCGGTTGAGGCGAGTCATACTATCGGTAGCACTTTTGAGGTCTGTAAGCTGAACCACATCGCGCTTGTGGGCAGTAGTAATAACCCCGGTACCGAGCGGTTTGGTCAGGTACAAAATGTCGCCAACCAGAGCCCCGCCTTTGGTGAAAATCTGGTCAGGGTGAATCGTGCCAGTAACACAAATGCCATATTTGGGTTCTTTATCAATAACGGTATGCCCTCCAGCGATTACCGCCCCAACCTCGGCCATTTTATCCGCCCCGCCCTGCAAAATACGACTCAGGATGGCATGTGGCAGATTTTCGGGAAAGGCTACGATATTAATCCCCATCGTGACATCACCTCCCATCGCGTAAACATCGCTCATAGAATTGGCGGCGGCAATAGCCCCGTAAAGATAGGGGTCGTCAACAACGGGCGGGAAGAAATCCACCGTTTGCACCACTGCCAGGTCGGGGGTAAGTCGGTAAACCGCCGCATCGTCACTTATTTTCAACCCCACTAACAAATTTGGGTTATCATATTTTTTTAGCGGAGACAAAACTTGCTCCAGGTCCTTGGGACCCATTTTGGCTGCTCAACCAGCGCAAGCCGCCAGTGAGGTAAGTTTTATTTGAGTATAACTATTCTCGCCATCCCACTCCTGCTCTGTTTTTTGACTCTCAGCGACAATATCAGACAACCTTTGACTCCTTTTTTACAGATTTGACCAAGATTTTCACTTGACTTGGTGATAAAATATTATAGCATGGCGTTTTATATTTCTCATAACGCTCAGAAACAAGTATAATCAGGGAGATATTTACTGTTTCCGCTAGAGTGAGGGCCGAATGTCAATGAAACAATTGGAAATCCCCATGACAGTTTTTGAAAATATAAAACGCTCAAAAGCCATTTTTGAAAATAGTACAGTCTCCTTCTTTTTGCTCGACCGCGAGGCGAAGATTCACGCTTTCAATAAAATCGCTGAAGCTAGAACCGCTGAACTTTTTAAGCGCAGCGTCCGCGAAGGTGACTCTATTAAGGACTATATACCACCACAGGATACAGAACTTTTTGAACAGGATTTTAGTACTGCTTTACAAGGCCAACCAGTTGAACACAAGGGCAATTGGGTTGTCCTGAAAAACAGAAACATGCTGATTGACTTCAATTTTATTCCAATTGTAGAGCTAAATGGCGAGGTCAGTGGGGTTTGTTTGAATTTGAGCGGCATAAATGAAGCTGTGATTGTAGGCTTCGGGCGTGATACCACCGAAGGCAAAAAAGCTCACGAGCTAATGCAAACCCAAGCTCTAGTCCTGGAAAGTATGAGTGAGGGGGTTAGCGTTCACGATAAAAATGACCGAATTATTTTCACCAACCCGGCCTTTGATAATATGTTTGGCTATGAACGAGGCGAATTGATTGGCAAACACGTTACGGTGCTGGATGCTGAACCTCTTTTGGAACTTGATATCAGATTTAAAGAAATCACCGGGCAATTAGAAGACCGCGGATATTGGCGGGGCGAATTTGATAATATCAAAAAAGATGGCACTATTTTCAATTCCTCTGTGCGTATCAGTGAATTGTACAGTTCGGACGAGGTTCAGCGGATTTGCGTTCGGGAAGATATTACCGAACTTAAACAGATAGAGCAGGAAAGGCAAAAGAACGAGAATTTTTATCGGACTATAGCCCAAAACTTCCCGAACGGCGCAGTATATTTGTGGGATCATGATTTGCGTATTCTGTTGGCGGATGGCACTGGTCTAGAATCCTACGGTTTTAATAAAGAACAACTGGAAGGAAACATTTTGCGGGAGGCCGTTCACCCCGCCATAGCAGATGTGCTGGAGCCAAGCTACCGGGCCGCTCTAGAGGGTAAATCTTTTATTATAGAACAATCCTATCTGGGTTTAACTCATCTAATCCACTTCTTACCTGTGCGTAACGAACAGGGTGAAATTTTTGCCGGAATGGCAATGTCGCTGAACATTACCAAAGACCGCAAAATGAGCGAGGAGTTATTACGGGCCAGCAAACTTGAGTCGCTGGGTCTATTAGCCGGAGGGATTGCCCATGATTTCAACAACGCCCTGGCTGCTATTTTGAGCAATATTTCGGTAGTGAAGATGCATTCAGAATTGCCCTACGAATATGCTGCTATCCTCGAACAGGCTGAAATGGCGACCCTCCATGCCAGAGATTTAACTCGCCAATTGTTAACTTTTGCCAAAGGCGGCGTACCTATCCGCAAAACCGCTCTGTTAGCCGAAATAATTCAGGATACTATTCGGGATGGGTTGCAAAACTCCTTAATCGAATGCAAATTCGAGCTGGCCGACGGTTTATGGCCGGTGGATGTAGATGTTGCCCAGTTGAACCATGCTATTCAAAATCTGGTGGTTTATGTGGTAGAAGATATGGCGCGGCAAGGTGAGCTAAAGGTAGGAGCTACGAATATTTCCTTGCAGGATAAGGAAGTTCCTCCCTTGATTGCCGGGCAATATTTGCGCCTCTCGATTGAAACAAAACAGGGCGGGATAAAACCGGAGCATTTACCCCGGATATTCGACCCCTATTTTACCACTGGGGAATTTGGCTATGGTTTGGGATTAGCTTCAGCCTATTCGATTGTAAAAAAGCATGACGGACATATCACGGTAGAGTCTGAGCCGGGGACGGGTACTAGCTTTGTGATATATCTTCCTGCGTCAGCAAAATCCATCCGTCCTTCCCAGCCAGAGAGAAAACCACTATCCCCAAGCCAACTTGGGCGAGTGCTGATTATGGATGATGAAGCGATGGTGCGTTCGGCCCTGACTATGGTTTTAAAACGGTTGGGCTATGAGGCCGAATCTGCACAGGATGGCGCAGAGGCTCTGGAAAAATATCAACAAGCCGCCACGAGCCAAAAGCCTTTTGATGTGGTTATTATGGATTTAACAGTGCGTGGCGGAATGGGCGGCAAAGAAGCCGTTGAGAAGTTACTCAGGATTGACCCAAATGCACGGGCAATTGTCTCTAGCGGCTATTCCGATGACCCGGTGATGGCGAATTACCAGGAGTATGGTTTTTTGGGAGTAGTGGCGAAACCCTACCGGGTGCAGGAATTGAAACAGGTGCTGGATGAAGTAAAAGGGCAGGCTGTTGATTGAGCGGCTTGATTATTTGTAGGAGGCTGCGCCACCAGCCGATTATCGCAAGGCGAAGCTTGAATCTCCAGGTATCCGGCGTAACTAATAAAACTTTAGGGAATTAATACTATGGCTGAAGAAAATAAACTTGTTTTCAGGGTGGGGGTTTTGACCCTGAGTGACAAAGGGGCGCGGGGCGAACGGGTGGATACCAGTGGGCCAGGTGTTCAAAACTTGCTGGATGAGCATTATCGCCTGGAAGCTTACGAAATTATCCCGGATGACCGCCCCTCTATCGAAGCCAAACTTATCGAATGGGCTGACAAATTACGTCTGAACCTGATTCTGACTACGGGTGGCACCGGGGTTGCCCCTCGCGATGTCACCCCGGACGCAACCCTGGCAATTATTGATAAACAGGTACCGGGGATGGCGGAGGTGATGCGTTACGCCAGTTTGCAAAAAACCCCAATGGCGATGATTTCGCGGGCGGTGGCGGGGATTCGGGGTCAAACCCTGATTATCAATTTGCCGGGAAGCCCAAAAGGTTCAAAGGAATGCCTGGAAGCGATTTTGCCCGCCCTGCCCCACGCCCTGGAAAAAATTATGGGCGACCCCGAAGATTGCCCACCTAACTAGGGGTTGGGGGATAGGGAATTCGTAGGGGGAGTCTCTCAGAAATATTAACAAAGATGGCCAGGATAAACAGGATTTTTCGGAAATCAAATAGCAAATACCGAGTATCTAAAATCGCTTTTCGAATAGGAATAGTTGGGCTGCTGTGTTTGTTAATTTTATTGGCAAGTTGCGGGGAGGTTTCACCCACCGCCAAACCTGCTACTACTTCACCTGTTATTCTACCAACGCCAACCCTGGCCCCGCGCCCCACCCAACCGCCGTTTTCATCTGTGCCAACTATTACCCCCGGCCCGAACGGCAGGGATGCTACCCCAACCCTCAAACCCGCTACTACCCAAACGACCAAACTTCCAACGCCAACTCTAGCCCCACGTCTAACCCAACCCCCAACCACTGGCAGCGTCGGACCTTTGCCCTGGCAAGCCTATAGTTCGGGAATCAAACGCCCGAACTTAGCCGAGCATGAAAAGGCCATGCTGCCTTCCTTCAAAAGCGATTTTAATCTCCCGGCTGTTCAGAATGCCCCGGTTTATAATATCGCGGTAAATATTGACCCTGACAATTTGCAAGCAACCGCCAGCCAGCAACTTTTTTTCACCAACGATACAGGCAAACCCCTCGATAGCCTTTATCTGTGGCTGTGGGCCAACGCTCCCACCGATGCGGGCTATATGCCGCTACTGGCTGTGTCCAATATCCGCGTGAATGGCAAGCCCGCCAGCTGGACTTTGACCAACAACGGGGCTCAACTAAAAATAAATCCGGGGCAGCTTGCCCCAAATTCCCTAGCAGTAGTCGAGCTGGATTTTAGCCTGACAATCCCGCCCGCCGGACGTTATGAGTATTTTAAGTACGATTCTGCCAGCCAGATTCTTTCGCTTACTTTCTGGTACCCCCAACTGGCGATTTATGACCCGGCGAACGGTGGCTGGGACACCCACGAATTTAACCAGCAGGGCGATATTACCAATTCGCGTATCTCCTTTTTTAACCTATGGCTGACAGTGCCAACTGAGCAAATCCCGGTAATGAACGGCAAAACCCTTGATTACAAAGCGAATCCCGATGGCAGCCGCACTTATCGGGTGGCTACCGGGCCAGTGCGAGATGTGGTGGCAGCTATCAGTCCAAACTACCAGAGTGTTAGTGCCAAAACGGGCGATACTACGGTGGTCAGTTATTTTCTGGAGCGTGACCGGGTAGCCGGGGAAAAGGCCGCTCAGATTGCCGCTAACGCGATCCTGACTTATAACGACCTCTTTGGGGTCTATCCTTATAATGAGTTTAAAATTGCCGAAGCTCCCCTGGTCAGTTTTGGCGGCTTTGAGTTCCCGGCGATGACCCTGATAACCAACCGCTATTATGCCGATGGTAGTTCGGGAGCGTTGGAATACGCCCTGGCTCACGAAATTGCTCATCAGTGGTGGTATGGGCTGGTAGGGAGTGACCAGATTTTGCGGGCCTGGCAGGACGAGAGTTTGAGCCAGTACAGTCCCGTATTATATTACGAGCGATTCAAGGGCAAGGCCGAGGGTCAGCGTATTCTGAACGCCTATATGCAAAGTAGCTTCCGGGCGGGGTTAGATGCCGGACGCGATGACATAGTGGATCAACCCGTATATGCCTGGAAGGATCTTAACGGCTATATCTGGGCGGTTTATAACAAGGGCGGGCTATTTTACAACGCTTACCGGGCAAAATTCGGGGATGCGGCTTTTATTCGCTTTGCCAAAAATTATTATGACAACAATCGCTACAAATTCGCCGGGGAAAATGATATACTTGAAGCCTTAAAGGTAGGCGCAGGGTCGGGACAGGAAGATGAAGTGACCGAACTTTTCCGGCACTGGTTTAAGGCCAGAGAAGGCGACAAAGACCGCTAGGGGCAGACCGGGGGTAAACTTTTTGGGTAGAATATTGCGCTGGGCGCGGCGGGATAAGGTAATTGCGGCGTATCTTCTGGGAATTATTTTGGCGGGGGTTACTATTATGGTGCTGTTAATGCTGCTCATTAACGGACAACCACCGGTTACGGCGACTAGCCCAACCCCTACACCTCTGGCAACTACCAATTTGATAACTTTAACCCCTGCCCCAACCGCCAGTCCTACAGTTACCCTCCAGGTTGTGGCAAACTCTACTTCTGCTGCGCCTATAGCAGTAAATCAGGGTAAAGATGTGGCACCGCAGCCACCACCGGGTTTACTGGCGGGGAGTGCCAGCAATCGCCCAACCGCCACACCAGGGAAGTAAAAACGTGCAACGCAAAAGCTATTATCACGGCTATACTATCGAGCGCACCACCGGGCCAAACGGCGGCCTCTATACCATCTGGGACGGGCCACAACGCCGAATAGACAAGGGTGAGGGCTTTAATAGCCTGATTGAGGCTCAGGTTTTCATCAATCGGATGGAGAGCAGCCCAGCCTATGTCGAAAACGACTACCGCACCGCCCTGAAAGTAGCCCAGGCCATGATTGATATGTATGTAAACGCCAAACCGGAGCATGAGGCTTATTTCAGTAGTAGAGCAGCCAATCGCTTTGCCGAGGCTATTTCCGAAGAAATCGCCCGAATGCGTTCGCTCCGTACCGGGGAAGATTTGGACTAAATTAGCCTAACCCCCTAGCCCCCTTCCCTGCATCCGGGAAGGGGAACAAGAATGATTTATCTTGATTTTAGATATGCGATTTTACATTAACGTAATATGCTTCTTCCAGGTCGGGTCAAGGGTTGGATAATCGCGGCGGTAGTGGGCCCCTCGGCTCTCAGTGCGGGTCAGGGCAGCAATCACCATTAAGCGGCCTAGCGTAACCAGATTTTTTAGCTCAAGTTGCGCCCGTTCGGTGATAACAATTTGGCTTAACAATACTTCCCAGCTATTCAAGGTTAAGAGCGCGTCTCCCAGCCCAGCCGCGTCACGGGTTAACCCAACCTTCTCCCACATCAGTTTTTGCAACTCCGGCAGGGACGGAATCTCCACCTCACCTGCATAAATATCATCCTGACTGGAAGGCTGCAATAGCATTAAAGGCATAGGGGGATTAGCCAGATTCAGGGGCAAGGTCGGGCCGTTAGCGGTATAGTCATAAATGCGCCGCCCGAACACCAGCCCTTCCAGCAAAGAGTTACTGGCAAGCCGATTTGCCCCATGCACCCCCGTGCAAGCCGCCTCACCACAGGCGAACAGACCCGGCAAGGTAGTTTCGCCACCCAATCCGGTCAATATACCACCCATAAAATAGTGAGCCGCCGGAGAAACCGGGATAGGCTGGTCAGCCATATCCAGACCGTATTTTTTCAGGGTGTCGTAAATGCTGGGGAAACGGTGACGCACCACTTTTTCGCCCAGATGGGTCGCATCCAGATAAACGAGCTTGCCAGTACGGGCCATTTCCGCCGCAATCGCCCGTGCCACAATATCACGAGGGGCAAGTTCGGCCCGCGCATCATACCCCGCCATAAAGGCTTCGCCCGCGCCGTTCCGCAGAATCGCCCCGTCACCCCGCACTGCCTCACTGATTAAAAAGCTGGGTGCGCCGGGCAAGTTAAGGGCGGTGGGGTGGAACTGGAAAAATTCCAGGTCAGCCAGGGCCGCTCCCGCCCGCCATGCCAGCGAAATGCCATCGCCAGTGGTTACTTCCGGGTTGGTGGTGTACTGGTAAAGTTGACCCGCCCCGCCGCTGGCAATTACCGTAAAGTGACCGCGCACCTTGATTTCCTCACCAACCGGGGTCAGAAGAGTAGCCCCCACCACCCGACCTTCCTCTACCAGTAGCCCGGTGGTAAAATGTTCTTCCAGCAGCGTCACAAAAGGCGATTGGCGGACGGTTTGCGCCAGCGAATGTTCGATATGATAACCAGTAGCATCGCCACCGGCGTGCAAGATTCGGTTGGCGTTGTGCGCCCCTTCCCGACCTAGTTCAAGCTTGCCATCTTCCCGGTCAAAGGGCACTCCCAGCCGGATAAGCTCGGCGATACGGGCGGGGGCATCCTCGGTCAGCACTTCCACCGCTTTATCATCACAAAGGGCCGCTCCCGCCACCAGCGTATCAGCATAGTGGGCATGGGGCGAGTCGTCCTCTGCTACCGCCGCCGCAATTCCGCCCTGAGCATAACGGGTGTTGCTCTCTTCCAAATGGCTTTTTGTTACCAGCAGGCTCTTTTTACCCGCTTCCGCCGCCGCCAGAGCCACACTCAGCCCGGCAATCCCACTCCCGATAATTACGTAGTCGTACATAATGACCTCCAGGCCGTACAGAAGTTTTGCGTTTTGAATTATTAGTTTCAATTAATGATTTATAATTCAACATTCAAAACTTAACACTCAAAATTCCTTATTTAACCGCCAACATCCGATTTAGAGCCACCCGCGCCCAATGTGTAACCGTTTCGTCAACCGCAATCTGGTTGTAGACCTGCCCGTCCAGCAGACCTTCCAGCACCCAGGCCAGATAAGCCGGGTGGATACGGTACATTGTGGAGCAAGGGCAAACCACCGGGTCAAGGCAGAAAATGGTTTTGTCGGGATATTCTCTAGCCAGCCGCCGCACCATATTTACTTCAGTGCCGATAGCCAGCACCGCGCCCGCCGGAGCATTTTCGACAGCTTTGATGATATATTCGGTGGAGCCGTTCTCGTCACTGGCTTGCACCACATCCATCGGGCATTCGGGGTGAACAATCACCCGCACGCCTGGATATTCGGCGCGGGCCTTTTCGATTTGCTTAACGGTGAAGCGTTTGTGAACCGAACACCAACCCCGCCAAAGGATGATTTTGGCCTGTTTAATCTGTTCGGGAGTGTTGCCACCGAAAGGCTTGTTAGGATTCCACAAAATCATTTGCTCTAGCGGAATCCCCAATTTCAAGCCAGTATTGCGCCCCAGGTGTTGATCGGGGAAGAATAAAACCTTCTCACCCCGCTCGAATGCCCAATCCAGAACGGCAGCAGCGTTGGAACTGGTGCAGACAATCCCATTATTCTCTCCACAAAAGGCTTTCAAGTTAGCTGCACTGTTCATATAAGTTACGGGCAGGACTGGCTGTTTGCCATTTACGTTCTCCGTTCCCATAACCTCGGCAATTTCGTCCCAGCAGGTCAACACATCGTCCAGGTTCGCCATATCGGCCATCGAGCAACCCGCCGCCATATTGGGCAGAATGACTTTTTGATGCGGGCCGCTCAGAATATCGGCACTTTCCGCCATAAAATGCACCCCGCAGAAAACAATATACTCGGCATTGGGGCGGGCGGCAGCTTCCTGCGAAAGTTTGTAGGAATCGCCCCGGAAATCGGCGTGCTGAATAATATCGTCGCGCTGATAATGATGCCCTAAAATGACCAGCTTATCCCCTAACAAACTGCGGGCCTTTTCGATACGGCGATAAAGTTCTGCCGCTTCCATCTGGCGGTAGCGAGCCGGAATTTCGGATTGGAGGGGGGTATTAGCCGGAGCTTCGTCCCACTGGCTGGCTCCTGCGCCATATTCCGGCACCGCCGTCTGCCCTTCTTCCACATCCAGCGTCCAGGTTGGCTGATTAACTTCCGGGCTGCAAACGGCCTCATTCGCGAAGATTGTGCTGGGATTTAATATTATGCTGGTCATTTTATACTCCTGAGAGTGATTTATATTTAAGGACTAAACCGCCCTTAGTTATTGTCAAAGTTACGTTTACTCTGTTGAGATACTATATCCCAACTTTGAGTTCGTGTCAATAGGACAATATTTATAAATTGGTGAATTTTGTATAGATTTTCACAATGGAAATGATTAAATATGGCGAGAAAATCTATAACAGGGGGGTGAGGGGTTGGGGAAATTCGTAGGCTTAGACCGCCAGGGCTGCCCCTTTTATTCACAAAAAAGGGTGATGTGTGAATCACCCCTACAATTCTCAAATCCAATTTTAGATGTTCATGTAGATTTTCAACCAAAATCCAATAACTGACAACCAACAACCGATTTCAACTAGCCTTAACCAGCGTTGCCAGGGCCGCTCGGCGGTTATCATAGGCACTAACCAACTCCTTGCGGCGGGAGTCGGTCTTAGCCAGCTTCAAAGCCGCCACCTCTTTGGCAATGGCGTCAAGCTCTTCATTAGTCTCGGCGGCCTCAATTCGGCGCACCAGGGCGGGAACTGGGTCATTTTTTATCAGAGGTTTGGGGGCTTCCTGTTCTGGCTTCCAATCATCATCGTACAAATCCAGGCCAAAGGCCGAGCCATAGATTCTGAGGCACCGTTTTACCCCGTCCGAAACCGCCCCTTTTTCAGCCATACCCATCGCCGGAGCAGTGGTGCCGTTAGCCTCACAGTCGCCAATATCGGTGATGGGCAACGCTCCCCGCACCTCAAGGGTCACCTGCACCCGCACCCGGTAGATGATGCTACCGTTTTTGGTGGTCTTGCCCGTATCCATAGTCTCGAAAGGGCTGGTAATATGATAACCCCAATTGCCAGGGCCAAAAATCCGATTGGCTTTGGCAATCGCCAGATGGCTGGGCAAATAACGCTGCCCTTCCTTGTAGGCAATTTCGTCCCTGGTTAGCGGGGTATTTAATAATCTAAGTTGTTCTTCACTAAAAACTTGTTCCACCTGTTTCTCCTCTCAGCTTAAAAACTATACTGCAATATTGAATCTGAAAGTATCAACATTTGTGCCTGTTATTAAAACAAACGTTCTGCAAATATTATAGCATAGTTTTGAAGAGGGGCAAGAATAAAGGGCAGATGTTCACCTTATTGGAATTACGATAGGGATAGAAAATAACTAGAATATCGCTACACTAGGTAGCCATTGCCGTTGTACTAATTATACGAGTTGCGATTTAGGACAATTCCTTATTTGAATAAGCTATGCGAGCAACTAATTTAGTGGCATCATTTTCTTCAATTAAGCGACCTTGAACATTTAAGATTTTATTATCCCAATTAGCCGAGGTAAATACTGGTGCATATTTAGCGTTAATTTGAAAGGCTCTATAACTCCCAACTGACTCGATTTGGCATTCAGCCGCTCTTAAACGACTGTCCCTTTGGCGATAATAGTAGCCAACGTATTGCTCTCGCCAAAGTTCGGGGGTTGTATCAGTTGGCAGATGCGGCTTTTTGTACTGGTCATATGAAATAGTGCTTTCACGAGAAATTGCTGCAACTGGTTGTTCGTTGTGAGCTAGATTTGGTGGATAAGGTGTTACGAGTGGGGCAACTGCATACTGCCTTGAAGCAAAATCCTGGGCAGCTTCAGAGTGTGTATTCCATACGTGTTTCACCGTTAAAGAAATAACTCCAAAGTAATATGGTACTGACCCTTCCGCTTTTATATCTAAGGCATCACATACCAAACTGTCAATTCGGGTAATATAAATAAACCGTTGTCCTATTTGGAAATTTTTTATTCTTCGGCATAATCCAGTTATTAAGGGCCTTTGCTCTGCCAAAGAGGGCGCATAGGGATCGAAAAAAGGATCCTGGCAAGGTGAGCGGTCAACAAGGAGGTTAGGCACATGCTTTTCGTTTTTAATTGCATAATCATACCACTCTTTTCGGGTGACCCAAGACTCAAATGTAAGTAACTTTGTAGGCAGCATTCCTGGTTTTCCTCTTCATTAAAAGTGATTAATTTTTTATTAGATATTCGATTTTAGATTAAGATGTTCTTGACCTTAGACTTTTGACTGACAACCGGCAACCGATTAAGGAGCGCGATTTTCCAACTTATAACCTTCGCGGGGAATAGTGATGATATAGCTCGAACCGCGGCGTTTCTCAGAGTTACTAGGGGGTTCCAGTTTATCGCGCAGACGCTGGACTAGCTTGGCAAGGCGTTGGTCTTCCACCTCGATTGCCTCCTCACCATAGATAGCCCGAATAATTTCCTCTTTACTAACTACATAACCGGCGTGTTCGTAAAGATATTCCAGCAAATCCAGTTCTAAACCTACTGGCGGGTGAGCCAATTCGCGCCCATTACACCAAACCATCCGGCGGGCCATATCCAGAAGTAAACCCTTTTCCCCTGGGCGCAACACAGCCTCAAGTTCTGGAGGTAACTGACCGGGCAAATCCAGCTTAAAACCGCTAATTGACCCTTCATGCAAGAGTTGGTTCGCCTGGATGTTATAAGCATTTTCAAGGTCAGCGCGACTTAAAAGTTCATCGGTATTTTCACTGGAAACATGCTGGGTAATTAACAACTCGCCCAACCGCAACAGGTTTCGGGGGGATAACCCGGCTAATTCCACCAACCAATCATCAATAATCGGACTCAAATTTTCATTACAGAGTGGGCCGAGGCTGGAAATGCGCGAACGACTATAGGCCCGCAACCGATTCACCAAAAAACGCTTCAGGAGGGGTTGCGTCCAGCGAATTTCGACATGTTGCAAACGGTCAGTCCGAAAAGCCGGATTTTGTTGAAGAGCCTGGAACACCTCCCCTGGGATAAAAAATTTGAAGCCATAACCGGGTAGCTCCAACAAGCGCAAATCAGCCAGGAGCGGGGTCAAAATTTTCGCCCCAACCTGGGGGTCACTGGCCGTTTCCAGCAATTCATCTACCCGGTCTATGAGGACATAAATTGCCACCAAACCTATCTGCCGAGCTATTTGAGATAGCTCGGCTAAAGTGGCGCGAGTAGGCCGATTAGTAAGAGGCTCAATTTCGGTGGCGCGCAACAGCAACTCCAGCCAGGGACGTTGATTTCCAAGCGAAAAGTTAGCCAGATTTTCCCGGCTGAGGACAAAATCGGGCAGATTATTAGCCCTTAGCACTTTTTCTAACGGGAGCGGCTGCAAGAGCGAGGTGTAAGAAGCTATTAATTGAGCAAAAAAATCATAGGAGGGATTACAGAGCGATTGGCCCAACAAAGCGGGGCGTTCCTGAAAAAAGTGAAAGATCGCAGTCGTCACTTGTCGGGTTATCGCCGTAAGGTGAGCTTGCTGAATGGCCTGGGGAGTTGTGGCACGCATTGCCTCCTCAAAATCCAGGTAAGAGGTTGCCAGAACATGCCCCGCCAGCGAGCTTTCCCGGCATTCGTATTCCAGAGCCAGCCTGGTCGCGCTCTTACCAGAACCCCGCGACCCATGCAAAATAGCTGGGCGCGGCTGTTGCCAATCTCCGGCGATTAAACTAAACCAGTAATCGCCGATAAAATAGCTTTGGCTGAAACGATTGGGGTCATTAGCGGCCTCAAAATCGGCCTCTTTACTGGCAAAAGGATTGCTGGTAAAACCCTGTTTGGTTAGCCAACTACTCAGGGGAGAATGATTATCCATTAACTTTAGTCATTGCGGCAATTTGCCTGAAAATAGCCAGGGGCTAATCTATTAATAATCTACCAATATTTTTGTCCTGATAAGTATAACCTGTATATTTCCTTTTAGTAATGCTGAATTCGTTAAATGTTTTTATGTCTATTTATGTCAAATCAAAACGCTATAACTTGGTTCAAATAAATAAAAACTCTCCATACACTGGTGTAAAGAGAGTTACAAAAGCACAAAAGCGGTTGCAAGGCCGCTTTATTTATTTGAGGTTTTGATTAGCACCAAAAGGCAGCTTTATCACCTCTGCCTGATTAACTTTGTCCACGAAACGGCTCACCTCCTGGCTTAATCCGTCAGTTTCATTGGCTTTTAACCCACTCAGGTCAAGGCGGTGAACTGAGACATTCCGCCATTCTTTAGACTCAAACAACTCCAGCAAGGCCGCCCCGAATCCTCCGTTGAGTGTGCCATTCTCCAAAGTTATAATCCGGCGGAAATGATTGGCAACCGCCCCCAGGAGGGGTTCGTCCAGCGGTCGCGCCCAACGTGCTTCTACGATTGCCGCTTCGTGTCCCTGCAAGTGCAACTCCTCAGCCACTTTTAAAGCTGTTCCCACCGAAACCCCAAACGCCACCAGGGCAACTTCTTTTCCCTGACGCAACATTTGTCCTTTGCCCACGCCTAACACCGGTCCAAGACTAGGCTTCACCACCTGCTTATTAATCTCAAGCGGGAAATAACGCATACAAACCGGGCCTTCTTCGTGGTTCAGGGCAACCCCCAATAATTGGCACAACTCGGCGCTATCGGCAGGCTCAACTATAGCCAGGGTAGGTAAGGTTAACAACACCGACAAGTCATTAACCCCCTTCGGTCGCCAGGTGCGACCCAAATCCTGCCCCGAAATCAGTATGAAAGTCATCGGGAGATTTGAGGCACAGGCTGCCGACAACCCGGCGTAACTTCGCGCCAAATCCTCCGCCCCCATCAATGCCAGAGGTTTTAACCCTTTATTAATCAGGCGAGTCGCAGTTGGCACCAAATCTTGTAAAAACTCGCCCAGCCCAAATAAGCGAGCCGGATATTTAGCCGCCACTTCCCGCACCAACAGGGTCAGCAGGTTATCGGCGGTTGGCAAGACATTAGTAGCCATCGCCGAAGCTAACACCACCAAATCGGGGTCGGCAGCCATATTTTCAAGCAAACAATGATGCAGGGCATCGTGCTCAATCGGCATATGTTTATGACTCTGCGGACGATAGCCGCCTTTATTTGTTATTCGGCTCAAGGCAACACTACTCCTTCCGAGCCAACCAAAGCAAAATGCTCCATTAGCACCCTGGCAAAACGCTCTGGTTGCTCCAACATTGGTAAATGCCCACAATTTGGAAAAGGAACCAACTCACTTTCGGGCTTAAAACTTTTTATGTTGTACATTCCTTTAGGAGGAATGGTTTTATCTTTGTCACCGACAATCAACAAAATTCTTGCTTTTATAGCCAGGAGTTCTTCACGATAACGATTAAGGTTAATTTGTTCCAGGGATGAAAGCGATAGTTCAAGAGCTAAACGCTTGTCGGAATTAACAATATCATCAACGATAATCTGGGCATATTCTGTGCCGATAGGTAATCCTACCGAACGGCTTACAACTGCCTGCCGTAATCCCGGTAGACCGAAAAAACTTTTGGCTTTGACGAAAATCTTGACGAATGGAATAAGGCTATCCCCGCCCTTTTCTTCTGGGCCAAGACTCCCACTATTAATTATAGTTAAACCCGCAAGTTTATTTTCCTTGTCCAATTGCAATGCGTAACGGGCAGCAATTAAAGCTCCCAGCGAATGCCCGACTACCTGAATCTGGCGTTGACCAAACCCAAACTTTTCTATTAGGGTGGCTAATATTTCGACTTCACGCTCAATCGAAATATGATAATCAGCCGGAATTACCCGCTCGCCATCCAGGCTACGCCCAAAACCGGGGCTATCATAAATAAGGGTCTGGAATTTGAAGGGAATTAACTGGTTGGTTTTGGCCCAATAGCGACCAGACAGACACCAACCGTTGACGAATACTATCAGGGGTTGCTCAACATCGGGCGAACCTTGCAGCTCGTAATAAAGGGGTAGATTGACCTGTTCAAGCTTTAGGTACGGCATATTATTCACTTCTAACGAGTACATAACCTTTATAGAGGGTAGGCACGGGTCGTAACCCTACCTTTAACCCATTGTTCAGGAATTACACTGCTAAATATCCGCCAAAACTTAGAGCCGACAACAAGGCCACCAATAAAATTAACCCGTTTCCAGTCAACAGATAAATCTTATACTGGTTATGGGTGGGCTTGGCATAAAGAGCGCGTTGGGCATTAACCTGTACCGCCAGGGCTACCACCTGTAAAATTCCAATCCAGAAATGACCTGTGGCAAAGAGATAAACCCCATAAAAGGCTTGCGAAATATCAATCAGCAGATAGGAAATTCGTAACGCTCCCTGCGTTCCGTACAATACCGGGAGAGTTTTTAGCCCCAATTCTCGGTCACCATCAATACTCTTGAGGTCATTCATAATCAGGAGACCCGCCGCAATCAAGGCGTTAACCACCGCTACCACCAGAATTTCCAGCTTGAACGAGCCAAACATATACATCCCGGTTATCCAGGTTAGCAGATTATAGCCGACCCCCACCGAAAGCGGCCCGCTAATTCCGTTGCGTTTGAATTCAAGAGGCGGCATACTGTAAAAAACACCCAGTGCCAGTCCCAATAATGTCATCAGTACAATATACAAACCATTCTGACCGCCAGTAGTGGCAATCAAGACTGCCGCCGCAATCGCTAACATCGCTACTACCGTAAAGTTGAGGATTGCGCCCTGCAAAGTTACTAAGCCGGCAGGGATAGGGCGGGTCGGCTCGTTAATCGCGTCCACATCTCGGTCAAAAAAATCGTTAATAGACTGGCTGAAACCGATAGTTAGCGGGCCAACCAACAAAATACCCAGAGTGGTCAACCAGAGGGTTTTACCGTCCCAATTCATACCGCCACTTGCCAAAGCCCCACAAATAAAGCCCTGGGGTCCTGCCGCCCAGGTAACCGGGTCGAGCAAGTCTAAATGTCCCCGCAAGGTAGACCGTCCGGGTTGGGGTGACGGGTTTTTAAGGCTACTTATGGGATTTGATTGTTTGGTTTCAGAAGTCATATTATTTCTTTAAATCAGGTGTTTTAGCTACTAAATTGACCGTGCTTTACCTGATTATACTCCAGCCAAATCATTTTGCGGTAGTTTAGACCACACTCTTCAAAGTATCAACATCTAGAGCCAAAGGTCAAAAAAGGAACTTGTCTTAAACTAGAATCTGACTATAATATAGAAACGAATATTGAAACAGATTTGATATATTTTAAAAACAAAATAATTAAAAGGATACCTTTGATGGTTACGTGTAAAACAAGAGCTGAGGTTGATGAGATGCGTAAGGCCGGGCAGATTACAGGGCGCACTCTGGAAGAATTAGGTAAATATGTTAAACCGGGCATTACCGCCCTGGAACTGGATAAAATTGCCGAGGAGTTTATTTTGTCGCAAGGAGGCATCCCCACTTTTAAGGGATATGACCCGGCCCAGCGCGGCTATAACTCCAGACAAAAGGGATATGACGGCTATCCTTGCACTATCTGTATTTCGTTTAACGAGGAAGTGGTACATGGCATCCCCAGTCGCCGGGTGCTTAAAGAGGGCGATATTGTAGGGATTGATACAGGAGCGACTTATAAGGGGTGGGTGGGCGACTCCGCCAAAACTTTTATGGTGGGTAAAGTTTCGCCCGAAGCGCAAAAGCTGGTGGAAGTTACCGAACAGGCTTTGATGGTCGGTATTGAGCAAATGAAGGTCGGGAAATATTTACACGATATTTCCAACGCGATTAATGATTATATTGACCAATTTGGCTATGGGGTGGTGCGCCAATATACCGGGCATGGGGTTGGGCGTTTAATGCACGAAGACCCCAGCGTTCCCCACAATCGCCAGACCACCAAAGGAATGGCTATCCGCAAGGGGATGGTGCTGGCAATCGAGCCGATGATTAACCTGGGAACACACAACACGCGGGTAAAACCTGATAGGTGGACGGTTGTAACTTCGGACGGCTCGCTCTCGGCTCACTTTGAACATACCTCGGCTGTTACCGATAGTAACCCGATTATCCTGACACTGCCCTAAAATACAAAGGATGAAGTAGGAAGTAGGAAGGATGAAAAATCGTAGGGCTAGACCTCCGTACCTACTCAAAAGGCAAGAGGGTTAGGTCAAACAAGCTTTCTCAAAGCCCTATAGGATTATGCGTTTAAAAAAGGGCGGAGCATCACCATGTGTACCGGAAAGATAAGCTTGCCGCCCCTACAATGAACCAGAATTTATGTAGGGGCGCAGCACCCTTTCTGGTAAATATCCTGAACTAAACCTATAATCCCTGCAATGCCCTAAGCCAGGGCTTAACAAGCCTATAGTTTCTGTCATCTCAGGCTTTGGTAGCTTTGATACACTTTACCGTGTTGCCAGGGCCAGCAGTTATGATTTGAATGCCACCAAACTGTCGTATCCACAAACCATAAAGTACATTTCCTCCGCTCAAGGTCAACCCGTTGCCTAGCACGGGTGGTATACCTGCTCCTGAAATCGTAAGCACTGGCCCGTTTACCCCACAGAGTGGCCCAAGTAAGGTTACGCCTGTCCCAACTGTTACTCCCCCGCCCTGAGTTTGATTAAGGCTAATAGTCGTATTAGCAGCGAGCGAAGTCATATCCACGACTTTACAGGGCGCATTGAGCGCACTTGCCGTTACCACTGCTGACCGAAAAGTACCCCCAGTACCATCATCTGCGCTGGAGGTTACGTTGACCGTGCAGCCACCAGCAGTAAGAGTAAGAATTCCTGTACCAGTAGCGGTCTGACCATCGGGATTAGTTATAGTAATATTCTTTGCCCCCGCCGGAACGCCAACTGTCGTAACGTTTAGGGTTACTTGGGTAGGACTAACGTAGGTAACACTATTTACTACCACCCCACCGCTTACCGAGGCAGCAATACGTTTAGCAAAACCTGGTCCTGGATCATAAAAACCCGAACCCGAAGCACTCGTACCAGTAACCGTTATATTCACTGAAGGTTGATTGATAGCCACACTTGTGGCACTGGTGGGGGTAGCCGGAGTAGGAGCAATAAGTTTGACCGCCCGCACCCCATAGCTATTAACCGAGGAAGTAAATTCCTGGATTGTCCACATGGTCATATCGTCTTCCGGGTCAAGGCTGGTGTACGAATAATCACCCCACCGCCTACCGCTTGCGCTACCTGGGTCGCTGGGTGGATTGTAGGCTGCCGCCCCGGCTTCATATATCACTGGCACACCCTGCATAGAACCCAACGTATCCCCCGCTAGGCGACCTACTGTTGCGGCACTGGCAAACGAATTATTACCGGCGGCACTGAAACCCATTGCCACATGCCCTTGCCCGGAAACCATAATCGAAGGTATCCAGTAGAATAAGGGGTTGTTGGCGGCATTATCGAAGATCGTACCAGACTGAGTAAGGGTTGGTGTGCTTGTTAAATTTTGGATTTGATACCAGCGTGAACCGTTGCGAGTTCCGCTACCACTACCTACTCCTGCGCTGGTAACACTAATATTATGAGCCGTCCACAAACTGCCGTTGCGGGCAACCGCCATAAATAAACGATCATCCAATGCATCCAGCGTCCCATTGTTGCCACCAGTATTCCCCTGGTGAGGTACCGTACTTGGGAAAGCCGTACTAGGAACAATGAGTGACAGATTAGCTGATATAGATGGGGTGCCGCCGGGGTTGGTGATACGCCGAATTTGTAATTTTCCAAACGACGCTCCATCAACCCCAATAAAATAACCCTGGGTAGCCGCTGAATCGAAATTATCCACCCCCTGTGGGGTATAAGGCCCGACAAATGAACCATCGAGTAAATTCCTGAATGCGGTTACTACAATCGGGCCGCCGCTGAGGATCGAGCTTTTTCGTACTACAAAAGCGGTTGTATTACTGAAAGGTCCAGCACTACTGAAGACATTGCCACCGATGTAGAGGGCATTGGCATCTACTCCCAGGGTCGGGTAATCGAAGAAATTGCCAGTATCCCCGGCAGGGCTAACTGTATCAAACTGGTAGAAGTAGAAAGTCCATACCGTAGAGTTGGTGATGATACCGTTACTGGCAGCATCACTAACAGCCAGCAACACCCGGTTTGGCAAAGAGGCGGTAAGACCTGGAACATCAATTATAATTACATACCAGCGGTTGGTAAGGCGGTCATAGCGGATTTTTGGATCACTGGTAAAATTATTATTCGCTGGAGGGGTCATTACCGAATTGAAAAAGGTATCCATATCGGCGTTTAGAACTCCATCGGCTACCCCGGTACTCTTATTGAAACTGCGAATTCGTCCATTTACCGCCACAATAAACTGGCTAGGCCCAACTGTTCCCATTGTATCGGGAGGAAATGCCCCGGTGTCGGCTAAGGTAGCACCCGTGAATTCGGTACCGGGCGTTTGGGGAGAATTGGGGCTAATGGTTTTGTCGGAAGTAGGGTTGTTCGGGAATTGAGCCACTGCCGGAGAAGCCGGATTTTGCTTCAAATTTTCCCGATTAGCCCGAAGCCGAGGCTTTTGAGGGTGAAGCTTGGATGGGTTAGAAGCGGTGGCGCGTTCTCGTGCCATAATCTGGGAAGAAGTTTCGGTTATACCCTTTTCGCCAGTCCAGGGAACCCCAACCGTTTCTCCCTCAGCCTTTTGTAAAGTTGCCGATATTCCGGCTCCCGCGCTCTGTACTGGCCCAAGTGCTACTATTATAAGGGTTATAATTAATAGATTAAACTTGAGTGCAAACAGCCTCCCCTTCAACAGATGTTGAAGTGAGGTCTGTAATCTTTTGATTAGCATAAAATATTACTCCTGAGATTATGGGTAGGAATTACTTGGGCCTGCATTCCTCTAACTGGTGAGAATAAGAAAATTATTACAAGTGCTAACTACATTCTTAAAAGTTATGAAGAGAAGTTACACAAAGCCGAAGTTTTTAATTTAAGCTGGGTAGGACTCTTTTTATGGGCAAGAGAAACCTTGCGCTATGGCCTAAATTTCCTACTTAAATTTTTGATTTTTGGGAAAATTAAAATGAGCTTAACGCTAGGTAGTACAATTTCATTGTAAACCAACCGTACCTCTTTAGCAAGTAAAAAAAGATACATTTCAGGGATTACGGGATTGAAAAAAGGCGAAACATCCCCACGGATATAAGAGGGATAGATGGAAAGGGAACAAGACTTTTATTCCTCGCTCTGGGCTTCTAACAAAGCAATAGTTTGGGCGAGGCTTTCTTGCAAATAGCGGGCTTCGTCCAGGTTCATTTGCAAACTAAAGCCGTGATATTCGCCGATTTCGGTGGTGCGCATAACTTCGGCCACCAATACCGCCCGGTCTTTCACAAGCTTTGTACCGACCCTATCGCCATTACTTAATTTTCGGACACCCTTATTATTTGGACTCATACAGCTCACATTTATCTCCTTTGGCGGTTGTTGGTTGACCTAAACTTAGCACTGAGTCAGGGAAAAGGGAACGAACTCCTTTATTCTGACTCCTGACTTCTTTATTTTATTTAACCATGATACCCATACCTGGGAGATTTTCAGGTGGTGCGAACTACCAAAGTGGGGGGATTTTCAGCTTTACTTTATAAGCCCGACCCGCACATAACCAACAGTTTTGTATACCAGCCAACCCGCTAGCACCAGCATTCCGACCCCGGCAATAACAAAAACCAGCACGTAACCCGGCCCATCTATGACAGGCCCCAATACCGCAATTCCGATACCCTGCCCCAAAAAAAGGCTGAAGGCGAACAGCGAGACCGCCGTGCCGCGTGCGCCGGGAGCCAGTTCGGTGGCTTTGGTTTGCAATGTACTGTGAATCATATAATAGCCAAGACCCAGCAGGATATTCAGGGGGATAAAAAGCGGCCAGGATTCTACCAACGAAATTAGCAGGTAACAGATAAAAGTCAGGGAACCGCCCATTAGAATCAAACCATTTTCCCCAAACTTTTTAACCAGCCAGCGCACCGAACGGCTGTAAATAAGGCTGCCCAGGCCAAAACCACTCAACATGAAACCTATCAGGACATAGGCCAGGTTATAACGGTCTCGCAAAAAAGCTCCCAGAAAGGAAAAGCCACCAAAGAAAAAGAAACCCTCGATAAACACCCCCACGATAACCAGACGTGGAGCGGGGTTTTTGAGTAGCTGGAAATAGGGTTTTAAGTAAGCCGAAAGATTCTCGACTTTGGGCTTTTGTTCGGGAATAGGTGCGTCCCGCGAGGTCAGCCACAACCGCCAGACGATAAAGCCCGTAGCCAGCCCGTATATCAGGAAAATATAGTGCCAGCTTAGAAAATCGCCGACAATCCCCCCAAGGCTGGTACTTAAAATATTACCCAGGGCGACGGCTGTCAGAAAGCCACCGATAGCCACCTGCCGCTCCTCGTAGGGAAAGGTGTCACCGATATAGGCCAGGGACATGGGGATAGTAGCGGCAGCCGCTACCCCCGTCAGGAAGCGTAATATCGAGAGGATTAAGAGGCTGGGGGAAATGGCACACAGAGCCGTACCAACCGCAAAAAGAGCCAGGGTCGCGGTCATCACGCGCAATTTGCCGATACGGTCGCCTAGCGGCCCGTAAACTAACTGAAAAAGGCCGTAAGGAATAGTATAGGCCGTTACGATTAGCCCGGTGGTGCCCACGTCGGTCTTGAAGTCGTTGGCAATGATATGTAGCAACGGATTCACCACTCGGACATCCGCCGTGACCATAAAAGCTGCTGCCCCCAACAGAGCGACGCTGGCGTGTCCTTTAGCCATTTTTGCTCAGGCGGATTAAGGCACTTCCGAAATGGCGGTTATGCTTGGGCGCTATACCCCGCTTCATCAGGGCTTGACCGCTCAGGCTGGTGGGCTCACCCACCGCCAAATCGCCACTCAGGTTATAAATGCTATCAGGCTCAAGCCCCTGTAGGTGCAAGCGGCGGGGAGTCTGCCATAGATGCGGGCGATGGTTGAAGGCCAGCACTACCGCCGCACTTTTATCCTCCGCCAGATACTCAGCTGCCAACGAAGTGGTTTCGCTCAAGGGAGTCAGCCGATAAAATAAACCATGTTGTATCAAGGGGCGGATGGTTTTGTATTCGGCGATTAGTTTAGCCGACTCCTCCAATTCCTCCGGGCTAAAATGATTCAGGTTGCTACCGATGCCCAGGCTACCCATAAACGAGGAATGGAAACGATAGCGCAAATCATATTTGTACTGACTATTAAAATCGGTATCGGTCACCCAGCAATACATCGTTTTGGGGCTATAAACCAGCGAGTAACCAAGTTGGATAGGCAGACGATCTAGCGGGTCAGTATTATCGCTAGTCCAAACGTGGTCGAAATGACTGAGTGCGCCCAGGTCGGCCCTCCCGCCACCGCTGGAACAGGCTTCAAACAATACCCCCGGATGGTTGGCCCGCAATTTATCCAGCAAATTATATAAAGCCTGGACATGCCGTACCCAGATTTCGCGCTGCTGCTTTAGCGGTGCTTCAGGCCAACCCGGTTCGCTCATCCCCCGGTTATAATCCCATTTGACATAGCCAATATCGTTTTCGGTTAGTAATTTATTCAGCCACTCAAACAGCCATTCCTGTACATCCTCGCGGCAGAGGTTGAGGATTAGCTGGTTGCGGCCCGTAATCGGCTCCCGGTTAGGAAAATGATAAGCCCAATCGGGGTGGGCGCGGTACAAATCGCTGTCAGGGTTCACCATTTCCGGCTCTACCCAGATGCCAAACACCATACCGAGCGAGTGTACCTTATCAATCAGGGGTGTAAGGCCATTGGGGAATTTATCGGTATTGATATACCAGTCGCCCAGCCCGGCGTGGTCATTGTGCCGTTGCCCGAACCAACCATCATCTATTACAAAATATTCCGCCCCAATTTGGGCAGCTTTCTCGGCCAGCTTCATTTGAGCCGCTTCGGTCACATCAAACAGTACCGCTTCCCAACTGTTATAAAGTACCGGGCGCAAGTCGGCGGCAAAGGCTTTGGGCAAAACGTGGTTTATTTCGTAGCGGTGCAAGTTGCGGCTCATCTGCCCAAAGCCGGCAGTGCTAAAGCCTAACGCTAACCAGGGGCTTTCAAAGTGGCCCTGGGGCTCCAGACTCCAGCTAAAGTCGTAATCGTTCAGGCCGGAAGAGACCCTTGTTATCTTATAGGGCTGGCGGCTTTGCTCAATTATGGTTTTCCAGTTGCCGCTCCATTGCAACACCCCAAACCAGACTTCCCCGTGAGTTTCGGTCGCGCCCTGCCCATCCGCATCCAGCGCGTCCAGAGCAAAAAAGGAATTGGCAGCGTGCCCACTATAATTCAAGCGGCCTTCCAGAACCTTGGTGCCGGGTGTGATTAAGGTCTGTTCCGGCTGGGTTTCGGCAATCCAGACCCCGCTAAGGTGAGTCAGCCGATAATTATCCTGATCTAGCGGCAGGGGTACCCCCCCACTCAAAACTTCCTCCAGGGTGATAGGGCTATCCCCGGTGTTGACTAACTCCACCCGGCGGGCCAGCATGTCACAATCGGCAAAAACCCGATAGCGTAGCACCACTTCCAGCCCATAAAACTGCTCTTTCAGGTGGACTGCCAGTTCTTCGCCTTCAATCTGGTAAGAATTATATTTCAGGCGTACATCCCGCGTACCATCGGCAAAAGTTGCCCGCAAGCAGGGCTCGATGTTTTGAATGCCGCTTCCTTCAGGATATTCTGCCAGCAACTTGTGAGTGCCTGAGGTAAAGCTGGAAGGGACACGTAGCTGCTGAATTGGGTAATCGCTGGGATAGGGTAGCTTTTCGCCCCAATAGATATGCACTAATTCCTGCTCTTTGTTAAGGGCAAAGGCGTAGGCGGTGTTCTGGGTAGTCAACAAAAAGAGTTGCTGGTCGGCAAAATATTGTAATGGCATGTTGGTTATTAGTTATTGGTTGATAGAAGCTTTCAGCCGTCAGCCGTCAGCTTTTAAGGGTTAGTTTTCCGATTTTAGCTTGCTCCGAGTAGTCAACCATAAAACGCTATAAAATACAAGTGCGCCGTCTGCTCTACGGCGCACTTTGGGAGGAGTTTGAGAGAAGAAATTAAGGTCATGGAGAAAGTGTGTGGTTTGTAAGTTCGTTGCCATTGGCTTCGTCCTTACACTATCATCATAGTCTTAAAATTCTTTTATTAATATGGGCTGTCTCACTTATTAAAGGTGCGGCTAATCACTATTGGTGATGGGGCTAACGTAATAAAATACCCCCGCACTTTGTAGTGGCGGGGGCAGGGGGTGAAGATTAGGTTAATTCACCGAAATCTGGGGCAGGGATTTGCCTACCGTAAGATTAAATTTCTTCTCGGTGACAATCGAGCCCGCCATTCGGTCGGTTTCCTCCAATTGCTCCCAATGGGGGCGCAGGGCTTTACCAAATTCGTTCAGGTGCATATTGGCAAAGTGGAAGAAGCTGGGCGGGCCAGGGGGCAGGTGCGAAAGACGCTGCGAAATGGCATCTTGACTATAGACCCGTTCGTGCAGATAGAGGAAGCCTTCTTTCAACTCCTGATTGGTCATGCCCTTCATATCCACCACCAGATTATGAGCGTCGTAACGGGCCCAATTGCGGTTGAAGATACGACCCTGACTGTTAAACTGGTTGTAATAGCTCGTGCCGGGGTAAGGCGTGCAGATAAAGAACACCGGCATTTCGATATGATTATCAATAATAAACTGGGCAGTTTTTTCAAAACCATCGGCCTTATCATGGTCAAAACCGCTCATAAAATAGCCCTGAATCCCGATACTGTGGTCATGCATCATCTGCAAAGTCTCAGCGAACTGGTCAACCTGATTAATCTTTTTGTTGACCTCTATTAGACTTTCCTGGTTAATACTCTCCAGTCCAATACCGATAAGCTGACAACCGCTCTCTTTTGCCAATGCCAAAAATTCAGGGTCGCGCAAGGCCACAATCGAAGCCTGGGCACTCCATTCGACCTTGAGGGGAATCAGGGCTTCCAGCATATCGCGGGTGTGTTTGCGGCGCGGCCAGATATTATCGTCCACAAAGGCAATATGTAACTTGCGCTCGCCAGGAGGGCCGGGACGCTGGGCAGCATCGTTGAAAACCATTTCCTTGAAGGCCAGAATTTCTTCGATAATCTGCTCCACCGGGCGTTCGCGGTAACTCTTGCCGTACAAATCCGGCACGCTGCAATAACTACAGGTATGGGGGCAGCCGCGCGAGGACTCAATCTGAATCATCGGTGAATAGTTATGGGCCTTGATTAAGTCGTAGCGGGGCACCGGGTGATTGCCGAGCGGGGGCATCTGGCTGGCTTTGTAATAGCGTTTGAGTTCGCCCGCCTCAAAATCCTTGATAAGTTGAGCCCATATAGGTTCAGCCTCGCCGATAACAATTGCATCGGCTTTGGTAGAAGCTTCGCTGGGCAGCACCGAAACATGGGGGCCACCCAAAACTACCTTGACCCCCCGCTTGCGATATTCGGCAGCAATCTGGTAGCCACGCGGTGCAGTCAGAGTCCGGATGGTAATACCCACCAGGTCAACTTTTTCATCATAATTAATTTCTTCGCCCATCCGCTCATCAATAATTTCTATATCCCAGTTAGGCGGAGTCAGAGAACCAAGCAAAGTTAAACTCACCGGGTAGGTAGTGAGGCTCTTGGGTTGCATCCGCCAAACCAGTGATTCACTGAGGGGTTGTATGAGATTCAGTCGCATAGCGCGTCCTCTCTCCGGGCTGAATTCCCCCGGTTTTATATTATTTATATTTGGTTTAATGCCTCAGACTGCTTATTTGGTATAAGAGTGCTGCTGCGGCGACTATGAAGCATGTTTCAAGAAAGGAAACCACCAAAAACAAGCACCTCAAAGTCGTAGCAAGGTTATTTTTAATTATGAGGATTTGGGAGTTAAAAGCAGTAGTTAGGGCTACAGGACTCGCGATAGGAACGCTTTGATACGTTCCAACTCTTCCAGAGTGATTTCGTGGAAGCCGGAAAAGTCGAAAAATTCCAGGTTTGCTCCGGCCTTTTGCAGCATATCGCGACTGTTACGCCCGTTTCTAGGGGGAATTACGGGGTCGTTCGCGCCATGAGCCATAAAAATCGGCAGTTTGGTTTCGGCGGCGGCTTTCAGGGCGGCATTAAGTTCGGCCTCGGTTGTCGGGTCGTCCGCCGGAAGCAAGGTGCTAAGGGCGAGTAATCCTGCCAGGTGATTACCGTCCTTATCGTGGTAGCGCAGCCCACCATCCAGGGTTAACATTCCACCTTGCGAAAAGCCGCCCACTACCGTGCGATTTGCCGGGGTGCTATAGCGTTCCAGGAGGCCGTCCAGCAGGTTGTTAAACTGTGGCCTGACTGTAGCGGCTCGTTTAGCAAAATCGCGGAAATTGGCGTCAATCGGAAACCAGCCGAAGCCCACGCCCATCACTGACATAGGGGCGGTGGGGAAAACATAGCGATATTTATCCCGGCTGATAAAAGTTCCAATGTCGAGGTAACTCTCGCCCTGGTCGCCAAAGCCATGCAGCATAACCACCAATGGATATTCACCCTCAGCCTCCGGCGATAGAGCGGCACATTTTAGCCCCGCCATTTCATAGCGTTCCAGTTTCATTAGTTAAACCTAATCCCCTAGCCCCCTTCCCTATGAAGGGAAGGGGGAACATACATGCAACTCGGCACTTTTTACTCGTTACTTTCTTACCGACAACCGTTAATCCGCTTTCGCTACGGTTTCACTGCGGGGTCGGCGGCGATAAATTATCAGACCCAAAATAACCAGACCACCCCCGGCTATCTGCCAGCCGATAATTGTTTCGCCCAGGATTAAGGTCGCAGCCACTACCCCCAGGAAGGGTTGAATATAGGCATAAACGGCAGTGCGTGGCCCACCCAGCTTCTTCACCCCAAAATACCATAAAAAATTGGTTAGCACCACTGCCACCACCGTTGAGTAGCTAATAGCCAGCCAGATACCGGGGGGAATATTCGCCATTGCCCCAAAATCAAACTGCGGGCCACCAAAGGGTAGTAACATTATAGTGCCAATCAGGGTGATATAGGCACTCAGCTTGGCAATCGAGTAATAGCGCATCAGGGGTCGGATAAGCACGGTATAGGTTGCCCAGGAAGCGGCGGTACACAGAGCCAGAACGTCACCCAACCAGCCCCCGCCAAGTTGGGCGTTAGGAGCGGTCAGCACGATTAAACTAATACCCGCCAGCGAAATCGGCAGGCTTTTCCAGTAGCCGCTCGAAGCTTTTTCCTGCTTCGCCAGATAAGCGGCTAAAACCGCAAAGCTGGGAGTAGCCGCCATCAATAAAGATACTTCGGAGGAGGTCGTGTTTTTCAATGCATAGACAAAAAAGACTTGATTCAGGGTGATGCCCGCCAGAGCGCACAGAATAATTGGAAGCAGATGCCGCCACTGAATCCCCAGCGAACGTTCCTTGAACCAAACAATCCCAAAAGTGATAATTCCAGTCGCGCCAAAGCGGATTACGGATAAGGCCAAAGGGTTGATATAGCCGAGCGTTAATTTTATCAAAGGAATGTTAAAAGCCCAGATTGTTACACATAACAGTAAAAGTATATCAGCAAGGGTCAGGCCAGAAACGGCAGGAGTCGTTTCGGTTTTTTCTACGGGGCGGGCGGTGGTAGCCAACTCTATCCTCCAAAGTCAGTAAGCGGGTTTAAATAATTTAGCAAGATTGGACCGACTTAGGTAAAAGTTCGCCGCTAGCAATCCTGTAAGTAAAATCTTAACATACTTTATCAGGATTGCCTTACGCCATGATGCTTAATTTAATTAATTTCCAGAAATATCTGAATTCAAAAGACTCAAAGGACTATATGAAATAGCTAAATTTCTATAATTAAAAAAAGAGGCTTATCAATTTCTTGGGGGGATTTCCAGAAGGGTTATTACAGGGTTTTAGCCGTTCAATTCGCGCTGATAAGACCCAGCCTCAATCAGAGGACCATTAGACTCAACTAACTCAGCCTCAATCTGCCAGTTATCAAGGAATCTGTGGAGTTCAGCCAACACTTCCCGACATTGCAGACCTGCTTCGTAAAGTTCCTGAGTTTCATGTCGGTTTAATCCGTCCTGGGTGCTACCAATTTCCGCCAGCAAAAGGATACTGGTCAAAGGTTGGTTCACATCATGATAGTAGTAGCGCAACTTTTCAAGGAGTAAATTTAAGTTCAGACCTAATGGCTTCATATGATTTATCCTAAAAACACCAACCGAGATTAGTTTGGATGTGAAAAATTAAGGCTTAAAACCTGCTTCCGTACAGGTGTGACAGTTTCAGATTATATACCCTCAACCTTACGGTATAGCTTACAAAAATACCTTTCCCTCATCAGATTCAAAAAAGAAAGCCCTCGCCGTAGCGTGGGCTTGTTTGATCAGGTTAAAAATAATAAGAATGGTCAAGCACTTTCTTCAAGTTGTTCAAAGTTCATTTCGCCCCGGTTTTGCCCTTGCAGAATTGGTCGAGCCCGTCCCTCAATGACATCGGCATTCACAATACACTTGCGAACGTTTTCCATTGAAGGAATCTCGTACATAATATCGGTCAGGGAAGCCTCTATTGTGCTACGCAGGCCACGCGCTCCGGTCTTTTGCGCCAGAGCTTTGTCGGCAGCAGCCTCAAGCCCGTCCTCGGTAAAGACCAATTCCACTTTGTCAGCAGCCAGCAACTTCTGATACTGCTTGACAATAGCATTTTTGGGCTCGGTCAGGATGCGCATCAAAGCCTTTTTGTCGAGAGCTTCGAGGGTTACTTCAACTGGTAAACGTCCAATGAACTCAGGAATCAAGCCATATTTGAGCAAATCGTCCGGCTGTACGTGCGAAAGTAAGCTTTCCTTTTCCTTATTATCGCTGTTCTTTTGTTCTTCCAGCTTTTCTCGCCGAAATCCAATACCGCGCGAACCCATCCGTTGGGCAATAACTTCTTCAAGCCCTTCAAAGGCACCGCCACAGATAAAGAGGATATTGGTGGTATCAATCTGGACAAAATCCTGATGTGGGTGTTTGCGCCCGCCCTGGGGTGGCACATTTGCCATCGTCCCTTCGATGATTTTGAGGAGGGCTTGCTGTACGCCTTCGCCCGAAACGTCACGGGTGATGGAGGGGTTATCGCTCTTGCGCGAAATTTTATCAATCTCATCAATATAGATGATACCCTTCTCGGCGCGGGCGATATCGTGATCAGCCGCCTGAATAAGCCGGAGCAAAATATTCTCGACATCTTCCCCGACATAACCAGCCTCGGTAAGAGCGGTAGCATCGGCTATCGAGAACGGCACATCCAGGATTTTCGCCAGGGTTTGGGCCAGCATGGTCTTGCCAGTTCCGGTAGGGCCAATCATCAGGATGTTGCTCTTTTGCAGCTCAACCTCATCACTATTCATGCCCATATTGATACGTTTGTAGTGGTTATAAACCGCTACCGCCAGCACTTTCTTGGCGCGGTCTTGACCGATTACATACTGGTTGAGCATTTCTACAATACGCTTGGGTGGGGGTACTCGTCCAAGATGCGGGTCTACTTTTGGCCCACTCATTTCTTCGTCAATAATTTCACGGCAGAGGTCAACACATTCGTCACAGATATAAACCGCGCCTGGTCCGGCGATTAATCGTCTAACATCCTCTTGCCCCTTGCCGCAAAACGAGCAGCGATACTGTATTCTGCCGCCCCTAGCATTAGCCATGTTTATGGTTCTCCCTTTTTTCACGTATAGTCTTAGCTAATTCTGATTATAGCATATTGCGCAAGTAATTCGCCAAGCTTTTAGACGATTTGCCTCAAAAAAGGCAAAAAAGGGGGTTAGGGGGTAGGGGTTGGAAAGCCATCAGCCATCAGCTATCAGCCGTCAGTTATAAGAAAATATTAACAGGGTTGGACTGGATTTAGGAATGAGGAAGGATGAAAAAAGAGATATTCGTAGTGGCAGACACGGAGGTCTGCCCTGGTCAAAAATTAAAGGTTATAAACCATACCCTTCGCCAGCTAAATAGTGGATACAACAAAATAAGTAGCAGCTAAAGCCACAATTACCATTTAAAATCCCTAAAACCCCCTACGTGCCTCTACGGTGATTAATTTAAGCTCGCATGGCTCAAGCCTAACGCCTGAGACTATTATGCGGCGGCGTGGGTTGCATAAAGTAATTTCTTGAGTTCCTCCAACTCGCGGTAGTCTAGTCCGGCAGCGTGGAGTAGTTGCTCATCTCTGGCCCACTCGTTTTCAAAAATCTGGCGAAAGTTTTCGAGGGTTAATTGGTCGCTGGCTTTAAGGATATAATCCGGGTCGGCAGTCAGGCGATTTGCCAGGGCTTTGCTGCTAACCAATATCATAATCAAGCGGGTAATAGGGGAGTAATCCCGATCTGTCATATGCCAGTAGGCTGCCCGAATCAGCAGCATATCGGTTTGGGTCAACCCGGCGGCTGGCCAGAGGGTGTTTTCGTTAAACAAATCCGATTTATAAACCTGTCCATATTTCTCCAGGGACTCCATATCACCTTCGGAGAGGGTATAGCTCAAGCCATATTTGGCAAGTTTCGCAGCCAAAGGTTTACAGGTTGACAGCGTGTGAATTGCTTCAGCGTATTGCATATTTAATTAACCCCAACTTCTACTTGTATTCTGGGACACAATCTTTTGAGATTGATAAATTTTTAGGCTCACTTCAAATTTAGCTGCTTGCCAAACTAACCCTGTTCTATGACTATGGTGATTTTTGGGAGCAAACAGTTACCTAAAAAGAGTAAAACAGATTGTATGGTTTTATATCTTAATCATATACCAGACATTTAAATATTTCTATTACAGATGAGTAATTTGGGGCTGTAATGTTGCGGGATGGGGGTTGGTGGGCAGGTTTGATTAGTCTACTTTCTATTCCAGCCTTGTAGAGCGAAGGACTGAGGGCCGAGTAAACTTAATACTCAGTCCTCAGTCCTTTAACCTCAGTCCTATTACGGAAAGTTGGCGTTATACCGCCAGGCAAAGTAGTGGCGACCTATGTTGCCCCACTCCACCTTAAAGGCTGCCGGATTCGAGGGAGTGTAGGTCAGTACCCGCCGCTCGAAGGCCTGAATCAGGACATCCTTAACCTCTCCGGCTACCTTAACTTTGGCCCAATAAGCCTCGGTAATCGGTAAGCCGGGAGCCACGTAGTAAGGGTCAAACAGCTTGCCGATAACTGGCCCACCATTGACAAAAATCTTCTGGTTAGGGTCGTTCAGGAAGTCCCAGAAGGGCCTGGCAATGGTATGTTTGGTTAAAGGTTCAAAGTAGCCACCCGTCACGCCGAACCCCCCCAGGGCCGGGTTGCTGCCCAGGTTGCCCCCGCTGTCAATCGTTTCGGTAACACCCGCCCCTATGCCTTTGGCAGCATCGTTGCGGCGAGCGGCAAGGCTGGCATATTTCGGACCGGAAGTGTCGTCAGGGTCGCCCGCCACCGGGACTTGCGCCGGGGAGCATTGCTGGAACTGGAGCGGGTCGCCCTGGTCATCGCCGGTCTGAACCTTGCCCGTCACCAACTCTACCGTCAGAAGGCCGTTCGTGACATAGCCTGCCGCGTTGGGGTTGTTACTGACGCGGGTGATTTCCATACGGCTTTTGTCGAAATAAACCACCTGCCGCACTCGGCTATTCTGGGCGTTACCGTCCAAAGCCTGATAATAAGGCTCATTCCCGGTGGCAAAGGGTTTTTCGCCCCAGACATAGCTTCGCGCCCCGACTGCATAGAAATCGTAGCGTAGCCAGAAGTTGCGGTAGAAATCATTCGGGAAGGAATTGGATTGGCTGACGTTGCTGATGGGCGAATTGCACTGCCCACCACCACCACCGCCACCACCCCCGCCGGATGTGCCACCCAAGGCTTTACCCTGATGCTCTACAAAAATCATATCCTCGCCGATATTCAGGTTTAGATTGCCGTTACTGGCATTAACCCGACTAACCCCGCCGTTCTTGTCGTAAACCGAAGCCGTGCCGCTATCGGTGGGCAGCGAAACCCCGCCGGAACTATCATCAGACCAAAGTGCGTCAATCGTCACCCCGTTTCGCTCGAAGCGATAGGCCTGGGCATTCGCGCCATTGGCAGCGTAAACATCATCCAGATAAATTGCACCGCCCCATTTTGCGCCATCGGGTGCGCTATAAATCTGGATACCTGTAAAACGGATGGGGTAGCTAATCGGGCCGGAACTGCCGTCCGACCTTTCGCCCTGTAGCCAGGCTTCGCGCCTTTGCCAACCCGCCGTCCCAACGTTCCCCACCTCGTAAGTCAGGGTTCTGCCGCCGGAGTCTTTAATCAGGAAACGCACCTTCGCCCCCTGTCCATCACCATAAACCCATACTCCAAGTTTGGTGGGCTGTCCTGATAAGGGGAAATCCCGCCCAACCTCAATATAGTTGGCCGAGTTGCCCCGGAAATCATATTGAAGTTTAAGCGAAGCCCCGCCGCTATGGGCTTGCTCATCACTCTGGCCGGCATTAAGCGTGCTGGGGGGATTAGCAAAACCGCTACCAAAGGGATTGCCATTTTCAAAACCTTCAATCTGGGTGCGATTTGCATCGAAAAGCTCAAAACGCTGACGGAAAGTGGCTCCGCTAAGTCGGGTAATCAGATTTTTGTAGACGTTAAAAGCCGGCTTGGGGGTTTTCCAGTCGGTGCGGACAATCCCATAACGGCTACCAGCATCGTTAGTGTTGTCGTGGAACTCGTAAATCAACATTTTTTGCAGACCCGCCGCCAAGCCTGAAATGGTGCTACGAGCGAGGTAATTGGCCTGCCGATTTTCATCTACGGCA
This sequence comes from Chloroflexia bacterium, assembly GCA_038207495.1. Classification (GTDB taxonomy): domain Bacteria; phylum Chloroflexota; class Chloroflexia; order Chloroheliales; family Chloroheliaceae; genus Chlorohelix. The sequence goes on from JBBQZS010000028.1 coordinate 86,791, forward strand.
TATGGCCCTACATTGCTCCAACCATATTCGGTAGCCCAAACTGGCTTGTTACCCTGGCGGGCGGCAAAGTTGAGGAAATAAACCAGGTCGGTATCGGCCCAATATTTGCGTTCGGGGCTGGTGGGAAAGTTAACGTAGGGGTGTATCCCCAGAATATCATATTTTCCCGAACCACCCTGGCGCATTACTTCCTCCAGGAAAGGTACATCGAAAGGGCTAATTCCGCCTGTGATAATTTTGGCTGAGGAGTCAATCTTTTTGATAGTATCGTAGGAGCGGCTAAGTAGTTGGGCATAGCCCGCCGCGCGTTGTCCGAAATCGGGGATGGTCAGATAGTTGGGGTCGCTGGGTTCGTTCCAGATTTCCCAATATTTCACTTTGTCTTTGTAGCGACCAACTACTGTGCTAACATAATTTTGCCATTGGTTCAGGTCGGGTAGCGTGCGGGTTGTGCCGGAACTGCTGCCATTACAGGTCAGGTTGTAATTGAGCATGCCAATAACATTCAAGCCCTGACTGACCGAGGTGTTAATGGCCTCGTCAAAATAGGTAAAGTTAAATGGCCCTTTGCATGGTTCTAAAATATCCCAGCGCAATTCTTCCCGATTCCAGCCCGCCCCGGTCTCGCGGGCTTTACCCAGGGGCGTACCAAACGCGCCGAGCTGACCCCAGCGGGCGGCGGATTGAACGTTCAGGCCGAAGGGTGAGTCCGCACCTTGCCCGATAACAAAATCACGGGCGGGTGAGCCGAGGCCCTCGGCGGCCTGGGCACTTGTTAGATTGGTTTCAGAGAAAGAAAAAAGACCAGTCAGGAGATTTAGAGCAAGCAAACTTAGACAGAACAAAGACAACCTTCGCTTCAGCATTGACATATTATACATTTCCTCGCTTATTGGTTGTGAGTGTCAGGAGCAACAACAAAATTGGCTGGGGATTACCCGCCTCATACACAAAGAAAGCCTTTATGATTATAAACGCACCAGAGGGAATTTGGTATTACTTTGTGGCCCAATTTATGCGTTGTATTAAGGCTGAGGAAATCGCTGGGAGGCTGATTCCATTACAGCCTGAAGCTGTTCCTGGGTAAAAGGTTTCTGAAGGTTGGCATCGCTGCCTACCACTTCCAGGCTATAGCCACTAATTGCCACGATAAATGTTTGCGGGTCAAGCTCACGAAGTTTGCTAATGATGTCCTGGCCGCTCATATTTGGCAAAATCAAATCGGTGAAAACCACCTTAGGCAGTTCCCGCCGAAACATTTCCAGTCCGACCAGGCCATCCTCGGCTAACAAGCTACTATGACCAAGCACTTCCAGCATGGCCGCTAATACTTCGCGCACGATGGGCTCATCATCAATTATCAGAATTTTAAAGCTTTGAGTTTTTTCAGTCATGGGTTGGTTAAAGCGAGCTATTGATTCGTAGCATAGACACATTAAGTATAATATAGATTATTATAGCAAAAAATTAAGGAAGAAGTTTTGGTGAATGCCGACTTGAAACTTATAAACGATTCCTATCGTTTTAAAGCTTGAAAGGGTGATACGTGGGAGTAACGGAGCAAGCAAAATCTATGAAATTATTGCTGACCGATGACGAATTGGCACGGGCAGCAGCTTCCGGCGATCTGGCAGCTTTTGAGGAACTGGTGGCGCGTTACAACGAGCCCCTGTTTAAGGTTGCCCTCCGTTTCTTTAACGATTACGATGAAGCCAGCGATATTTTGCAACAGGTTTTGTATAAAGCTTATGTGGGTTTGCCAAAAGTAACTGGACATCTGGCGGTGCGCCCCTGGCTTTTCAAAATTGCCCGTAATGTCTGTCTGGATACCCTTAAACACCGTCGCCGTCACCCTGCCACCCGTTTCACCGAAATGGAAGCCTCCATAGCGGGTTGGCACGACCAACTTGAGGATGACTTACCGCTACCTGAAGAAGTTATGACCCGCCGCGAAACCCAGGTGTTGGTGCGGGAAGCGATTGCCCAGCTTCCGGTGCGCTATCGGGAGGTAGTGGCCTTACGTTCGGCTACCGACCTGACTTTTGGTGAAATTGGGGCTGCACTGGTTATGCCGGAAAATACCGTTAAAACTTATTATCACCGAGCCAAGAATCAATTGAGGAAGATTTTACAGGATAGGGACATCTAAGATGTTAGATAAAAATTATCAACCAACTACCAGCTTTGATTATCAAGATGATATTGACCGCCTACTGAAAAAATTAAACGAGACGGATTTACCCGCTCCCCGCCTGAACATTACGGCGGTTCTGGAAAATATGGCGCACCACCCGTCCCGTTCAAGTGGATTTCGTTTCAGGTTTTTCGTCCCGGCTGGTACGGTAGCGGTTTTGACCTTTTTCCTTAGCCTGACGATTGCCTTACATTCCCCCGATGCTTCTTTTCCTACTTCTACCACCTCCATCAGCCCCACCGCCGTTGTTTCTGCCACCGCCGCCCGCGCTCTTTCCAGCGAAAACATTAATAACTTGATGACTTCCAGTCTGGATAATCTGGATATGTTGCGGGTTAACCTATCCGTTCCGGCGGCCTTTACCAGTCCCCTCCCCCTACTTACGCCCAGCCTCAGCAACAAACCCTGAGCAAATCTAAAATCTAAAATCGGTAGAATCAAAAGGGATAGACCAAAATATCTACCCCTTTTATTCTTGCTCCTTGCTCCTTCAAGCCCTGATAACCGCAGCCTCGGCGGGTCTTTTCATTTCCGGCAAGTGTTCCAGTTCGTGGCTTCCGGCAGCCAGATAGAGGTTCTGGTTGGCAATTCGTGTTACCCAGTGTGCCGGGACAATTTTCAGGAAGGGTCTTTCCTCAGTATTACCATAGGGACGAAGGGCCAGATAAACCGCCCCCGCCCCGGAAGGTGGCAACAACAACCCTTCCAACTTTTGACCTTTGCCGTCCGCCGTTACCACAAAAGTTTTGGGGGTGATGTTGACGGGTACGAGGGTGTTAGTTTCTTCAATCAATAGGGCCTCGGCGGTCAGGCGGAAAGTGAGTTGGGGGTCGGGGAAGCGGGTAGTCGGCAGTTTGAGATAAAGCGGCCCCTTGTAGCCATCCATCGTCAGGTGGCGCACGGCTTCATCAATTTCGATATATTTATCGTTGCCAAACTTTTCGAGCGAGATAATATCAATGTTACTGGTAAGGCTTACTTTGTCGCCAACCTTCAGGGCTGAGGCTGGCAGTACGCCCGTCCCCACCACGTAGGCTGCCATCTCTTTGGTCAGGGGAGTGGCAATTCCGCCTTTGATTTTGCCCCATTCCTTGCCGGCGCTATCGTAGATTTTAGTTCCAGCCTTGAGGTATTCCTGATTGAAAAATTTGAAGTACATTTCATCCCCTCATATTTGGTAAAGGAGGCAGAATAAAGAAGTAAAAATAAAGGAGTTTCGTTTCTTTCCCTCGTTGGGACACAATCTTACCGTATCCGAGGTCAGGTCAATTCGCTACTCGGTACTTCTTAATTTAACTGTTCCACTCCATCCCTGATATAACTTTCAAAACCAACGTCCGAACCAACCCTTCTATTAAACCAGCATTACCCTCGGAATTGTTGATTTATTTCATTTACTAAGCGTTTAGACTTGAGGTTTTCTTAGTCTAAGTCGGTGTAATTTCGGAGTTTCATCTAGCAAGGTGCAAAAGATAGTATAACCTATTGCCTGGTCAGTTTCCCAACCCCAACGGCTATCTTTATAGCCATCGGTTTTTGCAATTTCCTGATAAGTTGTTTTGGTTTTATCGGCAAATGATATTTTTTTACCTTTTGCATCTACAGTATGAATTTTTGGGCTAACATTCATAACAATTTTATCTGTTCGGAATAAATACTTCATAGCTGGAGGGGTCGTTAGGTAAAATATATCTGTCATTGTAAGCTCATGCATTGTGGTTGTAACCTCAACAAAATCTCCAACCTTAAAATCTCCATTATCTTTAACGTAGCCCAACGCCCGCAGGCCGAAATCAACTACAACATATAACTACCTTGATTGCTAGTCAATGTTAGAAAATAAAACAGCCAACAGACTAGCCAGAACCTTTAACTCAAAGCCCGGATTAGTACGAGCATAGAGCCGTTCCACTCCCATCCGTTCCAATTGGCTGTTGACGCT
>JBBQZS010000029.1:0-89586 GCA_038207495.1 Chloroflexia bacterium
AGCCATTTCAAATCAGATTTAGAGCAATTCCCTTTGATAGAATTTGCTCTGAACCAAGTAGTAAATGAGTAGTTTTGAACTCAAAGCATAACTTGATTTTACTTTTAGAGAACAGAACAAATGTATTTGTTGGAGTCGATGTTCTTGGGATCGCCCCTACAAATCAAATTCTTTACCAAATCTGAATTCTTTACCAACAACTGACAACCGACAACCGATTAGTAAGTAGCCCGGTTTAGAGCCTGGTCAAGGTCAGCCAGAATATCGTCAATCGTTTCAAGACCAACCGAAAGTCGGATGAAATCAGGCGTTACCCCGGTGGTCTTTTGCTCGGCCTCGGTTAGCTGTTGATGGGTAGTGCTGGCGGGATGGATAACCAGCGATTTCGCATCACCAACGTTCGCCAATAAGCTGAACAATTTCAACTTATCAATGAAAGAACGACCCGCTTCAAGTCCACCTTTGATACCAAAGCCCAGGATTGCCCCAAAACCATGATTGTGATATTTGGCGGCTGTCTTATAAGAAGGATGGCTTTCCAGACCGGGATAATTTACCCAGGTAACTTTAGGGTGTTGCTCCAGGAATTGAGCTACTTTCAGGCCGTTCGCGCTATGGCGTTCCATCCGCAGGGGAAGGGTTTCCAGACCTTGCAGGAATAGGAAGCTGTTAAACGGGCTCAAGGCTGGGCCGAGGTCGCGCAGGAGTTGGACGCGGGCTTTCAGGATATAAGCGGGTGCGCCAAGATCGGCAAACTTCAAACCGTGATAGCTTTCGTCTGGCTCGGTAAAGCCGGGGAACTTACTGTTGTTCCAGTCAAACTTGCCCCCATCCACGATAAGACCGCCGATACTGGTGCCATGACCACCAATAAACTTGGTAGCCGAATGCACCACAATATCCGCGCCCCACTTCAGTGGGTTAATTAGATAAGGGCTGGGCAGGGTGTTATCAACAATCAGGGGAATGCCGTTTTCGTGGGCAATGTTGGCTACCGCTTCGATGTCCAGGGTATCCAGTTTGGGGTTGCCAACGGTTTCGGCGTAAATCGCTTTGGTGTTAGCCTGAATCGCGCCCCGGAAGTTTTCAGGGTTGGTTGGGTCAACAAAGGTGACGTTGATGCCAATTTTTGGCAGGGTGTGGTGCAAGAGGTTATAAGTTCCACCATAAAGGCTGGTAGCGGAAACCAGGTGGTCGCCCGCCCCGGCAATGTTTAGCAGTGCCAGGAACTCGGCAGACTGACCACTACTGGTCGCCAAAGCTCCAATTCCACCTTCCAATAAAGAAACCCGTTCTTCCAAAACATTGGTAGTCGGGTTCATAATACGAGTGTAGATATTACCAAATTTTTTCAGGGCAAAGAGGTCGGCGGCGTGTTCGGTATCGTTAAAAAGGTATGAGGTCGTTTGATAAATCGGCACTGCCCGCGCATTAGTAGCGGAATCGGCGGTCTGCCCCCCATGCAGGGCTACGGTTTCAAAGCCTAACTTTCGTTCTGTTTCATCTGCCATTGGTTCACATCTCCTTTGCTATTTTCGTTCCAACAATTAGTAATCCTCGATTGTTAGTTGTCGGAATGACGGTAGGTTCTCAGGTTTTAGCTAATAATAACTAGACTTTCAATTTTCCAATAATGCCCTGAATAAGTCCAGGTAAAGAACCTAACCTGTTCATATCTTTCCTTTGTCCTTTGTAGACATTGTTAATCCACTTCATCAGGATAGCCTACTGGATTTAATTTGTCAAGTCATTTTTGGTGAAAATTCATGATTGACAGGAAGGTAAACTAATGGTAAAAATAAGGTAGAAATTGTTACCACTAGATAGTAGTAACAAAATGTGAAAGGGATTACAAAAGGAAACAAAGGAGTTACCGAATAATGAGCAAATCATCAAACATTCAAAATAAAATTACCGATTTAGCCAAAACCGAAGATTTTTTGCCTATCCAGAGCGTGGATTATGTAGAATTTTATGTGGGTAACGCCAAACAAGCCGCTCATTTCTATCAGAGTGCCTTTGGCTTTACTCAAGTGGCGCGGGCTGGTCTGGAAACGGGGGTACGTGACCGGGTTAGTTATGTTGTTCGGCAAGGCCATATTACCTTTGTTTTGACCTCGCCTCTCACCTCTGTGGGTGAAGTAGCCGAGCATGTCCGCAAACACGGCGACGGCGTAAAAGATATTTGTTTTCGGGTAACAGATGTTAACCAAACTTTCAAAACCGTTACCGAACGGGGTGCAATCGCCTTACTTACCCCCACCACCTATCAGGACGAAACTGGCAGCGTGCGCAAAGCTTCGATTGCGGCCTATGGCGATACCACCCATAGCTTTATTACCCGCACCGATTATGTTGGACCTTTCTTGCCAGGGTACAAATTGCTCCCCGGTTATAATCCCGAAAATGTAAAACCCGCTAATGGGAGTGGGCTGGCAGCGATAGACCACATCGTTTCTAACGTTGGTTGGGGCGAGATGAATACGGTGGTCGAATTTTATCGGCAGGTGCTGGGCTTCCACCAACTGGTACATTACGACGACAAGGATATTTCCACCGAATATTCGGCCCTAATGAGCAAGGTTATGACCAACGGCACGGGCACTATCAAGATGCCGATTAACGAACCAGCGCAGGGTCGCAAAAAATCCCAGATTGAAGAATATCTCGATTATTATGGTGGCCCCGGTGTACAGCATATCGCGCTGGCTACCGGAAACATTCTCAAAACGGTGGAAGCTTTGCGGGCGCAAGGTGTAGATTTTATTACCGTTCCAGATAGCTATTACGATGAACTTGAGTCACGGATTGGACATATTAAGGAAGATTTGGCAGAAGTTCGGCGGCTGGGTCTGTTGGTAGACCGTGACGACGACGGCTACTTGCTCCAGATTTTCACCCGTCCTTTGCAAGACCGTCCCACCTTCTTTATCGAGATTATCCAGCGGCGGCATGCTCGCAGTTTCGGCAAAGGCAACTTCAAAGCCCTATTCGAGGCCATCGAGCGCGACCAGGAATTACGTGGTAATCTATAGAAAGTAGGTTGAGTTTTGAATTCAGAGTTGCGAGTTTAAGACTTTACTAATTCAAAACTCAAAGTTTATTTGATTACCAACAATCGATCAGGAGATTTGGGGAATGGCAGATAGGGATGAGCCACTTTACAAAAGCTACGTGGATTATGAGCTACCAGAAGCAGTTTTTGAACCACTCAATCATATCCAGTATCCCCAAAACGAAATGCTGGAACGTGCCCGAAGCTTCTATGAAGAATTAAACCGCCGTCGCACTACGCGCCAATTTTCCTCCGAACCAGTACCGCGAGAATTGATTGAATACGCTATTCTGTGCGGCGGCACAGCCCCTTCGGGAGCGCATCGTCAACCCTGGCGTTTTGTGGCGGTGGATGATCCCGAACTTAAACGCCAGATATGAGAAGCCGCCGAGGAGGAAGAACTCAAGACTTACAGGGGGCGGATGTCAGACGAATGGCGAATTGCCCTGGCTCGCCTGGGTACTGATCACATTAAGGAACATATTACTGACGCGCCCTGGGTGGTGGTTTTGTTCAAAGAGACTTACGAACTAAGAGCAGACGGTACCCGGATTAAGAATTATTATGTGGATGAAAGTGTGGGAATCGCAGCGGGGATGTTTATCACCGCCATTCATCATATGGGGCTTTGCACTCTGACACACACCCCTACCCCGATGGCCTTTCTCAACCAATTGCTCAAGCGGCCTAAAAATGAACATGCTGTGCTGTTGCTTCCAGTTGGCTATCCTGCTTCAGATGCAAAAGTTCCGGTGCTGGAGCGCAAGCCATTAGACAAAATTGTACAATGGAATGTTTGAAACCTATCTTTAAGTAACGAAATTTTCAAGGAGGGAAATAATAGATGAACAGACCAAAACGGATCCATCATGCGGCCTATATGACCTGGAATACCGCCGAAACTATCAAATTCTACACCGAAGTGCTTAAACTAAAGCTGGTTGAGCACTTTCAAGAAGACCGTCTACCTAGTACGGGCGACCCTTTCCCTTACTTCCACACCTTTTTTGAGCTAGGAGATGGCAGCGTAATCGCCTTTTTTGAAGTGCCAAGTTTGCCCAAACCAGAGCCACGCGGGGCCATTGATACCCTTTTTGTCCATTTGGCCTTTACCGCCAATAGCCTGGATGAATTACAGGAAGCCAAAGCTGAACTTGAAAAACGAGGCCATTCGGTGGTGGGCGTAACTAACCATGATGCCTTCAAGTCCATTTATTTCTATGACCCCAACGGTTTGCGGCTCGAACTGGCATGTCAGGTACGCGCGCTGACCGAGGAAGATGCTCACGCCGCCGAAAAAGCTGCCAAAGAATGGGAAATCAAGCGCGAGGCTTTGTTAGCGGCCCACGTGTAGAAGGTTTTCGGGAAATATTTATTATTCGGGGGTAGGGTGAGGAATTTTCCGTTCGCGGGGTGATTGCGGCGACTTCAGGGGGAATTTCACCCGTTGATACAAAGCTGAGATTGGAATTTCAATTCCCAGGCTCTCAAGTTTAAGGTTTTGGGTTGAGTCAGTGTAAGTGCGGAGTTGCCAGCTATTATCTGGCTGGTATTGGTAGCACTCAATATATACCTGCCTTTGCTCGATAATCAGATAGGTCTTGAAGCTTGTCAAAGAGCGGTATAAAAGAAACTTATCGGCCCGGTCATAATTGCGAGTAGAGGGAGATAGAACTTCGACCAGTAAAAGCGGGTTTGTAATTATATCGTCTCTCCCCGCCGCAAACTCCACCTCTCCACATAATACCGAAGCGTCGGCATAAGTGTGTAGAGTATTAGCCTTGACCGCTATTTTCATGTCACTATTAAAGACCTCACAGCCTTTGCCCCGCAAAGCCAGCGTCAATTCCAGGCTAGCATTAAGACTAATCCGGCTGTGATTCGCTGACCCACCCGCCATCTGGTAAATTTGGCCCTGATAATATTCGCTTTTATAACTGGCCTTTTCCTCAAAAGCCAGATATTCTTCAAGGCTATAATATCTTTCGGCTATCTGGGTCATAGTGGTTGCCTCCGTTTTTCTCGTATAGCATAAACAGAAAAAGACCTGTTTAACTTTGAGTTCAATCTACCCGTTTAAGAGATAAGCGCAGGTAGTTTAGCTGCAAACCAACCACCCCGCTCACAATCAAGGCCGCTCCTAGCCACTGGATGCCGCCCATCCCCTTGCTGAGAATTAGAAACGATAAGACGGCGGTAATTGGCGGTTCAAGGGTGGTAAAAAGGCTGGCGATAGCGGCTGGTAAGTATTTCAGGCTGGAGTTAAAAAAGATATAGCCACCGAGCGTAGGGCCACAGGCCAGGGTTGCCAGCAATAGCCAACCCACCAAATCCAGTGAGGGGGTTAATAACCGTCCACCCTCTTGCTGTAGTCCCACTGGTAGCAAAGTAATCAGTCCAAACATGAACAGATAAAACAGGGTAGTAAAATTGTTGCGGCGTACCGAACGAGCCGTTATCTTTCCAAGCAAAATATAAAAAGCAAAGGTAAAACCACTGGCAATCCCGATTAAAAAACCCGCCGGATTCTGTAGCAAAGCCTCCAGGTCTAACGCTCCTGCTACCAGGGCGCAACCCGTCAGGTTAACCAAAATAGCCAACACCCGGTCAATCCCAACCCTTTCCCCTAATAAGGGCCAACTACCCAGCACCACAAAAACCGGGCCACAGTAAATTAAAGTGGTGGCGACTGCCGGGCCGTTCTCCTGCACTGAAACATTCCAGGCAATATTAAAGATTGCCACCCCCACCACCCCATTAATCGCATAAATCGCCAGTTCACGGCGGGAAATAATAAAACCCTTACGCCCATACCGCACTAACAAATAAGCCCCCACAAACCCACCCATCAACAGCACCCGCCAGAAAGCGATTTCCAGGGCGGTCATATGATATTCCCGGTAGAGGGTTTCGATAAAAAGGGCAGTAGTTGACCAACAAGCCGTCGCCAATAAGGCCAGCATTACACCAAACTTGCGCCCGCGCTTGATTGTTAGAGTCGGGGTTGGTTGAGTTTCGACTGTCATGGGGTATAGAAACTTTCAGATAAAATTATTCTTTAGGGCTGAATTGTATAAGACTGATACAGAGTGGTCAAGTTGAGTCTAGAAAGTGCGTTAAACAAAATAAATGGGAGGCTGATAATAGCTACCTGCCTCCCATTTTGCAGAGTAAGTTAACCTAGGGCTGGAAAGTAAAGGCTCCATTACCAACCAGTGCATAATTCCAGGTTTTATTCCCCAACTTAATCACACCCATTTCTACAGCCGTAGGTATTTCGGTATTTTTATCTCTGACTATGGTATAAGCATAGAAATTGTAGCTAAATTTGTTGTTATTGGGAGAATTAACAGCGGTAAAATTATAGCTACTTAATGCTGGAAAAGCCTGTAACAATTGAGCTAAGGCCGCCTCGCTGTTGGCGGGGTAACTTGTGGCAGGAAGTTGTAGATAACCCAACGAGGCATTTTTTATCTGAACGGTTAGGTCTTGATTGCTCAAAGAACTACCGCCACCCAACAACAAAATATTATATCCACCATTAGTAACTTTCCCGGCATAACCTGCTCGGCTGGCGTTAATATTGGCTTGAATAATTCCGCGCTGTTGGGTCGGAATCAGATACTCAGCCACAACCTGGGAATTATAACCCTTAGCCTCAGCCAGACTAATATTAGTGCCTAATGTTTGGCTGGCCCAGGTCTGCAAACTGGTAGCAGCAGTAGTAGAAGGTAACGGGGTTACGGTAGCACTGCGAGGTACAACTACCGTTGGTTTGGAAATCGCCAGAGTGGTCATCTCGGGCACTTTGGCCTGTGCGTCGGAACTTATTCCCAACAGCACACAGCCCGCCGCTAAAACCAGGAGGGTTAATATAGCTACCTTGACCAAACGGGAACCTGATTTACTCATTTCAATACTCCTTGATAAACTTGCTTGTTATTGTTTGTCTAAACTTCCGAGCTAACACAAGTTTAGAGCCTGGAATTAAAGATTCTTGCAGCCAATTGTGAAGAAATCGCAAGCGAATAATGGTTGTTATAAACCAAAGGGTAATATATAATTCTTGGACTTCGGGGGAGAATTAAGAAAAGAAAATTAAGTAAAAAATAAATATTTAAAGGAGAACAGGATGACTGTTGATAATTCACAGGCTGCGCTAAGTTTTTTCCAATCTCGCTTTAGCGTAGATCAAAAAATCATGCACGATTTACTAAGTGTAGCCCTGAGTCGGGGTGGGGATTTTGCCGAATTATATTTTGAGCATCGTCAAACCAGTATGCTACAGTATGAAGACCAGATTGTCCGCCAAACCAGTGGCGGGGTTATTCAGGGAGTTGGTATTCGGGTGGTGGTCGGGGATAGTGTAGGCTATGCTTACAGCGAAGATTTTACCTATGAGAGTATGCGCCATGCTGCTAGTACCGCCGCTCAGATAGCCCAAAGCAATCAAGGTACCGCCAACCCGGTAGATGCTTCAATGGTAGCAAATGCAAATCTTTACCCGGTAGAAAAACCCTCGGTGGATGCCCGCGCCCTGGAAAAATTGTCATTGATACGACGAGCCGATATTGCCGCCCGCGCCTACGACCCGGCAATTATAAAAGCCACCGTATTATTTAGCGACCAGCTTAAACGGGTAGTTATTGCCAGCAGTGATGGACGTCTGGCGGCGGATGTGCAACCTCTATTTGATTTCCGAATTTCGGTTATCGCTGAAAAAGAGGGCAAGCGCGAACGGGGAGCCAGGAGTCTTTCGTTCCGGGCTGGTTTGGAATATTTTGAATCAGGAAATCACGCCGAAGAAATTGGCAACGATGCGGCTCGTCAGGCAATGACTAATATCAGCGCGGTGGATGCGCCAGCCGGAACTTTGCCGGTAGTGTTAGGGGCAGGCAACTCCGCCGTATTACTGCACGAGGCAGTTGGGCACGGTCTGGAAGGCGATTTCAATTACAAAAAGCTCAGTAACTATAGTGATCGAATAGGCCAAAAGGTTGCCAGCGAACTTTGCACGGTGGTAGACGATGGCACAGTAGCCCACAGTCGCGGCAGCCTCAATATTGATGACGAAGGCAACCCCACCCAATATAATACCTTGATCGAGGGTGGTATCTTGCGCGGCTATATGCAAGACCGAATTAGTGGCACTTACTTCGATGGACAGATTACCGGAAATGGACGGCGACAGAGCTTCCGCCACTACCCTATGCCCCGTATGACCAACACTTATATGCTTAATGGGGATAATACCTTTGATGACCTGGTGAAATCTGTGCCGCGTGGGCTGTATTGCGTAGATTACGGCGGCGGTCAAGTAGATATTAACAGTGGCGATTTTGTCTTCTCGGTGACTGAAGCCTATCTGATTGAAGATGGCAAAATTACCAGCCCGGTCAAAGGGGTTAACCTTATTGGCAATGGCCCAGACATCCTTTCCAAAGTTACGATGGTCGCCAACGACTTCCAGCTTTCGACTGGTGGGTGGACTTGCGGTAAAAACGGGCAGAGTATTCCAGCCAGCCAGGGAATGCCCAGTGTTTTAGTAAGTAGTATAACGGTTGGCGGAACGGCATCGTAAAAAACGGATGAAGTAGGAAGGATGAAGCATGAACAAATCAGGAGTCTGATTAAAATCATCTTGATTATCCTTTTGAATTTATATAACGGGGAAGAATATGGACAATAACGAACTGGATTTGGATTTAGCCGAGGCAGTGGTTAAAAGAGCCATCGCTGGTGGAGCGGATGAGGCCGAGGTTGTGTATCGGCAGGGTTATGATAGTGAGGTTAAAATTCGCAAGGGTAAAGTTGACCTCTTGAGCGAGGCCCAACCTAAAGCCCTTTCCCTACGCTTGTATCGTGACAAGCGGGCGGCGGTAGTTTATACCAGCGATTTTGGTAGGGAAGCTCTGGAGCGATTGGTAGACCAGGCTCTTGATATGAGTACGGTTGCCGACCCCGACCCCTATGGTGGCCTTCCCGACCCGGCAGAATTAGCCAAACACGTTGAGGCTGAATTGGGTTTGTGGGACCCTTCGGTGGGGGATATTCCTACTGAAGTCAAAATTGAGATGGTGCGGCGGTGCGAAGATGCGGCCTTTGGTTTTGATAATCGAATTAATAACACCGAAGGTTCCAGTTTTAGCTCGCATCTGTCACAAGTGGGGCTGGTTAATAGTTTGGGTTTTGCCGGGTCGTATAAAGTAAGTACCTGCGGTATGGGTCTGGACGCAGTAGCCGACGATGCCGACGGCAAGAAACAAAATGGTTGGTGGTTCACCCGTAGTCATAGCTTTAAGGGTTTGAAGAAACCCGAAGAAGTAGGTCGAATTGCGGCAGAGCGAACTATTCGCAAGATTGGCGGGCGCAAGGTTGTTACCAAAAAAGTCCCGGTAATCTGGGAGCCCTTGATGTCCAGCAATCTACTAAGTACCCTGGGAAGCACACTCAGTGGTGATGCATTTGAGCGTAGAGCAACCTTTCTGTTAAGTCTGGAAGGGCAAAAAATTGGTTCGGATTTGGTAACAATCGTAGATGACCCTTTACGCCCTGGTTTGCCCGGCAGCCGTCCCTTTGATGGCGAAGGAGTCACTTCACGCCGGAATAATCTGTTTTCTCAGGGCATTTTTGAGGGGTTTTTGTTTAACACTTACACCGCCCGCAAGACTGGCCGCAAAACTACTGGCAGTGCCACTTCTGGTATGGGTAGCTTGCCCGGTGTTGGAACTTCCAACTTTTATATGGAAGCGGGAAAAAGCAGCCCGGACGAAATTATCGCCGGGGTTGAGGAAGGCCTTTTGCTAACCGAAATGATTGGCTTCGGTTTCAACCCGGTTACAGGCGATTTCTCACGCGGTGCAGTTGGAGTCTGGATTGAAAACGGCAAGTTGGCCTTCCCGGTTGCCGAAATCAATATTGCCGGGAATATGAAGGATATGCTGGGGAATATTTCCCAGGTGGGGAACGACCTGGACTTCCTGTTTAGCGTCGCCGCTCCCACTATCCGTATTGATAACATGATGGTTAGCGGGTTGTAAATCCTGAACTCAAAAACCCCTTCCCGAAACTGAGGAAGGGGAACTTACAAATTTGTACTCACATATAATAGCCCACTACATCCACCGTGAAGTGAACAGAGGTAGTGCCAAATACCGCTACCTTTATTTGACCATTCTGATTACTGCCATTTAGTTGCATGCGACTTGTAAAACTATTTGCAGTATTAAAACCAGTATTAAAATTAACTGTAGCAGTACCCTGAGTTCGGACAGTGCTGGAAGGCATTACTTTTAACAACCCCCCGCCGTTCGGAGTAATCGCGGTGATATTCCCCAAAATTGATACAGCATTAGCTGGGATAGTTTGACTATCACGACCTGTTCTACCCCCGATAGTAAAAATGATATCAGTTCCGTCCCCGAACGGGCCACTTTGTCCCTGATTACCAATAGTGCCATCACGGGTGTCAGCGAAACGATCTGGCGCACCAAGTAAATTTAAGTTGCCCTGTACTCCGGGCCCGCCAATTTTACGCCAGACACCAGGCATGCCAGTGGCTACACAATACCAGAGTAACCCAGAGCTATCAACCAGCATTTCACCTACGAAATGGGCATCACTTCGGCTGGCAGGCGCACTGCCACCGGGTTCAAGATAAACGTTAGCCCTGCCCCCTTTAGTCCGTAGCCCCCAGCCGTTAGTAGAATCGCTAACTGCCGCCACTCCTGCCCCACCTGGAGTCGGGTTAGTATTCGTGAAACCGTGATAGCCAAAAACCCCATAATTCACCCCAGTCGCCATCCCGGTAGCAAGGCCAGCTATCGAAGCGGAAAAACCAGTGCTAGTGACGGTAGTTTGTTTGTCACTTGCCACAAAAATATTACCTGGGCCTGCCCCGACCCCATTGTAGAAAAGAAGGGTAGGAACGGTAGCATTATTGCCCGAGTTGCCAACAAGCAGAGGATCCCCATTGGTGGCAGTGGCATTCTGAATTCCAGCGGTGGTGGCTACTCCGGCTGCAACCACGCTGGCGGCAGCAGCCCCTACCCTTCTTAACATTCGCCGACGACTGGTAGGGCTAGATTCGCTAACCGCCCCGTGTGCCAGGTTATTCAATTTGGTCTCTTGCTGGGATAATTGTTGGCGTAATTGGGAATTCTCAAACTTAAGTTTTTCTACCTCCTGTTTTAATTCTGATATATTACTAAGACCCGCTTTTAGCTGTGCTAATTCTTCAGGTTTAAGTTCCTCGTTCATTCACCAGGCTCCTTTCCGAGTTCGTTTTAGAAAAAATTGCTATTGAGATAAAACTACTTGTAGACGTGTTTCAAGTGAAATGAGCTAATGAGGTAAAATAAATATCAAAACAATCATATAAGGAATTAATCTGATAAGCAAGGTAACAGAATAAAATAAATCCCCCTTCCAAAAAAGGGGGACAGGTTAAATTGGTCAGAACATTAAGCATAATAAGTTAAGGATTTAACTACACCCTAAAGTCGAACTACTTTATTGGTAGAATTGTTAGCAACCCACATGTTTATTCCATCAAAGGCCACGCCCCAGGGCCCACCACCAGCACCTGTGCTGAAAGTGCCAACCAGTGAACCGTCGCTGGCTCTTAGCTTCGTAACATTATCTGAGCCTTTATTGGTAACCCAGATATTGGTGCCATCAAAAGCCACTCCTGTAGGCGTCGTACCAACGTTATAAGTACCAACCACTGAACCGTCACTGGCTTTAATTTTGGTCACGGTAGTTGCACCGCTATTAGCAACCCAGATATTAGTGCCATCGAAGGCAATACCAATAGGGGCAATACCAACAGCAATTGGGCTCCCAACGATTGAGCCATCACTGGCTTTAATTTTGGTGACGTTATTAGTGCCTTTATTGGCAACCCACATGTTAGTACCATCAAAGGCTATCCCTGTTGGTAAACTTCCAACACCAATTGGTGTACCAACGATTGAACCATCGCTGGCTTTAAGTTTTGTGACGGTATCAGTACCGAAATTAGTAACCCAGATGTTGCTACCATCAAAGGCCACCCCATAGGGTTCATTCCCAAAGGTAGCGAAACTAGTAACAGTTGCAGGGTTATTGGCTTTGATTCGAGTAACTTGAGTATCGCCAGTATTAGCGACCCAGATGTAAGTACCATCAAAGGCAAGGCCAGTTGGTAGAGCAAGCACCGTGACATTGGTAATAAAGGCTCCGTCACTAGCACTAAGTTTTGTAACAGTACCTGCACCATTATTGGCAACCCAGATGTTGGCACCGTCGAATGCAACTCCCATTGGACTGGCACCAACGTTCGTGGTAAGGCCAGTCAGGTTTGCATCGTACCAGTGGAGGGTCGCCACCTGAAGCGGGTTAAGACCACCTCCGGCAGGGCCTTGAGGGCCGGCGGGACCAGCCGGGCCAGTTGCACCGGTATTTCCGATTGGACCTTGTGGGCCTGTGTTGCCAGTATTTCCAATCGGCCCCTGTGGACCAGTTGCGCCAGTGTTACCAATTGGTCCTTGTGGCCCCTGTGGGCCAGTGTTACCAATCGGGCCTTGAGGGCCAGTTAGACCCGTGTTACCAGCTGGACCTTGGGGCCCCTGTGCGCCAGTATTACCAATTGGTCCTTGTGGGCCAGTTGGGCCAGCCGGACCTTGTGGTCCTTGAGGGCCAGTGGGGCCGGGCTGATTGAGGTCAACCGAAGTTTCATTTGCAGTGCAGGTATTGGTAGAACCCACCACCCGCAAAATAGAACCGGGTGCAATTGTCCGACCGCCTAATTTGAGGGTGGTTGTACCGGTAGTCAGGTCATAGCAGGCGAATACATTGCCCGTCACTAAAGGGCTCTGGGCTTGAGTGTCAAGAGTCAGGCTGCCTAGTATCAAAAGACAGATAAGTAGCGATGTCCAGGCAAGATGAGGACGATTTTTATTCATCGAATTGGTCTCCTTTTGGAAATTAAATTCTGGCGGGACAATCAGATAAAGATAGAATGAGCAAGTATGTAACTGTAATCATGTCCAACGCCTTCCTACTTGAAGCAATTTTGGTTATAATTACAGTTTAACCGATTATTATTAAGTAAGCAATAATCGTGAGTTGACTTAAATTACAGAATATTAATCAAGTATCAACAAAACTGCTGAATTCTAGTAACCGTTCACGAAACCTGTCACACCCCAAAGGGGCGTGGGGCGAAGTCGAAGAAGCTCATGTTTTAAGCAAGACCCTTCGTAAGCTCAGTGTGGATTCATCGAAGCAAAGAGTGAGTTAGCTAAAGGGTCAACTTTTACGGTTTATTTACCTGCAATAAATCAGGGTGTTAGGATTTTTCAAGAGGCTTTTTAGGATAGATATCTAATATTAACTCGGATTGTCTCGCTTGCATTTAGCTACGGTGCTATAATTAACAGGTAGTTCCACTACCCTTTTAACTCGCAAATTCATTCAAAGGAGACATTCAAAAATGTGCTATGACGATAATGCGCGTCCCCCTGTACCTAATGGTGATAGTGGCGCGGCCAATGGCGAAGATATTGTGCTTACGGCGGCTGACGGGAATAAATTCTCGGCTTTTATTGCTACCCCTGAAAATCCGGCTAATGCCCAAATATTAATTTACCCCGATGTTCGAGGATTACACCAGTTTTACAAAGATTTGGCTTTGCGGTTTGCTGGAATCGGTTTTCGGGCTCTGGCGATAGATTATTTTGGGCGCACGGCGGGCCTTACCTCCAGAGATGAATCTTTTGAATTTATGCCACATGTCCAGCAAATCAAATTTGCTTCTTTCTTGGAGGATGTTACGGCTGGCCTGAGTTATTTGCGGGATGATGCCAATATCCATAAGCCTGTTTTCGTGGTTGGCTTCTGTATGGGTGGTTCATTAACCTTGCTCAGTGGCACCAACAAAGAGTTTGGCTTTGGCGGATTAGTTCCTTTCTACGCCGGAATGACCCGTGATTTTGGTGGGGCTGGTACAGTGCTGGATAATGCCGAAAAGATTAGCTATCCGGTTCTGGGACTATTCGGCGGAAATGACCCTGGTATCCCCGAAACGGCTGTGCGCACCCTTGAAGAAAAATTAGACGCAACGGGAGTTGAGAATAAAATTATTATCTACCCCGATGCCCCTCATAGCTTCTTTGACCGACGAGCTACCGATTTTGCCGATGCTTCGGCGGACGCCTGGATCCAAATCCAAGATTTTATTGCCACTCATAGCAACAGCTAACAAGCAGAGATGGGGCGGTTTCTAACCCGCCCCTTTTTTACCCGCACTTCGCGCATTATGCTATAATTAAGTGAAACTGCTTATCCTAACTACGTGTCATAACCTCAGTCAGGTTCTAGAACATTCATAAACAGATGTAAGGCGAAAGGAATCGGTTGAATTGATGGACAATAGTGCAGAAGCCCAAAGACGGGCGGAGAGCAAGGTGCAGGCCAAACTCGGTTTCTATTGGCATTTGATTCTATATGCTGTTTTGAATTCCCTGTGCCTTATTAATTATCTGGTTAATAGCCTGATGTTGGACCATTGGCAATATTTCTGGTTGCCCTGGTCATTCTCGGTCTTAAGCTCGGTTTTACTTTGCCATTATCTGGGGGTTTTTGTTTTCAATGACTCATTTCGCATGAGAATGATTGCCCAGGAGCTATTTCGGATTGGGGCGGTAGATAAAAATGGGGTTTACGATAACAAATATTTACAGGCATATCGTCATGCCGAGCGCAAAATGGTTGCCAAAATGGGCTTTTACTGGCACGGAGTTGGATATCTTATCCTGAATTTCCTCTGTGTGCTAACCTATATCGTAACCAGCTGGCAGCTTGGCACGTGGTATTACCCCTGGTATATTTGGGTTGCGGCGGCTTTAACTGCCGGGCTTTTTTGTCATTTTATGTGGCTGGTTTTGTTCTGGGGTAAATTCCGCCAGCGACTCCTAACCGAGGAATTAAGTCAGAATTAAAAATAAGGGTCAGGGGTTGGTGGATAGAGAAATCAGATATCCAAAATCTAAAGTTATACAGAAATCAGAAGTCAAAATTAGAAATAAAAAAGGGAAGAAGTCTTCCCAATTTTAGGTATGTAATTTTCTATGAGCAACCGATTAAGCCCAACCTTGCCGTCGGGCTAATCCTACCAATTCCTCAGCACGACATTTCAGTCGAGCCAGACGTAAGGTTTCCTGTTCATTCAACTTCCGAATTTTAGAAAACCATACAAGAGTCTTCATCTCATTCTCAATTTTAGCAGCTTCCATAGAAAAAGTTCCTCTTTGTGGGTTACGGGAAATGTTGCCGGGTTGGCTAGAGAAATTGTAACTCATGTGTCACCTCGCAAAGTTGCTAATTATTGGATGAATTTAGATAAGAACGGATAAGCAAGTTCTGTACCAGTAAAAATATCTGGCGGGGAAATTAATTGTGCCACAGGATTTGGGCGATTAGGGATGATTTTGCCACTTTCATTCCCGAAAATATTAACGCTTGATAAGTTATAAATGTTGCGCCTGGGAACACTACTAATTTAACCATTTTCCCTGACAAAATGCTGTGAAGTAGCACACTCTTTGAGGTTGAGTTATATAAAACCAAAAAGGGACGGCCTGATGACCGCCCCTCAAAATCCTGAAAACTAACCCTTGACCGACCCTGCCAAAGCCCCGTTGATAAACTCCCGTTGCATCAACAGGAACACTACCAGGATGGGTAAAACCGAAAGGCTGGTCACGGTCATAATCCCGCTATAGTCAGTCAGGCTGGAGCCGGAGAGAGCTGACAAACGGGTTGGTATAGTATTAACCTGGGCTACTAGAGGCCAGAAGAAGTTATTCCACTGGCTCATAAACATAAAGATGGCCAGAGCCGCCAGTGAAGGTCGCATCACCGGCAGACAAATCCGCCAGAAAATGCCGAATTCGCCCACCCCGTCAATACGTCCGGCATCCATCAGCTCGTCCGGGAACTGGCTCATAGTTTGGCGCATCAGGAAGATTCCAAAGGGGCTGGCTAACCCTGGCAAGAGTACCGCCTGGATTGTGCCTAGCAAATTGAGGTCGAAAGGATTTTCGCCTGCCATAATTTTGAAAAGCGGCACATAAGTCACCTGGCTGGGTACCATTAGAGTTGCCAGGAACAGGCCAAAGACAATATCCCGCCCGCGCCATTTGTACTTGGCGAAACCATAGCCCGCCAGCGATGAGATAAAGACACTCAACACCATATATATCACGGCGATGATAATCGAGTTCCAAATACCTTCAGCCAACCCCAGAGCCTTGTCGCTCATCAAACGGTTGATATTATCAAACAGCTTGTCAGAGGGTAAAAGGTGAGGCGGGGAGGCTAAAACTTCACTCTTTAACAGAGTTGAAGAATTAAACATAAAATAGAAAGGGAATAGCGAAACGATTGCTCCAATAACAAGCGCAACGTACAGTACCCCCTGGCGCACAAACCACATTACATCCCGTTTTCGCGCTTCGCCCACAATTACATTCGGGCGGGTGCTAATTCCTGCTGCCATTCTTTTAATCCTCCCTGTTACCCGCAAACTTGAATTGTATGAGCGAAAGTATCGCGATTATCACCAGCAACCCATAGGCAATAGTAGAAGCGTAAGAGAAGTCTGCCTGTCGGAAGGCGGTGCGATAGAGATAGAAACCTACGGTCATGGTAGCGTTATTGGGTCCGCCATTTGTCAACAGGTAGCTTTCATCAAAAATCTGGAGTGTACCAATGGTGGATAATACAGTGGTAAACAGAATAATCGGGCGCAGTAGCGGCAAGGTAATCTGGAAAAACTTGGTAGCCCAGCTTGCGCCATCTACCGAGGCGGCCTCATATAAATCATCCGGGATACCTTGCAGGCCGGAGAGGTAAATAACCATATTGTAACCCGTCCAACGCCAGGTTATTGCCAGGATTAGCAAAACCCGATTGGCGAAAGCATCTAAAGTCCAGTGGATTGGGCCAAAACTGAAAACCGAGAGAAACGAGTTGATAAAGCCATCGGGGTCGGCAAAGATTATCCGAAAGATAACCGAGGCTGCCGAAAGCGAAGTAATGGCTGGTAAAAAGTAAACCGCCCGGAAGAAGGAACGGGCTTTGAGGACTTTGGAGTTGAGGATTACCGACAGAAACATTGCCAGTGCAAGCTGAATTGGCACTTGAATTATTAACACTATAAAAGTGTTGAACAAAGCGGTACGGAAAAGTTCATCCCCTAGTAGTCGGCTATAGTTATTTAGACCTACCCAGACCTGCTCACCATTGCGATTGGTTTCAAAACTGAGGATGAACGAATAGATAATCGGGTAAATCATGAAAATCAGAAACAGGATAAAGGCTGGGGCCACAAACACATACGGCGCAGCCTTTGGACTGAGCCGAAATCCCCTGAATGTTCCCCGCCCGGCGCGTGTAACAGAACCCTGCATAACTCCTCCTCCTCCTAAACAGGGGACGGGGCTGGTTAGTTTTGAGTTATGAGTGCGAACCTCTCCCCTAACCCCTCTCCTGTAAAGGGAGGGGCTTTAATTCCCCCTTCCTTTATAGGGAAGGGGGTCAGGGGGTTAGGTTTGAACTCAGCACTTTTAACTTCACCAGCCCTATCCCCCAGCTTGTTACTTCGCCAGTTCGCGACCAGTCTGTTGTTTCAACTGATCAGCCGCAGTCTTGAGGGCTGCTGCCGGGTCAGTGCCACTCAAAACCGCGCCCTGAGCATCCGCCATTACCGCCAAACCTTTATTGTTGTCGGAGGTGAAGGCCGCGGGTTTAAGCAAAGGAATTTCGTCGGCGAACAACTTCCAGATTGGCTTGTTGTTGAAATATTCCTGCGGCGCAGCATAGAACGGGTCGCTATATGCCGGGATATAGCTCGGCCAGATGCCAAATTGCTTCAGCATGGTATTCTGACCTTCTTTGGTAGCCAGCGCATATTCAACATAGGCCCAGGCAGCGTCCAGATTTTTGGTCTTGGCCGGGATCGCCAGGGTTGAGCCACCCAGGAAAGAAGCACGACTGCCACCTTTGGTAACGGCAGGCATCAAAATCACGTCCCATTTGCCTTTGAGTTCAGGAGCTTCGGTGGAAATCGTACCACTCCACCATACGCCAAAGGTCTGGGTAGCAACTTTGCCACCCTTGTTGGAAGAAACCAGTCCGTCCCAACCAGAGGCATTCAGCAACAGGTCAGCGTCTTTTAACTTCTTGATGATAGTCATAGCATTAACCGCTTCGGCTGAATTCAGGTTAATCTTGCCATCAGCGGTGAAGTAGTAAGCACCCTGCTGACTCAAAATCTGGCGGAAAAGGTTATCGTCTTTGGTGAAGTCCATGGCAATCATTTTCACGCCGGGGTTAGCAGCCTGAACCTTCTTACCAGCGTCAATGAAATCATCCCAGGTTTCAATCTTGCTGGCGTCTACGTTAGCCTTGGCAAACATATCAACCCGATAGAACACGCCTGACGGCCCCGAATCCCACGGAATTGAGCGGACTTTGCCTTTAGGCTTGGATTGTGCCCACTTGGAAGGGTCAAAATCCTTCTCGTACTTGCTGGCCTTTTCAGTCAGGTCAGCGAAACCTTCGGGGAACTGGGTGGTGTAAACGTCCATCCGGTCGCTCTCAACCTGAACGACATCCGGCAAACCAGTACCGCCAGCGGCGAGGCCAGTGGTCAGTTTGTCGTAAACCGGGGCTTGACCAAGGTCTTGCACGGTTACCTTAACGTTAGGATACAGTTTGTTGAATCCAGCCACGTTAGCGTCCAGACTCTTGGCGGCTACGTTCCAACCCCAAACCGTAATATCGCCCTTCAGGTCTTTATTACCACCCTGCGCGGCGGCGGCAGTGGTGGCTGCACCCGCTGCGGTAGTCGCAGGAGCGGCGGTAGTAGCTGGAGCCGCCGTGGGATCACCACAAGCTGCCAGGGCAAAGCTGAATACTAGAGCCAGCACCGCCAGTAGTGACATCCGGCGTACAGGCAACTGAAGCTTCGTGCTTCTCATCATCGTTATTCCTCCTCACTGAGTAATTTAGTTTACCAATCCCGATTTCCTCAAACCGGGTAGTAAACTGTGATACCGTTGGTACAAATATGTAAAAGCGCGACCTACTCAGGCTTAATTAAGGCGAGTAGTAGAGCCGCGCACGATAAGTTCAACTGGTAAAACGACCGTCTCAAACTCTTTTTTACCTTCTTTGATTAGCTCAAAGAGTTTTGTCACCGCTACCCGCCCTTGCTCCACCGAAGGTTGGCGAATTGTTGTCAAAGGTGGGTCAAGCAAAGCCGCCAGCGAAATATCGTCAAAGCCTACTAGCGATAAATCCTCCGGCAACTTTAAGCCAAGTTCCCGCGCCCGCCGCATAACCCCGGTAGCCATTCGGTCATTCATCGAAAAAATGGCAGTTGGCCTGGCAGTTCCCTCAAGCAATACCCGACTGGCCTGGTAACCACTTTCAGCCGTAAAATCACCATAAGTTAAAAAACCAGGGTTAAATTCAAGGCCCGCTTCAAGCAGAGCAGTTTTCGCCCCGCGTAAACGTTCTTCCATTGCACCAACAAAATTTGCCGGGCCACTTATAACTCCAATTTGTTGGTGGCCCAATTCTATCAAGTGCTTTACCGCTTCGTAAGCCCCTCGATAGTCATCCGAGTGAACCGAATTGAGCGGGTTTAGCCCGTTGCGATAGCCAATCGAGACTCGTGGCAACCCCTGGTCATCTAGCAACTTTCCGGCAGTTTCCCCCTCAAAAGTTTCTACAGTAATGGCACCATCAATATAGCCTGTCCGCAACACCCTGGTATAGGCACTACCCTGGTCGGTTTTTTTAGCCATTGAGAGCAAAATATTGTAGTCGTTGTCATTAGCGGTATTTTCAACCCCGCGAATAACTTCAAGTAATTGAGGGTCGGTAAATAAATAATCGGGGTCATTGGGAATAACCAAACCCAAAATATAGGTTCGGCGGTTGGTTAAGCCCCGCGCCGCCAGACTAGGCGAATAATCGAGTTGCCGAACAGCTTCCAGCACCCGCTCTTTGGTTTGCACACTAACATATGGCGTATTGGATAGGACTTTTGAAACTGTGGCGGTTGAAACATTCGCTAGCCGCGCCACATCGTAAATGTTCGACATTGAACCTGTCTACTCCGACTCGTTAATATCACGATAAGGCAAAATTATAATTTTGTTAGCTGAATAAAAATAGGAAAACGCTTAACTAAGTTATAAGCCTAATTTTTTCTCCTGTCAAGAGGTATTTGTAATGACTTCTGAATCTGGCTTTCTGACAAAAGTGTACCCTCATTTAACTGTCTGAAAGGTTTGGTTACAAAGCAGGGAGAGCAGGGATTTTTACAAAGGTGAATTATAAAAAGCATAACACAATTTTTAGCAACTTACCAGAGTGATAGCTTAATTAGTTTTAGGGAGGAATTAATTGAATGAAGATTAGAATAGTTGCACAGAATCAGGCGGAAGCTTTCGGCCTTTGTAACTCCGACTGCGTTAAATTTCAGGCAAAAAGCCTTGATTTTGGTTAAGTTTACATGCCAAAGCGAAAAGGCTATGCTATAATAGCTTAAGTTTTAGGACAGCAACGGGGCGCACAGGACGGTTAGTGTACCCTTCCCCTTGAAAATTCAAGAGTGTTAAGGCGTATATCATAGTCCTAGCTGCGTTTCTCCGCATGTTAATTATTTCACATAGATAGAAACAGGGGCGAGGAAGAAATTTGAAAGAGTTTTTCAAGCGCGGCGCAAAACCCGAAACCGCAGGCTCGGCTGAAAACGGCGAGAGCGATGAACACGCGCCAAAATTTACCTGGAAAAAACCCCCGGATAATAGCAAGACCGACCTGAAGGCCGTCTCTACTCATGATATCCCCGATGATCTGTGGATTAAATGTACCAAGTGCAAAGAACTTATTTACACCAAAGAATTTGAAAATAACAAAAAAGTTTGTACCAAATGCGGCTATCATGTGCGCTTGAGTGCCAGGGAAAGAATTGCCCAACTTCTTGACGAAGGCAGCTTTGAGGAACTCGATGCCCACCTGATTACTGCTGACCCGCTAGGCTTTACCAGCCTGACTGAGCCACCATATTACCTGAAAGCCGAGCAAACCCGCCTGAAAACTGGCGTAAATGAGGCTTTGTTGACCGGGGTAGGCTTGTTAGAAGGTTTGCCTCTAGCTGTAGCCGTTTGTGATTTTTCTTTCCAGGGTGGTAGTATGGGCGGGGTATTTGGCGAGAAGTTAGTGCGCCTGATAGAAACCGCTATGGAACGCAATATTCCAGTTTTAACAGTCTCGGCCAGCGGTGGAGCGCGGATGCACGAGGGCCTATTCTCTCTCATGCAGATGGCTAAAACTACCGCCGCCTTAGCCAGGTTGGGAGACCGCCGTTTACCCCATTTTTCTCTTTTTACTGACCCAACTCTGGGTGGGGTTAGTGCCAGTTATGCTTCAGTTGCCGACGTAATTCTAGCCGAACCAGGTGCTGTGATTGGTTTTGCGGGACAACGGGTGATTGAGCAAACCACTCGCCAGAAATTACCTCCTGGCTTCCAATCAGCCGAATTTTTGCAGGAACACGGAATGCTTGACCTGGTAGTGCCGCGCCGCGAATTGCGCACTATCCTGCAAAGCTTAATCAAGGTTTACAATCTGGCCTATAGCCAATATGAGCGATACAGAAGCCCTGAAATCGCCCTTGAGGTGGCGTATGCCGGATAAGGAAAAGAAGGGGCAAGAAGCTAAGCCTAACTCGGAAGCCTGGGAGAAAGTATTGCTGGCCCGCAACCCTACCCGTCCTCATGCCCTGGATTTTATTGGCGGTTTATGCCAGGAATTTGTAGAGTTGCACGGTGATAGGCGTTTTGCCGATGATGCCGCATTGGTGGCAGGATTAGCCCGGTTCGAAGGGCGGGCGGTAATGGTTATCGGCAACCAGAAGGGCCGCGATACTAAAGAAAACATTGCCCGGAACTTTGGGACTGCCAAGCCAGAAGGTTATCGTAAAGCCCTACGCTTATTTGCCCAGGCTGAGAAGTTCGGGATGCCAATCCTGACTTTTATAGATACTCCCGGCGCAAACCCTGGCAAAGAGAGCGAAGAGCGTGGGATGTCTATGGCAATTGCCGAAAATATTATGGCTATGTGCAAGTTGCCTGTGCCGATTATCTCGCTGGTTACGGGCGAGGGCGGTAGCGGTGGGGCCCTGGCAATCGGGGTGGCAGACCGCTTGCTGATGATGGAAAATTCGATTTATAGCGTCGCCAGTCCTGAAGCCAGTGCCACAATTTTATGGCGAGATGCGGCCCAGGCTCCTGAAGCGGCGGCGGCGATGAAAATCACGGCTAAAGATTTATACGGTTTTGGAATTGTGGATGAAATTGTACCGGAACCAGCAGGGGGTGGGCATACCGACCCAACCACTATGCTGGCGACTGTCCGTGAAGCACTCCTCAAAAATCTTGTCGAACTTGAGGAAAAATTTCTTACCCGGGGAAAAAGCGGCATTGAAGCTATGCTGGAAGCCCGTTACCAGAAATACCGCAATATAGGACGCTGGAACGAGCTTTCCCCGTTGAAACAAGAAGGGTTGCACGTTTGAGTTATGGCAAAACAAAATCCCCCCACCAAAAATAAAACTACTATCACTGGAACTGCTCCTAAAAATTCCACCGAACCCAAGAAATTAACTCCCAAACAACAGGCAATGAAGCGGAGACAGGCAATTCGTCGTCGTAATCAGATTGTACTGGTTGGGTTGGGGGTTGTGGTGACTGCTATAATTGCAATTATTGCGATTATAGCTCTGACCACCCCTAACTCGTTTCAGAATATTAGTACCGCCGCTAACTCTGACATTGAGCGGATGACCATTGGCGGCGCAAATGCTAATGTTACCTTGATTGAGTATGGCGATTTCCGCTGTACGGCTTGCAAAACCTATTTTGATAATTATGAACCAGCTATACGTAGCGAATTTGTCACCACCGGACGGATAAAATATGTGTTCAAAACTTTACCTGTAATTGATACTATTGTAGGCGATAGTGACTCGACCAGGGCGGGTGAAGCACTGGAATGTGCGGCTGACCAAAATCGCGGCTGGGATTATCGGGACGCTGCCTACAAAAACTATGTTGGTGAAATATCGGGCAAGTTGAACGATAAATATCTCAAGGATATGGCAAGCGCGATTGGCCTCAACAGTAGTCAGTTTAATAGTTGCCTGGACAGTGGCAAAAATAAATCGAAATTAGCCGAAGAAAAAGCCGATGCTGCCAGTAAGAACCTGAATTCAACCCCCTCCTTTGTGCTGAAATATTCGGGCAAAGAAGAGGTTGTAACGCTAACCAGTCTGAGCGAACTCCAAACCAAAGTTAGCGATGCGGTGAAAAGCGTTGAGGGTGCGGCACCTACCAAATAGGATTCAAAGAGGGGGATAGGGGTTAGGGGTTAGTAAGAAACCATCAACTCTTGACTCGTTACTCCTTACTTTCTACATTTTGAGAATAACTATGAGTGTAAGAAATATTCCTTCAACCGCCGAAAAAACCGAAACCAAACGAGTTAGCTGGTACGACATTGTAGCCTTGGTGCTGTGTCTGACTGGCGTTGGGATTTCCAGCTATCTGACCTACACCAAGTTTTTCAACCAATCCATAGTCTGCGTGGAGGGGGGCGGTTGCGACATAGTGGCCTCCAGCCCTTATGCCTCTTTTGTTGGCGTTCCTGTATCGCTGCTGGGACTATTGATGTATTTAACTCTGGCAGCCGGAGTAATTGCGCGCTGGTGGTTTAACCAAACTAACAACCTTATCTGGCGGGGGCGGTTGGATTGGGCCTTGTTTATTTCAAGTCTCTTGTCAGTGGTTTTTAGTGGCTATCTAATTGCAATGTCGTTGTTTGTGATTAAGGCAACCTGTATCTGGTGTTTAGCTAGTGCCACCACCATAACCGTGCTATTTGCTTTGTTCGCGGTTCGCCTCTGGCGTTCGGTTGAGGAAATTTAACCGCCACCTTTATATTTTTTCCGGCCTGGTCGGGGTGTGGCTGATATTAGTTTTGGCCGGCTGTGGCCCTGAAAATACTTCTATTCCCAAACCTTCTCCTACCCCCGAAACCAATGAACGCAAGGTTGACTCTATTCTCCTGGATATTTTGCTTCAATATCGGCTTAATGGAGCAGAAGCCGCCAAAACTTTTGCTCGTGAAAAAGGCATTCTAGATAACCGGGAAAACGTTTTGTTTACCTTGGTACTAGATGAAGAGAAAAACGTTCCCCCTGTGAGGGATAAAATCCAGCAAATGGGCGGCATAGTCCAGGGTGTCTATAAGAATATAGTGGCCGTAAGAGTGCCGCTTGATATATTGGTGGGATATGTGACGCAGGATGATAAAAGAGCCAGCTTTTTTGCGGAATTGAGCAATTTTAAAGCGGTGCGCGAAATCCGACTCAATCCACCCTTGCAATAAATTAGTATCTGAACTTGATTTGCCAGACTCTCCAGGCCGCTTCGATAGCTATCTTTGCGCTCATTTTGGATTTACCGAGGGTGCGATCAGTAAAATGAATTGGTACTTCCACTACTTTAAACTTGTTTTTCTGACAAAGATAGGCAACTTCTACCTGAAAAGCATAACCGTTAGAGCGAATCTTATCCAGGGGAAGTTTCCGCAAAACCTCCGCCCGAAACATTTTAAACCCGGCGGTTGTATCTTGAACTTTGAGGCCAAGTATAGCCCTAGCGTAGATAGAGCCACCCTTGCTAATAATTCGGCGGATAAGTTTCCAGCGTTCGTCAATTGAGCCGCCGGAAATATAGCGAGAACCAACCGTAACATCGGCCCGCTGAATTACCCGATAAAATTCCTTGACCGTTTTGGGGTCGTGAGAAAAATCGGCATCCATCTCCACAATAAAACTTGCCCCTCGACCCAAAGCATGTTTAAACCCGGTAATATAGGCCGAGCCCAAGCCCAACTTGCCGGGGCGTTGCAAAACCTCCAACTTGCCGGGATATTGCTCGGTGGCTAGTTGGGCTGCGAGTTGGCCGGTACCGTCTGGTGAGTTATCATCTACCACCAATACCCTTAAATTCTCCAAACCAAGCGCAAATAAGGCCTGTAACAACAACGGAAGGTTTTCAACCTCATTGTAAGTTGGAATAACTATCATAATAAATTTGTCTTGGGTGTCGGGTAGAATAGGACTGGTATCAGCATCAATAATTGCGCTGCCAGAACCTGAAAAGGATGTTGTTAGCATTTTTGAGTTTATCTCACCTGATTCTATAAATCTTAATAGTTGGGCCTGGATGGTCAGGACTATCGCCTGGAAATTGGGCTATTAACTGCCCTTTATCAAAAACCGAGCGATAATTCTCTGCGGCCTGGCGATCATTGGCAATTAATTCTTTATATTCGTAACTGCTGGCCACCAGATAATCATAACCCTGTTCCTGGTACCATCCCAAAGGTCGTGCTCCAATCGGACGTTGTTCATCCGCACCAGGGAAACGACTACTGGGTAAATAGGGCGTATAACGCTCCAATCGAATTTTTTTCCCCGCTGGAATGTTTTGCACAATCCATACCCCGGCCTGGCTCCTGCTATCAGGTTGGGTATAGTAACGGGTAGTTTCAAAACTATTACGAAGAGAAAAGCCAAATAAAACCAAGCATAATATTACCACACTCAATATAGAACTGACTACACCCCTGAAGAGAAGGATGAAGGATGTAGGATGAAGGATGAAGCTTCTAGGGGCTGGGGGTTGGGGGATAGGGGTTGGTAAATTTCCCCCTTCTTTGTAGGGGTAGACCTTTGTGTCTACCCTCTTAATCAGAAGGTCAGGAAATTTTGTCAACCAGAGAATGAAACAGGCGGATAGAATAGCCAGAGGTGGTAATAAGGGCATCAGGTTGCGGGAAAAATGGACGATAGCTGAAGAGAAGAAAAGGTAGCCTACTGCCGGAAGCGAAAGCACTAACCAATCCTCCCGCCGTTGCCGGAACAAAACCAGACCAATTCCCCCAACAACAGCGATTATCCCCTGATAAACAAAAGCCTCGTTGAAAAGATAGCCCAGGTAAGCCAACCAACTTGCCCCTTCGCTGGCATTGCCGTGTCCCTCAATGGTGTAGTGGCGCACCTGAAAAGCCATTTCGTTCAGGAAACCTGTCAGGTCAAACACTATAAAGGGGGTAGTCAGTAAAAATACCCCAATGGCAGTTCCCAACGTTGCCAGTAGCCAGCTAAGTTTGCCACGCACCTTTTTATCCGCCAGGAAATGAGCCAATACCACCGAAACCAGCACCACCGCCACGTTGTATTTTGTACCAATTGTTAGCCCTGCCGCTACTCCGGCCCACAAATACCACTTCCTTTGCCCCGTTTTATAGATATAAGCCGCGAATAAAAGGGTTAAAGTAGCGAAAAAAGCCACCATCACATCGGGGGTTACATATTTGGAATGTTCACTATGCAAGGGCAAAATCGCCAGAATAAACGCCCCTAGTAACCCTACCGCTTTATTGTAAAGGGTCCGGCCTAAAAGATAAGTTAGAAATACGGTGGCGACCCCCAGTGTAGCCGACAGCACCCGCCCCGCTAAATAAAAACTGTCCGGCACTAACTGATTAAGGTTGCTAAAAGTGCCGTTTGCTACCCCTGACAAAAACTGGACGACCGATAAAACAAATTGGGTATAGAAAGGAAAGCTAGGCCAGCGGAAAAAGTGAGGATTTAAATCCCCCGTTTGGAGCATTTGGATAGCCGCACTAACGGTAGTGGGTTCGTCAGGATTATCCAGATAGGGTAAGCTTTGTTGAATCCCAATAAAGCGCAGCCCAATAGCCAGCAATAAAATCGCGGCTAAAGCTAAAAATTCGGGTTTTAGAATTCTTACTATCCAGCTACGGGCGCGAACAGGGGTTTTGAGGGCAAAGCGAGTGCCACTCACCCCCAATACCACCAACAACAACGCCAACCCCGGCAGCCGCGAGGATAAGGTTAACCAGGAAACATATGCCAGAAAGCTAATTAGCCCTAGAACCCAACCTAGCCAGTAGCTTACTAACCAGCGGTATACCTTCCCTACTTTTTCAGGTGGTTCCAAAATTAGTGCTTGCTCAGGTTCGGTGGTAGCTGGCAATGTATCTTTTATATTTTTTATATCTTCTAAATTCTTAATTACGGATAAACCTCATCATAAAGAAACGACCGAAGAGTAGAAAGCACTGAGTGATTGTAGCAGTTTGGGTTTTGGGATGCAAGGATTTGATTTTAACCAGCAAAAAAGCTATAATGTATCGCTAGTGTAAGTCCCGGCATATTCGCCGGAGGGGGTAGTTGCCCTCTTAATAACAGTTTTAGTATTTAAGGTTCAGCCTTTTGAGAAGGGAGTTATGGTTTAAATGGGCGCATTACCCAAACAGAAACGCTCGCATAGCAAGCAAGGCCGCAAACGGGCGCATCACCACCTGGAAGAATTGCAGCTTGTTAACTGCGAAAATTGCGGAAACCGCCGCCTGCCACACACCGTTTGTGGTTACTGCGGTTTTTACAAAGGCGAAGAAGTAATTCAGATCCGACAAAAAGCCAAACAGGGCTAGGTTGTGGCGCGGTTTAGTCCGCGCTTTTGTTTATAGTTTGTAACTCTACTCCTGCATCTTGCTCATAAACACCAAGAACTTTTATAATAAAAGGGATAGATAAATGAGCTCCACTTTGGGCTACGCCGCAATTACAGGTTGGGGGCGAGGGATTCCTGCCAGAGTCCTTACTAATGCTGACCTGGAAAAATTGGTGGATACCAACGACGAATGGATTCGCTCTCGAACTGGCATCCGTGAACGGCATATGGTGAGCGAAGGTGAAACCAACTTCACTATTTCACTACAAGCCGCCAAAGAAGCCCTGGCTGTAGCTAAGGTTGAACCCAAAGAGCTGGATTTAATTATTGTTGGCACCTGTACCCCCGATTTCATGTTTCCCTCAGTTGGCTGTTTATTGCAAGATGCCCTGGATGCCACCAAAGCGGGCGCGTTCGACCTGGAAGCGGCATGTAGCGGTTTTCTTTACTCCCTTAGCGTAGGCACTCAATTTATCAAAACTGGCGTATATAAGACTATTCTGGTGGTCGGCTCGGAAACTCTCACCCCTTTTACCGACTTTACTGATCGTAATACCTGTGTACTTTTTGGCGATGGAGCCGGGGCAGTAGTGCTACAAAAATCACCCAACGACGAAAAAAAGGGTTTAGGGGCATTTCGGCTAGGGTCTATGGGCGCGGGTGGCAAACTATTGAACATTCCGGCAGGCGGTAGTCGCCGACCACCTTCGATTGAATCAGTAACCGAACGTCAACACTTTATCAAGATGCAGGGTGGCGAGGTCTTTAAATTAGCAGTAAGAGCGATGGCTGATACCAGTTTGGAAGTTTTAGCGCAGGAAGGGCTAACCTCCGCCGATGTTGACCTATTTATCCCTCATCAGGCCAACGCCCGGATTATCGAGGCAGTTGGCAAACGCCTGGAAATTCCCGCTGATAAAGTCTGGATTAACATTGATAAATACGGCAATACCAGTGCCGCTTCTATTCCGATTTCGATGTGCGAGGCTATCGAATGCGGGCGACTAAAACCAGGTATGAAAGTTTTGGTTTCGGCTTTTGGTGGTGGTCTAACCTGGGCCAGTGGGGTAATTTTTTGGTAGCTATCAGCCGTCAACCATCAGCCGTCAACTAGTTTTGTATTTGTTGATAGCTAATAGCTGAACTCTGACAGCTTTAGGAGGATTGGTCACTTTGACACAAATACCAACTTCGGTCGCGTGGGTGTTCCCTGGACAAGGGTCACAGGCGGTCGGGATGGGTCGAGATTTAGCCGCCCGTTACCCGGAAGCGGCAGCCCTGTATGCCGAGGCGGATACTGCTCTCGGTTTTTCTTTGTCTAAGCTCTGCTGGGAAGGGCCGGAGGAAATGCTCACCCGCACCGATAACGCGCAACCCGCCATTTTAGTTACCAGCATTGCCCATCTTTATGTGCTCAAAAATCATTTCCCTGATACCTTAGCTTCTGAAAGCCCTGCCTTTGTGGCTGGACATAGCCTCGGTGAATATACTGCACTGGTGGCGGCGGGAGCGTTGCAATTTAGTGAAGCGGTCAGATTAGTGCGCGAACGTGGTCGCCTTATGAACGAGGCCGGGCAGGGCAATGGCGGGATGGTGGCGGTTATCGGCGGGGATGAGGCCTTGCTTGAAGAGCTTTGCGCCGATACCGGGGCTGAAATGGCAAATTATAACTCCCCCGGACAAACAGCGATTAGCGGCACTAAAGAAGCACTGGAACGTTTCAGCCAGGCAGCCAGGGCCAAGGGGGTAAAGCGGGTAATTCCTCTGCCGGTTAGCGCGGCTTTCCACAGCAGCCTGATGCGCCCGATGGCGGAGGAATTGGGCATGGAAATTGGCAGAATCGAGTTTCAGGATGCCGGCGTGCCGGTGGTCAGCAATGTTACCGCCAAACCCCTAACTAAAGCCGCCGATATTGTAACTGAGCTGATTTTGCAGACTTATAGTCCGGTACGTTGGGTCGAAAGTACAAAGACAATGGCGGAGGGCGGCGTAACCCGCTTTGTGGAGATTGGGCCAGGTAAGGTGTTAACCGGGCTTATACGACGCATCGAAAAAGAAGCGGAATTGATCAACAGCGAAGTCGTGCTGAAATAGTTGTTGGTTATTCGTTCCTGGTTGTTGGAATTATAATAACCAACAACTAACAACCAGAAACCAACAACTGGAGGTAAAGATGAGTTTAGAGGGTAAAGTAGCGGTTGTAACGGGCGGTAGTCGCGGGATTGGGCGAGCGGTGGCTCTGAAGCTAGGTAGTCTGGGCGCAAAAGTAGTAGTAAACTACCGGGGCAAACAGGCTGAGGCTGATGAGGTAGTAGCGACTATAAAAGCAAATGGCGGGGAGGCGATTGCTTTCCAGGCCGATGTTTCGGTAGCGGCGGAAGCCCAGAAACTTATCGAAGAAACCACCAAAACGCTAGGTCGAATTGATATTCTGGTCAACAATGCCGGAATCACCCGCGACCAACTGATGATGCGGATGAGCGAGGCCGATTGGGATGCGGTGCTGGATACTAATCTCAAGGGGGCGTTTCTGGTGACGAAAGCGGCTCAACGCCCAATGCTCAAGCAGCGTTACGGGCGAATAATCAACATTACCTCGGTTATCGGACAGATGGGCGGGGCGGGGCAAGCGAACTACAGTGCCGCCAAAGCCGGGCTGATTGGTTTTACCAAATCC
The DNA here is from genome assembly GCA_038207495.1 of Chloroflexia bacterium. Lineage (GTDB taxonomy): Bacteria > Chloroflexota > Chloroflexia > Chloroheliales > Chloroheliaceae > Chlorohelix. Next base: position 30,401 of record JBBQZS010000029.1, read on the forward strand.
GCCGCCCGCGAGTTAGCCAGTCGCAATATTACAGTTAATGCGGTAGCCCCCGGCTTTATCGAAACCGATATGACTCAAGTTTTATCGGAAGATATAAAGCAAAAGGCGATTGCTCAAATCCCCCTGGAGCGTTTTGGCAAGCCCGAAGATGTGGCGGAAGCGGTGGCCTTTCTGGTCAGCGATGCCGCCGGATATATCACCGGGCAGGTGCTGGCGGTAGATGGTGGTATGGTAATGATGTGAGGTGGCCTGTTATAATAAATTATTGGCATAGAGTAACAAACCTAACCCCCTGACCCCCTTCCCTGAATCAGGGAAGGGGAACATTAGGCCGAAATAGGGGGGAAAAAGGAAGTAAAAAATTTAAGGGTTAAATTATGAAAGAGCGGCAGCGCGGGGGCATTATAGTTGGGCAAAAAGTTCAGGAAACAAAAGTGGAATTAGCAAAAAAGCTCCGCCGGAAGATGACTCCTGAAGAAAAGATGTTATGGACATATTTACGTACTAACAAGTTATCCGGCTTCCATTTCCGTCGGCAGCAGATTATTGATGGATTCATCGCGGATTTTTACTGTAGTCACGTCAGGTTAGTGCTTGAGGTTGATGGCGGGATTCATTCCGAACAACTAGAATACGATGCCGAAAGAGATAGAATAATTGCCGCTCGCAATATTCGGGTCTTACGAATCAAAAACGCAGAAATAAAGCAGAATTTACCCGAAGTTTTGGAGCATATTCTAAAAAGCTGTAATGAATATACACCCCGGCACTAACAAATACATTCCCCCCTTCCCTGATTCAGGGAAGGGGGCTAGGGGGTTAGGTCAAAACAAAGTCATGAATTATGTAGCCGATTTTGAGACAATACTAAATCAACCAGAACGGGAGCTTTGGGCAGAGTACCAAAATTTACGCAAAGAATTTCTTAAAACAAAAGCACTCACTGTTCTGGAAAGATTTATAACTAATTTAGAGAACTATCCAGAAGAAACGCGCAGTAAATGGGTTTTCGCCTTTTGTTATGCCCTTTTCGACAAAGGTTTAATAGAAACAAAAGACAAAATCAGCATATTGCAATATCCTCTGGCGACTCGAATAATATTGCCGGAGCTACGAAAAGGATATGAAGCAAAAAAACTTCCCTATGCTCGTTGGATTGCTCAAATGGGTGGGAAATTCCCCCTGGAACAACCAAAGTATCTTGAAATTCTTGGTTTTAGGAGGTTTAGATTTTACGAACTATTGGAGGAAGCTTTAGAGCTTGACCCACAGGACTCAATCGCAAGAGAAAGCTTGATAAAAAATTATATTTCAGTTTTAGATTATTGTATACACGAAGTTCCAATAGGAATATTGGCTGATAGTAATGAGTTTAAAAAAGAGATAGCCTATTTTATTGAATTAGTAACCCAACAAGGAACTTTGGAAAGTTATCGTAAAAAACTGATTGGTTGGCAATTTCATGCTGATAGCTGGGGCGATTATCTGACACGTCGCCCGGAATTTAAAAATTACACTGAATATTTGACAGCAAAGTTTCCTGATATGAGTAAGAATTTGTACCTACTAAGTAATCCTGATAATGTTTATTACCTATTAAAAAGCGAAGAAAATGTTTAAAAAAATCTTGATTGCGAATAGAGGCGAAATCGCCTTACGAGTGGCGCGTGCCTGCCGAGAGATGGGCATCCCCAGCGTCGTAGCCTATAGCGAAGCTGACCGCGACTCTTTGGCGGTGCGTTTCGCCGACGAAGCCGTATGTATCGGCCCGGCCCAGAGTGCCAAGAGCTACCTTAGCACCCCCTCTATAATTAGCGCGGCTCTGATTACCGGGGCGGACGGGCTACATCCGGGCTACGGCTTTTTGAGCGAAAACCCCTATGTGGCGGAAATCTGCGAAAGGGTCGGCATCACCTTTATCGGGCCAGCCCCGGCGGTAATGGAAAAGATGAGCGAGAAAACCGTCGCCCGCAACCTGATGAAAGAGGCCGGGCTACCGATTACTCCCGGTTCGGAAGGAGCTTTGCCCAACCTGGATATTGCCAAAAGGACGGCTGCCCAAATCGGCTATCCGGTGATGCTCAAAGCTCTGGCGGGCGGGGGTGGACGGGGTATTCGTATCATTGAGAGCGAAGCCGACCTTGAAAGAGTCTTCCCCCTGGCACGGGCCGAGGCCGACAAAGCCTTTGCCAGTGGCGAGCTATACCTTGAGAAATATATCCGCAAACCTCGCCATATTGAAATACAGATTTTAGCCGATAATTATGGCAACGTAATTCACCTGGGCGAGCGCGACTGCTCGATCCAACGCCGCTACCAGAAAATAATGGAGGAAGCCCCGGCCCCGAACCTGACCGCCGATTTGCGCGAGAGAATTGGGTCGGCAGCGGTTATGGGCGCAAAAGCCATCGGTTATACCAACGCCGGAACGATAGAGTTTCTGTTGGCGGATACCGGGGATTTTTATTTTATGGAAATGAACACCCGTATCCAGGTAGAACACGGCGTAACTGAGGAAGTAACGGGCGTGGATATTGTAAAGTGGCAGATACGCATCGCGGCAGGGGAACGCTTGACGCTCACTCAAAAAGACGTTAGAATACAGGGGCATGCCATAGAGTGCAGGGTTAACGCTGAAGATCCGGATAATAATTTCCGCCCTAGTGCAGGTACAATAGATTTATTTGTCCCGCCGGGTGGCCCTGGAATTCGAGTAGACACCCATCTCTATAGCGGATACACTGCTCCTCCTTACTACGACAGTCTATTGGGCAAAATAATTGCCAAAGGGGATACCAGGGAAGAAGCGGTAGCCCGGATGGAGCGTGCTTTGCATGAGACGGTAGTGAGTGGGGTAAAAACCACTATACCTTTCCAGCAGAAAATTCTGGCGGACGAGGAATATCGTGCCGGAAATGCGTTTTTGGATTTTGTAGATAAAAAAATGAGTTCGGGCTGGTAAGCAGCCAGGATGAGAAACAATTGAGCGTAAACGCGCATAATGGGGTTGAGCCGGAAAAGAAATTAGGCACAGTGCGGATTGCACCTAGCGTCCTGGTAACTATCGTTCGCTCCGCCGCTACCAATGTACCGGGCGTGCTACGAATGGGCGAGGCTAACTCCAGTGAGGGTCTGAGCCGCATTTTCAGCCGCGAAACCAACACTGGCGTGAAAATTGAAGTAAAAGAAGGGTCAGTGAATGCCGACCTCTTTCTGATTGTTAGCCGACAGGCTAACATGAAGGAAGTAGGCAAACAGGTGCAGAGCGATGTCTCTAAGGCTGTACGCTATATGGTCGGAATGCCAGTGCAACAAATTAACGTTTATATCCAAAACGTGGAATAAAACGTTAGCGTAAATTAAAAATTTAGAAGATTGCAGGTGCGGGTAAAATAAAGAATGGTCAGCCTGAGAAGATTGGCACGCAGCGTGGCCTTACAAACGCTTTTTGAGTACGACACGGCACGCCACGATGCCATAATTGTGCTGGAACGCCATATCACCGATAGTTCGCTGGCAGAGGAAGCTGCCAATTTTGCGAAGCAGTTGGTGCGAGGGGTAGTAGGTAATCTGGAAAAGCTGGACAAAATTATTTCCAGTAGTGCCCCAAGCTGGCCGATGGAGCAAATGGCAAAAATAGACAAGAATATCCTGCGGCTTGCAATTTTTGAAATTCTATTTAATAATGATGTGCCGGTAAAAGCCGCCATTAATGAAGCAATTGAATTGGCTAAAAGTTTTGGGAGCGACAGCAGCAGTCGGTTTGTGAACGGTGTGCTAGGGACTATCGTTGCACAAGGTTCGCGCAAAGGAATTACTCAACCTGCTTTAACCGAGCAGCTTTAACAATCCACACTCATTTGTCCCATTTGCTGAGTTTAAACAATATCTTCGAGAGTAAGCTTGGCTGGGGATTCAGGCTTACGATGGTGCATTTGGTGTGGATGCAAGAGTTTTACTACTAATTGACATATAAAACCACTATTAGGATAGTCCTGGTGAAAATTGAGGGAGGTGAAGGGCAATGGCTAAAAGCGAATATTTTGAACAGTTGAAGAAAATTGTGGTGGAGCAACTGGCGGTAGACCCTGATGAAGTAACAATGGAAGCCTCATTTATCGAGGATTTGAATGCCGACTCTCTCGATCTGGTTGAATTAATCATGGAGATAGAGGAAAAATTCGGGATTCAAGTGCCGGATGAAGTAGCCGAAAAGATTGTTACCGTTGGCGACGCGGTAGACTATATCCAGGAAAACAAAGAGTAGTCGAAGGTTTCACACTTCCTCTTAAATTTTACCTTAGCGGGCAAACCAAAGAGTTGGCAAAGCAGTTACAACTCTGACTGGTTAAGCCCGTTTGTTGCATCTGGGACACTTTTTGCGACAAAATTTTACAAATTTGACTTGCGTAACCGCCTGAAAAAGTATATCCTACACTTTGTCGAGGGCTTCCTCGGCAACCTTTAATTTTTAATTTTTGAGTGGAATTTTATTATGGATATATTAGGGATTCAGTTTCCAGAGCTAATATTGATAATGGTGGTGGCAACTATTATTTTTGGCCCGGATAAACTGCCGGAAATGATGCGCACGGTTGGACGCTGGGTGAATAAATTCCGCCAGATGTCCGAAGAAGTGCGGGCGGAAGTATCCAAAGAAATAAACCTCAGCGAAATGCAAGAGTTGCGTAAGGAATTGACCGGAACCGTAGCCGAAACCAGAAATGAACTTGCCGCAATGACTTCTTCGCTCCAAAGCGAGGTACGAGAGGCCAAGGAACAATATTTCACCCAAATTTTGCCTGATGCTAATACTGACAAGACAATCATAAATTCCAGCGAAGAAAAACTTTTAACTGAGCCAAACTATACTAGCGGCGCGAGTCTGATTGAAGCGGCAGTGGAGGAAAGCCATTCAACTCTCAGTCAAGCGGAGGTAGCTAATGCCACTACCTTTAGCTGGGTAGATTCTTTAATGAATACCAAACCCGCTAACCCAATCTGGCGTGGCCCTACCGACCCGGTGATTGTTTCCAAGCATGACATTATCCAAACTACCGAGGTTTTGCCGATTATAGCCAACACGGAGGGGGCGGCGGACGGGGGCGAGCCTCCTGTTAACCCAACCCTGGATACTAATTACAAGCGAACGCCCCGGATAGCCAAAAATAAACCGCGTAGCAAGAATGATAACGTCTAAAAATATATGAGCATACAAACTGAAGAAAAACGCCGCCGCTTGCCCTTTCCCCGGCGGGATAAACCCAAAAAAATTAAACCTGCCGCCGGACAGATGACCTTTTTCGAGCATCTGGGCGAACTACGGATGCGCCTTATCTGGTCGGCTCTGGCAGTAGCAGTTGGCACAAGCGTTTGTTTTGTTTTCTCCCGCGATTTGGTTGACCTGTTTATCGCGCTGGCAAAGACCGCTAATCCCAAAGTTGAAATTATTACTACTCAACTCCTGCAAAACTTTAGCGTATTCCTGATGGTTTCGGTCTACGCCGGAATTGCGATGGCAAGCCCGGTAATTGTCTACCACCTGATTGCCTTCCTTGCTCCCGCCCTTGAGCCGGAAAGCTTGCCTGGACAGCCCGGTTATGAACAAGAGCTAAAATTACTTAAGTCTATCAAACGTAGTCTTATCATCGTAATTCCGGCGGTAGCTATTTTCTTTGTGGCGGGGGTGGCCTTTGCCTATTACATTTTCTTACCTCCGGCGGTCAAATTTCTGACCAATTTCCCCGGTGACCAGATTAAACCGACCCTGATTGTTACCAGTTATGTCGGTGATATTAGCAAGATTATGTTCTGGACTGGGATTGTTTTCGAGATTCCAATTGTTATGTTTGCGGTGGCGAAGGCTCGAATTGTTACCTGGAAGAAGTTTTTGAGTTTGTGGAAGTTCGCAATTATTATTTCGCTGGTAATATCAGCCTTTATCAACCCTAGCCCTGAGCCTGTCACCCAACTTGTCATTGCCGGGCCTGTGATGGGTCTCTACCTGTTAGGTATACTTTTTGCCCGATTCGCCTAGTTCCATTAACAAGTATGTACAGGATAAGCAGGATTTTTGGATTTTAAATTCCCCCTTCCCTTTATCAGGGAAGGGGGCCAGGGGGTATAGGTTTCTTTATTCTTACTCCTATATTCTTTATTCTGATTCCTTTTTCAATTTTAGATATTAGATTTTAGATTACAAAAGATGACCAAATGACACCATCAAATACTCAAGACCTCGTGGAGGGGGCGCGGGCAGCACGATTAAGAGCCTACGCCCCCTATTCTAACTTTAAGGTTGGGGCGGCCCTACTAACTAAGAGCGGCAAGGTTTTTTTCGGCGGGAATGTCGAAAACGCTTCCTTCAGCCTGACGATTTGCGCCGAGCGGAGTGCCGCTGTAGCCGCGATTGCCGCCGGAGAACTGGACTGGGAAGCGATTGCGGTAGTTGCAGATACCCCAGAGCCTACCACCCCCTGTGGAGCATGTCGGCAGTTCCTGGCAGAGTTCCAGTACGACCTGCCCGTTACGGTGGCTAACCTGGAAAAAACCCATTTTACCGTCAACCTAAAGGAATTGCTACCACACGCTTTCAATGAAGAAATACTTCATTCGGGTAATAAGCCTGATTAAAACCTTTTGAAACCTTGCGTAACCAATTCCGTAAATATATCGCTAGAAAGTTTGAGCCCAGTGGAAACTAAAACCTTAGTGGTGGTAGTGGGTTCCAGCAACCCCACCAAAGTAAAAGCGGTGGAAGAAACTCTGCGGAGGGCGGTTGCTGAAAAGTTGCTGCCGAGCATAACTCAGTTCGAGGTGCATAGCCTGGAAGTAGAAAGCGGCGTTTCGGCCCAGCCCGTTGGGGACGAAGAAACCATCCGGGGCGCGACCACGAGAGCCGAAGAGGTGCTAAGGGCTATGCCACAAGCCGATTGGGGCGTAGGAATTGAGGGCGGGGTGGTGCGGCACCAAACTTTGATGATGACTACCGCCTGGTGTGTTATCCGTGACCGCCAGGGTAATATTTCGTTTGGCGGTGGCTTGATGTTACCGCTACCTCCAGCCATTGTGCGTGACCTGGAGGCTGGATTAGAGCTTGGAGATGCTACCGACCGACTTTTCAGTGTGCAGGGTAGCAAAAGGGCTGGAGGAGTGGTGGGCCATCTCAGTAAGGGGCTAGAAACCCGCCAACAAGCCTATGAAAGTATCTTTACCTATGCCCTGGTAAAGTTTTTGAACCCGGAAATTTATGAATTGGGGAGTGTTAGAGAATGAGTATTATATTTCAGATTGCCGTTTACTTTTTGGATTTTATCCTGCTGATGATGTTCGTGGCATTTATTATGTCCTGGATTGACCCTACCCGACGGTTTGCCGTCACCCGTTTTGCCTTCGATGTGGTTGACCCGATAGTTGACCCTATCCGTAAGATAATCCCGCCTATCGGTATCTTCGATGTGTCGTTTATTATCGCTTTTATCCTGCTACGAGTGGTAATTGGCTTCCTGGAAGGCACGGGCGGAGGAGTGCGCTCGATTCTGTTCTAAAATAAAAATCCCCTGGCTTAAAGCATCAGGGGATAAATTTATTTTCTAGCCCGTCGGCTGGTTGCTGGAACGGGGATTGGGAAAGCCTCCATAAGGCGAATCATTTCCCGTTTCACCGTAGCCAGGAGGAGGTGGATAATTCCGACCCGCTTTCTTCATTCCCTCAATATAACGCCAGGTCAGGTAATCGTTCACGTTATGTAAACCTAACGTCTCGCGAATAATCCGCTCGTTTTGAGCCTCAATCTCCCGCACCCGACTTTCACTGGCGGCCTGAATTAGCCTGATTTGAGCTTCCGCCCGCACCTGCCTCTCGGCATCCCATAGTTGCAACGCCTTTTCATCAGGCCGCACATTGTAAATACTCAAACTGGTAACTTCAACCCCATAACCCCGGAAACGCTGGTCGTCAGGACGAAAACCCCGTCGCTTTCGGTCATCCTCGCTCAAGCCCCTAGTTTTTTCGTTAATCATTGCCACCAATGCCTGGGCAATTCGTGGCAAAGGGGCGGGCACCGAAGGGTCTCTGGCCCGATCTTGCTCCGAGCGATATATTTCTTCGCGGTAGTTAATCGTATTAAAATAATCCATCAGCGTGGTAACGGCATCGCGTTTGGTGCGCTCTTTCCAATCATCAATAGTCTGGGCGGCCTTGTAGACATCTTCCTCCGCAATCAGCACCTTATTCCAGATAATAACTCGTTTGGGGCGGCGATTTTCAGCCTCGTCCCGGCTAATTTTGCGGGGTTTATAGTGGGCTATGCGATAAGTCAGGTTTATATCGAGCGAAAGGGTAGTCATATCGCCGGTCAAGACGTTATCAATTTGCTGCTCTTCGGCAAATTCCTTTAGTTCCACTGTCTTATTAATCCGGTCAAGCAAAGGGAAAAGAAAATGACGGCCTGGACTAAGCACCCGGTTAAATTCGCCCTGGCGTTCAACAATTGCCACTGTCCCATCAGCCACGACCTTAAAGCCACGTACTACTACTGTCCAGATGCCAAATCCTATGACCCCTATGAATAAAGTAAAACAAAGTATGGGTAAAAATCCATCCATAAACGCGAAGCCTCTTAGTCCCTTGCTCGAATTATTAGTTACGTAAAGTTGACCTTTTTATTATAGCAAATAAATACAAGCCCGCAAAGGGGTTTTGCAAGGAACCAGATAAAATAGAAAAGGTGCCGACTGTGTTATTACGTCAGCACCTTCTAAAATTCTTTAAAGCATTATCGAACGTTATGGTTAAAACAAAAATCAACTGAAATCTTGCCGCGCTCAATAAAACGACTAACTCAACCCAATTACTTCTTTTTGGTGTCGGTGTTAGCCGGAGCGGGCGCAGGTTTCTTTTTGGTTTGTTCTTTTTGCGACTTCTTTTTGGCCGCATCTTTCGGACTCTTATCGCCCATAGCGCAAACAATCCTCCCTTCTGTGATAGTTTAATTGCTAGAGCCCATTTTACTCCCCTGTGATTAAGCGGTCAAGCGCAGTCGGCCCCTGTTTCTGTCACGAAGTTAATAATTGTATTAGAACTGCCCGCTATCTATAAGAAATTCCTCTAGCAATTAAAACTTCCAAATTAGACCTAAACCCCCATTTAAGTTAAAATAAACCCAGTAATTAAAAGCCTTCAATATAAGAGGAGTGTTCGTTATTTATGTCAAGTCATTTAAGAGACTCATTTAAGCTTTACAATACTTATTCCCAATCCAAAGAACCTTTTAGCCCGGTTGACCCTCAAAGCAACCTTGCCCGTATCTATGTTTGTGGTATCACCCCCTACGATACCAGCCACATGGGACATGCTTTGACCGCCCTGACCTTTGATACAGTTCACCGCTACCTGGAATTTCTGGGTTACGAGGTGAAACATGTCCAGAATTTAACCGATATTGATGATGATATTATTAAAAGAGCCAGACGGGACGGCGTTCCTTATGACGAGTTAGGGCAGAGTTGGGATAAGATTTACCGGGACAGCCTGAAAGCTATTAACTGTCTGCCTTTTGATAATTATGTGCCCGCCAGCACCAAAGTGCCAGAAATTGTTGAACTAGTACAGGGTCTGGTAGAACGGGGTGTAGCCTACAAAGCCGCCGATGGCAATGTCTATTTCCGGGCCGCCAGTTTTAAGGATTATGCTGGGTTAAGCCACCTGAGCGAGGCTGAAATGCTTGAAAAAGGGGCAGCGGCGGCGGCTGATAGTCTGGTAGATTCACCAGAAAACCCGGCTAAAGAAAGTGTAATGGATTTTATTATCTGGCAAGCCGCCCGCCCTAATGAACCAAGTTGGCCCAGCCCGTATGGCGAAGGTCGCCCCGGTTGGCATATTGAGTGTAGCGCGATTGGCCTTGACCAGTTCGGCCCACAATTCGAGATACACGGTGGAGGGGCTGACCTGATTTTCCCCCACCATAGCTCGGAAATTGCCCAGAGCGAAACTTATACCGGCAAGCACCCCCTGGTTAAATATTGGATGCATGTAGGGATGGTGCATCTTGAGTCAGAGAAAATGAGCAAATCGCTGGGGAATTTGGTATTGGTGCGAGATGTATTGAAAAGTTACAGCCCGGATGCCTTGCGCTTATACCTCCTTGGAACGCAATATCGGGACGCTCTACACTATGAGGAAAGTGGGGTAGCGGCGGCGGAAACCCAACTAAGTCAATTCAAGGCCGCGCTGGAAGCCGAAGGAATCAAGTCAGGCCCGCTTTTATCAGCCGAACCCTATCAGACGAATTTCTTCAATGCTATGAGTGACGACCTGAATACTCCCGTAGCGGTGGCAACGGCCCTCACCTTTGCCGAAGTAATTAACCAGAGCAATGCCAGCAACAACCTCAGCGAGTCCCAGGCGAGTTTGCGCCAGATGTTAGGGCTGTTTGGGCTATTTCTAGCTCAAGCATAATCAATTTCCAGGTCAGGGGTAAAATTTACCCTTGACCCCCACCCCAATCAAAATCAAAAGCTTTCTTGCTGAATTCTCTTTTTAAATATGTCCTTTTTTGCGGCTGCTCACCCCTTGACAGGTGAAAATTAACCTGCCATAATAGGTCAGTATAACCTATTATAATGACAGGTTATAATAACAGGTCATAAACATAGGACTAATGAGTTTTATAAAAGGATAAGCAAAATGAGAAATCATCGCTCGATACATTTGTTATATATCGGTATGTTTTTGGCACTGTTGCTGGTTGCCTGTGGTGACAGTACCCCTACAATGCCAGCCCCTACCCAAACTACGGCGGCTACCACAACGGTGGCGGGGCCACCTGCCGGTGTTACCAGTGGCGCAGCACCAGCCACCGGACCTATTAATACTAAAACCCTAACTTATCAGGGTGCTAACTGGACTGTTTTCAATTCAGATGTGTTAGAAGCCAACGCCGATAACAAACTTTTGACCTTAACCCTAAAACAACGGGCCGGGTGGGCTGGAAACAATATTGGGCCAGTAGTCTATAAGTTGGTGACGGGCAACTTCCGCGCTACCGCCACCGTCAAAACCAGCAAAACCTCTGATCCAGCCCAACCGCCAACTACCCGCCCTCATCTGGGGGGAATTATGGCCCGCAATCCCAATGGCGTGGATAAAGGCGGTGTGGAAAATTATGTTCATATTGTTATCGGCGCGACTCCCAACGGGGCGGGCGTAGAGACCAAGACCACTGTTAATAACGATACCAAATATGAAGCCTCGACATGGGATACTAACGAGGCTGAGTTGCGCATTTGTCGGATTAACGATACGTTTAGCCTGTATAAGAAGCATGTAGGTGAGAAAGCCTGGACTCTAGCTACCTCGTATAGCCGTAGCGACCTACCGCCAACGCTTCAGGTTGGAGCTAATATCTATTCCTTCCAACCGCCTGACCTACGGGTAACTTTCGACAATCTGAAAATTGAGGAAGCAGTGGACAAGACAAGCTGCGAACAGGGGTAAAGGTTCAGGAATATATGTATGAGTTGATTATTCTATCAGTATTGATGCAACGTCCGGCCCACGGCTACTTGATTGCCAAAGTGGTCAACAACGTGCTAGGGCCATTTGGCAAAGTTAACAACGGGCGGCTCTATCCGCTACTCGGCAAAATGCAACAGGAGGGATTAATTATCCCCCGCGAAACTGCCGAGCAGGAAGGGGGTAGACAGGTCAATAGTTTTGAAATTTCTGAGGCAGGAAGGAAATATTTTCACCACCTGATGCTGGATACTACCTCCAACCCTAGCGAATATCAAAAATTCTTCTGGCTAAAAGCCCCGGTTTTAGGGTTGGTGAGCCAGTCGGAACGCGATAGGCTGATTGACCATTATGCTAATTATTGTCAAGCTCACGTTTTACACCTTTCGGCCAAACTTGACGAATATCAACAGCCAATCGAAGGCCAACAAGTTCCCCCCAACCTGGCAGGAGCTATAAACGCCATCCAGCATCGCATCAAACATTGGCAGCTTGAATTAGATTGGGCAAATAGCTTACGCCAACAGGTTGCAAATTAAAAATTTAATTCTAGATTTCAGGAGAAATAGATGAGCAATAGCGCAAAAGAGATTGTCCAACAACATCTACGGGCGGTGGAAGCCGGGGATTGGAATACGGCTGACGCAGCGATTGCCGACAATTATATACTCAGTGGTATTGTTCCGTTCCCGGTAAGTTTGTTCGTGAAAATCGGGAAGAAAGATGCCCTACGGATGCACAAGCCCCGAAAACACGCCTTACCTGACTTTAAGTTTAACGAGACAATCCTGGAAGAAGCCGAAGACCATGTGAAATTTCAGGTGAATCTTTCTGGAACTCATACGGGGGTGATTGATTATACTGGGATTTTACGAGGTGTCCCGGTGGTGCAGCCGACTGGCAAGAAAGTTAGCCTCCCCAGCGAATTTTTTACCTATTATGTGAAAGACGGTCTGATTGTCAAAACAGTTGGGTTAATTCCCAAAAATGCCGGAGTCAAGGCTCTGGTAAGAGCGGTTTCAGAGTAATTAATAAAACAAATTAACTGAAGTCTGGACAAAAATAATTGAATCGAATTCGTAGGGACAACCCTTGTCCCCAAAGGGGAGGCTACGCGCTGGGTATCCTTATTAATTTGGGCAGACAGGTTGATCTGCCCCTACATTTAAAACAATTTGAACTTAGCAATTATGCTCAGGCTTCGATTATTTTAACAACTGATGGTCTGCCTTTATCAAGCGACTTTCCAGACCAGTCAGCTTTTCGCTCAAATCCCAGATATAGCGGCGGATACTCTCATCCAGGGCCGTCTTAGGCCATTTGGTTAATTTGCTGTTGGTATCGTAATACTTACCGTTTACAACTTCGACTTCAGGTGAGGAGGCCAAATAAATTGAGGAACGGGCTGCTTTTGCTGGTTTGGCATTGCCCATCATCAACCCGAAAACCGGCCATATAAGGCGTAAAAACCAGGGAACCATTTCGGGTGTCATTGCCTCGGTCATAGCGGTAGAGGCTGCACCGGGATAGGCCACATTCAGGTTAACGCCTGTACCTTGTAGCCGAGCAGCCAGTTCATAGCTAACAGCCATCATCAGCACTTTGGCCTTGGAATAAGTTTCCAGCCCCAAAAATCGGTTTTGGGCTTGCAAATTCTCAAGGTTTACCTTAACCGTTAAGAATCCCCCCGTGACATTGATAACGCGGGCCGGACTACTGGCCTTGAGTATTGGTAGTAACAATTGAGTCAGTAAAAAGGGTGTGAGAACATTAACCGCCAGGGTAGCTTCAATCCCGTCTACGGTTTCCCAGCGCGTAGGGTAGAGACCCCCTACATTGTTTATAAGCACGTCCATCCTCTGGTAATTTGCCATTACCGTTTCAGCTAGTAGGGTAATTTCAGCCTGACTAGACAGGTCGGCTAATAACAAATCCACCTGGTTATTGCCACTTTCCCGCTTGATGTGAGCTACCCCTTCCTCACCTCTGGCTTTGTCACGACCAGTTACAACCACCCGCGCCCCAAGTTTAGCCAAACCAATGGCGGTTTCTTTACCAATTCCGCCTGTGCCGCCGGTTATCAAAACTGTCTTACCTTGCATTGAGTTAGTCATATCAGTTTCCTTTCTAAATATCCAGATTTTAATATCGTTAATTTCTATAACAGTAGTGACCTAAATAATAGGGTGCTACCGAATGGGATATGGTTGGGTATTTTTACCGTCTAATTATGAAGCATCACGAAACAATCTGTTAGTGTCGAGGATGGTGCCTCTCAAAGTTATGGGTTATCTGTTCTAGCCACTCTTGAAACAAAGCGATTTCACGGGTGGAAAAGCCCTCAAACATCACCGCCAAAAACTGCTCTCCCGCCTCGCCTAGTTGGTCATGTAATTCATGGGCTTTGGGTGTTAGAAAAAGTTGCTTTACTCTGGCATCATCGGGGCTAATGTGGCGACTTACCAAGCCGCGTTCCACTAGACCATCAACAATGTTGGTCAGGGTAGGAGAGGCAATAGCAAGCCGTTCTTGCAACACCCGATGTTCGAGGCCATTTTCGTGCAGGAGTTGCTGAATAATGTCAAAATGTGCCGCGGTTAGCCCAAGTTGCTGCATATATTCTTCCATACATTTACGCATTGCCAGGTAAGCTTTTTTTAAACTAAACGATGGATGCAATGGCAAGCCTTAAATCCTTTCGGTAGTGTCCTATTCAATAGCAAGCTAATGATAACAACTTTTACAATTACTGTCAATAGTTTTAATGGAAATACCACTTGTGTCTGATTTTTGAATTAGCATTTTCAGGGCAATTAGGGTAAAATAATCGTCGAACAACGAGGTTCTGCCATTGCTTTCTTAATTTTAAAAACTTTTGAATAATCTAGTCCATAACTTGTTAAAACCGCCCGTAATCCTTAACGGGCCTTTTATTGGATGGGTGGTTAGCTTTTTGAGGCTAGAGGAAGCAGGATAAACTTGAAGATTTTAAGTCGCGTCTCGGTGTTCCCGGTGATGCCTGCCCGCATCACTCGACTTTATGAACTGGCCTTTAACCTCTGGTGGAGCTGGCAACAACCAGCCCAGGACCTCTACAAGGTAATGGACCCCGAACTTTGGGACGAACTTAACCACAACCCGGTACGCTTCCTCAGTAAAGTCGAACCCGCCAAACTCGAACAGGCGGCCAAAGACCGTATTTATCTGGAAAAATACGACGCAATTCTGGCAGATTTCGACGCTTATATGAATCCTAAAACCACCTGGTTTAAGGAAGCTCACCCCGATTTTGCCGATAGGAAAATCGCTTACTTCTCGGCAGAGTTTGGGCTCCATGAAGCCTTGCCGATTTATAGTGGCGGTTTGGGTATACTGAGCGGCGATCATTGCAAAGCCGCCAGCGATTTGGGCTTACCGTTTGTGGGGGTGGGCTTTCTCTACCCCCAGGGCTACTTCATTCAGCGCATTAACCACGAAGGACGACAGGAAGCCATTTATGAGAAAATGCACTTCTCAGAAGTTCCGGCAACCCCCGCTCTAAACCCTAATGGGGAAGAAACCGTTATTTCGGTGGATTTGCCGGGGCGCAAGGTTTACGCTAAAGTTTGGAGAATTCAGGTGGGACGCATCTCCCTATACCTGATGGATACTGACATTGACCTCAACCAGCTTAGTGACCGCGACCTGACCGCCCGCCTCTATGGTGGCGACCACGAAATCCGGGTTATGCAGGAAATTGTGCTAGGTATAGGCGGGTTGCGGGCGTTGCGGGCGATGGGTATCAACCCTTCGGTCTGCCACGCCAACGATAGTCACCCGGTATTTTTAGGACTGGAACGTATGCGCGAGTTGGTGCAGACTGAACGTCTTTCTTTTGGGGAAGCTCGTGAAGCCGCTGCTGCTGCTGGGGTATTTACTACCCATACCCCCGTTCCGGCTGGTAATGACGTTTTTGGTTATGACCTGATTGACCGTTATTTTAGTAGCTTTTGGCCCCAATTGAATATTGACCGCGAAGGTTTCCTGAATTTCGCCAAACAAGACCAACCCTGGGGGCCTGGTTTCAGCATGACTACTGTGGCCTTGCGTCTTTCTAACCTGCACAACGGGGTTAGTGCCTTGCATGGGGCAGTGGCCCGGCGGCTGTGGCAGTGGATGTATCCTGGCATTGATGCCGACGAAGTGCCGATTGCCCATGTCACCAACGGCGTACACACCCAAACCTGGTTAGCCCCCGAATTAGACGAACTTTATACCCGTTATTTGGGCACAGGCTGGAAACTGGATTTAGACAATACCAAACTCTGGGAAGCGATTGATAAAATCCCCGATGCGGAGTTGTGGGATATTCACAACAAGCTGAAAGCCAAGCTGGTGAATTTTATCCATGAGCGGGTGCGTAAAATGCGCCTGGAAATGGGTGAAGGCACGCTGTCGGTGGCCGAGGCTAATCAGATTTTCGACCCCAACGCCTTCACCATTGGTTTTGCCCGCCGCTTTGCCACATATAAACGGGCTACTTTGATTTTCCGGGATGCTGCCCGTATCCAAAAGTTGTTGGATGACCCCAAGCGTCCAATGCAAATCGTTTTCGCCGGAAAAGCCCACCCCGCCGACGAACCGGGCAAAAGCTTTATCCAGCGCGTTTACCAGATTTCGCGGCAGGAAGGTTTTGAGGGGCGGATTGTTTTCCTGGAAAACTATGATATGAATATGGCTCGCTATCTGGTGGCAGGGGTGGATTTGTGGCTGAACAATCCCGTTCGCCCCAACGAAGCCAGTGGCACTAGCGGTCAGAAGGCTTCCTTGAACGGTATCCCGAACGCTTCTATATTAGACGGTTGGTGGCCGGAAGCTTATAATGGCGAAAATGGCTGGGCAATTGGCGAGGAGCGGGTTTATGCCAACCAGGATGTCCAGGACGAGGCCGATAGTATTGCCCTTTACAGCGTGCTGGAAGACAGCATTATCCCTCTATTCTGGCAACGCAACGCTGATGGTATTCCTTTGGGCTGGGTTAAGGTAATGAAAGAAGCTATCAAAAGTTGTGCGCCTACTTTCAGTACCTTCCGAATGCTCAAGGATTACACCAACCAGATGTATATTCCTTCGATTAAGCAGGCCGAGTTACTTTCGCAGGATAACTACACTACTGCCAAAAAGCTGGCTGCCTGGAAGGATTATATTTATCGAGGCTGGTCACAACTGGCTGTCACAGCACAGGCTCCCCTTGATACCAAGCTGGCAATCGGCCAGGAAATTACCGTAACCGCTCAGGTTTTGCTTGGCCCACTCAAGAATGAAGATATTTCGGTGGAGTTGGTGTTGGCTCATGATGAGGACGGTACCCAGGTCAACCAGGAAATCGTGCCGATGACTAAAACTCTTGGCCCCGACGCCAACAATATCTGCCATTACACTGCCAAAAAACTGGTCGAAAGAGGCGGAAGTTTGCTAATTGGAGCGCGGGTAGTACCGACCCATCCGGCCCTGACCAGCAAATTGGAAATGGGTCTGGTGCGCTGGGCCTAAACAGCTGACAGTGGTCAGTCGTTAGTGGTCGGAAAGGTTCGAGTAGATTTTAGAGGTAGGGACGGGGTTAAGCTCGTCCCTGTTCTTTATTTATAACCCTATCAGGAGAAATAGTTGGAAAATTCTCTCAAACAACTGCCCAGGCCAGGTATCTGGCAACTTTTTCGGCTATGGGGCGGAATTGGTCTACAGTCTTTTGGAGGTGGGTCGGCAACCCTGCTATTGGTGCGCCGCACTTTTGTAGAAACCTCTGGCTGGGTCAGCGAGGAGGAGTTCGGACGGTATTGGAACTTATGTCAACTTGCCCCTGGGATAAACCTCATTGCCCTGTCAATCCTGATAGGTAATAAACTAGGGGGGAAACGCGGCATTTTAGTTTCGATGGCAGGAATGCTGGTACCAAGTGCCGGAATAACCTGTTTGCTTGCGGCAGGCTTTACTAGCGTGCAATCCCTCCCGGCAGTACAAGCAATCCTGAAAGGGGTAATCCCTGCCACTGCTGGAATTATGTTTTTAGTGGCTATTCAATTTGGTCGCCCCCTGATAAAACAGGGTAGAGCCGAGGGGAAACTTAGCCTGGCTGCCAGCCTGCTGATTATCGTGGCTTGCGCGGCGGTGCTGGTCTTATCGCAGATTTCGGTTTTGCTGGTGTTAGCTGGAGCAGCAATGGCGGGAGCATTTGTTTTCACCTTGCTACAGGGGCGAAAAACTGAAGAAAAAGGGGAAACAGAGTGAATCCGCTAGAGTATTTGCTGGTTTTTATTAAAGCCTCGCTCTTTTCTACCGGCGGCTTTGGTAATCTGCCCAGTCTGCATCAGGATTTGCTGGCAAACGGATGGGCTACCGAGACCGAATTTGCCCAATCGCTGGCTATCGGCCAAATCAGCCCTGGCCCAAACGGGCTCTGGGTAATAAGCCTGGGTTATTTCTCCTATGGCTTCCTGGGAGCCTTATTAGCTCTTGTGGCTATCTGCTTGCCGCCGCTATTGGTACTTGGGTTACAGGCCATTTATAGCCGGATTGAGCATCTTACCTGGGTGCAGGGGCTTATGCGGGGTATTTCGCTGGCAGTGGTAGGTTTAACGCTTACTGTTAGCTGGACAATTATTAATGGGCCAAACCTCGATTGGAAAAGTCCTTTAATCGGGTTGGCGGCTTTCGGTCTGGGCCTTAGTGGCAAGGTTAATGTGCTGGTAATACTAGGGTTGGCGGCAGTTTGTGGGTTGATATTTTTTTAGGAGCAAGCCCCGTCTTGCGATAATCGGCTGGCGGAGCAGCCTCCTACAAAGATAGGATAAGTCAAAGGCATCCCTTTAAACATCCTGCCCATCCTGTTCATCCTTGTTACGAGTTTTTTTACTTCGCCCAGAAAGAGAGTTCGCCGTAATCAACCACATAAGCCTGACCAGCGTTGGGGCCTTCGGTAGGCAAGATGTAAACAAACGGATTGTCCTGCGAAGGATTCTGAGCAAGGGTAGCTTTATCCCAACCACAAAAGACCAGATATTTGCTGTCTGGCGACCAGAACGAATCGCTCTGGGCATATTGATCAAAGTAGCCTAAAATCTGCTGGGTAGCCTCTGAAGGAATCCACTCCACTAACATGGTAGCTTTATTAGTCGCAATATCATAGATGTTCCAGGTGAAAAAAGTGGAGCTGGAATTTAAACCAGCGTAGGCAATCTTCTTACCGTCAGGCGACCAGAAAAAACTAAAAACCGTACTGTTCAAGATTTTGGTAGAGGTAGCATTACTACCACCACTTCCATCGGTCAGATAAATATTTCTTAAATAGTTCTGAGGGGAAGCCTGGATGCCATATGCCAGCGTTTTGCCATCGGGCGACCAGTTAAAAGAAAGTGAACCGATATCGGGAATATCAAGACGGGCCTGTTCCTTGCCATCTTTCCCGGCGATTATAAGTGAATCAGGCCCACCACTTCTGCTACCAAGAACCGAGTAAGCCAACCGTTGCCCATCACTTGACCAGGCCGGAGCCCGGAAGGAGCCAGATTTACCGGGCAAGTCAACCGCTTTGGCATTGGGGTTTTTAGTGCTAAGAATCTGAAGAACTTCAGAACCAGTATTTGTAGTATGTACAATCAGGTTATCGTTATCAGGCGACCAACTGGTATATAGCGGGCGACCCTGGCTAAGAGTACGGGTCTGGGGAGGTTTGGCACTGGCGGTCGGTGAGGTATCGGCTACTTGAAGGTCTAAAGCATCCCCGCCCCCTACCAACATCGTCAAGGCGGTACCATCCGGCGAAAAATTAAGATAAACCCCGCCCGTTTTAGCCCCGTCCCGTACCTTATAGGGGTTAGAGCCATCAGCATTAACCACATAAATGTCCGAAGAGACTGCCGTGCCAGTTTTGAAAGTGCTGGACATCACCGCCAGTTTGGTGCCATCTTTGCTCCAGGTGGGAAAAGTGAAAATTTGCCCGTCTCCGGTTTTATAGGGGTCATCGCCAGCTTTTCCTAAAAGTAATTGAGGTTTAGTGCCATCAAATTTATAGGTGTAAAGTTGACCGTCATTCCCAATCAGGCTCAATTTACCGGGTAAACCTGTCGGCACCGGGCGTGGCACGATTGTACCCGCAACTGTCGTAGCTGAAGGGGTTGTGATTGGTGCAGTAGTAGCGGGAGCGGGGGTAGGGCTGGGAATGTTTGCCAGAGCAACGGGGGTAGAAGTGGCCTCAACCACCATAGTAGCGGGAGCGGTGGTGGCTTTGGCAGGGCCTGGGGCGGAAGTTGCGGTGGGGCTATCGCTACAGGCTGCCAAAACTCCCGTTAGCAGTATAGTCAGGGCTATCAATAAACCAAATCTGTGTTTTTTCCTATTCATGCTTTCACCCCCTATGGTTCAGGGTACATCAAGCACCGCTAACCAACAGATACAAATTCTATAAAGTAGTTTTATATAAGTTCAAATATAGCAATTTCCCGAAAGCCGGCAATTAGTCCTTAGCCACGATAAGTTGTTCTTGATCCACAATTGTGAAGCCAGCCTTCCGCATCATATTAGCGGTTTTTATATTTTCCTCCAAATCCATACAGAAAGCGATATCCAGGAATTTTTGATGGCTTAACTGCTTGATTTGGTTTAGCTTATCGAAGTCTTTCAGGTATGGAGCCGGGGGCTCAACCATCAACAATACCCGCCCACTATCCGGCTCTTTTTCCAGGGTTTGGTAAAGTTCCTCAAAACTGGTTTCGGAGGGAGTATGGAGCTTAGTACGGTCAGCATGGACTAACTTGAAGTATAGATATCTAACTACAATCCGAATAACCGCCACCACCGGGACACCCAGCAATAAACCCATTGGCCCTAATACGGCTGCGGCTACCACGATAGTAACAATTATTAACAGGGCCGGAAGCTCAACGATTCGCCCTATCAGGTTGGGAATAATCAGATAGTCCTCAATCTGGCGAAGGGTGAATAAAATAATCGCAATAAGAATAGTCAGAGGTATTGCCCCCAAACCAAAAGATAGCCCTGGGCCATGCGGTTGGAAATAGGTAACAAGGCAACAGATTGAAATTGCCAGATAGGGGCCGATAAAGGGAACTAATTCCAAAACCCCCACCATTAATGCCAAAATCAGCGAATAGCGAATACCAAAAATCGTCAGGAAGACAAAAGAAGCCCCTGCCATGATAGCAATTAACAAAAACTGACCCTTGATATAAGCCCCAAGCACCCGCATTATCCTGGAAAAAAGGGCCCGCATTTCACCGCGATAGGTTAGCGGCAAAGAATCTATGAATCGCCAGATAGGTCTTCCACCCATCAGCATCAAGTAAAAAGTAACTACTATATATAACAGGAAATCAATCAGGAAGCGGAAAGTGCCCTTTAGCAACTTCGGCCCCAAATCCTCCGCCAGCGTCGGGAGGCGTTTTATCACCTCATCAAGCGAATTCCGGGCAGTATCGGTCGGTATTTCAATCCCCACGATCTGGATGGTATCATTATTGTTTAGATAATCATCCACTTCTTGCTTGATGATAGGAATATCGGTGGATAGGGTACGAGCCTCTTTGACGATTGTTGGAACCATCAATAATATCAAAACCATCAGAAGAGCGAAAAAGGCCACGAAAAAAGCGGTAATCCAGGCCCAACGAGGTAGCCCAAAGCGGTGCATTAGTTGAATGATTGGCCCATTCAACACAAAAGCCGTTACCACAGCCCAGACGAAGGGTGGTAGAACTTCCGCCGTATGCAAAACCAGGACAACCACTAACCCTAGCAGAATAAAAACTGTCAGGCGTTTGGCAAGCGGGGAAAATCTGAATTCGCGCCTCGGCGATGATTCAGCAAGCGATTCGTTTTTTGTGGTCATTTATCTCTGTCGTTTTGGAAGTTGTAAAAGGCTAAATGTCAGTTGTTAATAATTATAGCCATAAAAAGAGTCTTGTAAAGAGTCAGAATTGGGCGGTTGGCGGTATTCAGGTGGCGGCGATAGGTTAAAACTCTGCGGGATTTGGAGCTTTAGCTTCAGACCTCCAGTTTTTACCTGATTTGCTGCCAGTTTTAAATCAAAAGCCGGCCCTTATCCAGAATTAACTCATCGTCAGCTAGCAGCGTTACCCGTTGCACCACTAAATCCCAGTGCAAAGAACTATTATTGGTGCCACCCAGAGGTCTATTCTCGCCCAGGGCAATATGCGCCGCTCCCAAAATTTTCTCATCCAGTAAAGTGAAACCCAGGACACGATCTACCGCTGGGTTTAGCCCAATCCCAAACTCACCTAACCTGGCACTATCTCCACCGCTACTTTTGATTACCTCGTTGAAAAGCTCCATCCCCTCGCTAGCTTCCAGTGCTTCCACCTTACCGTTTTTGAATTCCAGGAGTAAATCCCGAACGGCGCGACCCTGCCAGAAAGCTTGCTCAATAAAAACCCGCCCGTTGGCACTGGTTTCGGGTGGGGCGAAACAAACCTCGCCGGAGGGCATGTTTAGAAAGAAAGCCCCTTCTTCCATATCGCGCTCACTGATAACCCCATCATCACATTCAATTGGCCTGCCGCCTAACTCAATTTGCAAATCGGTACCATTATCATCCAAAAGTTGCAAACGGTTGGTTTTATTCAACCGTACCCGTAATCGCTCGGCGGTAGCTCCAATAGCGGCATAGTCGCTAGACATTGCTTTCCAGAAAATATTATGTAAAGTAGGCCAGTGACAACCCAGTGCCGCCGCCTGGGCAGTGGTGGGCACTTCAGTCCCTAGCCAACGCCGCTTGCCATCATAAATGATATCGCTGGGAGCTTCTTCACTGCGTAACAACGCACCATAACGTTGGGGATCAATATCAGCGGAGTGGAAAGAGCGGGGATCAGCCCTCTCAAAAAAGGTGGTAATGATAATATCGGATTTTTCCAAAACTGTCAGAAGCTGAGGGCTAGGTTTTGCCAGTTGTTCCTCGCTAATCAGAGGGTCGCGCAGAGCAGCGAGGAGGCTGGCATCGCTATTAACCACCACCAAAGGGAAGGCTTCCAGGCGGCGGCACTCCAGTTCCAGGGCTTCACAGAAATCCAGACTATCCGCCCGTCCGAGGATAGTAACCACTTCGCCCGGTAACACCCTTAAACTATGGCGTACCAACTGTTTAGCAACTGCCGCATAGTCAGGTTTAATCAATACATCTTCTGGTTCAAATTCCACGGATTTAAACCCCCTTACGTTTAATTATCAGGAACTGCTTTCAATATAAATGCTAAGACCAAAGGTGTCAAACGGGCGGGATATAACAGGCAAATATAAATCCTTTTCAAATTTCTATTGTACTATTTATCTTTACGTGCTATAATTAGGTGTTGAAAAAAATTAACCTGTATTAAAAGACTTCGGTATGGTTTTGTAGCTACTTTGAAAGCTGTGTTGCCGACTAACCTCCCTTGTTATTCCAGTCGCTTCCTCCGAATTCCAAGTTGCCGCAATAAAAGTATCTCCGTTGAATTATTTTTAGAGACGTAGAAGGTCTGGTATCAGGTTTTAAGTGCTGTCTTCCAAGGAAGACAAAGAAAGGATTCTCATTTTGGGTAAGAAATTGTACGTGGGCAGTCTCTCCTACAACACGAGCGAGGCAACTATCGAACAAGTATTTTCTAAGGCTGGACAGGTAGACTCGGTTCGCATCATCACTGATCGCGAAACTGGTCGGCCAAAAGGCTTTGGATTTGTGGAAATGACAACTGAGGAAGGCGCAGCTCAAGCTATTGCAATGTTCAATGGCGCGGAGTTAGACGGTCGGACCCTCGTAGTAAATGAAGCTAAACCCCAGGAACCCCGCACCGGCGGCGGTGGTGGTCGTGGTGGCTACGGCGGTGGCGGCGGCGGCGGTGGTCGCGGCGGCTACGGTGGTGGCGGCGGCGGCGGCGGTGGTCGTGGTGGCTACGGCGGTGGTCGCGGCGGCTATCGCTAGACACTCCTGGTCAGGCAGTCGCCAATTGACGCTGTACTGATTGAAAAACTGTGGTGTACTGGCATTTTCCCAGTACACCATTTTGTTTAATTCCAATTCTGTCTGGTACTCGGCAGTAGTTCGCCCCTATTTTCACGCTGATTGGAATGAAGGGTCTCAATTACTTAATATGGGATTCTTCGCAACGCTTCAAGATAGCAATGCTTGGGTTTCACTTCCTGGAAAGGAAAAGCTATGAGCAATGAAATAATTCCGCAAGATATAAAGAAAACTCATTATAAAAATCAATATATGGAAAATCACATGGAAATCTCAAATACTCTGGAAGAAATCGCCACATTGGAGGCCGAGCGCAACGTAATATTGAGGAAAGAATATATCACCGCCAATGAACGTAAACGGCTGGTAGAAATACGCCAGGCCCTGCCGGTACTGTGGGCCAAACGCCGCAAAGAACTACAACCCGCTAACCCGGATTAATCGGGCGTTTTATCCTTTAATCACCCCACGCTGAAGTTCTAATTACAGGGCTAATTGAAAATTCAAAACAGTGACAGCGTGGGGTTAGCAATTGTCCTAATCAATAGCCAAGGTCACTTTATTCGTTCTCAATCTCCTCTACTTAAATTCTTAATCTATAATTCTAGCAATTATAATCAGATACCAAAGTAATAGTAATCGTTCACCACCCGTGTCACCCTGCGCTTGCGAAGGGTCTTGCTTATAACATTGAGATTCTTCGCTTACCCTCACGTCCCTTTGAGGTGTGACAAACCTCGTGAACGGTTACAATTAATAGGACAACCACGAGGGTTGTCCTATTAGTCAGGGCAGAAAGATTGGTCTGCCCCTACAAAGCAAGTTCAATTATTTATGTCCAGACTTCAACTAATTATGGGCGGTAGGAACAGTTGCGGTTGTCGTAGTTTCCAGGCGGTGTTCGTCTTCCGGGTGGAGTTGGGCCTGAACGAATTTGGGACTTATGACACTTTTGAAAGTTGTCACAAAATTCTTACGATCACGGTAAGCAATAAACAATGCAATCGCCAGATAAATTCCGGCAAATAGATAATGGGTATCAAAGTTAGTAATCCCCAAGAAATTACTTATCTTGACTGGAACTATAAACTGCCCTAACAATAACCCCACCAGAATGCCTGCCCCAACTAAACCCGCCCTTAAGTTAAGAATAATCATCACTGCCAACAGGGTCTGGGACGAAGTTACCAGCATAGGGCCAATCAGGTCGTATTCGATAGTTTTGCCATCCTGAAGATAACTACCATGTAAGGGAAGACTCTTAAGTTGTCCCGCCCCCAGGCTAAAGACTAGCGGTAGTGTACCAACTAATAAAGTCCATTGGTTAACTTTACTGGCTACCAACGCTCCCAACCCTTCCGAGGCCAGACCGCGCAAAGTAAACAAGACACATACCACAATTTCGGGAGCTTCCGAAGCCAGAGGGGCGAACCACTGCACCATAAATACTTCGTCAACCCCAATCATCGTGCCAGTTGCTATCAATGACTCGGCAAAGCTATGGGCTACCAGAAAAATCACTGCCCCGGAAAATAACAACATACCTGAAATAATGATTAGGCGTTGCCGACGCGGAAACCGCCCTAACATTTCGGCTGGCCCAATTAGTTCCGGTTCGTGTACTTCGGCTTTGGAAATGCGGAAAGTGTAAACAATAAACAAACCCACAAATACCACAACATCATAAAAATCTATATGACCTTTTAAAGGTAGGCTCAGTGAATAGAGTCCCGCCAATAGCAGGAAGCCAATTTCCACCCGTTGGTTCTTGCCAAGATAAACTCGATTTTTACGAAACTTGATTGCAAAGATAAATATAATTAAAGGCCAGGCAAAACCTACAATCATACGGTTGGCCCCAATCATATTGGCAATGGCAAATTCCTGGTAAGAGGGGTCGCTCCCAGCCCGGTAGGTCAGCGAAAAATCTACCGCATATTCCGGCAAGACAGCAATCAAGGCTAATACCGACAAAGCCAACGCCTGCGGAATATCCAGTTGAGCCACTTCGATAGCCCACGATAGTAAAAAGGCTGACCCCACTACTGACATCCCAAACAAAATTGCACCCAGTATCGGCACATCATGTTCAACATAGTATAAGAAGAAAAAACGGGCGATTAGACCCGGTAGGGTAATTAAAATTGCCAGCCCAATCCAGAACCAACCTTTCAAAATTTACTCCTTCTCCAGCTACGAACTGCAAAGTATCGTAAACTAATATCAACTTTAACCAATTATCGGGTAGTAATGGAATCAAAGTATGGGCAGCGAGCTATTTACACTGCTTAATCTGCTTTGTTATCGTTACTACCTAGTTTAGCATAAACCGTCAATTCCGTACCTATATCAGCGAGAAATTGTACCAAATTTTTACGTTAGAAGTAGGTTAAATGTTTGCTCTTTTTTAGAAGGTTTCGGGCTAACAGGCAAAGTCTAAGCTAACTTTAATCTTGGCTACTGAATTGACAGTTAAATTGGCTGGCTCTATACTAATACTCAATATATGAGTAAGTCATCGAAAATCAGAAAGGGTTTTGTGGGCATAAATACCCAGGAAAAGTTAATGACCACCAACCTAAAGCCCCGCCACTGGCAAAATACCAACCCGAACTTTTATTGGCTACTTGGTAGCGGGCTGGTAATGTTGCTATTTTTGGGAGTGCCCTTATTGGCCCTGCTGATAAGAGCGGTTAGCGGGGGCGCGTTAGGCACTTTCCTCAACACTCCGGCGGTGGTGGAAGCCCTTAAATTAAGCCTGATAACCACCCTGATAACCCTTCTACTGGCAGTAGTTTTTGGCACACCTCTGGCATATTTGCTGGCCCGCTACCATTTCCCCGGACGTAATTTAATTGATACTTTGCTGGATTTGCCGATGGTATTACCTCCGGCGGTGGCGGGTATTGCTTTACTGATAACATTGGGGCGACGGGGGTGGCTAGGCCAATGGTTGGACCAACAATTTGGCCTTACGATTGGTTTTACTACAATCGCGGTGGTTTTAGCTCAACTATTTGTAGCCGCTCCATTTTATATTAAAGCCGCTAAAGCCGGGTTTCAGTCGGTAGACAAAAATCTGGAAATGGTAGCGGCTAGTCTAGGAAGTGGCGGGTTACGGAATTTCTGGCGGATAACGGTGCCACTTTCGTTGCCCGCCCTGCTTGGCGGTATGGTTATGACCTGGGCGCGGGCTTTGGGTGAGTTTGGGGCAACCATTATGTTTGCGGGCAACTTTGAGGGGCGCACCCAGACGATGCCCCTGGCGATTTACGCCGCCTTTGATGGCGCAGGTGGACTTGACCAGGCAGTTACACTTTCGGTCATTCTGGCGGTGGTATCATTTGGGGTGCTGATTATTTTTAAACTACTGACCCATCGAAGCCTGACTGCCTGGAACGAAAGCAGCTACCCCGAAAAATGAAATCGCTGGAATTATCAATCCGCAAGCAGCTCAAAGCTTTTACCCTTCAAGCCGATTTAAGCCTGGATAGATCGGATGGAAATGTGTTAGTGTTGTTTGGGCCAAGCGGCAGTGGCAAAACAATCACCCTGAAGACGATTGCCGGGGAAATCAACCCGGACGAAGGTTTTATCAATATCGGGGGTAAAGCCGTTTTTGATAGTGCCGAGCAGCTTAATCTGCGTCCCCAACTTCGTCAGGCGGGATATGTACCCCAAAATTACGCTCTTTTTCCCCATTTAACCGTTCACCAGAATATTGCTTTTGGGCTGTTTGGCTGGGACAGGGAACGTGCCGCCCGTCGGATGACCAAATTGTTGGATTTAATGCAACTACATGGGTTGGAAAAACGCTATCCCCGCCAGTTGTCGGGCGGACAACAGCAAAGGGTAGCCCTGGCCCGTGCCCTCGCCCCTGAGCCGACAATTTTGCTTTTAGACGAACCATTTTCGGCTCTTGATACCAATTTACGCCAGGAGTTGCGCCAGAATGTGGTAATGCTCAGTCGGGATTTAGGACTACCAGTAATATTTGTTACCCACGACCTGGAAGAAGCCTATACGCTGGCTGACCGTATTGCGGTTTACGACCAGGGTCAAATTTTACAATTTAGCCAACGCGAGGACGTTTTTTATCGCCCTGCCAGCGAACGGGTAGCCCGGTTGATTGGGTTAAGGAATCTGTTTGAAGGGCGGGTGCAGAGTGTTGAAAATAGGCTGGTTGCGGTGCGTACCAATCTTTTTGATTTACTGGTCAAAATTCCTGAGTTACGGCCCTTGCCTGAATCTGGTTGCCTGGTGACGGTCTGTATCCGCCCCGAACGCCTTTCGTTACAGCCCGAATCTAGTCCTCCAATTTCCGCTTATAATAATTATTCGGTTCGAATAGTTGGTGAGGTAGCGCGGGGTTCGCTGTATACTATTCAGGTGTCATTAGGTCAAAATTCCCAGCCTGATTTAGAATTGGAAATCACGGCCCAAGGCTACGACGAACTAAAGCTTAATCAGCAAAATAGCTGGCGGGTAGAAATCGCTCCAAATTCCGTACATCTGATATATTAGGAATTAGGAGCAATAAGCAAGAAAAAGGGGTCAGGGGATAGGGGCAGGGAAATTCTAAATCTCTGCACTCCTAAAATATCCTGCCCATCCTGTGCATCCTAGTTAAATTTTCCGACGATCGAAGACTGATAGCCGAGATGCGAACACAAGACGAACGCGCTCCAACTGAATATGCTCTTTTAGGGTTGCTGATGGATGGGCCAAGTCATGGCTACGACTTAACGCGCCAATTTTCACCCCAATCGGAGTTAGGGCAAGTTTGCCACCTCGAAATGAGTATGTTATATGCCTTGCTCAAAAAACTGGAGCGCGAAGGTTGGATTGTGGGGCGGGACGAGGCTATTACCGAACATAAATCACGGCGAGTGGTGGAACTAAGCCCACAGGGTCGGGCCGAGTTTGAAAACTGGATTGCCCGTCCGGTGCAGAAAACCCGCGAGATTCGGTTGGATTTTCTCGTGAAATTTTACTTTGCCCGCCAGCAAAACCCGGCCCTGGCAATGCAACTCTTGCAAGAACAGTTGGACTACAGCGAAGCCCTGCTGGAACGGCTACATCTCCAAAGGGACAAGGCGGCAAATTTACCCCAAAACCACTTCGAGCGGCTGGTCATAAATCTGCGGATTGAACAAAACGAAGCGGTGCTGCGCTGGTTGCGGGAATGTCTAGCTATGATAGCGGCTGGACAGGCCAATTAATATCAAGCCCGGTTAGAAACCATTCAATAAATTTTGTAGGGTCGGTTTGAAACCCGACCAAGTGGTTTTAGATTAATTATTTAGTAGCTCAAAGGGGCCAACCGAAAAACCTGAGTCAACGTCGGGCACGTCACAACGCGGAAAAGTATCTAACGGTTTTACGCTATCTAATTCAAGGGCTGGAAGGTTTAGTTGCTGGGAATTAGTGGGCAAAGTTAACCGAACGATAATCGGTAAGGTTGGTTTTGGGTTACACCAATTACTCCAAATAAACATTACATTAGCCGTTTCCCCCAGCCTTATCGCTATTACTTTGCCTTTAAGTGAGTCAATATAACCTTTTACATATTCGGTTGGGACAAAAGGACAACTAAGGCAAATTGGGCCACCAACTATTATGGGCAACAGATGGCTATCCTTATCTAAAAGTTGAACTTGTGGCACTCCCGCCAGGGTGCAGACTTTAGAGGATTGGTTAGTCAAGTTTATCCCCCCTGTCATTGAACCAGTTGTGCCTTGCCAATAAACTTTACCTTGCAAAGCGGCAGCCTGACAGGGTTGCACTCCGGCAGGGATAGTTGGGGTGGGTAGAGGAGTGGGGGCGGCTCTGTAAGTAAGGGCAATCGCGGTTACGGTGGATGGCACACCCACTGTCAAGGTCGCCGGGAGGTCAGGTGAAAACTTAGGGACGGGGGCGGTTGGAGCCTGAGAAGTCGGTATTTCTCCTATGAGAGTTGGCACTGACCCAACCGTAACAGATAAATCGTCCCCACAGCCTACCAGCAACAACCCCAGTAATAAGACGGCTAAACCAATATTAAAATTCCTCATAAAACACCCCCCATGCAACCTAAAAAATCTCAGATAGTGGCAGACGGGGCTTACGGGCTCGCCAGATAGTGGTGCTGGGCATAATCGAAACTTTATACCAGGGTACATTTGTCCAGGTACTTTCCCGCCAGCGTTCGCGTTGTGGTTCAAGCTCGATAATATCGATCAGCAACATACCCGCCTTGCTGATAGCCTGTTGCCAGTCACCAAAAGTATGATGAAACTGGACATAGACTGTGCGCCGACCGTCGGGCCAGATGCTTTCGGCGGTCATAGGGCTGCGGTCAAAATAGCTCCGCACAACTTCGAGCTGATTATCGCCATCATCTGCCAGACAATCAAAAAAGGGACTGAGCCAACTATAAGCAAATAACCCCCCTTTTTTCAATACCCGACCTACCTCAGCAAAACACCGCTCAATATCTACAAACCCCACCGCCCCGAAATTGCTGAAAACAATATCAAATGTCTCGTCGGCCCATTCACTCAAATCCTCGGCGTTACCCTGCCGAAACTCCGCCTGTCCGGGTGGCTTTATACCTGACATTGCCGCAAAACGACTGGCATATTGAATCTGGTTATCGCTAATATCCTGTCCGATTACCCGTGCCCCCTGTCGCGCCAACCGTACTGACCATTGCCCGCCCCCGCATCCCAACTCCAATACGTCCTTGCCCGCCACATCCCCAAGTATCTGTAACTCCCGTTCACCTGGCACACCGAAAACCGGCCCCCAGAGTCCATTTCCACCAATCAGATTATCCCGATGTCGCTCCTGATAACGCTCGGTCTCGCGGTTCCAGTCATCCCGGTTTAGTTCAGCGTATTGGTTTAGTTCGGTCATAGTGATTTCCTCTCTCCGCTAATATAATCCGCGTAACCCGTATTAGTTACGCCTTTTCTGTAATACCAGTATACCAGTTGACAAAGGGGCGGCAAGAGCGCAAAATCTTGAGCAGGGGATGGGGGTCAGGGGTTGGGGGATAGGGAAATTCGTAGGAGGCTGCTCCGTCAGCCGCTAATCATCGCAGGACAGAGCCTACTCCTACGGCAAATTTTAGATTTGGGATTAATAAAGTGGCAGAAGAACGAGAAAATAACAACGGAACGGAAATAACCAACCTGGGGGGTTTGACCCTGCTTAAAGGTGGCCCCCGCCTGCCCAACCCCGAATTTGTTTCGATTGGCTTTGGAAGCATGGTCGCCATGAATCGGGTGCTGACCCTATTGTCGCCCGACACCGCCCCCGTCCGCCGTCTGTTGCACGAAGCCCGTGACAAGGGTTTATTGATTGATGCTACATATGGGCGCAAAACTAAAGCCGTGTTAGTGCTGGATAGCGGGCATGTGCTAATTGCGGCCCTCACCCCTGAAACCATTACCGGGCGGTACTTACAAAAACAAGGGAAATAATACTCTGCCAACCCTTGAATTGAGTTTATCCCCCAATTCGTGTATTATGCCCACATCGGAGTAATTCATTTTTATTAAAGTCCCCAATCTTAAGTTTGGAGGAATTTGCTATGACTACCTTTATTGAGCAGGTTGTAGGCCGAGAAATCCTGGACTCACGGGGAAATCCTACGGTTGAAGTAGAAGTAATATTATCGGGTGGCGCACGGGCGCGGGCCGCAGTACCAAGCGGAGCCAGCACCGGAGCCCATGAAGCGGTTGAATTACGGGATGGCGACCCGAAACGCTATGGCGGCAAGGGTGTTTTAAACGCCGTTAGTAACGTAAACAGCACTATTGCTGGAGCAATCATTGGCCTGGATGCCTCTAATCAGACCGAAATTGACCACCTGATGCTGGAACTGGATGGTACGCCCAACAAAGGAGTGCTGGGCGCAAACGCTATCCTCGGTGTATCAATGGCGGTGGCACGGGCCAGCGCGGAACAAATGGGGCTGCCTCTTTACCGTTACATTGGTGGGGTTGGGGCGCGCACTCTGCCTGTGCCTATGATGAACATCCTGAACGGTGGTAAACACGCCGAGGATTCGACGGATTTCCAGGAATTTATGGTTATGCCAGTGGGAGCGGAAAGCTTCGCCGAGGCTTTACAATGGGGCGCGGAAATCTATCATACCCTAAAGAAAGTTATTCAAAGTAAGGGTTTTAACGTGGGGATTGGGGATGAGGGCGGTTTTGCCCCTAGCCTGAAAACCAACGAAGCCGCTCTGGAAGTAATTATCGAAGCTATTATAAAAGCTGGCTATACCCCTGGTGAACAAATTTTTATTGCTCTTGACCCAGCTACCACCGAACTATATCAGGAAGGCCATTATGTGCTGGCTAAAGAAGGCCGCCAGCTAACCAGCGAACAGATGGTAGATTTTTGGGCGGCCTGGGTTGAAAAATACCCCATAATTTCGATTGAAGATGGTTTAGCTGAGGACGATTGGGACGGTTGGAAGTTGATGCGCCAAAGGCTGGGTAGTAAAGTGCAGATTGTGGGTGATGACCATCTTGTTACTAATACCGAACGCCTTGCCCGCGCTATCAAAGAAGGCACCGTTAACTCAATGCTGACCAAAGTTAACCAGATTGGTACGCTAACCGAGACTATCGAAGCCGTAACAATGGCCCAACATGCTAACTTTACCGCCGTGATGAGCCACCGTAGTGGTGAAACCGAAGATACAACTATTGCTGACCTGGCGGTAGCCTTGAACACCGGGCAAATCAAAACTGGCGCACCCGCCCGCAGTGACCGAGTAGCCAAGTTCAATCAACTGTTGCGGATAGAGGAAGAATTAGGTAGTTCGGCTATCTACCCAGGAAAAGCGGCTTTTTATAATATTATCCGCTTTAATCAGTAATGAGTAAAAAAGTTCTTGGTTGTTAGTTTTTCGATTTTAGATGTTTGATGTTAGATTTTGCACACGTTACTCGTTACTTTCTACTCGTTACTTATTTGGGAGTGTATTTGAATGGATTTAAGCCGAAACCATCGCGATGAGGATTATCTAAAAAAGGGTGAGGCCCAGATTTACCAGCTACAACAGCAGGTAGATGAAGTACGGCGGCTTTTGCGGGAGCAAATAGCCCGCCAACACTCGGTTGAAGATAATAGTAAACAAAATGAAGCCCGCTATTACCAGATTCGCGATACGGTTGAAAAACTTGGGGCAGACCTTACCCAAAGCCTGCAAGTACGTTCGATGGAAGATCAACGCCTCAAACAAGAGGTAGCTGATATGCAGACTCGTATTTCCGAACCCGGCAGATTTATCCGCGAATTACGCTCCCAAATTACTGAACTTCACGAGTCGCGTCGCAAGGATTCTGAACAAATTGGCTTGGATAAATTAAATCTTGATAAGCTGGATATGAGCATTCGGGACGGGCAAAGCCAGGTTACGCGTCTTGATGGCTCTATCAAAGACTTACGTGAAGCGATTAAAATTACTGCTAATGCCCAGGAATTCTATCAGCGCGAGTTGGAACGCGTGCTGGATATTATCCACAACAACGAACAAATCGTGCGTCGTCAGGCTGATGAGTTTCAGGAGTCCATCAAAGCTTTGCGGGAAGAAGTTTCACTTTTTTCTAATCGTATCAGTCGCCTCGAAGATTTACAACGTCAGGATAGCAACCGCCTGGAAGAGTTGCCACCCCTTTTTGAAACACTGCGCCAGGATGACGAGCGAGTAGTGCGAGATATAGTACGCGTCGAACGTCAAATGACTGAACGATTTTCAACCCACCAGGATCGGCTGGAAGAAATTCGCCAACAAACTGAAGGCCAGTTTTTTGCGGTTAATCAAGTTGTTACCGGGCAAGCGGACAGTACCCAGGTGCGTTTTGAACAACTGGACGAACGGATTAGAGCTATAAATGCCTCTAGTCTGGAACTTCAACTAAGAATTGAACAAATAAAGCAGGTTGAAGATTCCGAGATATATGACATCTATAACATGGAAGAACAACGCCTGGCACGTCAGATTGAGGCAGCCCAATCTGAATTCGATGCCTTGCGTCAGCAACGAGCCCGCTCTCAGGCTGGAGGATTGGCTGGAAAAAGGGCGGCAAGGGCCCGCGCCAAGGCCCGCACTGAAGGTGAAACCACTGAACCAAATCAACCCACTGAGGATAGCTCGATTTAGTCAGGAGCAAGAATAACCATAGGGGTAGACCAATGTGTCTACTCTGGTCAAAAGTCAAAAGTATAGGGTTTAGATTTTAGATTTTCAACTCAGAGGCGGACGTTTATCCACTATTCGGCGGGCTTTTAGCTGGAAACGCGGCAACGAACCCACTTCCACCGCCGTTACGGGTATCCGCAAAGTCAGTCTTTGCCGAAACAAAGTCTTTAATTGTTCTAATTTATCGTTTTCGTTTGGGGCTAATTCCACCTGAATTTCCAGTTCATCCATATCGTGTTCGCGATAGAAAATCATCCGATATTCGTTGGACTCAATCACCTCACGCACCACCGCATCTACTGACGAGGGATAGATATTTATCCCGCGCACGATTACCATATTATCCACCCGCCCAATTACCCCGCCCTCAAGTAACTGGTAGCTGCGCCCACAATCACAGTTTCTCAGCGAGGTTTTTACCACATCGCCAGTCCGATAGCGAATGACCGGGTAGCCCCACCTACCCAGATTGGTAATTACCAACTCCCCGCTTTTTCCTGGCGCAACTTGTTTGCCGCTATCCTGGTCCAGCACCTCGGCAATGAACTCGTCCTCAATAACATGTAAACCATTCTGTTGGGCGCAAGCAAAGCCCCATGCTCCTACTTCCGAAGCCCCGGCATGGTCGTAACATTTGGCTCCCCAGGCTTGCTCGATTCTTTGCCGCACCGCCGGAATACTTGCGCCGGGCTCACCGCCGTGAATCGTTACCCGCACGCCGGATTTTGGTAGGTCTATACCGATATTTCGGGCTACCTCCGCCAGATGCAGGGCATAACTAGGGGTGCAACATAGTACAGTGGCTTTATTCTCCAGGATTGCCGCCAGCCGTTGTTCGGTTTCCATCCCGCCACCGGGTATAACCAGTGCTCCTAATTTCCGCACCCCCTCGTAGGCGGCCCAAAAACCAATGAATGGGCCAAAACTAAAGGCCACAAAAACCCGGTCATCTCTGGTTACGCCCGCCCCCCGGTAAACCTCCTGCCAGCAGCGCGCCCACCAGTCCCAGCTTTCATCAGTATCCAGCACTTTTAATGGTCGCCCGGTGGTGCCGGAAGTCTGGTGTATTTTCACAAAGTGGTTGGGTGGGTAAGACAAGTTGCGACCATAGGGCGGGAAGTTATTTTGTTCGCTCACCAGTTCCGATTTCAGGGTAAAGGGTAGTTTGGTTAAATCAGCCAAACTCTGGATTTCGTCCGGCTGGATATTTTTCAGCTTCTCACGATAAAATTCATTCTGGCTATCAATTTGGAGGAAATGTAACAAGGCTCGTAGCTTCTCAAGCTGCCGAGCCTCAATTTTTTCATTTGAAGTGTATTGCAAATTCTCAGGGGCAGCATCGGTCATTGCAAGGGGACTCCAATTGCAGCGGCAATCTGAGCCGCATGCTCCCGATAGTGATTGGTAAAACGGCGGAATCGCTCCTGGGTGGTTAAAACCACGCCCATAGCGTTGGTATGCTCAACACCAAGTTCATCTTCACTCAAAGTCAGAAAAAACTCAATATTTTTCTGGTGGCTTTCGATGATTTCGTTAATCAGACTCGGCAGGCTTTGCTCTTTGCGCCTTTCCACCCCCTGAGCATTGCGCTCGTTCAGAGCCTCAACACCTGGCTTGTATTCTTTATTAATATGCTGTTGGAGTACAGGAATCAGATTAGTCGCAGCACTCGTCAGATGGCCCGCCAAATCCTTGACCGACCAACCCTCACAGGTGGTATCCAGGTCATAGTGTTCGGCCTCAACGTGATGCAGCACCGCCAGTAGCACGTCCCGTTCGCGGTTGTAATGGGTAATAATTTCGGCCCGTTCGGGGGTAGTGATGCGATTGCGGATAGTGCCAATCCCCTCGATAATCGTTTCCATTACATCTCCGGCTTTTAGATATTCGGGCGGGATACTAAAATGGCCGACTCCATCAGGCGTACCAGTCGAAATAACATCGCCGGGTTCAAGCGTTATTGCCAGCGACAAATCTTCGATCATAGTCGGTATATCAAACATCAGTTGCCCAGTATTGGCATCCTGCTTAATCACGCCATTGACTTTTAGTTGGATAGGCAAATGCACCGGGTCGGGCAGCTCGTCAGCGGTGACCACCACCGGCCCCATCGGGCAACTGGCATCCAGCCCCTTGCCCTTGAACCACTGCAAATGGCGTTCCTGCAAATCTCGCGCTGTAACGTCATTCAGTACGGTATAGCCAAAAACATGACGGGCGGCATCCTCTTTTTTAATCTTGCGCCCACCTACCCCGATTATCATGCCAAGTTCGGCCTCCCAATCGAGCTTCTGGGTTACTTCCGGGTCGAGCGGGATAGGGTCAAACGGGCCGATAATACTGGTATGGGGTTTGGTGAAGTATATCGGAGCAGCAGGTGGTTTTTCGTCACCACCTCGCGCCACTGCCCCTTCCAGGAAGTGTTTGTAATAGTTGCGACCAAGACAGATGACGTTTTTAGGTGGTTTTTGTATTGGGGCGGTCAGTAAACCTTCCTGATACGGCACGGCCCAACCCTTTGCCGCCAGTTCTTCCACGTCAGCGGCCTGTAAAGTAGCAGCTACATCTTTCCAAACATCCGGTCCGCCCTCTATTAGGAAAAAGAGGCGGCTAATTCCGGCGACCTGCCCCACATCCACAATATATCCCTTTTGCAGCGAACCCAGGCGATATTCCCCGCCACTTCGATATGTCACATAACGCATAACTGTCCTCGTTGTTGTTAGTAGTAGTCAGTAGTCAGTTTTTAGCTAGAAATCATTCTAAACAATCCAAATCAGGGGGTTATTCTGCTTTTTTTGTAACTTCTCCTACTTCTATATAAATTATAGAGACCAAAAAGAAGACATAAGCCACCCAAAAGCGAAAATCCGATTGAAAATATTACCAATAAAGCCAGTGTAGTAAGGGCCACACCGATTACAAATTCTCCAACGTAAGAAGGGCGGGTTTTCTCCAGGTTGCGCCTCCAACCAAGTAACAAAGCGGAAGCCGCCGCTAGAAAAAATAAACCTCCAGCAAACCAAAGAAAATCCATACCTGTAATAGCCGCCAAAAACAAATACATAATACTGTTTATCATGCTAAAAACAGCTACACATGAAAGAGCTACAAAACCGGCTCGGCGTTTGTTACTCGTCATTTTACCAACTTCCGGGTAGACACGTTGGTCTACCCCTG
The DNA here is from genome assembly GCA_038207495.1 of Chloroflexia bacterium. GTDB lineage: Bacteria > Chloroflexota > Chloroflexia > Chloroheliales > Chloroheliaceae > Chlorohelix. Next base: position 67,306 of record JBBQZS010000029.1, read on the forward strand.
AATTCTGACTTCTTTATCCTAACACCTAAAACCTAACGCCTGAAAGCTTTAAACAAACGGCGGATAACTAAATGCTTCCAGGTCGCTCCGCAATTGCGTCAGTTTGCCTTTGGCCCAATCCTCATCCACCGCTTTGGCAAGAGTGTCAATTGTCCACTCTTTATCTTTGGTTATCAGTGAGTGGCGGCGTTGCGGCTCGGAAAAGAGGAAAATCTCCTTGCCCCGCACCCCCATAAGCTGACCACTAACCCCCTGAGCCTTGTCACTGCACAAATAGCCGACCAGCGGGGAGACATATTCGGGAGCAACCTTTTTGGCTCCTTCCACATAAGAAAGCAATTCGGGGGTATTGGCTTGAATTTTTTCAGTAGCCCGACCATAGGCGAAAGGAGTCACACAATTTGCCGTAACGTTATAGCGGGCCATATCCATCGCGCAAACCCGTGTCAGGGCGATAATTCCACCCTTGCTGGCGGCATAGTTGGCCTGTCCAGTATTACCAATAATCCCAGCAGTCGAGACAATATTGATAATCCGGCCTGTTTTACGCTTCCGCATCTGAGGCAGAGCCGCTCGCATCACCGCAAAAGTCCCGGTCAGGTTCACGTTAATAACGTCGTTCCATTCCCGTTGAGTCATATTAAAAATCATGCGGTCACGCATAATCGCAGCGTTATTAATCACAATATCCAGTTGCCCAAAGCTGGTGATAGCCAGTTTGACTAAACGTTGCCCCGCCGCGAATGTGCCGACCCGCTCGGTAGTAGCTACCGCCTGCCCACCTGCCTGAGTAATTTCGGCTACCACTTTATCCGCCAGAGTTTTATATTGTTCGCCCGAAGTACCATCGGTATTAACCCCGGCATCGTCAATTATTACTTTTGCGCCATTTTTCGCCAGATAAAGAGCAATTGCATGACCTATGCCTTGCCCCGCGCCTGTTACCAGAGCTACTTTGCCTTCAAATTCCATTAGTTTATTAGTTTCTCCGTTATTTCCGGGGGGAAATTGGCCGTAACCAACCCGCCCTCTTCGGTTTGTTGGTCAGTTTTAATCAAAACTCTGACTTCAAAGCCTTCGCCTACTAGCTTTTGGTCTTTGTAAAGTTTATGCTCAAGTTTGAACGTGCGCTCCTTGGCCTCTACTACTTTTGTTACCAGTCGAAGTTTATCGTTGTAGCGCAAGGGAGATAAAAAACGACAGCCAACATTTACAAGTGGCACGGTCAGATTATGGTCTTCCAGAAGGCCGAGAAATGGCAGGTTTATGGACTCCAGCAAGGCGTGGGTGGAGCGATCAAACCAGCGAAAGTAATTTGGATAAAAAACTATTCCCGCCATATCGGTCTCACCAAATTCTACCTTGAACTCGGAAACAATCTCAGCCATCTTTACACTTTCAAGTTTGGAAATACGGTAATGCTCTAAAAACTTTATTAGTTGATAATACCATCTTAACCCACTTTTGGGGCTTTTGCCAACCCCTATCGAACTAAAAATTACAATATGGTTTATACTACCCAACGTAGTGAAGTAATATTGTAAACCCGCCCCTCACCCTAACCCGTAAGCTGGCTTCTCCCCCAGTACAAGCGAGAGGGGATTACTCCTTCGCCCCTAAGAGGGGAGAAGGTTGGGTTGAAGGGTTGGCGTGATTTACAACTCTCTTTATTCGAGAGAAAAACCCAAATTGATTTATGAAACACGAAAGTAAAAGTAATGAAAACTCTTGGACAACGGCAGCAAGAAGCCGCCGAAATATTAGGCGATGATATGAAACATCCCCGCCTGGGCGCGGTATTGGCCTTAGTGGAGGAACTGGGCGAAATGGTGCAGGAGGTGATGGAAGCCGAAATCTACCGCCAGGGTACGCAAGAGGATTTCCGGGCAAAACTGGGCGAGGAAGCCGCCGATACTCTTTTCAGCCTGTTTGAAGTTTGCACCGCTTTTGGGATTAATCTGGAAGAAGCCTACGACCAGAAGCTGACGAAAATCCAGGCAAAAATTCCCACCTGGCGCGAAAAATTCACCGAGGGGTTACAACAATCCCGTGCAAAGTTAGATTAGACCGATGGCCCAACAAAAACCCAAAATTATCTATTGGAAGTCCGGTCTGGCGGTGCGTGGCCCCCAGGTGTATCTGGATGCTAACTTTATTGTGGGGTTAGCGCGGCCCAGTCATATCTGGCATACCAATGCCAGTGCATTATTAGCCCATTTCCAGGAGCGTAATACAAACCTGATTTTGTCCTCATTAGCACTAAACGAGGCGATATATCAGCTTATCCGCCTCAACGAGAAAGACCGCGAGAATCCCGCCACCGAGTCGGAACACGAGAACAATCTGACGCTCCGCCTGGACGATAATTTGCTAAAGTTACCCCAACTTCGCCCTTTTGAACCAGTTGACCCAGCCTTCCACCGCCAGACCCTCAAGGCTATAACCGACCTGGGCCTTGACCCCACCGACGCTTTTCATTACACCGCCGCCCGCCATCTGGTATGCCCGATTGTCACCAACGATGCGGGCTTTCAGAAAATCCCTGATGGTCAGCTTACTATCGTCACCTTTTTTTAAATCGAAAATCAAACATCTAAAATTTAAAATTTGTTTTAATCCAAATACAGGGTAGACACAGAGGTCATCTGCACCAACAAATACAAAAGTTCTAAAAAGAACAAAGCAAAATCGGTTGTGATTAATCCCCTCACTTGGCATAATCTTATCCAATTAGCTAATAAAACTCTAACACGGAAGGGATTATGCCAATGGATAACCTCATTTCTTCTGACCCCAGACCCATTCCCGAACTCCTACCCGTTCTCTACGAAGTCGAAAACTTTATCCAACTAGCCCTGGCTGACTTTATCCCTGAAACTAACAAAACTGAAACCCGTGGGCGTCCGGCTATTCTACCCAACTTGTGCTTGTGGGCTGGTCTTTTGGTGTGTGTTGTTAGAGGTTTTTCCAGCCAACTTTCCCTCTGGCGTTTACTAAGCGGGGGTAACCTCTGGTCTTACCCTCGTTTCCCTATTAGCGACGAAGCCGTTTACAAACGCCTGGAAAGTGCCGACCTCGCGCCCCTCCAACAACTCTTTCAACATATTTCTACCCTCCTAAGTCAGCGTTTGGCTCCCTACCACTTCTTGCCACTCGCGGCTTTCGCCTCCCAGGTTGTGGCTTTGGACGAAACCACTCTCGACCAGGTGGCTCGTTCCCTTCCAGCTTTGCGTCAAGCCCCTAAAGGTTCTGACACCCTCCTCCCCGGAAAACTTAGTGCTTTGTTTGACCTGCGTCGCCAGCAATGGCTCAAAATCGAGTACCAAGCCGCTCCCCATCAGAATGAAAAAGTAGCCGCTCGTCGGATGGTCAGTAGTCTGCCTAAGTTCAGCTTGATACTGGCTGACCTGGGTTATTTCGGTTTTGAATGGTTCGATTGGCTCATTGACCAATCCTTCTTCTGGGTTAGCCGTTTTCGAGCAAAGACTAGCTACAGCCTAGTCCATAGCTTTTTCGCGCAAGGCCAAACCCTAGACCAACTAATCTGGTTAGGGGCACATCGGGCCGATAAAGCCGCTCATCCAGTTAGGCTGGTTCAATTTAGGGTAAGTAACAAACTGCATCGTTACCTTACGAATGTACTTGAACCTCAACAACTCCCCATAATTGAGATAGCCCGTTTGTATTCCCGTCGTTGGGACATCGAACTGGCTTTCAAAACCCTGAAAGGGCAACTCAACCTCCATTTGTTGTGGAGTGCCAAAGCGATAGTAATCTTGCAACAAGTCTGGGCTACTCTGATAGTGGCCCAGATAATTCAGGGCTTTAGAATGGAGTTAGCTGGACAAGCCGGGGTAGACCCTTTTGATATTTCTTTGGCATTAATGATAGAGTAGCTACCCCAACTTCGCCCTTTTGAACCAGTTGACCCAGCCTTCCACCGCCAGACCCTCAAGGCTATAACCGACCTGGGCCTTGACCCTACCGACGCTTTTCATTACACCGCCGCCCGCCATCTGGTATGCCCGATTGTCACCAACGATGCGGGCTTTCAGAAAATTCCTGATGGTCAGCTTACTATCGTCACCTTTTTTTAAATCGAAAATCAAACATTTAAAATTTAAAATTTGTTTTAATCCAAATACAGGGTAGACACAGAGGTCAACCCCTACAATATTTCTTTATTCTGACTCCTGCAACGCACCTGAACTAACAAAATAGGTGTGGTACAATCCTTGCACTTATTACCAACAACCAGAAACTAACAACCAAAAACGGGGGTTATCATGGCAGAATTAGGGAATAGTGAATTTGTAACGGTAATCGGGTCGGGAAGCTGGGGTACAACCCTGGCGTTGCTGGTAGCTCGTAAAGGCTTAGCAACGGTCTTATGGGTTCGCACCCCGGAAGAAGCCCAGACCTTACAAGCTGATGGCGAAAACAAACGCTTTTTGCCCGGCCCAAAGTTCCCGCCAACCTTACGAGTAACCGCCGACCTAGCCGAAGCCCTCGCCCCTGGTTGTGCCATGATAATTCTAGCCAGCCCCTCTGGTGAGATGCGCCATAATCTACGGCTGTGTTACCCCTATCTTGAAAAATTGACTAACCTGCCGATAATGCTGAGTGCGGCTAAAGGTCTGGAAAAAGACAATCTCTACCGTATGACCGAAATAATTGCTCAGGAATGGCCGCAAGGTGAGGAGGCTGGGAAAATCTGCGCCCTTTCCGGCCCAAATCTTTCCCGTGAGGTAGCCGATGGCAAGCCGGGCGCAACCGTAATTGCCGGACGGAATCCTGCCACCATAGAGAAAGCTCAACAAATCATTACTTCCCGTACTTTCCGGGTTTACACTAACCCGGATGTGGTAGGGGTGGAACTCGCGGGCGCATTAAAGAATATTATTGCGTTAGGGGCGGGACTTTCAGACGGGCTTGAAGCGGGTGATAATGCCAAGGGAGCTTTTATGACACGAGGGATGGCCGAAATTGGGCGGCTTGGGGTGGCTGCCGGAGCGAATCCGCTTACCTTCCTGGGTCTGGCGGGGCTGGGGGATATGGTTGCCACCTGTTCCAGCCGCTATAGCCGCAACCGCCACGTCGGTGAAGAACTGGCGAAGGGACACAGCCTGGAAGAAATCATTCAAGGAATGAGCCAGGTAGCGGAAGGGGTTTATACTACCGTGTCAGCCCGCAAACTGGCTCAAAAATATGGAGTAGAAATGCCCATTACCGAACAACTTTATCAGGTTATGTTCGAGGGCAAGTCTGCCATTGCCGCCATTGCCGACCTGATGTTGCGCGAACCTACCGAAGAAATGTACGGCTTCACGCTATAAGGTTAGCGCGTCAATAGCCTTGAGTTCTTCCTCACTGAATTCCCGATTCTCCAGAGCCGCGACATTCTCCACAATTTGCTCGACTTTGGAAGCTCCAATCAATACGCTGGTAACTGCCGGAAGGCGCAAAATCCAGGCCAGAGCCATTTGCGCCAGACTTTGCCCACGCTCTTGAGCTATCTGGTTTAGTCCTCTTAATTTTTCAACTTGACTTGAACTGATAACCTCGGCCACCTCGGTTTTACCCCACCAGGCTGCCGCCCTTGAGCCATCCGGCACATCTTCTCTCAGGTATTTATCGCTTAGAAAGCCTTGAGCCAGTGGGCTATAGACGATTACACCTGTGCCATTCCGCAGAGTGTGGTCAAACAAATTGGTTTCAGGTTGGCGGTCTAGCAAATTATAACGGGGTTGGTGAATAGTAATAGGGGAGAGGCCCATTTTGTTGGTAACTTCCAAAGCTTGCTCAAATTCAGCCCCGGAATAGTTGCTAACCCCCACATAGAGGGCTTTTCCCTGCTTTACAATCAAATCCAGAGCAGCCATTGTTTCTTCCAACGGGGTATTTGGGTCGGGACGGTGGTGGTAAAATATATCCACATAATCCAAACCCAGCCTTTTAAGGGATTGGTCAAGACTGGCTACCAGGTATTTTTTCGAGCCCCATTCGCCGTAAGGACCGGGCCACATAAGATAACCTGCTTTGCTGGAGATGATAAGTTCGTCACGGGGCATTTGTTTGATGATTTTACCAACTACCGTTTCGGCGTTTCCCGGCGGTCTGCCGTAATTGTTAGCCAGATCGAAGTGGGTAATACCCAGGTCAAACGCTTTATATAGACATTCACGGGCTACTTCTTCGCCCCGATAGCCCCCAAATGTTTCCCAGGCACCCAGCGAAACGGCTGGCAACAACAGACCAGACCGCCCCGAACGCTGATAAAGCATTTTATCGTAACGTTCTGCCGCAAATTCGTGTTGCTCTGCACTCATCCAATAGCTCCTTCTGTTTAATGGGTAGATTGACCTAACTCCCTTCCCTGAATCAGGGAAGGGGAACTAGAATTCTTTATTCTTGCTTCTTTATCCTTCCTATTACACACCTAAAAGCGCGACTTCGCAACCTGTAACTTTTCGGTAGAATTGACGGTAACGGTGGGGTTTGTTAACATGCGCTCTTGTGACCTAAATTAGACAATTGATTATTCTAAGAAAGTATAAATTGTGAATAAACAAGCGGCCCTCGAAAAAATTAACGAGATTATCACCACGATTGACGGAGTGGTGGGCGTAGCGGCAAGTTGCCTGGAAAATGATTTAACCATCATGATAAACGAAACCGCCTTATATCCCACCGCCAGCACCATCAAAGTCCCGGTGATTTATGAGCTATACCGACAGGCCGAACTTGGGTTGGTTGACCTTTCCCAACGAATTGAGCTCAAACCTGAACAGCGCGTCACCGGGTCGGGAGTGTTGCAGGACATGGACTTTGGCCTGAACCTGACCGTACGCGATTTGGCGGTGCTAATGATAGTAGTTAGCGATAACAGTGCCACCGATATACTGATTGAGCTGGTTGGGCTTGAGAATATCCAGAACACTATGAACGACTTGGGTTTATCCCAGACCAGCGCGGTTACCACCATCCGCCAACTGATGTATTATCTGACTGGCTACGACATTAACGACCCCAATATTAATTACGAGCAGCTATACCAACGCTTGCAAACCACCCGCTCTGACCCCAATGGCCCTGCCACCGCCGAGACAAACAATAACCTCAGTTCTCCGGCAGATATGGTCAAATTATTAACTGGCATTTTTCAAGCCAATGATTTAAGTCGAAAGAGTTGTGACGATATTTTAGATATTATGCTGCGCCAGAAATATAACGAAATAATTCCCTTATATCTGCCGATGGGAGTGCGGGTGGCTCACAAAACGGGAAGCATCGGCACAGTGCGGGCGGACGTGGGAATAGTTTATGCGCCAAACCAGCCTTATGCTATTGCCCTGATGACCAAAAAATTAACCGATGAAACCGACACTATGCGCAAACTTGCCCGAATTTCCGAGATTATCTACAACTTCTTTACCACCGCAGAAGATTAAGCTATGGCAAGGATTGCAATTATTGGGGCGGGAATGGGCGGGCTGGCAACTGCTATTCGGTTGGCGGCGCAGGGTCACAGGGTCACGATATTCGAGAAAAACGATTCAGTTGGCGGGAAACTTAATCTACTGGAAAAAGAGGGTTATCGCTGGGACACCGGGCCGTCGCTGATAACGATGCCCTTTGTTTATCAGGATTTATTCCATGTTGCCAGACGAGATTTTGCCGATTACGTTGAGCTAATGCCAGTCGAGCCAATTACCCGTTATTTCTACCCCGATGGTACAGTTTTTGATGCCAGCGATAGCACCGCCGCTATGACCGCCGCCATAGATAAACTAAGTCCGCCCGATGTGGCGAATTATTTCCGTTTTATGGCCTACAGTCGCCGCCTTTACGACCTGACCGCCGAGGTCTTTTTGTTCCAGGGTTTTAATCGGGTGCAGGATTTGTTAAGCCTGCGCCTGACCGACACTTTCAAAATAGACCCCTTTCGCACGGTCCATCAGGCTAACAAGGCGGCTTTCAAGGATAAACGACTGGTACAGCTTTTTGACCGCTACGCCACCTACAACGGCTCTTCACCTTATCAAGCACCCGCCACCCTGAATATTATCCCCTATGTCGAATTAGGAATGGGCGGCTGGTACGTGCGGGGCGGCTTATATGCCCTGGCAGAGGCTTATACTAAACTTGCCCAGGAGTTAGGGGTGGAGATACGTACAGGTGCAGGAGTGACTGAGATTATCACCCAGAAGGGTCGGGCGGTGGGTCTACGGCTGGAAAGTGGCTCGGAAATATCGGCGGATGTGGTGGTTGCCAATACCGATGTAGCCTACACCTATGACAAACTGCTCAAGCGACAGGGGCTGGGGCACAACCTGGCGAAACTTGAGCCGAGTTGTAGTGGTTTTGTGCTGTTTTTAGGGATTAATCGGCAGTATGAGCAGCTAGTTCACCATAATATTCTGTTCAGCCGCGATTACCAGAACGAATTTGAAGATATTTTCAAGCGCAAAGTTCCCGCCAGCGACCCCACGATTTATATCTGCTGGACTGGACGCAGCGACCCCCAGCATGCTCCGGCGGGGCATAGCAATCTGTTTGTACTGGTAAATGCGCCCTATTTATCAGAATCTTTCGATTGGGCCGCTCCGGGTGCTGCTAAAAATTATCGTGACCTGATTATACGGCGTATGACGGAATTTGGGCTAGACGGATTGGAAAATGCGATTGAAATAGAGGAAACAATGACTCCTCTTGATTTGTCTATAAAGTATAACGCCGAGCGGGGGGCGATTTATGGTCTATCCAGCAACAACCGTTTCAGCGCGTTTCTGCGACCACCTAATCGCTCAAGACAGGTTAAGGGGCTATATTTTGTGGGGGGCAGCACCCATCCCGGCGGCGGGGTGCCGTTGGTAACGCTTTCGGCCCGGATTGTGGCGAACTTGATAAAACAGGATTTATAGTATATACTACAACCAGCAAAGCAATTAAGAAACCTAACCCCTTTCCCTAGCAAGGAAGGGGAACAAATTACGGATGGTGGGAATAGGCGAATTGGCCTAGATCTAGAAGCCGTAATCGCTGTTGTCAATTGTACTTTAAAATAGTAAAATAGAGGGAATAATAAAAGGCTATAAAGAGGGGTGTAACATTTCGCTACAACCTTCGTAGTGATATAAACGGGAATTTGTTAGAGCCAGGCGTGCGACCCTGCTTAACCACCTCACTACAAACTGTGGGTAGGCAATAACAAGCCTTAATTAAAATGCGAAATTCTAGGAGGAAGTTTACTTAAAATGGCAACAACCCTTTCGCCCAATGGATCTAAAGTACAAAAATCAACCTGGACTACCAAAGCTGGTCTGGCTCAGATGCTCAAAGGTGGCGTGATAATGGACGTGGTAACGCCCGATCAGGCCAAACTTGCCGAGGAGTCGGGAGCGGTGGCGGTTATGGCTCTGGAGCGCGTCCCGGCTGATATTCGGAAACAGGGCGGAGTAGCCCGCATGAGTGACCCGGAACTGATTCTTAAAATAAAAGAGTCGGTGTCAATCCCGGTTATGGCAAAGGCCCGGATTGGTCATATCGTTGAAGCCCAAATTCTGGAAGCCCTCGGTATTGATTATATTGACGAAAGCGAAGTTTTGACCCCGGCGGACGAAGAGTATCATATTAACAAACACGATTTTAATATCCCGTTTGTGTGTGGTTGCCGCAACCTGGGGGAAGCATTACGTCGGATTGGCGAAGGCGCGGCGATGATTCGCACCAAAGGCGAGGCTGGCACTGGTAATGTGGTGGAAGCGGTTCGGCATATGCGGGCAGTAACGAGCGAAGTACGCCGAATTCAGGGGATGGGTCGCGAAGAACTTATGACCGTCGCCAAGAACCTGCAAGCTCCTTATGAACTGATTGTTCAGATTCACGAAACCGGCAAACTCCCGGTAGTCAACTTTGCTGCTGGTGGCATAGCCACTCCCGCCGACGCCGCTTTGATGATGCAATTAGGGGCGGACGGGGTATTCGTGGGTAGCGGGATTTTCAAGAGCGGCGACCCGATGAAACGGGCGCGGGCGATTGTACAGGCCACCACCCACTACAATAACCCGGACATTATTGCCGAAGTCTCGAAAAACCTGGGCGAGGCAATGGTCGGTATCGAAATTTCGCAAATCCCGCGTGACCAGGTTTTGGCTGAACGCGGCTGGTAGTTCTTCGGAAAACATCTATTAACAAGGATAGATAGGATGGACAGGATTTTTAAAACTTGTTCATCCTGAAAATCCTGTTCATCCTTGTAAATAAAAAATGATGTGATAGTGAAGTAGAAGTAAGTAACGGAAAAGAATGACGAAAGTAGCTAAAGTTGGCGTGTTGGCCTTACAGGGCGCGTTTATCGAGCATGAGCAGGTCTTACGACAACTAGGGGCGGAGGTACAACAGGTACGCCTCCCGCGCGATTTGATAGGTATAGAAGGTTTGATTATTCCCGGTGGCGAAAGCACCGCTATCGGCAAGCTAATGATACGCTGGGAATTGATTGAACCGATAAAAGAGATGGTCGCCGAAGGTAAGGCGGTGTGGGGAACGTGCGCCGGAATGATATTATTAGCCAAAGATATTGGCGGTTTAGATCAACCGTTGATTGGGCTAATGGACATTAAGGTAAAACGCAACGCCTTCGGTTCGCAACTTGAAAGCTTTGAAGCTGAACTGGAAGTAACCGGGTTGGGGTCAAACTCTTTTCATGGGGTTTTCATCCGCGCTCCCTATATTGAGAGCATAGACGAAACCAAAGGGGTTGAAAAAGTGGCGGTTTTGCGAGAACACGAAGCTGCCAGGAATGTCCCGGAAGGTGAGATAATGGTAGCGGCTCGCCAGAAAAATATGCTGGCAACGGCCTTCCATCCCGAACTAACCAACGACCCTCGTTTCCATCAGCTTTTTCTGGGAATGGTCGAAGATAGCCGTTCCTGAAAATATCCTTAAGGTGGTAATGCAGCTTGATTAGGAATCTGCATTTCAGCGATTTTCTAAAATTAGGCCAAATGCACCAGGCAGAGGTAGGACTTAATCTGCCTCAAGCCTTAGTTGTGCCTGCTTCCCCTCTTACCGCCCTCATTCAACAATTACCTGTCAATAATCTTGGCTCGTCGGTTTATATTTATCAGGAGCGGAAAAAGCCCCTGGCCTTTTTGCAAGCCCGCGCCCTTCAGCGAAAAGAGGAATGGGAGATTCTGGCTCTCGGCACTTTTGGTGACAATTTTCTGGCTACTTTTGACAAAGATGAAGATGATGTAGCGGAAGAAGATGAAGAAGACGATACCAGTGACCTGGAAATGCTGGATGGGGTAGAAACGGATGAGGCTGACGCGTCCGCCGACCAACCAGTCAAAGCGGAGTTCCCCGAAACTCCCCTCACCCTGGAAATAGCCTGGACGCAATTGTTGGAACACGTAGCGGTAGACGCAGGAGAAAAAGGGGCACAACGGATTTACGCCCGCCTTAATACTGAATCGCCCCAACTGCCGATTTTTAACCAGACTGGCTTTCATGCCTTCACCCGTGAAATGCTGTTCATTTACGACCATGACAAACCAGTGGAACGTCCGGTCAATATGCAATTAAAGAGTCAGCGCGGGCGGGATTTGTGGCAAATACACCGACTGTATGAAACTATAACGCCCAGCCCGGTACAACACGCCGAACAATTAACCTCGGATAGTTGGGAAATCAGCAAAGGCTACTTCCCGCGTTTTACCAAAGAAGCTGCCTGGGTGATGTCCGAAGAACAGGCCGACCGGGCTACGGCCTATGTCAGAATCTTGAGCCATCGCAACAAGCATTTAATCAAGATTATGAACCTCGATAATCAACGCGAAATTTTGCCCGATTTGCTCCGTTTTGCCCTCTCGCAACTTAAACCAGGAGCCGATTGTCAGGTTTATTGTAGTATCAGAGAATATCAAGCCGAGCAGGAGGCGGCTTTAGAGGATACCGGCTTTAAATATTTTGGGCGACAGGCGGTACTGGTCAAACATACCGTGACTATGGTGCGAGTTGGAGAAAAATCTCTAGCCTACGCCCGTGACCGCAGGCTCGAATTACCCCAAACTACGGTGAGTAGCCCCTCAGCCGCCAGTCCGAGCCAGGTTTTGAGTGCCCAAGCCAAGAACGGCTAGGTTTAGTATTTCCTGAACAACCCGATATTAAATCAGGAAATCTGGTGTTAGCCGAATAAATAAAACCAGAATTTGAGGTGCATTAACATATATGATAAATAATACAGAGATTGCCGAAGAAGAAGCCTTGTTACCTGAGAAAGCTATCACCGACGACCTGGAACGGCTTCTGGCGGCCTTGCCGTCTCACATTCGCCGACCTCTTGAAGAATTGGATCGCCGAGCTGATTTACTTGAAGTAGTAATGGATCTGGGTCGCAAACCGGAAGCACGTTTTATAGGTAGTGAAGTTTATTTGAGTGACCGCGAAGTAACTGAAGAAGATATTCACGATGTAGTATCGTTAATTGGCACATTTGGCAACGACAATCGGGCTGGTATCGAACGGACTCTCCATCGTATCTCCTGCATCCGCAACCGCGCGGGTAAAATTGTGGGCCTCACTATCCGCATAGGTCGGGCTGTTTTTGGCACCATCAAAATTATTCAGGATTTGGTAGAATCAGGCCAGAGCATTTTATTGGTCGGTAAACCGGGCGTGGGTAAAACTACCCTGCTACGGGAAACCGCCCGTGTATTAGCCGAGGAGTTCCACAAACGGGTTATTATTGTGGATACCAGCAACGAAATAGCCGGGGATGGCGACATTCCACACCCTGCCATCGGACGCGCCCGTCGTATGCAAGTGGCCCGCCCCGATTTGCAACACAATGTGATGATTGAGGCAGTGGAAAACCATATGCCGGAAGTTATCGTCATTGACGAAATCGGTACGGAATTGGAAGCCACTGCCGCCCGCACTATCGCCGAACGCGGGGTGCAGCTCATCGGTACGGCTCATGGCGTGTCACTGGAAAACCTGATGCTAAACCCGACTTTGACTGACCTGATTGGTGGGATTCAAAGCGTAACGCTGGGAGATGAAGAAGCCCGACGGCGTGGCACTCAAAAATCGGTGCTGGAACGCAAAGCCCCACCCACCTTTGATGTGATGGTCGAGATTCGCGACCGCGACCGGGTAGCAGTGCATTTGAACGTGGCTGATACGGTAGATGCTATCTTGCGTGGTCAACAATTTGCCACGCAGATTCGTTATCGCAACGAAAAAGGCGAAATCGAAATCTACGAGGAAGAGTCGGATTACGAATCGCCCAACCAGAGCCAATCTCCCGATTTTGGGATGGGCGGCGGTTTTATGGGCGGAAACGGTGGCAATTATGTGGGAGCATTTGGCCCTAGCACGGTTCAGGCCAATAGTTTTAGCGGGGGTGGTAGTAATAATGGTGGGGGCAATCGTCGCCCTCCAATGGGTGGCGGTGGTCAGGGTCAAGGTCAGGAACGAACAGGGCGACGAGCGGCGAGCGGGCCTCGTGCGTCAGAACGTCCTCCGCTTGAACCGCCGATAATGTCGGTAGCTGCGCCAGTTGCTCAGAATGGCCGCAACGGTAAGCGCGAAACCCTGACAATCAGTACCGCCAAGCCTTTGAGGATTTACCCGCACGGAATTAACCGCAACCGTTTGGAACAGGCAATTAAAGAGATGGGTTTACCCGCCGACCTGGTAAAAGAAACCAGCGATGCCGATTTAGTAATGACTCTTAAAAATTACTATCGGCAGAAGCCTTTGTCTTTGCGTCAGGCCGAAAACGAAGGGGTGCCAATTCATATTGTCAAAAATAACACGGTTGCCCAAATGAAAAGTCACCTCGGTGAGATTTTTGGCATAAGTGCGGCTGATGACGATGGGGAAGAACAGGAATTTGTTAACAGCAACGGCGACCCCATCAAACGGGCGATGCTGGAAGTTGAGGAAGCCATTTCCAAAGTAATGGAGCGGGGAATGCCCATAGAGTTACCTCCCCAAAATTCTTTCATCCGGCGTTTGCAGCATCAGATGGCCGAACGTTACAACCTTCTTTCTACTAGCAAAGGCCGCGAACCCTTTCGTCGGGTAAGAATTTACCCCCAAAGTTAGCAGAGGGTATCTGTCATGAAAATGGTGATTGCGATTATACAGGGAAAAGATGCCGGGCAGCTAATGGACAAATTAGTAGCCCGGCGTTATGGCGTTACCCGAATAAATACCAGTGGGGGCTTTTTGCGCGAAAGTAATGCGACCCTGTTTATGGGCGTTCAGGACGACCAGGTTGAGGATGTGCTTGCCTTGATACGAGCAAATTGCCAGACCCGCACCCGTTATATCAGCCCCTTACCGCCAATGAGCGAACCCGGCGGCGAAATTTATGTGCCAAATCCGGTAGAAGTACAAGTTGGCGGTGCAACGGTTTTTGTGATACATGTAGATAACTATTTACGAATTTAAAACTGCTCATCTGTCAATCTGAGCTTGCGAAGAGTCTTGTTTTTAACATTGAGATTCTTCACTTCGTTCAGAATGACAGTAGTGGTGAACAATTACTCCCGACACGCAAGAGAGAAGGTTTAAATGCAAGCACAGGATTTAATAAATCAGGTACAGAGTATCCTCAACAGTATTGTGAGTGTGTTGCAAATTATCGCTACCTTCCTGATTGCTTTCCTGGTGGTGCTATGGCTAACCCTGTGTTTCTGGACCTTTCGGGATATTCAGGGGCGCACCCGTGACATTGTAGCCCAGATTTTTGCTACGATGCTGGTCTTTTTCTTTAATATTCCTGGTGTTTTGCTTTATATTCTGGTTCGCCCCAAACAAACGCTGGCCCAGACCTACGAAGCCAACTTGCAGGAAGAGTATATGCTGCAAGACCTGGAAGAGCGCGAAATTTGCCACACCTGTCGGGTTAAAACTCAGCCTGATTTTTTATTTTGTTATAATTGCCGAACGCGCTTACGGCGGGAATGTCCTTCCTGTGGTCAAATTATCAAGTTGAAATGGGGAAATTGCCCCTATTGTGGCACGGCTCAGAAGCCAGCCGCCCGTGAAAAAGCCGTTGAAAGAGCCGGACTAGCGGCGGGTAATCGTAACCAGCCTAAACGCCCCACCTCAACCGCGATTGTGCCAGATACCTATGCCAGCAATTATCCAACGACCTACCCTGCTACCCAACCAACCACTCCCGAAAGCTATCCTACTTATCGTTCGCCTATCACTTCCAATTTGCGAACCCCTTCTTTCACACCAACTTACGGAGCCGATGCGGGCGCGGTCGAATTCGAGGATGAGCCAAACAACCAGACTATCCGGGATGCTAATCTCTACCAGGCTTATCAACCGCAACCCACTACCGGGGAATACGCCCCTGACGAAAACGGCGAAATTAACCCGACCCTGAATGAAGATATCGAGCAACCGACCTATTCGGCGGAATATGGGCGTTATATTCCCCGCCATCTCCGCACCAATAAGGACGATAACCAATAAAAGAAGTTATTCAAGCCACTCCAGACGGTGTAACGCTCTGGGTGAAAGTTGTGCCGCGTAGCTCGAAAAATGGGGTGGCGGGGGTGGTTGAGGGAGCATTAAAAGTAAATCTCAATGCTCCCCCGGTTGACGGGGCCGCCAATGAAGCTTTACGCGAACTTATTGCCCATCTGTGTAACCTCCGTAAGAATGACGTGACCATTATTAGTGGTCATACCTCCCGCCTGAAACGCCTTTATCTTTCAGCCATTTCCCTGGATAAAGCTAAACAGCTTCTTGGAATAAACTAACTAACTCATACTAAGTCCTGGTAAGTAGTGATTAAAGGTAGAGGTGGGTTTATAACCCACCCGGACGGGTTTGAAACCCGCCCCTACCCATCTTTTCGTATTGTAGTCAGCCGTACTTAGTATCATTGATTTGTTTCGACACCTAGCGAACTGGTTTGGTCATCCCGGCGTAAGGTACGCAGATAGAGTAGCAATACCGGGGACAATATTAATCCAGAGACCAACAAACCCATCGGAATTGAGAAATTGAGGGCAACCAACCCTATGATTGGCCCGCCAACTAACTGACCCAATGCATCGAACTGGCTACCCATCGAAAGGACAGTGGCGCGGCTGGCTGAGTCAAGATTCTGATTCAACCAGGCACTATAGAGGGGACCGTTGATAGAACGCAACAAAGAAAGTATCCAGAAGGCTCCCACCGCTATCCAGAGATTCCCCGCCAGCGCAAATGCGGCAATGCTCCCGATTAGCAGGGTATTAATTATCAACAAGGCTCTGGCGACGGCGGTATGGTTGTTGGTATCGAGGCTACGCCGAAACACCTCGGTGACAATCATACTCAGGAACATGCCCACCAGCCCAAACAACGCGAACCAGCCTACCGGATTAAGCCCCCACAATTCAGGAAAAGTAAAACCTTTCAGGAAACGCGCCTCCCACAGCCGGTCATAGCCTTCGCTAAAAGCTCCAAATACCGCGCCTATAAGCAGTATCGTCAGCACCCACCGACTACTCCGCACTACCTTTAAGCCACTCCCAAAGGTGTGACCCATCGCTTGCCAGGAATTACGCTCCCCGCGCGGGACAGGTTTGAAACCGTTCTCAGGCATGCTGAATAATAAAAATATTGACAGACCAATCAGGGCAATTCCTCCTAGCAGCACAGGTATATTCAAGGCGAATAATGATAGACCCGCCGCCACAAACGTACCTAATACCCCACTTACCTGACCTATTTGCGAAGCCCTTAAAAAGGCCCGTCCTACCCGCTCCGGCCCTATCTCATCGGCTATCCAGGCATCCAAAGCCCCACTGATAAAGGTTTCGCCAACTCCCCGAATAACTTCCGCCAGCACTATTGCCAGGAAAAACGGCAATAAGCTTTCCAGCACAAAACAAACTCCACACAGAAACAAGCCCAGAATAACCGAATATTTTCGGCTGAAGGTATCGGCCACCACTCCGGTAGGTATCTCAAACAAGAAAATGGTGATCTCAATGGTTGTGCCAATCAAAACTAGCTCCAGCGGGTTCATTCCCACAGTCTGGATGTAATAAACCGCTATCCCTATGTAAATCATGCTGCGTATAAAAGAATCTGCCCCTCGCAAAATCAAATAAATCGAATAGGCATTTAGCTTACTCAAAATTGCCTGCTTTCTTAGTAGTTGTTAGTAATCAGTGGTCGGTAATCAGCTTTGTCATACCCGAATGACTACATTAAATCATGTGGTTTTTCAGGCGTACAAAAATAAAGCTGAGTCCAGAATTACAGGCTCAAGCAGAGGGGCGATCGCAGGTATAATCGAGGTTTTAAATCTGAGGCACAAAACCACTCCGACCCTAACAACCGCCACTCTGATGAGCGTTCAACAGATGTAAGGTGTATAAGTGAGCTAATGCTGGCATTTTTCTTTCTCCTTAAAGCATCTAATTTAGCTTTTTGACACCACCAAAGTATACTATATTTAGCTAATAAATCAATTGGACTAAGGAACTACTAAGAGGAACCTTATAAAAGCAAAAAAGGCAGGGTAAATCACGAATATTTACCCTGCCTAAATTACAAACGTTACCCTGGCACAGCACTGGAATAGGTTGCCTTTTGCATCGAACTCGGCTCGACCAATGCACCCAGAGTTTTCCCAGCGGGGTTTTGCATCAAGGCAGGCCACCAGGCATCGGCGGCTTCTTGCGATTGCCAGCGCATAATCAAGACCCACTCCCCATCGTTACCCTGGAGTAATTCCCGGCCCAAATAACCGGGCTGTTGCCGGGCTACTCCTTCCTGAATTTGCTTTTCAGCCTCCAGCAGGGTTCCAGCATCCGCCCCTGCCCGCAACTTGTATTTGGCGATTTCTATTACAGCCATTTTTAGCTCCTTTTTATAACTTCAGTTAATAAAGCTTCGGTCTACCCTCATTACATAGCGGTTGATAGCCCCACTTTTTCAGAAGATTCTACCCAGTTTTGCAAACTTGCAACCGAAGCTCTTTAGGTGATATAATAGTATAAGGTGCGTGCGCACGCATAAATATTATAGATGATTGCGCACGCATTGTCAATAGAAAGGACGGGAAATGACCCTAAAATTTACTGATATTGAAGGATTGGCCTGGGGAAAGTTATTAAGCGTCCAGGCGGCAATGTTACGGCGGTTGGAAGAGATGCTCCAAACCGAATTCCATGTTTCGCATGGCGAGTTTGAGGTGCTGCTAAGGCTGGTCTGGGCGGACGACCATCGAAGGCGAATTCGTGACCTAGCGGATGCCAGCGTCCTGACCCGTAGCGGAATGAGTCGGCTGGTTGACCGCTTAGAACAGGCTGGATTAGTGCGGCGAGAAACTGCGGCAGAAGATGCGAGAGGAGCTTATGCGATTCTGACCACCAAAGGGCAGGAACTTCAGGCTGTCGCCGAAATCCGAATCGTGGAATTAGTGCGGGAACGCTTCCTCAGTTTGTACAATGAGGCCGAGTTGCAGCAGATGGGAGCCTTCTGGACGCGCTTTCTGAACCACGAAACCGAACACTCAGATAGCTAGCCATTAAAGGGAGTCTGAATTCATGAGTCAGAATTCAGAATAAAGTACAAAGAAGGACTATGCCCCCTTCCCTAAAGTGGAAGGGGGCCAGGGGGTTAGGTTAAATGTCAGTTCACCCGGCGAGTGTGGCCTTCCCAATATTTCTCCCGTAAGTTCCGCTTGAGGATTTTGCCCGCGCCGCTCTTGGGTAAAGCATCCGCGAACTCAAAGGAACGGGGCAACTTATAACCGCCAATATATTCACGGCAAGTTTCGGTCAATTCTTCCTCAGTGGCACTCTGACCGGGTTTGAAAACTACCACCGCATGTACTCGCTCTCCCCACTTATCGTCGGGGATACCCACCACCGCCGCTTCCAACACTGCCGGGTGCTTGTAGATAGCGTTTTCTACTTCTACGCAGTAAACATTTTCGCCGCCACTGACAATCATATCTTTGGCGCGGTCTACAATATAGATATAAAAATCTTCGTCAATTGTAGCTAAATCGCCCGTGTGCAGCCAACCATCCCGCAAGCCATAGGCACTTTCCTTGCCCAATTTCCAGTAACCCTGCATAATATTAGGGCCTCGCGCAATAATTTCGCCGACCTGCCCCGGCTTGATATCCTGCATATCGTCATTGACCACCCGCACTGTTACCCCCGGCACTGGCTGACCCGCACTCATCATACGGCGGTACGCCAGCGAACCCTCTTCCGCTTCAAATCCAGCGCGATGGTCTTCGCGGCTTAACCCAGTTAATAGGGGAGCAGCTTCGGTCATGCCATAACCCTGACCAAATTCACAGGGGAGAACCTGCATGGCCTTTTTCAAAACCGAAACGGGAATAGGTGATGCTCCGTAGAGTATTGCCCGCCAGCTTGATAAATCATAATCCTTGATATTAGGGACTTGAATGAGGGCGTTAATCATAGTTGGCACCAGCAACATACAGGTCACTTTGTTATTCTGGATACAGGTGAGGGTTTTGATTGGGTCGAACATGGGCAGGAAGGCGTGCGTCCCGCCCAGCATAGTAATAGCAAAGGTGCTGGCCCCATCCGCTAAATGGAACATTGGGGCTACATGCAAATAAACATCATCCGGGGTATAACGAGAATTGAGTGCAACGTGCATGGCATTTGAAACGATATTGCGGTTGGTAAGCATTACGCCTTTGGGATTACCAGTAGTGCCGCCCGTATAAAAAATCCCAACCAAATCTTCATCCTGGAGGTCGGCATCCTGAAAGGTTTCCCAACCCGCCGAGTTCTCGATAATATTTTCGTAGGAGGTTAAACCTGCGGGTGTTGCCCCGACCCCAGCGTGCAGATAATGCTGGATTGCGGGTAAAGACGAGCGAGCTTTCTCCACCAAAGGTGCAAACATATCGTCTACAAACAGGGCTACTGTCTCACTATCGTTGAGGGTATAGATTATTTCCTGGGGAGAAAAGCGAATGTTAAGTGGCACAATCTTGGCCCCCAAACGGGCTGCACCATAATGGAGTTCCAGATAACGGAAGCTGTTCAGAGCCAATAGAGCAATACTATCGCCCGCTTTCAGGCCAGCATTTGCCAGTCCCGCCGCCAACTTTTTGGTACGCTGGTCAAATTCGCGCCAGGTATAACGCACATCGCCATCAATCATGGCTGTTTTGCTGGGATAACAGGTAGCAGCCCGCCGCAGACCCTCCAATATGTTCATAGAACTCTTTCCTCCTTGAAAGCGGATGGTTGTTAGTAATTGGTTGCCCTAGCCCCTTCCCTAAAGCGGAAGGGGGAACAATTTAGCCTCTCCCTTATAAAGGGAGAGGGTAGGGTGAGGATTCTTCCTCATTCTTTATTCTGACTCCTGACTCCTGAATTCTGACTCCTTTTATGATTTTAGACTAATTTAGGTAAGGGTTGAAATAAATTCGTCCAGGATACGGTTAAACTCGTGGGGCTGTTCCTGTGGGATAGAATGCCCCACCGCGTCCAGAATAATCAGCTTTGCCCCTGGAATATTAACGGCAAGATAATGTGAATATTTTGGAGGAGTTAGCTGGTCAGCCATCCCGCCAACAATCAGGGTCGGGATACGAGGTAATTTGGGCAACTCTGCCGTAACGTCAAAGTTGTTACAGGCCACGAAATCACCATAGGCTACTTCGGGTTGAAGCGCATTCTTTATAGAACGGGATTTTAGCAACATTTCTTGGGTAGCGGCGGCGGTATAGGAGTTTTTAAGAACAGTTTCGATATAAGCGGGATAATCTTTCTGAACCATTTCCAGCAATTGGGGAGAAACCTTTAGTTTTGCCCCCGTTGCCACCAGTGCCAGCCCCGCCAGATATTCGTCACCATACATCAAAGCGTAGGTCTGGGCAATTGCTCCGCCCATTGAATGGCCCACCAGAATGACTTTTTTGTTTTGATGGTCAACATTGTGTTCAGCCCGAATATAATCGTGCAGCCAGCGGGCATAATCGTCTATCGAGCTACGACCTTCATTATCTACATATTCGTTGGGGCGATGACCGGGCAAGGTAATAGCTTCGGCATGGGCAAAAAAGGCGGTCTGGGCATCCCAGGTTGAGGCATTTTCGCCCGCCCCATGAACAAATACCAACCGCAGGCCAGTATCGGCAATGTGTTTTGAACTCATTTTGTCTCCTATTTGAATACAATAAAGTGGGGATATTATAAGGTTATGATTGGGAGCTTGGCAACCTAATTAGCCGGAAACCTCGCCTAAAATTTCAAAATCGTGGCAGCCTATTATTTTGCCAATACGGCTAAGGAAGGTTGCAAATTCCTCTTTGAGGTGAAGTTCCCCAATAAAATCTTCCAGAGTGAAAACTTCGGAGCGGGGGTTTAATTTACAAACCAGCATCAGATTAAAACCCTTGACCGCTATCAATTCCCACTCTTTATGTTGGACTTCCTCTGTCCACACCCTGCGCCAGACCGGGTGATAGCCCTGGAGCAAGTTGGCACTAATAGATTCAACCCAGCGTCGTCGCTCTCCCGGCATAGCGCAGTATATAATATCTTCCAGGCGGCGGGTGCAGCGACCTAAAGAAGCAATAAAAGCACTTTCAGCAGGGCAGCTTTCGATAATTTTATTTAGTTCGTTAAAATCCCGGTAGGGCTGGTCTATTGCAATCGGGGAATAAGTTAGGTGAACATAGCGACGGCGCAAGGGTTTGACTGGTTCGTCTTCACTTTCCCGGACATATTGCTCCCATAGGCGCACATCCCGACTAGGGGTAGGCACAAAAGCAGCACTATTGCGGTCAGGCCCTTCCAGGTAAAAATCCATATCCAACATATCCATCAGGCGGCTTACCTGGTTTAATGTTGGAGTAAAGGTATCCTTGCGACCAGTTATACAGATGTGATAATTCCCAAAATCAGCCATTTGCCCCCTTAAAATTTTTACATGTGTGTATGATTATATAGTTTACTAGGTCAGTTTACAATAGAAGCATGAAGAATAATTGAGTTTCTTCGTTGTTAGACTAAGTTCGGGCAAACCGTCTATAATCAGCGTGGAATGCTAGTTACTGAATTTTTGGCCTCAATTTTTTACTGATAACTTTGGATTATAAAGGAGATATAGTATCAAAGGTCATAAAGTGAGTTTTATGGTAGAATAGCAGCAACGAATAAGAAGGAGGTTAAAGTTGTTGCAGCTAAAGTTTAATGAGACTGACCTTAAAGAAATAGAGTACCAACGTTACCATCATCCTCACCC
>JBBQZS010000030.1:0-86750 GCA_038207495.1 Chloroflexia bacterium
TTTTGAGGCTCCGCTTTTTGGGAGACCGTTTGTAGCCATCCGAACTAGGGGGCTTACTGGAATTATGACTATCTTTGGCTAACTGTTCTTCCAGAGTTTTAAGGCGAGCATTTAGGACGGCGATTTGGCTTTGTGATGCCATTAATTGCTCCCGCAGTTGGCTGATTTCTATTTTCAGTTGGACATTTTCTTGTTCTGCGGTCATTTTTTCAGTTTATCAATCCCGTCAAGTCTTACCTGGCTGAGTAGTTACCTTGAAATATTCATGTCACCCCCTAAACCCTATAAGGAAGAAGGAATAAGAATTCTGAATTCTTCCCTATCCACCGACCTCGGCCTTCTCACCTTTCTTGCCGGCCACCTCGCGGGCGTGGCGCAAAGACCAGCGAACACCTTTGCGATAGAGTTGTAAGCCGGTGTGATGCTGGCGGTGATTGCTTTTAGCCAGGGACAATTCTACTTCAAATTGATGGCGTACCTCCCGCCGGACTAATTGCCCCAACATGTGAAAAGTAATTGAAGCGGCTGCCAGAGCGTTTTTAGGTTCTATCCGGTCAATATCCTCAAAGAACCAGGCACAACTGGTATACATTTGATGCTTGTAAATCTGGGCTTGCAACAGACGTTTGGCGACGCCCCACTCCTTTTCAAATTCCCCCTTCAGGTGGCGGGATTGCAAATGGCGTTTGGCGAAATCAGCCTCCTTTTCTTTCCCAAGATAAACCAGTAGCCATTCCCTGATAGCCCTGTGGGGTTCGTTAAAAAGGCGGGGAGCCACATTAGCATAAATCCGGTCTGTTTCGGTGGCAAGAAGGTCAAAAGCCGCCCGCAAATGGCCCTTCCATTCTGGGTCGCCGGGAGTACAATCACAACCCTCATTCCAACGCTTAACCCCGTGAAAACAACTCCAACTGGTTCCTTCCACAATCCGTACCTGTCGGCGAGGCGGGTGCTGATGCAACCAATGAGAAAGAAAAGTCACGCCCATTCCAGCTGATTTGGTAGAATTTGTCACCAGATGCTGGAGAAAAAGCTCACGATAGGATTGGTGATGACCATACAATTCGCCATCTGTAGCAATCGTAATGAGTTGAGCCTCTTTGTTAGTAAGTTTGTCGGTATTAACCTGGGGCAAAATCCAGTCACGGGCAAAAGTATCGGCATTAATAGTCGCCCATTGGTCGAAAGAAATACCCCCACTTAACGGCCCATTATAAAAGAAAACCACAATACTTTTACCATTACGCAGGGTCACTCGGTAGGGTTCGTTGGGGTTAAAGCGTTCAGGGATGGTAGCCCGTTCCAACGCCTCCAAGGCGGCCCAGTTCAAACGCTCATCGCCATTAAAAAGGTGCTGCAACTCACGCAAGAGATAAGTACGCAAGCGACCCTGTTGGGCGGCTCGTTCGCCGGGGTCTATGGTAAAAACGCTATCATGATGGGCTTGCCAGGGAGCTAAAATGGTAAACTTAATCCCGGCCTCTGCCAGTAATTCTAGAACTTGAAAATTGACTGCCGTTTCAGCTAGCCACATGCCCTCCGGCTTATGCCCAAAACGTTGTACAAAATCGGTAATGCCCCACTCGATTTGCATTCGAGCATCATCAACATGGGCAAGCGGCATAATTACATGGTTATAAACCTGGGCAATAGCATTACCATAGCCATATTTGGCATAGTTTGCCTTATCCGCCGCAATAACTTTTTGATAGGTTTCAGGGTCATTTTGTTCAAGCCATGCCGCCAGGGTCGGGCCAAAATTAAAGCTAATATGTTCAAAATTCCCCGCCATTGCGTTAGGGCGATAACATTCGGCGGTGATTTTCTCATTGAAATTAGCATAAGGCTCGGCTCCCCCCTCACTGGGTACAATTCCGGTAAAAGGATTTTCGCGAGGAGGTTGATAAAAATGAGCATGAATACAAACCTGAACCAATTCTTCTTGCACGGTAGTGACTGTTTCGCTGGCTAACAAAATTGATAACTCCTTCAAGGTAATAATTATTGGTTATTGGTTATTAGTTGCTGGTTATTAGATTTTGGATTTCCCTATCCCCCAACCCCTAATCCGTGTATCCTATTTAACCATTAACTTACCATATTATTATACCTATCTGCAATCCCTTGAATAAAATCAGGGTTAATCAAATTTAAACATCGTTTGCAAATTGACCAGTCCTTTGGTATTATAGCGACAAGATGTTAAAAAAGCTGGACATGGGACGCACAGTTACAGCTTAAATCTCTCCCAAGAGAACCAATTATTATCAAGGCAAAATATACCTGTTATGGTACTATTACACGGTGAAAATTCCTGGCTGATAAACCAAATTTATATAATCCAAATTTGGTTTGAGGTTGCTTTTCGCTGTACTTGAGGAATTTGTCTGCTGGCAATGGCGCGAGGCGGACGGTAAGTTTTATCCTCTGCACCTTGCCACGCTCTGGTGAGAGTTTGAACCAACAAACCTAGCCTGTAATAACTAAATTCTGCGATGAGTTGGGCAACCAACATGTAGTCCAGTAGGTCTACTTAGAAATGGGAACCTATTGGGCTAACAAATTTCCCGACTGGCTATTTGTCGTACAGGAATGGCAAAGCGAAAGTAGAGTTTCTGCCTCTGCTCTTAACCGCTTGAGCTAATTCCTGATTATTCGATTTAATTCCAGTTTAATTTTCGGGTTAGCCCTGGAGCAACCTGAATAACCTGAACTCAGGAGGAGTAAAGAATGTCCAAGAAGAAGTTAAACCTGATGCACGTTGTTGTGTTGGGTGTAATGTTGGCGGCGTTGGTAACAGCCTGCGGTGACCCCACGGCTACTACCATTCCGGCGACAACCACGGCGGCAGCAACCACCGCAGCCGCTACTACTGCTGCTCCGGCGGCTACAACGGCGGCCCCCGCGGCTACCACTGCTGCTCCGGCGGCTACCACCGCTCCAGCAGCCACTACTACCGCCGCTGCAACTGCCGCTGCTGGTAGCGGGCTATTCCGTTATCGCCAGGCCAGTGAACCTAAAACCCTTGACCCAGGTATTATTACTGACAACATAAGTATCGCTATCGGTCAGAATCTGTTCCAGGGTCTGGTTGAACTCAACCCGAAACTGGAAGTAGTGCCAGCCGCCGCCGAGGCCCTGCCCACTGTTTCAGCCGATGGTAAAGTCTTCACCTACAAGCTGAAAAAAGGCTTGAAGTGGAGCAACGGCGACCCCCTGACCATGAAAGACTTTGTTTATGCCTGGAATCGGGTAGCCCAGTTTGGGGCGATTGCTGAATACGCCTTTATACAGAACGAAATTGTAGGGGCTGAAGAAATAAATGGTGAGAAAGACGATACCAAACGCGCCACGATGACTATTCCTGGCATCAAATTGGTAGACGACTACACCGTTGAAATCACCCTGATCAACCCAGCTTCCTACTTTCTGACTGAATCAGCCCTCTGGACTTACTGGCCGGTAAATCAAAAGGCCGTCGAAGCCAAGGGCAATAAGTTTGATGATAAGGGATCATGGGCGAGTGAAGCTGCTACCCTGGTCACCAATGGCCCTTTCATCCTAAAGGAATGGAAGCACGACGTTAGCATGCGAATCGAGCCAAATCCGAATTACACTGGCAGCGACAAGGCTCAAATTGCGGCCGTAACGGTTGATATTGTCAAAGACGACTCAACTGCCAAGCTGAAATTCGACAATAACGAACTTGATGATGTAATCGTGCCAGTTGCCGATATTCAAAACCTGAAAAAAGACGCGAAGTATAAGGATTTCTATAACGAAACCTCACAAGCGCGTATCACCTGGTTGGCCTTTAATATGGGCGCGGTTAAAAACGGCTCCGATACACCATTTGCCAAGAACCTGAAGCTTCGCCAGGCTTTCTCTTACGCCATTGACCGCCAGCTTATCACTGATGGGGCTTTGCAAGG
The DNA here is from genome assembly GCA_038207495.1 of Chloroflexia bacterium. GTDB lineage: Bacteria > Chloroflexota > Chloroflexia > Chloroheliales > Chloroheliaceae > Chlorohelix. Next base: position 3,933 of record JBBQZS010000030.1, read on the forward strand.
TTCAGCTACGCCGAACACTATCCTTATTCCAGAGGGTTTCCTGGGTTACAAGAAACTGGACACCTATCCTTTCAACGTAGAGAAAGCCAAAGCTACTTTGAAAGAAGCAGGTTATGACACGCCGGAGAAGGTAAAAGGGCTTGAGGATTTAATCAACAACTATGGCCCTGGTGGTAAGAGTGGTGGCTTGGCCTACAACGCCGACTCTAGCAGCAATACGGCCTGGATGACCAGTATCCAGCAACAATTGAAGACTAACCTGGGCTTAAACATCAAGTTAAACCCGGTGGCAACCTTCAAGGAATTCCTGGATCGTCGTGGCACCGATAAAGAATTCCTGCTCTATCGCGCCAGTTGGGGTGCGGACTTCCCGGATCCACAGAACTTCTACGAAGCTCTGTTCGTAACTACCCCTAGTGGTACCCAGAGCAACTACTCTGATCCAGCTTTCGATGCGATAGTTAAAAAGGGTAATATTGCCGCTACCCCGGCCCAACGGGCGGAGTACTATCAACAAGCGGAAAAATACCTCCAGGACCAGGCTGCTTATGTACCGCTTTTCACTGGTATTGAAGTACGCTTGATTCGGAAATCTACCTTGCAGAACTATTCCTATAACTCGCAGGGTCCTTCCCAGTGGAAGTACATGACCATCAAGAAGTAATTTTCTGGATAGGTTAATGGACGCGCCGACCTGTAGTATAGGGTCGGCGTTTCTGGCAAGAAAAAGTTAGGGGGGAAAACCTAACCCCCTAGCCCCCTTCCCTAACGTAGAAGGGGGAACAGAACCTTTACCTGATAACGCGATCTTTGGCCACAACAAAACAGAGTGAAGTGTGGAAGTGCGAATATGCTAAAATATTTTATTCGGCGAATACTGTGGATTATCCCGGTGTTTATGGGCGTAACCCTGATAACTTTCATTTTCATGACTATATTGCCCGGTAACCCCTTTACCAGTGAAAAATTGCCCCCTGCCGCCCAGGCGAACCTTATGCGGTCTTATGGCTTGGACCAGCCTTTATACATCCGCTATTTTACCTATATGTTTAATTTTGTCCGGGGAGATTGGGGGGTAAGTATTAGCCAGCAATTAGGCCGCCCAGTTACTACTATTATTGGGGAACATATTGGTTATAGCCTGACCCTGGCTCTTATCGCGATTGTAACCATTGTTATCGTCGGTATCCCCCTCGGAATTATCGCCGCCCTCAACCAAAACAAAGCTCTGGACTATTTTGCCACCAGTTTTTCGCTGATGTTCTACTCAATTCCCAGTTTCGTAATGGGAATTTTGGCCTTAGTAGCTATTTTGACCTTGAATAATGCTTTAGGCTGGACTATCCCACTAACTAATACCAATCCCACTTTCATAAACCTGTTAATACCCGGTATAATCCTGGGTATTCGCCCTGCCAGTCTGGTAACCCGCCTGACTCGCGCCAGTATGCTGGAGGTGTTGGGGCAAGATTATATGCGGACAGCCTGGGCTAAAGGGCTAAACCAGCGCATGACTATTACCCGCCACGCCTTGAAAAACGCCCTGATTCCGATTGTGACGGTTCTAGGCGATGAATTTGGTGGTCTGGCGGTGGGTAGTGTTACAATCGAGACCGTTTTTGCTGTACCAGGAATTGGGGCGTATCTGGTTTCCAGTATTGAAGCGCGGGACTACTCGATGATTTTAATCACCACCGTGCTTTACGCTCTGATTGTTGTATCGGTTAATCTATTTGTGGATTTGCTTTATGGTTTCTTGGATCCCCGCATCAAGTACACTACCAGGAGGACCTCATAAATGGCTGAAGTACGCACCAAAAAACCTGTCGAACAGGAACCAGAAGCAGGCACTAACGGAGCAGCCGTAGCTTTAAAAGCTTTGGGCAAAAGTAAGGAAACCAAAGCTTCCAGCCTGTGGGGCGATGCCTGGAAACGATTTTTGCGAAACAAGCTGGCGATAATTGGGCTGGTTATTATGGCCTTTATCGCAATCCCGGTAATTGGCGCGGATATTTTCCAGCGTTATGACCCTACTGTTTCCAATTATGTGCGCGGCCCCGGTGCCCCCAAACTGTTTGACCAAAACTACCAAGCACCCTCGGAAAATTACTGGTTTGGGACCGATGGTCAGAATCGCGACTTGTGGGCCAGAATGTTACATGGTGGGCGGAACTCCCTGCTGGTCGGGGTGGTGGTACAGTTTATCGTATTAGGGGTAGGTGTACCACTCGGTCTGGCGGCGGGATTTTTCGGCGGGAAAGTTGATACCCTTATCAGCTTCTTCATAAATATATTTTACGCCTTTCCCTCACTCCTGGCAGGTCTGCTATTGCTCTCGGCCTTTGGCGGGAATATCTTCTGGGTATTTATCGCCATTGGTATAGGGCTGTGGCCGCCAATGGCCCGTTTAGTGCGGGGGCAGGTATTAAGTTTGCGCGAAAAGGAGTTTATCGAGGCTGCCCGCGCCATCGGAGTCAAATCCGCCCCTACGATGTTCCGGCACATTTTACCCAACGTCTTAGGCCCGATTATAGTTTCAGTTAGTTTTGGAGTGCCCCAGGCCATCCAGATTGAAGCCTTTTATGGTTTTATCGGGGTTAGCGTGCCACCACCCGCCACTAGCTGGGGCCAGTTGGTCAATGATGGCTTCCGCGCCTTCCAGACCAACCCAATAACAATTCTGTTATTCCCGGCTTTAGCAATCGCCCTCACCTGTATGGCCCTTAACTTTATCGGCGACGGTTTGCGGGACGGTTTCGATCCCAAGACCAAAAATCGGTAAAGGGTTTTGAGTTAGAAAAGTTTTAACCCAAACCTCAGCTTTAAGCTGTTTCTAATTTCGGTCTGTCTTGCAAAAGGCTGAAGCTTTTGTTACCATAACCAAAATAGTTTGAAGAGCCATTGACTTTCGGAAATGGAAACATATTTGAACGACTCAATGGCCCGGCTAAGGCCAGCCGGAAAAGTAATAACCTCCCGCTACGATTATTTTAGGATGAATGTTTGAACCAAAAGATCTGTGCTAATCCAGGCAGATCTAAAAAGCTTTGGGTTTCAGGTTTTTTTGAAAACTCTGGAAATCCTGGTTTTTTTGGTTTGTTTTGTAGAACCCTAACCCCTACCCTATACAGACTGATTCTCCCCGAAGGGGGCATTGGTCTCTCCCTGCGATGGAGGGGGAACGGTAGGGACAGACCTTCGGGGCTGCCCTGATATTCCACATTTGGAGATTAACTATGACCTGTGCTGAGTTATCAGCGCGGGTTCAGGAGGAGAAATGATGTTAAGAAGTAAGAAACTTTATCTAATAGTTTTGGGCCTAATGCTGGCAGTGATGGTCTCGGCTTGCGGCGACCCCACTGCTACTGCCCCGGTAGCTACCACTACCGCCGCTCCAGCTACAACGGCGGCGGTTACTACTACGGCGGCTCCTGCCGCTACCACTGCTGCTGGCACTGCCGCTACTACCGCCACCGCCGCTACCGCTGGCAAATCTGACCTGATTGAGGATTATAAGCCCGACCTGACCAGTGGTAAAAAGGGTGGAACGCTGGTTTATACCTTTACCGGGCAGTTCCCTTCCAACCTGCAACCCGCTTACGTTAGCGAAGTTACCGCTTCCACTGTTTGGCGGCAGGTCTATGCTACCTTAGTTGGCACTAACCACAACGGTAAATACTATCCCTATTTGCTGACCTCAATTCCAACCCTGGATAATGGCGGGGTTAAAATCGGGGCAGATGGCAAGAGTATGGATGTCACCATAAAGTTCAAACCCGGTTTGAAATGGAGTGACGGCTCACCCTTGACCAGCAAAGATTTTGCTTTCACCTGGAAATGGCTACTAGACCCTGAAAACAGCAGTATAGTCGGGACTGACCTGGATGCCTGGAAAAAGATTACCGCCGTCGAAACCCCCGACGATAGCACCGCTGTCTTGAAATACAAGGAAATCTTTGGCCCTTACATTAACTTCCTGGACACCTGGATTTTGCCTGAGAAGGTATGGGGCAAAATTCCCTTAAAGGATGCACCCAAGAGTCCTGAATCCACCAAGCCAACCGTCACCAGTGGCCCCTTCAAGGTAGAAGAGTATGCTAAGGATGACCGCGTAGTTTTGGTGCGCAACGACAACTTTGCGCCGGTTTGGGGTGCTAATGCCTATTTGGATAAAATCGTCCAGAAGCTTGTGCCGGATGCCAACGCGGCTCTGGCAGCAGCTACCAAAGGCGAAATTGATGTGACCGACAACCTGGACGAAAGCCTCTGGGAATCGGCAGCGAAAGTGCCGGGAGCGCAGGGTATTATTGTACCCCAATATTCCTATGAGTTCCTGGAATATAATATGTCCAACCCCCTGTTCCAGGACAAGGCTGTAAGAATGGCGATTGACCTGGCGGTAGACAAGGATGCCCTGATTAAGCAGTTCCGCACTCCTAAAACTACCAAGCTGGCCACCAGCATTGCCCCCATCAGTGCCTACTTGAATCCGGCACTGCAACCTACCAAATTCGATGTAGAGGGTGCCAAGAAGATGCTGGACGACGCTGGTTGGAAAGCCGGAGCCGACGGTGTGCGGGAAAAAGATGGCAAGAAACTAACCTTTACGCTGGTAACAACTACTGCCGCCGTTCGCAAATCCACCGCCGAAGTCATGGTAAGTTACTGGAAAGCGATTGGCGTAGATGCTAAGACTCAGTTTGTGCCTTCCACTGCTCTTTTCGGCCCCTGGGCTGACGATGGTATTTTGGCAAAGGGCAAATATGATGTGGCAATGTTCGCCTTTACCCAGGCGGTAGACCCGGATGGGGGCTATCCTTTGTACATCTCCACTGGTATACCTACCGATGCTAACAAGGGTGTAGGGCAGAATCGTGGTCGAATTAGTGACCCCGCCATGGACAAACTTCTGGTTGACCAACGCAATACCGTTGACACCGCCAAACGCAAGGAAGGCTGGAATCAAATCCAGAAAATTCTTTACGACAATCAATGGGAATCTTACCTGTATACGCGGGTAAGTAACCTGGTTGTTGGCAACAAAGTCAAGAACCTGAAGCCGAACCCCTCCAGTGATACCAATTACTGGAATACGGTAGAACTGTATTTGGGGTAGACCTAACTCCCTGACCCCCTTTCTTTATCGGGAAGGGGGAACAAATCATAAAACAGGGGTAATTCGTAGGGGCAGACCTCCGTGTCTGCCCTTGATAAACCGCCCTTAATCGGCGCATCGTATTTGTTTGACGAATTGGGAAAATAATTTATAATACAGCAATTGTATCAGTGCTCACCTTTCCATCCCAGGTTTAAATAGGTCTTCATATTTTGAAGCCCAGCAAAGAAAGAAACCCGACAAGGTAATTTTGGAAGCTCAAGCATTACAACTATCCTTGCACATGGGAAGTTAGAGCCGCACTTTTCGGGAGAGAAGTTTAATGACAAGGTTTATCATTCGGCGTATTCTTATTTCAATACCCGTTTTAGTTGGTATATCCTTTCTGGTATATATGTTGATGCAAGCCGCTCCCGGTGGCCCATTAGCTGCTTTCGGCTTGAATCCCACACTGACTCAAGACCAATTGGACGCGATTAAAAAAGCCTGGGGTCTGGATAAAGGCCCGCTTGAACAATATTGGAGCTGGTTTACTTCGATGTTGCGGGGCGATTGGGGGACTTCCTTTATCACTCGCCGCCCGGTGCTCGATGAAATTGTAGCCCGTATCCCCGCTACCCTGATGTTAACGATTACAGCATTTATAATCCAGCAAGCGATTGCCCTACCACTTGGGATGTGGAGTGCTTTCAAACGTTACAGTTTTTCGGATAAGTTTTTCACCGCCCTGTCTTACATTGGTTTTTCCACTCCCACTTTTTGGCTAGGTATATTGTTAATTTACATCTTCGGAGCTAATCTGAAAATCCTGCCCACTGGCGGTATAACCGACGCGCGGGAAGCCACTTTTAACACCCCCAGTTATTGGGACTGGTGGTCTAGAACCCCCGGCGAAGCCTTTTCCAGTCTGGCAGGACATATGATTTTGCCGGTTGTTACGCTGGTAATTGTGGGGATTGCTACCGACAGCCGTTATATGCGCAGTTCGATGATTGAAACTATCAATCAGGATTACATTCGCACCGCCCGCTCCAAAGGCTTGAGTGAGGGTCAGATTATTCGCAAACATGCCCTGCGCCCTTCGTTGTTACCCGTAGTTACAAATATTACTCTGACCTTACCGACTTTAATTGCCGGGGCGATCGTTACCGAAACTATTTTCAGTTGGCCGGGAATGGGCAAGTTATTCATTGATGCGGTGAATCGGGCGGACTATCCGATTATGATTGGGATAGTCTTTATTCTGTCGTCACTAATATTAGTCTTTAATATTATTGCCGATGTCTCGTATGCCCTACTTGACCCTCGTATACGTTATTAGCCCTGGAGGATTGCAAGAATGATCGATAGTAAACAAAATATAGCCCTCCAGGCTGACAAAAAGCCCGGAATATTACCCCCGCCTACTGCCGACCCAAAGGCTCGCTCACAGTTCGCTGATTTTTGGCTACGCTTCCGCAAACATCAGATGGCCGTTTTTGGTTCAGCTCTTTTTGCTTTTCTAATATTTGTAGCGGTGGTTGGGCCGTTTTTGATTGCCGAACCCAAAGTTGACGTCAAGCTGATGTCCCAATTAAAGAATCAGCCACCCAGCTTTGACCATTTCTTTGGTACTAATAACATCGGGCTGGATGTGATGGCGATGGTAGTGCATGGGGCGCGGATTTCGTTATTTTTGAGCTTGATGGCAATGCTCGTTACCTGCTTAATCGGCACTGTTATCGGATTGGTATCAGCTTATTTCGGCGGGTGGATTGATATTGTGCTGATGCGGATTGTGGATATTTTCCTCTCAGTACCGCTCTTAATAGTGCTTTTGATGGCCTCGCGCTTTCTGGTAACGCCGCCACCGCCGGGCGGTTCCGGTGGGAAATTGGTAGAAGGGGCCGAAATTCGCTCCTTGACACTATTACCCTTAATACTCGGTTTGTTGTCCTGGCCCAGAGTTGCCCGATTGGTGCGGAGTGTTACCTTATCAATAAAGGAGCAGGATTTTGTCACCGGGGCGCGTTCAATTGGGGCAAAAAATAACCGGATAATGTTTATCCATATTCTGCCGAATGTAATTAACCCGGTAGTAGTAGCGGGAACGTTGCTTATCGGGCAATTTATTGTTTTGGAATCATTTTTGAGCTTCCTGGGGTATGGTATCCAACCGCCCCTGCGGAGTTGGGGTACCAGTTTGGCCGATGCTCAATCCGAATTTTCGGCGGGCAACTGGTGGTGGGCTTTCTTCCCTGGCCTTTTTATTCTGCTTACAGTTTTGGCAATTAACTTTATTGGCGATGGTCTGAGAGATGCATTAGACCCACGCTCTAAACAGCGTTAGGAGCTTATTAATGGAACCTTTATTAAGCGTTCAAAACCTCAAAACCTCCTTTAAGACCGATGGCGGTCTGGTGAAGGCGGTTAATGATGTTTCTTTTGATTTATTCGAGGGTGAAACTCTGGGAATAGTGGGTGAGAGTGGTTCGGGAAAAAGCGTAACCAGCCTTTCCATTATGCGCCTATTGCCAAGCCCGCCTTCCAGGATTGACCCTGATAGCAAAATTATCTTCAAGGGGCGGGATTTGCTAAAACTCAAGGATGAGGAGATGCGGAAAATTCGGGGCAAAGAAATTGCGATGATTTTCCAGGACCCTATGACCAGCCTCAACCCGGTTTTGACTATCGGTAAGCAGATTACCGAAAGCCTGAAACTGCACCTGAAAATGGATGATAACGCCTCGAAAAAACGAGCGATAGAATTGCTGAAACTGGTGGGTATTCCTTCAGCAGATAAACGCCTGACCGACTATCCCCATCAGTTTTCGGGCGGTATGCGCCAACGGGTGATGATTGCTATGGCGATTAGTTGCAATCCCAAATTGCTGATTGCCGATGAGCCAACCACCGCTTTGGATGTGACTATTCAAGCGCAGATTTTGGAGCTGCTCAAGAAGTTGCGCAGTGAGCTTGGGACGGCTATTATGCTGATTACTCACGACCTGGGTGTAGTAGCCGGAATGTGCGACCGTATTCAGGTTATGTATGCCGGGAAGATAGTGGAAACTGGTAACTCCAGAGGGCTATATGCCGAACCGCGCCATCCCTACACTATCGGCCTTTTGAACTCCATTCCGCGCCTGGATGAGCACCGCCGGGAACGCCTTATCCCGATTTCGGGTATGCCACCCGATATGGTGACTTTGCCCCCAGGTTGCTCTTTTGAGCCACGCTGCAACTATCGCCAGAGTGCCGTTTGCCAGAGCAAATCGCCGGAACTACGCGAAGTTGGCGAGGCTCATCGCGCGGCTTGCCTGTTCGATATTACTAAAGATTCGCCCGTTACCGTGAAATCAGTTGATACAGTTGGCGCAGAAACCGTCTAACCTAATCGAACCTATCCCCCTTCCCTAAGAAGGAAGGGGGAACAATCGCGGGGCTAAGAGATTTAATTTCAACCGACAACTGACCACCGACTACCGATAACTGACTACCGATTTTGGAGAAAATATAGAATGACAACTGATACTCAGGAAATGACCAACCAGAACAAACCCAGCGATGCTGGCGAGATTTTGATGGAGATAACTGACCTTGAAATGCACTTCCCGATTACCGAAGGCATTATTTTCCAGCGCAAGGTTGGTACGGTAAAGGCGGTTGACGGGATTAATTTCAGCGTCAGGAAGGGCGAAACGCTGGGGTTAGTCGGCGAGTCGGGCTGCGGTAAAAGCACCACTGGCCGCGCCATTTTGCAACTTTACCGCCCCACGCACGGCTCGGTAAAATACAAGGGCCAGGAATTGACCGAACTCAAGGGCGAAAACCTGCGAAAGATGCGCAAACAACTGCAAATTATTTTCCAGGACCCTTATGCTTCTTTAAACCCACGTATGACTGTTGGTGGTATTATTGGCGAACCTCTGGAAGTACACAATATCGCCAAGGGTAAGGATAAAATAGACCGGGTGCGCGAGTTACTACGGGTAGTAGGCTTGAACCCGAACTATATCAACCGTTACCCCCACGAGTTTAGCGGTGGGCAGCGACAACGTATTGGGATTGCCCGTGCTCTAGCAGTCCAACCTGACTTTATTGTGTGTGATGAGCCAATTTCGGCTTTGGACGTTTCTATCCAGGCTCAGGTTATTAACCTGCTGGAAGATTTGCAAGCACAATTCGGCCTGACCTACCTCTTTATTGCCCACGACCTTTCGGTAGTGCGCCACATCAGTGACCGGGTAGCCGTGATGTATTTGGGTAAAGTGGTGGAGTTGGCTGACCGTGAGAAGCTTTACATGGAACCAATGCACCCCTATACCAAAGCTTTGCTCTCGGCAGTACCCGTACCTGACCCGGTTATAGAGGAAAAACGCCAGCGGATTATTCTGGAAGGCGATGTGCCAAGCCCGATTAATCCGCCAAGTGGTTGCCATTTCCGTACCCGCTGCCCCCTGGCGCAGGAAATTTGCAAGACCGAGCCAGCTTTTGTGGAGAAACGTCCAGGGCACCTTGTGGCCTGCCACTTCGCTGAGAAAGCTCTCGAAAGTCTGCCCCAACCCGTATAAAGTAAAGAGCCAAAGTCCATGGTCAAAAGTCGAAAGTCTCCGGATTTTCGACTTTTGACCTAAAACCAACAACTGACGACCGATAACCGATAACTCACTCCCCTTCTTTCACTAATTGCATAACCAAAGTTTAATTAACTAATTGCAAATCTTAATAGGATTTGGCACTTTGCATCTTGCGAGTCTTGACAAGATACATTAGAATGATAAAAATCCGACAATGTAAGATTTTATCTGCTTGCCCGCGACAACTAATTCCGAGGGGGTCACATAATATATCAGTTAGTTGTAATTACCAGTTTCGTATAGTACGTCCTCATAAAGAATTGGTAAACCGAGCAGTTCAATCTGTAGGAATCTTTCCTCACTAATTTACCCTCAATGTTGAGGTAACACAATCACTGGTGAAACACCGGGAAAGACTGCCCGTTAAATCTGGCTACCCGGTTATTTTCATATCAGTTGATTTATTGTATCGGTGGCAGCGTCGCCCCACAGCCAAAAAAATTGAATAGGAATCAGTAAACCAACACCACGCTTTTTGACTGCAACGCCAGCCACATGGCTATAGGAGGATCTGTATTGATGGGGAAACAATTTGGACTACCGGACAAACAGGGGTTATATGACCCCCAATTTGAGCACGATGCCTGTGGGGTAGGCTTTGTGGCAAATGTCAAAGGTAACAAATCACACGATATAATTGTAAAAGGGATAACGGTTTTAACCAACCTGGAGCATCGGGGGGCTACGGGGTATGATCCGAACACCGGAGATGGGGCCGGAATTTTAATTCAGTTACCCCATCAATTTCTGGTTAAAGCCGCCGCACAAGCCGGGTTGGGACAATTGCCCGAAGAGGGTTGCTATGGGGTAGCGATGGTTTTTCTACCTCGACCACAAGAACAGATTGCTGACCTGGAGAAAGTTATCGAAGGGGCGGTAATTGATGAAGGTTTCCGTCTGATTGGCTGGCGAGGCGTGCCCGTTGATAATAGCAGCATTGGCGAGTTAGCCAAACAGAGCGAACCGCATATCCATCAGCTTTTTGTCGCCAGCAACGACCCGAATTTAAGCGGGCAAAACCTGGAACGAAAGCTGTATGTGTTGCGTAAGGTGATTGAGCAGCGAGTTCGCGATTGTGGCCTACCCGGTGCCGAAAACTGTTACCTGCCCAGCCTTTCCTGTTATACCATCGTTTACAAAGGTCTCCTCAAACCGCCCCAGATACCCAGTTACTATCTCGACCTCAGTGACCCCGATATGGTTAGTGCCATGGCTCTGGTACATCAACGATACAGCACCAATACCTTCCCTACCTGGGATAGAGCGCACCCCTATCGCTACATCGCCCACAACGGCGAAATTAACACTTTACGCGGTAATACCAACTGGATGAATACCCGGCAGGCTCATTTTGAGTCCAAATTACTGGGCAAGGATGTTAAAAAACTTTCTCCGGTGGTCGTGCCGGGAGGGAGTGACTCGGCCTCTTTTGATAATGTGCTGGAACTTTTGGTGATGGGCGGGCGCGAATTGGCCCACGCCGTGATGATGATGGTGCCGGAAGCCTACGAAGCTAACGGCGAAATGGATGATGAGAAGAAAGCTTTTTACGAATTTCATCAATCCTTGATTGAGCCCTGGGATGGCCCCGCCGCGATTGCCTTCAGCGATGGGCGGGTGATTGGGGCGACCCTTGACCGCAACGGTTTGCGCCCCGCCCGCTATGTAGTAACAAAGGACGATTTAGTGGTGCTGGCCTCCGAGACTGGCGTGCTGGACATTCCGATTGAAAATGTGGCCCGCAAGGGCAAACTCGAACCGGGCAAAATGTTCCTGGTCAACCTGGAAGAAGGCCGGATTATCAGTGATGAGGAGCTAAAACGCAAGATAGTAACTCGCCAGCCCTATGCCCAATGGATTACCGAAAACACTGTGCATCTGCGCGACCTGGGCAAACCGGAGCATCCTTCTTTGGGTGACTCCGCTACTTTACTGCAACGTCAGCAAGCTTTTGGCTACACTGCCGAGGAATTGCGGGTGCTATTAACCCCGATGGCGACTACTGGCGAAGAAGCTCTGGGCAGTATGGGCAACGATACCCCCCTGGCGGTTTTGTCGGAGCGGCCTCAGCTACTCTATAACTATTTCAAGCAGCTTTTTGCGCAGGTAACAAACCCACCGATTGACCCTATTCGGGAGGATTTGGTGATGTCGCTTTCGGCGGCGGTTGGCACAGAGCAAAATTTATTGGACGAGTCGCCGATTCATTGCCGCCAGTTGCATATGGAATATCCGATTCTGACCGATTACCAGTTGGAGCAGTTGCGCCACCTTGACCAGCCCGGTTTTAAAACCAGAACCTTGCCGATGCTCTACAAGGCCGAAGACGGGGCCAAGGGTTTGAAAAAAGCCTTGAGCGACCTTTGCAAAGAGGCTGAACAGGCTACCCGCGATGGTTTTAATATCCTGATTCTGAGTGACCGGGGCGTTACCGCCGAATGTGCCGCTATTCCCGCGCTATTGGCAACCGGGGCGGTGCATCATCACCTGATTCGCAAGTTGCTGCGGACACGGTGTGGTCTAATCGTCGAGTCGGGAGAACCACGCGAGGTTATGCACTTTTCCTTGCTTATCGGCTACGGAGCCAGCGCGATTAACCCCTATCTGGCAATGGAAACGCTGGAAGAAATGTATATTCAGGGCATTATTTCCAACGAGATTGAGCATAAGAGTATAGTAAAAAACTATATTAAGGCCGTCAACAAGGGTTTGCTTAAAATCTTCTCCAAGATGGGCATCTCTACTTTCCAGAGCTATCAGGGAGCCCAGATTTTTGAGATTATCGGGCTTGACCATGGGGTGGTAAATCGCTACTTCACCGGGACGACCTCCCGGTTGGGCGGGATTGGTCTGGACGGAGTCGCTGCCGAAATCGAGAAACATCATGAACACGCCTTCCCGCGCAATCCCGAACCAACCCGCCAGCTTTATCGGGGCGGTCAGTACCAGTGGCGCAAGAACGGCGAGCATCATTTCTTTAACCCCGATACCGTCGCCCGCCTGCAACACTCAACCGCCGCCGGGGATTATCGGCTGTTCAAAAAATACACCCATATCGTCAACAACGAGGCCGAATATTCCTCAACCTTGCGTGGCTTGCTCAAGTTCAAAGAGGCTAATTCAATACCTCTCGAAGAAGTCGAGCCAATTGAAAACATTATGAAACGCTTCTGCACCGGGGCGATGTCCTTTGGTTCTATCAGCAAGGAAGCTCACGAAACCCTGGCGATTGCCATGAATCGCATCGGCGGAAAGAGTAACACCGGAGAGGGTGGCGAAGACCCGGCCCGCTACCTGCCGGATGCCAATGGTGACTGGCGACGCAGCGCAATCAAGCAAGTGGCTTCGGCTCGCTTTGGGGTGGACAGCCATTACATTGTAAATGCCCAGGAGTTGCAAATTAAAATGGCGCAAGGGGCGAAACCGGGCGAGGGCGGGCAGCTTCCAGGCCATAAGGTGGATGATAATATTGCGCGGGTGCGTAACTCCGTGCCGGGTGTAACCCTGATTTCACCGCCGCCTCACCATGATATTTACTCGATTGAAGATTTGGCCCAGTTAATTTTCGACCTGAAAAACGTCAATCCCCAGGCCGATATTTCGGTGAAGCTGGTAGCCGAAGCCGGGGTTGGTACGATTGCTGCCGGGGTTGCCAAAGCCCATGCCGACGCTATTCTGATTAGCGGTCACGATGGCGGGACGGGAGCCTCACCCCTGACCTCAATCAAACACGCCGGGATTCCCTGGGAAATCGGGTTGGCTGAAACCCAGCAAGTGCTTTTGCTGAACAATTTACGCAGCCGGGTACGTCTCCAAACCGACGGTCAGCTAAAAACCGGGCGGGATGTGGTGGTTGCCACTCTGTTGGGAGCGGAAGAATATGGTTTCGCCACCGCCCCACTGGTCACGTTGGGTTGTGTGTTGATGCGGAAGTGTCACCTTAATACCTGCCCGGTGGGAGTAGCCACTCAAGACCCACGCTTACGTGAGAAGTTCGCCGGTAAGGTTGAGCATGTAATCAACTTCTTCAAGTTTATCGCCATGGAAGTGCGCGAAATTATGGCGGAGTTGGGTTTCCGCACTATTGATGAAATGGTTGGGCGGGTGGAAATGCTTGAGCCGAATCTGGCGATTTCCCACTTCAAAGCCCAAAATCTAGACCTTAGCCCAATTCTCTATCAGCCGGAACTAGAGCCAGGGGCTAAACGCTACTACAGCGAAAAACAGGAACATGGTCTGGAAAAGGCTCTCGATAACAAACTGCTTGAACTGGCAAAAGCTGCCCTGGATAAACAGGAAGTAGTCGAAATCAACCTGCCGATTCGTAACTCACACCGCTCGGTGGGGGCGATGTTAGGGGGTGAAATTTCTCGCCGCTATGGGGCAAAAGGTTTGCCAAAAGATACAATTCGGCTTAATTTCAAGGGCAGTGCCGGGCAGAGTTTCGGGGCGTTTGTGCCAAACGGGGTCAGCCTGACACTGGAGGGCGACGCTAATGACTATGTTGGCAAGGGGCTGTGCGGCGGGCGCATTGCGGTAAAAACCCCGGTGGGAGCGGACTTTGACCCTCGCCAGAATGTCCTGATTGGCAATACGACCCTTTATGGGGCAATTCGGGGCGAGGCTTACTTTAATGGGGTCGCCGGGGAACGCTTCTGCGTGCGAAATAGCGGGGTAAGCGCGGTTGTAGAGGGTCTGGGCGATCACGGCTGCGAATATATGACCGGGGGACGCGTAGTGGTTCTTGGCAAAACCGGGCGTAACTTCGGGGCGGGTATGAGCGGCGGGGTAGCTTATGTGCTGGACGAAGAGAGCCGCTTCAAGGGTCGGGTTAATCTCGGCATGGTTGATTTGGAAAAAGTTACCGACCAGGAAGAAGTCGAGGAGTTACGTAGCCTGATTGAGAAGCATTACCGTTACACCGGTAGCGAAATTGCTGAGAAAATCTTGCTGGATTGGTTAGCCTTCTTGCCGCGTTTTGTTAAAGTTATACCCCATGAGTACAAACGTGCCCTGTCCGAATTGAAAACCAAGGAGGCGGTGGTGCAGCATGGCTAAAGTTAATGGTTTTATTACTATTCAGCGCAAAAACGCCGCTTACCGCCCGATTGCCGAGCGGCTCAAGGATTATAACGAAATCCCTGAGCCAATGAGTGCTGAAGAAATCAAAGAGCAATCTGCTCGTTGTATGGATTGTGGCATCCCCTTTTGCCATCAAGGTTGTCCTTTGGGCAATGTGATTCCCGATTTTAACGATTTGGTTTATGAAAATCGCTGGCGGGAAGCAGTAGATGTACTTTTAGCAACCAACAATTTCCCGGAATTTACCGGGCGAGTCTGTCCGGCCCCTTGTGAGGCGGCCTGTGTGTTGGGTATCAATCAAGACCCGGTGACGATTAAGCAAATCGAGGTTTCGATTATAGACCGAGCCTTTGAAGAGGGTTGGATTACCGCCCAGCCTCCAACTTATCGTACAGGTAAAAAGGTGGCGGTGATTGGCTCTGGCCCGGCGGGGCTAGCGGCGGCGGAGCAACTTAACCGAGCCGGACATCTGGTGACGGTTTTCGAGAAGGCTGACCGTATTGGCGGCTTGCTAATCTATGGTATCCCCGATTTCAAAATGGATAAAAATATTTTGCAACGGCGGGTAGACCTGATGGCAGCCGAGGGTATCGAGTTCCGAACTAATACCCATGTCGGAGTAGATTATTCGGTGGAGAAGCTACGAGCCGAGTATGATGCCGTAATTATCGCGAATGGGGCGGAGCAACCCCGTGAGTTACCTGTGCCCGGCTTTGAGTTGGATGGGGTGCATTACGCCATGGATTTCCTCACCCAGCAAAACCGTCGCAACCTGGGCGATACTTTGAATGAAGCTGATATTCTGGCACACGATAAAACGGTGGTGATTATCGGCGGAGGTGATACCGGGAGCGATTGCCTGGGGACTTCGCTGCGGCAGGGAGCTAAAGAGGTTATTCAGTTCGAGCATAAACCCCAGCCGCCCAATACTCGCCCGATTCACAATCCCTGGCCCGATTGGCCGATGACCCTGATGAAATCCACCTCGCATGAGGAGGGCGGCAAGCAACAATTCAGTATTGCCACCAAAGCTTTTGAAGGTACGGATGGCAAACTAGAGCGGCTGCGGGCGGTCAAAGTAGAGTTGGCCTTTGACGAACACGGGCAACGCCACTTTAGCGAAGTCCCCGATAGCGAATTCACTATCGAAACTCAGTTGGTGCTGATTGCGGCGGGTTTTAGTGGCCCGGTGCAAAACGGGCTGGTGGATCACCTGCACTTGAAACTCACCAAACGGCATAATATCTGGGTTGACCAGGACAAGATGACTAACGTGCCGGGGGTATTTGCCGCCGGGGACAATGTGCGCGGTCAATCGCTGGTGGTGTGGGCCATCGCCGAGGGGCGGGACGCGGCGCGGGGCGTGGACAAATATCTGACCGGGCGGGCCCACCTACCAGCTTCTAACACCGCTATCGCCTCCTAACAGTAGTGAGTTACGAGTAAAAAGCCAGGGTTGTTCCTGGCCTTTTTATAGTATCTTTTCAGATAGAATAAGCTAAGTTGGAGTAACCGTTCACCCATACAATTAGGATGCTATTACAGCCTGACTTATTTTGTTTTATAAGGAGGTTTTTTATGGCTAAACCTTTCGACCCACAAGCAGCGGAGGAAACTACCCCCTGGACGCTGTGGTATAGCGATTTGTTTGACCGCGAAATGCCCGCCCAAAAACAATTGTCCGGCACAGGTTTCCTAAACGGGTTAGTGGCTTTGTGGAACTATACCCTGTCGGAAGGGATTGTGGAGGATGGCAGGGGTTCATTTTCGCACTTCACTTTAAGTTGCTCTGAGGTAATATGGGGGCTTCACGGGGATTTTTTAATCCCAGTTTCCAGTACCACCACAAACCCGGTACTGGCAAAACTCAGGGTCTGGTATTTTTCGTTTTTTGATAGTCAGAAGGAGTGGGCTTATTATTCCAGCAAAAAAATTTTATCCAGAGCCGAAGGTGATCCAGCCCGTGCCGAGCGTGACCAGAAGGTACGGGAGTATTTAACGGTTCTGGCTAAACGGCAATTGAAGTTTATTCGACAGTGGGATAAGGTGGACAACCACTATTATCGGCAACGGGACGATTTGGATAAATTATTAGCTGAAATTGTCCCGTTTGAACGCATTGAGCAGCTTCTTGAGGCATAAACAACCAAATCTATAAGTATAAAAAATAAGGCCGGGAACTACTTCCAGCCTTATCCTCAATACTCGGTACTGTTAAGAAGCTCTGGCAGTACGGGCGGCTCGACCTGCGGCAGCCTGTTGAGCATAAGCTTCCTCGTTGATTTTGGTAGCGGTTTCCCAGGCATCAATAATCGCCAGAGGCCACAGCAGGATAAAAATCCAGGTCGCGAAGAAAAAGAGAGCCTTGCCGTATTGCCCATTGTAAACTTGACCAGCCCCCGGAATTAAAGCAGAAAGAATTAAAGCTCTACCTGCGTCCTTTTTAGGATTCATGATTGTGCTCCTTTGTCCATGTCAAAATATATAGCTTCACATCCATGACTAAATTATAGCAAAGGAACGGCAAAGCGCAATGTAGCTTTAGTTTATAAATTGTATATTTTGGGGCTTTAGTTTCAGAGGTAGGTAACTACTCTAGACGTTTCCCAGAGGTATTTCTTTATTCTTGCTCTTTGCGCCGGTGGTGGCGGTTTTTGGCTGACGTTGGCGATAGGCACTGGCGGCTCTTTCGGCCAGCCGGAAAAATTGGTCAGCTACCAAAGCAATAAACACCACGCAGATAATTCCGGCGGCAATTTTGCGGGGATTATCCTCCTGAAAAAGCTTACCGAGAGTATCAGCCCCTACCCACGCTCCAATAGTCGCAATACTAATTGTTGCCAGGGTTGCGATTCTTATCCCCGCCAGCATTACCGGCAAGGCCAGGGGCAATTCCACCCGCCCCAGCACTTGTAAGCGATTCATTCCCATTCCCCGCGCCGCTTCCAGAATAGCCGGGTCTATGGCGTTAAAACCGAGCGCGATATTCCGCACCATCATCGTCTGAGCATAAGTTATCAAAACTACAATGGTAGTAGTCGGGGAAAGGCCAAAAACTGGCACTAACAGAGCTAGAAATGCCAGACTTGGGATAGTATAAAGTATTCCCAGAAAACCCAAAACTGGCGTGGTCAACGAACGCACCCGACTTATTAACAAACCTAATGGGAAAGCGATTAACAGGGCGATACCCAAAGAGATACCACTAATTTGCAGATGGTTAAAAAAGAAAGGCGAAACCCTCTCCCATTTGTCGAAAATATAAATAAAACCCTGCTCAAAAAACTGGTAAAACTGGACGAAAGGGTTCATTTCGACTCTACTCCCGCCGTCTTTCCGGCAAGATTACGGATAGCGGTTAAAGTTATCAGCCCAACCGGGCGGTCTTCCTCATCTACTACCTGAAGTTGGTCAAGACCCTGGCTCATAATCAGGCCCAAAGCATCCCGTAAGTTAGTAGTCGGCAAGATTTTGTGGCTAGAATTGCTGCCACTAACTCCTTCGCCGGAGGGGGACATAATAGTAGCGGCTGATTGCAAGCTCAAAAGGCGCATAACATCGCCCGCTCCAGTTAGTTCGCGCACAAATTCGTTAGCTGGCTGGGATAAGATTCGCAAGGGGGTATCGTATTGCACCACCTGTCCATCCCTCATTATCACAATTTCATCCGCTAACTTAATAGCCTCTTCCACATCGTGGGTCACAAAAAGAATGGTCTTGCGGATAGTTTGCTGAACCCGCAAAAGCTCATCCTGCAAACGGGTGCGAGTAATATTATCAATAGCGGCAAACGGCTCGTCCATCAGCATAATCGCCGGGTCAGCCGCCAATGCGCGTGCCAGGCCTACCCTTTGCTGTTGCCCACCACTTAGTTGGGCGGGGTAACGCTCCCTGAAATCGTCTGGCGGCAACCCCACCAAATCCAGTAGCTCATCACTACGCTGGCGGATTCGCTCTTTATCCCAGCCCAGCATGTGCGGTACTACTCCGATATTTTTATCCACCCGCATATGGGGAAATAGCCCCACCTGCTGGATTACATAACCAATCCGCCGCCGTAACTCGGTAACTTTTAACTCGCGAATATCCGTCCCACCTACCAGAATTCGGCCTTCGGTTGGGTCAATCAGGCGGTTTACCATTTTCATCAGAGTGGTTTTGCCGCAGCCGCTCGGCCCCAGCAGTACCACCAGATGGCCTTCCAGCACTTCAAGATTCACATTATGAACGGCAGCCCGCCCTGTGCCGGAATAATCTTTGGTAATATTCTCAAAAACAATCGCTTTTTGCAATATCTTTATCCTATAAGCAGTTGTCGGTCATCGGTCAAAAGTCAAAGGTCAAAAGTCGACAGGTTTTAATTCTTAGACTTTCGACTCTCGACCTTCAACCTTAGACTATTTATCTACTTCATCCTTATTTCACGAGTCCTTCGGTTTTGAGGAAGGCCTTGGCTACATCCACCGCTTCTTTTTTATCCGGCCCGGTCACTTGCCAGTTCAGAGCCGAAATCTTCTCGGTAGTCAATTTGGCGGATACAGCATTGAGCAACGATTTCATGTTGGGATAAGCCGCTAGAATATCGTCACGCACTACCGGCCCGGTCTGGTAAGGACCAAAATTATCCTTGTCGTCTTCCATCCAAACCAGATTGTAACCTGCCAGCTCGCCATCCGAACCAAACGCGACACAAGCCTCGGCCTTACCATCTACCAGAGCCTTGTAACGTAGTTTTATGTCAACCTGAACGATTTCCTTGAAGTCGAAACCGCTATAGGTCTTTTGCAAACTTTTCAAACCATCCACCGCGCTACGGTCACCCACAAACTCAGGGTTAGAAGCAAAGCGGAGTTCTTTGGCTACCGGAGCCAGGTCACTCAGGTTTTTGAGCTTGTACTTGTCGGCAACCGCTTTGGTTACGGCTACCCCGTTGCGGTTACTGTAGGGAGCAACATCCAGCCAGGTCAGATTGAACTGCTTTTTGTATTCGCCCGCAACCTGATCAAAGAGTTGCTTGGCATTATTGCTAGGGTTAGCCAGCTTCAAAACCACCCCCGCACCAGTTCCGGTATATTCAGGGTAAAGGCTAATATCGCCCTTAACCAAAGCGGCCTGAGCAATCGCCGTAGTACCCAGGTTCATCTTGCGCTCAACTGGAATCCCACCTTGTTCCAGCACGGCTGCATACATCTCACCGATAATAATAGACTCAGGGAAATCTTTGGAAGCAACCACTACTTTGGGTTTTGCCCCGCCAGCAACAGTGGTAGCCGCCGCCGCCGTAGTTGTAGCAGCGGGTGGGGTAGTAGCAGTTGGGTCACCACAAGCAATCAATAGTAAACTCAGCACAAAAAGAGAAGATAGAGCCAGACCAATTGGTGTCTTACTCTTCATAATGATATTGTCTCCTTAGTTGTTCGTAAATTTCAATAAAGCGGCAAAAGCTGGCGCAGGCCCGTCGGGTTAGGCGATTCTTAATTTACCCGACGTTTTGGGGCTAACAAGACGTTGCAACGTTCCCAATAACACTTCTGCCGTTAATGCTAATAAAGCCACAGGGATAACTCCAACCAGTAACACTTTTGTACTGTTACCAGCCAGACCCTGCACGATAAAATCGCCCAACCCGCCCCCACCGATAAACGTAGCCAGGGTAGCACTGGCAATAACCTCAACACAGGCGGTACGGATGCCCCCGATAATTACCGGAAGGGCCAGGGGCAGTTCTATTTGCCATAAACGCTGAAGGGTTGTCATTCCCATGCCACGCGCTGCTTCGAGAGTGGAAGGGTCAACTTCCCGCAAACCTGTGTCGGTGTTTATTAATATCGGTGGTAATGCAAGCAAAGTTAGTGCCACCAGGGCGGGTTGTTCACCTAAACCAAGTACCGGATACAACGCTAATAAAACAGCGATACTTGGAATAACCCGCCCAACGCCGGAGAGATTGATAATGATTTTGGATACGGTACCGTAACGACTGGTTAGGATTCCTAAAGGGACACAAACAATGACCGCAATGCCAAGTGCCAGAAAACTCAGCGTAAGGTGTTGGCCAAACGCCTTCCAAAAAATATCCGAATTTTCCTGAGCATAGGTCAAAGCCTGAACGAAAATATCCATAGTTTTATTCTATCAGTGGAATCTTCCCAAAATCTCCCTGTTTAGCCCTTAAATGGCCCAACAATATCTTTGGTTATCCAACCGCCGTAAAAATCACCAGCCTGGGGAATTACTAGCTCGCCATCCACCAGACATTGCTCCATTTTGCTGGGATAGAAAGCCACATAATCTGCAAGGGCGGCGTATTCGGGAGTGGGTTCTGGGTAGTACCAGGCCACGTTTGAGCTGAATTTATCGCCCACCCGCAAGCTATAATAAGCTGCTGGACCTTTCCACTCGCAATAAGTGGAACGGTTAGTAGGTTCAAGATACTCCATTTTAATATCGGCGGGAGGAATATAGTAAACGGGTGGGTGGCTTGTTTCGAGGATGCGTTTGGTGTGTGTAGAATCGGCGATTACTATTCCATTAAATATTATCTGAATATGTTTAGGACTATCTTCCAGGCGGGGTGGTCGGGGATAATCCCAAACCGACTCCTGGCCTGGTCCTGGCTCAATCCTTTTTTGTGACCACATGCTGATTTCGTCACTTTCTAGCCTAATACCTGACTTCGTAACATCATCCAATTAAAACATAGTATAATATTTAGCACAACACCTTTTTGACCCCAATTGTTCTGATTCAGGGCCAAATTGTGTAACATTTTATCTCAATTTTTGACGCTGCTATGGTTAAGTTAAGGAGAATAATTTTCGATGACTGAGAAATTACAAGGCAAAGTTGCCCTGATAACTGGTGCAGGAAATGGAATTGGGCGACAAACTGCCCTGCTTTTTGCTTCCGAAGGGGCCGCCGTGGTAGTAGCCGATTATAAAGAAGAGGCTGCCCGCGAAACCGTAGACCTGATTACTCAGGCTGGGGGTAGGGCGGCGGCGGTTGCGGCGGACGTATCCAAAGCCGAGGAAGTCCAATTTATGGTAGAATTTGCCGTCAAAACCTTTGGCAAGCTCAGTATTCTGATAAACAATGCCGGGGTTGGCACGACCTTAGCCAGTATAAGCAAAATAACCGAGGAAGATTGGGATTGGACGGTAAACGTTAATATGAAGGGGGTCTGGCTGGGGATGAAATATGGCATTCCGGCACTCCAGGCGGCGGGCGGCGGTACAATTGTCAACCTTGCCAGTGCTGCCGGGATTGTCGGCACGCCCGCGATGGGGGCCTATGGAGCCAGCAAAGCCGGGGTAATCCAGTTAACCAAAACGGCAGCCCTGGAATGTGCCAAACAAAACATTCGGGTTAATGCCGTCTGCCCGGCTTTCACTCGCACTAATATGGTTGACCAGTTGATTGATAACTCGCGCAACCCGGAAAGAGCCGAGCAAAGCCTCATCAGTAATATTCCGATTGGTCGGCTGGGAGAAGCTATCGAGATTGCCCGTGCTATTTTTTACCTTGCCAGCGACGACAGCAGCTTTACTACCGGGCACGCCCTGGTGTTAGATGGTGGCCTTACGATTCAGTAGTTGATTAACGGAAAATATAACAAAAATAGACAGGATTAACAGGATTAGATGGTAGATAGCCTGCTAGAACCAGTAGTATTGTTTTTTATCCTTGGGTTTCTGACCAATTTTCTCAAAGTAGAGTTGCGATTACCTGAAGCCATTTACGAAACTTTAAGTATCTATTTGCTGGTTGGTATCGGCATCAAGGGTGGTTTGCAGTTAAGCAAAATCCACGACATTAGCACCGTGATTATCCCGATTTTGGGCACAATCGCTCTGGGAATAACCATTCCCTTTGTGGCCTATTTTATTCTTCGGCAGCTTGGTCGCTTTGGGCCAGCCGATGCCGCCGCGATTGCAGCTCATTATGGTTCGGTTAGTGCCGTGACCTTTGCGGTGGTACAAACCTACCTTGACCGTCTTAAAATCCCATACGATGGTTTTATGACGCTACTGGTAGTGGTACTGGAAATTCCGGCGATTGCGGTAGGGATTTTGATTGCGCGGTTGCGAGCCAGCAAAGAGAAACCAAACTATCGGCAACTGGCCCACGAGGTTTTTCTGAATAAAAGCACCTATCTCTTGTTTGGGGGGCTGATAATTGGTTATGCCGCCGGAGCAGAGCGAATTGGGCCAGTGGGAGTTGTTTTTGTAGATTTGTTCAAGGGTTTTCTGGCTCTGTTTTTGTTGGAAATGGGCATTGTGGCTTCCCGCCGCCTGGGTGATTTACGCAAAGTGGGGTTATTTCTGGTAGCCTTCGGGATTGGCATGCCAATGCTTTCGGCCTTACTAGGAATAGTCGTAGGGCTGGTATGCGGACTCTCGTTGGGTGGAACAGCGATTCTGGCGACTCTAGCGGCCAGTGCCTCTTATATCGCCGCTCCTGCCGCTATGCGTATTGCCGTACCACAGGCTAATCCAACTTACTACCTGACAGCTTCCCTGGGCATAACTTTTCCTTTTAATGTAATCTTTGGCATTCCACTTTATTACTGGCTAACCCAGTTGATTTTCCATTTGTAGGACTTTTGCTTGTGGCCAATTTTCAGGTTCAATTTATAATTACAACTTATTTAATAGTAACCGTTCACGAAACCTGTCATTCTGAGCGTAAGCGAAGAATCTCAATGTTTTAAACCAGACCCTTCGCAAGCTCAGGGTGACAATCGTGGTGAACGCTTACATTTAATGAGTTCCAGAGTGAAAGTTATAAAATTCGGAGGTTAGAACAATGGAACTGGTAAAACGAACCCTGCTCACTATTATCAGCGAAGCGGCTATCGAACGGCTGTTAGTGAAAGACCTTCAAAAACTTGGAGCGCATGGTTATACCATTATGGAAGCGCGAGGGGGCGGGGCACACGGCGAACGGATGGCGGATGAGGAACACAACCGCAATATCCAGGTGGAGGTTATTTGCGAACGGGCAGTAGCCGAGAAAATAATCGAGCACCTTACCCAGACCTACTACCGCGATTTTGCGATGGTTTCCTATTTCTCAGAGGTTGAGGTAGTTCGCCCCCACAAATTCTAAGACCTTTGACTAATATCAGGTTAAATGACGCGCAAATTGCTTGACAAAGTATCGCTTAGTTGGGTATACTAAACATGCTGCAACTATAGATTTTCTATAGCTAGCATTTCAACTTTTCAGATTTCTCTAACCGAGAACTGATTACTAATTACTGAAAACTTCTTATAGGGAGGACGTAATATGACTGTCAGCAAAGTAATGAACAGCCAGGTGAATACCGAATATTCGTCGCGTCCCCTGAAAAGCGCACTCTAAACTCCCCGGTTTTTAACTTAACCGATTTGGAAATTTGAGGCCGCCTACTCAGGGCGGCTTTTCCTGTGCCTGGAAGCCGTGAACGTGACTGTTCGCGGCCTTTTTATTCCCCTGACTGAAACCCATCAAACTTATTACAACTTATTATTTTATAAAAACGATATAGGCGAATTAGAGTAACCGTTCATGGGCTTGTCACTCTGAGCTTGCGAAGAGTCTACTCATAATCAACAAGATTCTTCACTTCGTTCAGAATGACAATTAAGGTGAATCGGTATTCGCAGTCGCTACTCGTTACTTTTTTGAAGGAGAATCAAGGAATTGGCATCCAAGAAGTTAAAGTTAGACCTGGAAGATTTGGAATTTGAAACTAAATTTTCGAGACGCCGCCCTCAGAACGATGAGGACGAAGCCTTAGTAGGCTTTGGTTATCCCGAACTGGAGAATTTTTTCGCCGAAGGATTGATTACTGAAGTGTTATATGAGGTTAAAAGCGGCAAGGAAGCCACCGTTTATTGTTGTCGGGCGGGGAGCGCGCTAGGTACCAAATTAGTGGCGGCTAAAATCTATCGTCATCAGCAGCACCGCAATTTCAAAAACGATACGGTTTACCAGGAAGGGCGGGTTATTTTGAACCAGCGCACCTTGCGGGCTGTTAAAAACAAAACCAGTTTTGGGCGCGAAGCCCATCAAGGGATGTGGATTGGGCATGAATTCGAGCATCTGAAGCAGTTGTACGCGGCGGGTGCGGCTATTCCCCGCCCCTACCGTCAGGCCGATAGTGCTATATTAATGGAGTATTTTGGAGATACCAGTCATGCTGCCCCAATACTTCATAATGTGGAGCTTGAGCGTGAGGAGGTCAGGCCATTGTTTGATTTTGTGATGAGCAATATCGAACTATGGCTTAAGCACAACCTGATTCATGCCGACCTTTCGCCTTTTAACGTGCTGTATTGGGAGGGTAATTTACGGATTATTGACTTCCCACAGGCGGTTGACCCGCGTTTTAACCCAAACGCCTATGACTTGTTAGAGCGGGATATTCGGAATATTTGCCGCTACTTTGCCCGCTATGGGGTACAAGCCGACCCGGAACGTATCGCCAAAAACCTGTGGCGACGCTTCCAGAATTCCCAGCTCTGAGCGGCTGTTGGTCGTAGGTTAATAAAAACCTGTTGTGGAAAAGGAGAGCTTAACTCCTTCTCCCTTAAAAAGGGAGAGGAATTCTAGTTCTCTTTTTACCTTTTTTGTTAAAATTCATAATTCTTTACTAGAATTAAATGAAAAATTTAACCTGGGCAGCCTGGATTTTGCCACGCAGCCAGTCGTCATACAAAATACTGCGCCCAAAAGTGAGTCCGGCCAAATACTCAAATTGTATTGCATCTAGCGGGCGTTTTTCGTCCCTTCCGCTTACCAATACCACCAACCAACCAAAGCTAGTCTGGATGGGCGTGCTGACCTGCCCCAAGGCCAGGTTTTTCAAAACATTCAAGACATCGGTACTAAGCATGGGATTAATCACCCAACCCACATCGCCCCCACGCGCCCCGGTTAAAGGGTCGAGGGATTTCTCGCGAGCCAACTTGAAAAATTTGTCGGGTAAATCCGCCGCCACCGTACCTAACAAATCCTTGTAAATCGCCTGAGCATCGGCCTCCTGTTTCAATAAAATCTGGCTAAAGCGTAATTGGGGGTATGCATCGCCGATTTTCGGGAGTTGTTCCCGTAATTTCTGGTCAAGTTTGCGGGAAACCACCGTCGGTTCAGCCTCAAAACGGCGGTAATCCTCTTTGGTCTGATTAATAGCCTGTTTCAATGTATCAAAGAAAAATTGCTGGCGGGCCGCCGCAGTTGCAGCAGGTGAAGGAATCGGCAAAGGAGTTGGGGCAAGGCTTGGGGTCGGCGCAGGGGTAACGCTCCTTGGAAGGGGGGTCACCACCGCATTAGTGGCTAATTCGATGCTAACGGCGGCGGTATAGACTACTCCGGCAGTGGCGGTAGCATCTTTGGCATACTGGCTATAACCCTGCACCGGGCCAATCTGATTGGCTATTTCCTGGTCGGTCTCTTCGGGGGTGGCGGTAATACCAAATTCAGTTTTAGCCTCCCGCACCAAAATTATACCCTGTAAATATTCCCGCAACTTGGTTTTATCTATTTGTTGGGTTGGCAAGCTATCAAGTTGTTTCTGTAACAGACTTAGTTGCTCATTATCCTGTTGGGTTGGAGTGGGCCTTGCCACAAAAAACTGATAAAACAGCAAATCCCTTAAAGCGTAAAACTGGCGATAGCGCAAATAATCACCAAACGTAACCTTAACATCGGCAAACTCAGCCAATACCTGGCTTTTATCGGGCGCAACCGTTGTAGGGGTGCTGCTTGTCGCACCCACCGTTGTAGAAACCGCGCTTGTAGTGGTAGAAGTGGCGGCGGTAAGAACAATCGTCGTCGGTGGGGCAGTGGTAGGGACAACGGTTTTGGTGGGGGTCGGGGCAGGAGTAGCGGTATTAGTGGGCTCTCCACAGCTTGCTAATGCCCCCCCCAGCACCAAAACTATCAATAAAATAGAAACTTTAATCTTTAAATTAGGAATAGACATATGACCTTTATGAGTAGAATTTCCTATAGCCAATTAGTACCAAAAAGTATTAAAATTGTTAGCGATGGCCCAAAATGGGTTTCTCTACTTATAACACAGTAAAGCTGATTTTGGTATCTTTTCGCCAAAATCTATTCCAAAAAGTGGTGGAGGGATAAAGCAGGTAAAATTTTAATATAAATTTAATATCGTAACCAGACTTTTTAACTATACTTTTATCCACATCAGGTAAGATATAGTCAGAGAATACTACTGCACTAAAAGTTGACGCACTAACTCGAAACATTATACTGGATTATAAACTCAACCCTGTATGTTTCTCAAGCTCCGGAGTTAGATAGCTGTAAGAGGTATTGTAATGACTATAGAACTCAGGACCTTGCCCAACGGTCGCAAGCACAGAGGACAACCGGGAATGGCGAAGAAGATACTGATTGTGGAAGATAGCCCCACCCAGGCGGGCAAAACCAGGTTTATCCTTGAAAATAAAGGATACGAGGTGACAATTGCCTTGAACGGTGAGGATGGTCTTGAGCAGGCGGCAAAGCTTCGGCCTGATTTGATTGTCCTGGACGTTCATCTGCCTGTCTTAAGCGGTTTTGAGGTTTGCAAAACCTTGAAAGGTAATCTGGCATTACGAAGCATTCCAATAATAATGTTCAGTAGCGAAAACAAGCTAAAGAATATGGTTAATGCTTACGAAATGGGGGCGGATTATTACGTGGTTAAAAGCGAGGAGGGCGAGCGTGTGTTGACGCTATTGATTGAAACGGTTTTTACCAGAATGTCGCGCCGAGTTTTCCAAGCCTCTTAGGAATTAAATGAGGTGGAAATCGGTCAGACCCGTTATCAATCTTAGAACTTTTACCTGCTTAAACGGCAAAAGCAATCAACCAACCAGCGCCCGGTTTGTCCGGGCGTTTTATTTAGCACAAAGGGTTAATCAGAGATGTCGAATTCCGAAGCAATATCTAATAACAATTTAACCGCCAATGCCGAGATTCTGGAGCGTTTGCGGGAACGCCTTAACAACAGCAAAGAAAATCAACACCGCGAACAAAAACGCCGTTACCTGATTTTTCGGCTGGCTGATAGCTGGTTTGCCGTACAAGCCGGAGCGGTGC
Source organism: Chloroflexia bacterium (assembly GCA_038207495.1). GTDB lineage: Bacteria > Chloroflexota > Chloroflexia > Chloroheliales > Chloroheliaceae > Chlorohelix. The sequence continues at coordinate 31,842 of JBBQZS010000030.1, forward strand.
GGGAGATTAGCCGCCTGGGTACAATTACCAAAGTTCCTCTTACCCGTGATTATGTGATTGGAGTTGTGAATTTGCGGGGTAATGTCACCGCCGTGGTAGATATTCGGGACATTTTAGGGGTACCCCGTCGCCAGTTAGAACCCAGTGCCCGGATTATAGTCCTGGCAGCTGAAAACCTTGAGGCCGGAATTTTGGCGGATGCAGTGGCGGAGGTAGTGGAAATAAACGATAGTGCCATTGAGCCGCCTATGATTACGCTTGAACGAGAACAAGCCGCCTATATTCTGGGTAATTTCAATTTAGGCGAAAAAGTGGTTTCTTCTTTAAATCCTTCCAATTTACTGTTAAACTTGAAGGTATAAAAGGCTAAAACGATGCAGATAATGGACGCACCACCAGTCATAACCCGCAACGGCTCACATTACAGCACAGTAGAGGAAAAGCCAAAAATTGTGTCTGAGGAGAAACCTAATCCCCCGAAAGCGCGGGCCGGAGGCGCAAACCTGACTGATAAGCTTGAGATGCTGTTGTTGCAAGCCAACGACAGCCTTTTTGCTGTTCGAGCCGGGCAGGTTTTACGGTTGTTAGGGGTGCGGCGTGATTTTTTGCTACCAGAAATGGATTTGCACCCGGCTATGCTAGGGCGGCTGAAGGGGAGCGAATTACCCGTCTTTGACCTTTGCCATTTGCTCGGTCTTGAATCCCAACCAGGCAGTAATGAGCAACTGTTGGTGGTTGAAAATCAAGGCTATGTTATTGGATTATTAGCCTCAGCAGTACGCGAGATTAGCCGCGCTCCGATCGAGTCGCTGGCACCTTTGCCCGCCTTTGTCGAGCAAAACCGTGAAAAAGAAGTAGCCTGGGCCTTATGGAAATCGCCTGAAGGCTGGGTGGTGGTAATAGACCCGGCCAATTTGTTAACGCCGGACGAATGGCAAAATCTGGCAGTCGAACTGTAGTGAGGGGTAGGGGAAATTCGTAGGGGAGTGGTGTGCGCGCCCATTTTAAATATAAAATGGAAATTTCGGCTTTTGACTCTTGGCTTTCGACCTTTGACTTTTGGATTTTAACCGACAACTAGCAACCGATAACCGAAGTAAAGTGGGGAATAACGGGTGAATCAGCAAGAACAGCAAGACTTTTTACTCAGTACCTTCCGCGAAGAGGTGGAGGGGCACGTCATAAACCTGACTCGCGGGCTGGTGGACCTGGAAGAAAGCGAAGAAGGGCCAGAGCGAATTGAGCTAATGCGCGACATTATGCGGGTATTGCATACTGTCAAGGGTTCGGCTCGTATGCTGGGTTTTGCCGATATTACGCGGGTGGCCCATGCGATGGAAGACTTAATGGGCTTCTATCGGAATGGGAAAAATGGAGCGGTTCCCCGCGAACAAGTTGACTTGCTCTTTATGGGCATTGACACTATCAGCGAATTAGTGCGCTTTACCACCCGCCAAACCGAAGACGGCCCTGGTACGCCCTTTAGCCAATTAACCCAACCAGAACAAATAAATTCACTAATTGACAGACTCAAAGAACTAGCCGGGCTTAATGAAGAAGAGCCCGCCCAACCCCGCAACCAGGAAAACGGCCATGAGTCCGCTATTTTCTCAACTTTAAACCCTCTGGAAAGCCTTTCGGCTGCGCTGGAAGCCGAGCCACTCAGCCTTGATCGCAAAGCCGAAACAGGTGCCAAGGGTGAAAACCGCGCCGATGAAACTATTCGGGTACGCCTCGACAAACTCGACAGCATGATAAATCTGGCGGGTGAGTTGGTTATCAATAAGCTGCAAAACGAAGAACATTTAACGAGTCTACAAAATCTATTAGCCAAGAATCGCCAACGCAGCCGCCTACTCCAACAACTCCGTGATTTTGTGGTTGACCAAACACCTCTGGAGGAGCGTAGCCGTCTTTTAGGCTTGACTGAGCTGTTTTCCTTTGGGGATGAGGAGTTAAAGGCAGCGAAAAAACAATTTTTGGAGAGTCGCTCCCAAAAAGGATCGAATGCTAACGGAAGTGGCAATAAAGCGGCAACCTCCGGCGATGGGATGCTGGATGCTAAAGTTGTCCGTAAAATATACGATAAGCTGGAGCAATTACTAGAAATTGATCGGGAGGTTGAAGGTCAACTTACAACTATGGTTCGGGAGCGCAAACGCTACAACCTGAACTTTGAGACCACCGCCGATGAATTGCGCCGCAATATGCTGGGTATTCGGATGTTGCCGCTGGATACTCTTTTCAGCCGCTTCGGTCGTTTGGTGCGGGATTTGGCGAACGAACGGGGTAAACAGGCCCGTTTGGTGGTTGTGGGCGGCAACGTTGAGATTGACAAACGAATTTTGGAAGAAATTAGCGACCCTTTGCGCCACCTTTTGCAAAATGCCATTGACCATGGAATTGAAACTCCCAAAGTGCGGGAAGCCTCCGGGAAATCGGCTGAAGGTACTGTAACACTTTCAGCCTCGCAACGTGGTAGCCATGTCCATATTAAAATTCAGGACGATGGGGCAGGTTTGGATGCGGGTGTTTTGTTAGCCTCAGCCCTGCATAAAGGTACTATTAACTCGGAAGAAGCCCGAAGTTATAATGAGAGCGATATTTATGACCTTGTTTTCCGACCCGGCTTTAGTACCCGCCAGAGTGTAGACGAAATATCTGGGCGTGGAGTGGGTTTGGATGTAGTTCAACAAAATATTAAACGGTTGAGTGGGCGGGTTTCATTGATTACCGAAAGGGACAAAGGTACAACCTTTACCCTGGAAATTCCCCTGACCCTGGCAACAATTGATGTATTGTTGGTGCAGACTGCCGGACAACTCTTTGCTTTGCCTTCAGTTATGGTGGAAGCCACCCTGCGCCCGACCCGCAATGAAATAGTTATGGTGGAAAACAAGCCCACCCTGCGGCTACGTAACCAACTGGTGCCAGTGGTGCGACTTGACCATATGCTCAACCTGCCTGCCGCTGAAACCCAAAAAAGTTCTTCAGAGCAAGATAAATTCCAGGCAGTCTTATTAAGTGCCAGCATTGGCGGTACAGCCGGGCAGGATCGGGGCGCGGAACGCTATATCTGTTTCGAGGTAGATGAACTGGTGGACGAGCGCGAAGTAGTGGTTAAAGCACTGAGTAAGTTCCTGGAGAATGTGCCAAATGTGGCGGGGGCTACCTTGCTAGGGGCGGATGGACTGGCTCTGATTCTGGATACTTTTGGACTGGTTCAAACTGCCCGCCAGGGTGGGATAGCTCCAGTGTTCAGCACAGTTATGGCTGAGACGACTGAAATTATTTATGCACCAAGAGCCCGCCGAATCCTGGTGGTGGATGACTCGCTGGCTACCCGCGAACTGGAACGTAGTATCCTTGAAACGGCTGGTTATGAAGTGCAAACTGCCCGCGATGGAGCAGATGCCTTGCAAATCTGCCGCCAGAACCACTTTGACCTGGTGCTAACCGACGTGGAAATGCCTAATATGGATGGATTCCGCCTGACTGCCGCCCTGAGTAGCGATGAACGCTTGCGGGATATTCCAGTGATTGTGGTCAGCAGCCGCGACTCTGAGGAAGATAAGAGGCGGGGCTTGCAAGCCGGAGCAAAAGCCTACATTGTTAAAGGGCAATTTGAGCAAAATAAATTGCTTGAAACTATTGCCCGTCTGGTTGTATAATTCAGTAGTAATCAGTTTTAAGCAATCGCAAAATTATCAGTTGATAATTCCAACTCTCATGTTAATATTATAAAGTAATTGGCTTGGGGTAGGGTTGAAGTTTTTAGCCCACCCTTTAGGTTTACCAACCCTACCCCAATTACTTTCCTTGAAAACTAACCACCGACCACCGACCACTGTTTTCAACCAGAAATGTCGTAAATTGGATGCCTGACCCAACAAAAGAAATTAAAGCCAGCTCTTCCCCAGAACCAATCAAGGTGCTGATTGTTGAGGATTCGCCAACTATCAGCCGTTTGTTAATGACTCTGTTCGGGACTGACCCCACTTTACAGGTAGTAGGCGTAGCCAAGGATGGTTCGGAAGCCATCAGGATGACCAGCCGTTTGCGCCCCAATGTCATTACGATGGATGTTCATATGCCCAATATGGACGGCCTTGAAGCTACCGAATATATCATGGCGCATCATCCAACCCCTATTCTGGTGCTAACAGCCTCTTTGGGCAAACAAGATGTAGACCTGGGCTTCAAGATGCTTTCGGCAGGGGCATTAGAGATTATCGAAAAACCCGCCGCCGCCGAGTGGCAAGCCGCCAGCCGCATACTGATTGAACGAGTTAAATTACTGTCCCGCATTAAAGTTATTACCCACGTTAGAGGGAAATCGCGATTTAGTACGCGGTTGGACGACGAGAACCCGGTTATAGATAGCCCGCCCGTAGTCAATAAACCCAAACTCTCCAGAGCGACTATGCGGGAAAATGCCCTGACCGCCCCCCTTAACCCTGCAACACTAGCCCAATTTAAAACTTCGGCGGGGCAACCTTTCAACGACCAGGATAACCTGCGGGGGCGAAAGTTTTTGGCGGTAGGAATTGCAGCTTCTACTGGTGGCCCACCGGCTTTATCCAAGCTTCTAGGGGCAATTCCAGCAAATTTTCCTTTACCTCTTTTAGTCATACAGCATATACCAGTAGGTTTTAGCACTGGTTTGGCTGATTGGCTGAACGGTGAAACACCCCTCAAGGTGAAGAATGTCGAGGATGGGGAAATTCCGAGGGCGGGTTTTGTCTATCTTTCGGGGGATGACCGTCACCTGGGGGTAGGATTGGACGGGCGGCTTTATCTTAACGAGGAACCCGCCCGCCTGGGTTTGCGCCCTAGTGCTGATGTAACTTTCGAGGCAATGGCTAAGGCCTGGCCCGGAAAAACCCTGGCGGTAGTGCTGACCGGGATGGGGCGCGATGGCACAGCCGGAATGCGTTCTCTCAAAAGCACTGGCAGTTATAATATTGCCCAGGATGAATCCAGTTCGGTTATTTTCGGCATGCCCAAAAGTGCCATTGAAGCTCAGGTAGTAGATAAAGTCCTCAGCCTCACTGACATTGCCCCTTACCTCAAGGGGATTTTCAGTTTAAAATAATTCGGGAATCGAAAAGGGTAAGAGAAAAATTGCTCCTTACCCTTCCCCAGAACCCTATTTCCAGCTACTAACTTTATCCAGAGCGGCAAGGTCGTCCGCCGAAAGTTTCACCTCTAATGCGCCCAGCAACTCTTTGGTTTGCTCTACACTGGTAGCACTAACGATAGGAGCAGTTATCGCGGGACGTGCCAGTACCCAGGCCAGCGCGATTTGGCTATTGGTGGCTTTGTGGGCTTCGGCAAGTTGCTCAACCTGAGCTAACACCGCATAGCCATGCTCGTTCATATATCGAGTTTGAATGGCCTTGGCGCGGGGAGAAGTGGGTAATTCTTTGTCAGGCCGATACTTACCTGTTAAAAAGCCACTAGCTAACGAGGAGTAGGATATAACCCCGATTTGCTGGTCAAGGCATAACGGCTCTAACTCGCGCTCGAAGTCGGCCCGATTGAGCAGGTGATAAACTGGTTGTAAACTGGAGTAACGCACATAACCATTTTTGTCACTTACCCCCAGCGAAAGAGCCAACCGCCAGGATGAAAAGTTGGAAGCCCCAATGTAGCGCACTTTACCCTGACGTACCAGGTCGTCAAAGGCACGCATAGTTTCTTCCTGGGTACTGTCTTTGTCATCAACGTGGGCTTGATAGAGGTCAATATAATCGGTTTGGAGACGTTGCAGCGAGTCCTCTACCGCCTTCATAATCCAACGACGGGACAGGCCACGTTGATTCGAGTCTTTGCCCATCGGATTGCCGAGTTTGGTGGCAATCACAATTGAATCGCGATTACCCCGCGCCTTCATCCAGTTACCAAGCACGATTTCCGACTCACCGCCTTTATTACCGGGAGCCCAGGCGGAGTAGACATCGGCACTATCAATAAAGTTGCCACCACCTTCAACGTAGGTATCCAGTACGGCGAAAGAAGTTTCCTGATCAATCGTCCAGCCAAAAACGTTGCCACCAAAACAAATGGGCGCGACTTTCATGCCGCTTTGACCCAATTTACGCATTTCCACGGAAATATTTCCTTTCAAATCAAGTTAGATAGTTTAGGTTTTTTGTAGAGCGTTAAAAATATACCGTATTGTTTCTAATCCATCAAATAGAGGTCGCCGCATCAAACATTAAGAGTTATTGTAACCGTTAACGGGATTGCCAAAAGACCGCAAGTCTAAAATATATTCTCGAATTGCCAGTACCCTATTTGTTTTGCGTTTTTATGGATTTGGGGTAAAATATTCAATCGTAGCAACGGTGCAGAGAGTAATGCCTCTTTCCAGGCGTCGCAATTTTTCCTGCTTTCTCACCACAATCAAAACAGTTGTTAAATTCCAAAAATAACCTCAATAGAAAAGAATAGCGATAAAACATGAAAAAGGGTGGTTTTACTTTCGTTTTGCACAGCCATTTACCTTATACCCGTCTGGCGGGGCGGTGGCCTCACGGTGAGGAAACTATTCACGAATGTGCTGCTGAAACCTATATCCCTTTGCTTAACGCGCTTTATGATTTGCGCGAGGAAGAGGTAAACTTTCACCTGACGATTGGCATTACCCCAGTATTGACCGAGCAACTAGCTGACCCGCTGGTATTGGAACATCTGGTGGAATATCTGGAAGCGCGAATTGCCGCCGCTAATCTGGATATTGAGCGATTTTCGGTAGAGGGGGTAGCCGCCGCCCGCCAGAAGCAACAGGCCGAATTACCCGAAGCAATACGCGCAGTTGCTGAAGCAGTCAAAAAAGTGGCTGAAATCCTCACTAATAATCAGTCCGAAGAATTAGACCAGGCCGACCCCCGCTATCCCCTGGCAATTTACTATCGCGACTGGTATAACAATATCCTGACCAGTTTCACCGAACGCTTCCAGGGCGATATTGTGGGCGCGTTTAAACTCTTGCAGGATGAAGGTTATATCGAGATTATTACCAGTGCTGCCACTCACGGCTACTTACCCCTTTTAGCCCGTGACGCGACCATTTACGGACAGTTAAAAACCGGAATTGCGAGTTATGTCAAGCATTATGGGCGTGACCCCCGCGCCATCTGGCTACCCGAATGCGCCTATCGCCCGGCTTACTACGAGGTTGATGTAGCAGGCAACCGCCACTACAAGCCGGGTATTGAGGAATTCTTGCAGGAGGTAGGGTTGGGCTGCTTTTTCGTGGAAACCCACACGGTAGAGGGTGGCGTGCCTGTGGGAAAGGCAGCGGGCGACGATGAGGTTATCGGCCCCTACAGCCATATCAAACGCTCTTATGTCCTGCCATCTGCGCCGGAACTGCCCGCCACTCACAAAAGCACTTTTGAGGCTTATTGGGTGCAACGTCCCGGCGTGGCGGTAATGGGTCGCAACAACCGTATCAGTATGCAGGTCTGGTCGGCCTCTTTTGGCTATCCCGGCGAGAAAGATTATCGCGAGTTTCACAAAAAGGACGACGGAAGCGGCTTACAATATTGGCGCATCACCGGGCCGGGGATAGATTTAGGTCACAAGGATTTGTATAACCCCGAATGGACAACTTATCGGATTAACGAACAGAGCGACCATTTCGTTAAACTGGTGGAAGAACAGCTAACCGAGCATTATAATAATAGCGAGAAGCCGGGAGTTATTTGCGCCAATTATGATACCGAGCTTTTTGGGCATTGGTGGTTTGAGGGGGTTAGCTGGCTAAAAGAGGTGTTGCGAAAACTGGCTGCCAGCGAAACTGTCGAGCTTACCGGGGCAAGCGATTGGCTGGCAAAATTCCCGCCCGAAGATGTGCTGGCTATTCCCGAAAGTAGCTGGGGGCGCAACGGCACCCATGAGACCTGGCTAAACGAGGAAACCGAATGGATGTGGACGCTAATTCATACCACTGAAACCCGAATGGAAAAGCTGGTAGAGCTAAGTAAGGGTATAGCCGACCCCGACTGGCAGTTGGTAATGGAACAGGCCACCCGTGAGGCTCTGTTGCTGGAAAGTAGCGACTGGCCTTTTCTGGTTACAACCGTGCAGGCCGCCGATTATGCCACCGCCCGTTTCAAAAGTCACGTAGAGCGTTTTAACGAGCTGGCGGATTATTTGGAACTATCCGGCGGCGACCCAGCTCAGCTTGACCTGGCAGCCCTAATTAAAGCTCGCGAGTATTTCCAACTTGACAACCTTTTCCCTGAACTGGATTATGGCGTTTTTGCCGAGAGAGAAAGAAAACTAGAGCTGGATTAACAACCTGGAGATTTTCCGCCGCTGGAATTACATTAGCAACGAGTTGCGCTATCTAAACCAGGCCAAAGTATAGTTAAAAGACCTTTAGTAGCCTGAGTTACACGCTAGGGGCAATTTAAGTTTTACAATTTGGGTATTACTAACCAAGTAAAACCAGAGGTAAGAAAATGACCCAAAATGACGTAACGGGCTTGATTGTCCTGTATGTGTATGCGTTTGGCCTCCTGATTTTAGCAACGGTGGTACAGAAATGGCGCGGCTATCCGGCGGAATTTACCCGCAAGATTGTCCATGTCGGGGCTGGGATGGCAGTTTTTCCCATCTATTGGCTTTTTGACAATTGGTACATCGGTATAATTCCCACCGCTACCTTTATCGTCTTTAACTACATTAGCTATCGTTTCCACCTGATAAAAGCGATGGACTTGTCGGGCGACACTCCCGGCACAGTCTATTTTGCCTTCTCGATTACGTTGTTGCTGGCAATATTCTGGCCACGTGGACAGATTTATATTGCGATTGCCGGGACAATGGCAATGACCTGGGGGGATGCCTTCGCCGCGATTTTGGGCCGGGCTTTTGGCAAACACCCCTATTATGTAGGCAAGCACCGTCGTACTTTCGAGGGCAGCGCGGCGATGTTCGGCTTCAGTTTTGTTGCTATCCTTTTAGTTCTGTCATTTTTCAATACTGGATTAGATTGGTACAGAATAATTGCCTTCAGTCTATTAGTGTCGTTAGCCGCTGCCTTTTTGGAAGCAATTTCGCTGGTGGGGCTGGATAATATCACCGTACCCTTTGGCGCAAGTTTACTGCTCTGGGCGTTGGTTAGCTGGAACGTCAATGTTTCGATGTTGCTACTAGGGTTGGCCCTCAGTATCGCAATCGGTTATCTAGCTTACTCCCGCCGTTCGCTTTCGCTGAGTGGGGTGCTGGGTGCGATAATTACCGGGACGATTATTTTTGGGTTTGGAGGCTGGGTGATGGGCCTGACCCTGATTGCCTTTTTTATATATGGCTCGGTTCTATCCAAATACCGAGAGAGCGAAAAAAGCAAGGTCGCCCAGGACAAATTTGATAAAGGCAGTCGGCGTGACTTCGGACAAGCCCTGGCTAATGGGGGAGTAGGGGCGGTTTTGGCGGTGTTGTTCTTCCTTAACCCAAACTTAAGCTGGCTGTTTGCGGCCTTTGTCGGCACAATGGCGACGGTTAATGCCGATACCTGGGCTACCGAAATCGGGGTTTTGAGCAAACGCCCGCCTCGTTTGGTTACAACGGCTAAGATTGTCACACCCGGCACCAGTGGCGGAGTTACTCTTTTAGGCACTTCCGCCACGCTTGTTGGTGGACTGCTTATCGGAATAACGGTTTATTTGCTGCGAATCATCTTTGGCTTGATAGATGGTAATAGTACCAACTGGCAATGTTTTTGGATTATTCTAGCCGGATTAGTAGGTGGTTTTGCCGGGTCGTTGTTTGATAGTTTGCTGGGTGCAACCGTCCAGGCGATGTACCGCAACCCTGAAACGGGCAAGGAAACCGAGAAGAAAATAGCCCGTAATGGGGTTAAAAACGTCTTTGAGCGCGGCTGGCCTTTTATGGACAACGATTGGGTAAATTTCATTAGCTCGGCGGTAGGGGCAGGAATAGCAGCCCTGGCGGTATTGGCTTTTATCTAAACCGAAAAAACAATTAGCGGGTGACAAACCCGCTTTTTTGTTGCTCGAAAAAAAGTAACCGAATTATTATTCGGATGAAAAGGCGGTTTTCCCAATTGGGAGGCTTTTAAATCCAACTCAACATTTTTCACGTAATTGTTTCCAAACGCACCGGGTTTAAACTGTTGAATTAAGTTCGGGTTGACTGGTATGATACTATTATTAGCCGGAAGGATTAACAATAATACAGGAGCTAGATGGAACTGGAAACGTTACAAAACAAAAAATTTGCCTGGGACGAAATGCCCGATGGTTATCTATGCCTTTCGCCGATGGCAGGAGTGACCGATAGTGCCTTCCGCCAGATTTGTAAACAGCACGGCGCAGACGCGGTTTTCACCGAAATGGCTAGTGCTAATATGATGCTATCGGCTCCGGTGCGTAGCCAGACTTTTCTGCGCTACGAAGAGTGGGAACGGCCTATAATTGGTCAGATTATGGGTGGCGACCCCAAAATTATGGCGGAAGCCGCCCGCATGATTGAAGATATGGGTTTTGATGGCGTGGATGTGAATATGGGCTGCCCTGAAAAGAAAATTGTGGGCAATTCATGTGGTTCATCCTTGCTCAGAGATGCCGATACAGCCTCGCGCATAGTCGAAGCGATGAATAAGGCCGTAAATATCCCAGTGTCGGTCAAGATGCGTTCGGGCTTTCTGGATGGGCAAATTGTCCAGCCTTATTTCGCCACTAAGATGGAGCAGGCCGGCGCAAAAGCTCTAGCGATTCACCCCCGTACCAAAGAGCAGGGCTATAAAGGCAAAGCCAATTGGCAAGTTACTAAAGAAATCGTGGAGGCAGTAAATATCCCGGTAGGTGGTAGTGGTGATGTGACCAGTCGTGAGGCCATTGAGCGGTTGAAAGCCGAAACGGGAGTGCGGTTTGTGTGGGTAGCGCGTGGTTCGATGGGTAATCCCTGGATTTTTGACCGTAGCCGCACCCTTCCGCCGACAATCAGCGAGGTCATCGAAACGGCTTTGCAACATGCCCGGTTAGCCCTGGAGTTAAAAGGGCCGCACGGCTTGATTGAAATGCGTAAACACCTCACCTGGTATCTGAGCGGTTTCCGGGGCGCTGTGGCTTTGCGCGACCAGGTGAAAACCATCCGCACTATGGAAGAACTCGAACGTCTGGTTGAACCCTACCGCGACTGTACCGACCTGCGGGAAGACCACTCCCGCGTTTTTGAGCAAAAAGAAGTTGCAGCGTAGAGTAGAAGTCAGAATTCAGGAGTCAGAATTCAGAATAAGTAGGGGCGAACCTTGTGTTCGCCCTAAAGTTTGTAGCAATACTATTTAGTAGGAGATTCAAGTGTCAGAGAACGCCGCCCAGAACCCACCAATGCACCCTTTTCTGAACCGCAAGCAGGGCGCAACCGATATATTTCTGATACGCCATGCCGATGCACTGCCTGAACCTAACGAGGTAGTACCCGGCGGAAGCTACGATTTCCAGCCCATTAGTGGGCGGGGGCGGCAACAATCAGAAGCACTGGCGGAGCGGTGGGGTGCGTTAAAATTCGATACAATCTACAGTAGCCCCTTGAGCCGAACAATCGAAACCGCGACCCCTTTAGCCACCAAACAGGGTTTGGAAATTATCCAGCTTGACGATATTCGGGAGATATTTCTTGGCCCCGACCACGTTATGCTAACTCAGGACATGTCAGCCGAAGAAACCGCCCAGGCACTACGCACGCGAAACGAAAAGATTGTGATGCTGGCGGCGACTGCCGGGAGTTGGGATGCCGTACCCGCCGCCGAACCTTCCGCCCTTTTCCGCCAACGAATTGTGCGAGGGGTAGATGGTATCGCTCAACGCCATCCGGGAGAGCGAGTGGCAGTGTTTTCGCACGGTGGCGCGATTAACATTTATGTTGCCGAAGTGCTGGGAATGAACCGCGATTTCTTCTTCCCCTGCGCCAATACCTCCGTCACGGTTATACGGGTGGACGGGCAAACCCAACCCCACAAACGAGTGCTAATCACCCTAAATGAGGTCAGCCACCTGCGGGATGCCGGATTACTACAAGAATAAAAGCCCCTTTTATGTTAAAATAAAGAAAGTGCTTATTGGCAAATACTAGCGGGAGTTTATTGTGTTTAATTTCTTCAAGCGCAAAAAGCAGGAAGAGACCGAAGTTCAGCAGCGTACCCAGGAGGCTTTAGAGAAAACTCGTAGCACCGGGGGCGGTTTCCTGAGTCGGTTATTTGAGCTTGATGATATTACCGACGATTTCTGGAAACAGGTAAAAGAGAACCTGATTCAGTCCGATTTGGGCTACGACCTGACCAAAAAGTTAATCGAGCAATCGCAGCGGCGCACCCTGGAAGAAGATACCACCCGCAGCAAAGAGGTTGAGCGAATTTTCCGCAGTGAGATGATTAGCACCCTGATTGATGCCCAGAGCAAGGCCCAGGCTAACGTTTCGGCAGTGGCCCAGAAAATGGCTCAACAAAAACAGCGCGACAAGGATAACGCCGAGGTGGAGCGTCGCCGTCGCGAAAAGGAACTAACCCGCCAAAACCGAAACAGAGGTCAAGCAACTCCCTCCGCTCCGCCTGTAGCCCAGGTTATTCCTACCGCCAGCACCGGAGAACAGGGTGAAAAGCGACCTTATATTATTCTGATTGTGGGGGTTAATGGCGCGGGTAAGACTACCTCGATTGCCAAACTTTCCACTTACTACAAAAACGGTGGTGCTTCGGTGGTGTTAGGGGCAGCCGATACCTTCCGGGCTGGTGCAATTGAGCAGCTAAAACTATGGGCTGACCGGGTTGGCGTACCGATTATCACCCGACAGGAAGGCTCAGACCCCCGCTCGGTGGCTTTTGATACGGTTAAATATGCCAACGAAAACGGCACCGATATCGTCATTATTGATACAGCGGGGCGGTTGCAGAATAATTACAACTTGATGGAAGAGATGAAAGGGATTGAGCGCAGCATTGAGAAGGCTCAATCCGGCGCACCCCACGAAATTTTGCTGGTGATGAACGCCACGCACGGACAAAACGGCATGAGTCAGGCCAAATTGTTCTCGGATGCAGTGGGGTTGGATGGAATTATTTTATCGCATCTGGATGGTACGGGTAAGGGCGGTATTGCCTTTGCGATTGCCAGCGAGTTGAAAATCCCGGTCAAATATATCGGCACTGGTGAAAAAGCCACCGATTTTGCTGAGTTTGAGCCGGTAGCCTATGTTAACGCTTTGTTTGAAAGGTAGACAGAATGTTTGATTCATTATCTGAGAAGTTAGAGGGAGTATTTCGCGGGCTAACCGGGCGAGGTAAACTTACCCCTGCCGATATTGACCGGGCGATGGAGGAAGTTGAACGGGCCTTAATCGAAGCCGACGTTAATTTACGAGTTACTCAGGAGTTTATTGCCTCCATTCGGGAAGAAGCGGTGGGCGAGGCGGTATTGAGCGGCTTAAACCCCGGTCAACAGGTCGTCAAGATTGTTAATGACAAACTGATTGAGACGCTGGGCGGGGAAGCTTCCAAGATAAAGTTCGCCCAACAAGGCCCGACTATAATTATGCTGGTTGGTTTGCAGGGTTCTGGTAAAACCACCCATGTGGCAAAAATTGCCCGGATGTTGCGTAAAACGCAGGGCAAGAAGCCCCTGATGGTGGCCTGTGATACCCAACGCCCCGCCGCTATCGAACAGCTTCAAACATTAGGCCGCCAATTAAGCATCCCGGTTTATAGCGAAGGCACTGAGCCCAAGCCTCCTCAGATAGCCAAAAACGCCCTGGCTGAAGCCCGTAAGCTGGGCAATGATGTGGTGTTGATTGACACTGCCGGACGTTTGCAGATTGACGAACCGCTGATGGCTGAACTGGAACAGGTCAAGGCTAATACCAAACCGCACGAAATATTGCTGGTAGTGGACGCGATGACCGGGCAGGAAGCGGTTAACGTCGCTCAGGAATTTAATCGGCGGGTGGGCTTGACTGGAATTATTATCACCAAGATGGATGGCGACACTCGCGGTGGGGCAGCCCTATCAGTGCGGGCGGTGACGGGTGTGCCGATTATGTATATGGGTACCGGGGAAAAGACCGACGCGATTGAGCCTTTCTACCCCGACCGTATCGCCAGCCGTATCCTGGGTATGGGCGATGTGCTGACCCTCATCGAGAAGGCCCAGCAGGCTTATGACGAAGAAGAAGCCAAACGCCTTCAGGAAAAGATGAAGAAGGGCAGCTTCGACTTGGAAGATTTTGTAGAGCAACTGCGCAAACTGCGGAATATGGGGCCGTTAGGTGGGTTGTTGGGGTTGCTGCCGGGAGTTGGCAAGCAGATGAAAGAGCTACGTAACGCTCTGGAAACACCCGAAGCCGAACGTGAGCTGCGCCGCACCGAAGCAATGGTTATGTCCATGACCAAAGACGAACGTCATAACCCCGACTTGATTGATGCCAGCCGTCGCAAGCGTATTGCCAAAGGGAGCGGGGTGCAGGTCGCCGATGTTAATGCCCTGTTGCAACAATTCCGGGGCATGCGTCAGATGATGAAGGATATGAGCAGGGGGGGAACGCCCAACATGAGTGCCTTGATGGGCGGTGGTGGTGGTGGCGGGGTACAGGGGGCGGTTAATTCTCGCAAAACCCAGATGCAACGCCCGGTTGACCCTTTAGCCGCTTTCAAGAGTGGTCGCCCCCCGACTCCCGGAAGTGGCCCGGCTGCGGGCAGCAGTAGTCCGAGTCGTCCGCCCACTGCCCCCGGTGCAGGGCAGTATCGCCCACCCAAGAAGAAGAAAAAGTAGTTGCTGGTTGTTGGTTATTGGTTGTTAGTTGTCGGAAAAACGGCTGAGTGTCACATTGAAAGTTGAAAGCCCGTTAATTACGACTAAATGCTAACGGTTGATGGCTAACAGACTACCAACAACTAACAACCAACAACTAAAAACGATTTCGAATGAAAGAGGAATTATAAATTGACCAGCGTTGATAATAAACAAACCGATATTAATAACACAGTTACCGAATGGAACTCGATTGAGCAGGTGATGTCCGAGTTGAGCAATCGCCGCTACGTTATCGAGCGGAGTCTGGCGACGGCGGTATTCCTGGCCCTGAAATTGCAGAAACCTTTACTACTAGAAGGTGAAGCCGGGGTAGGTAAAACCGAAATCGCTAAAGTTTTGACCGAGGCGATGGGCGCGCGCCTTATCAGGTTACAATGCTACGAGGGTCTGGATGTCAATAGCGCGGTTTATGAATGGAACTATGCCCGCCAGATGCTCCAGATTCGCCTGTTGGAACTGGAGAAAAATGAGGAGCTAAAAAAGGACGGGGCAAAAGAGCTTTTCAGCGAGGAATTTTTAATTAAACGCCCCTTGCTGCAAGCCCTGGAAGGTGATGGTAGCGTACCCACCGTTTTGTTGATAGATGAGCTTGACCGAGCCGATGAGGAATTTGAGGCCTTCTTGCTGGAAGTGCTTTCGGATTATCAGGTGACCGTGCCGGAAATTGGTACTATTAAAGCTGTGCGTCCGCCCGTTGTGATTATTACCAGCAACCGCACCCGCGAAATTCACGATGCCCTCAAACGTCGCTGTCTGTATCACTGGATAGATTATCCTTCGCTGGAAAAAGAGTACAAAATTTTGCTGGCAAAAGTGCCAACCGCGCCCGACACGCTGGCTGCCCAGGTAGTTGGTTTTGTGCAGGAATTACGCAAGGTTGAGTTATACAAGTTGCCTGGGGTAGCTGAAACGCTCGATTGGGCCTCCGCCCTGGTAGCCCTTGATCAGCAGGATTTGGAAGAGAAAGTGGTTGAGGATACTTTAGGGGTTATTCTAAAATATCAGGAAGATGTTGATAAACTCAAAGGCGAAAAGGTGCGCGCTTTGGTGCAACGCGCCAAGCAAGGCCAGGCCGGTCGTAAGTAGCCTATGCCTGAAGACCCTTACCCCTTTCTTAATCAGTACCGGGAAAAGCTGATTAAACTGCTGGTGGACGCTTATGATATTCTTTATGAGTATCAGCTAAACAAATTATTGGCGACTGACCCCCCGGAACGGGCAGAGGCCGATAAAGGCATCCAGGAAACCAAAGCGGTTATTGCCGAATACGAAGCTGACCTCAAGGAGCTTGATATAAGGCTCTTTGGACATCCACCGGGAACAGGTTAGCTTGAAAGGAATGGGTAAATATTATGGCTGAGAAAAAAGATATAGAAAATAAGGCCACTTCCCCCGACCAGATTGAACGGCTGGAACGGCTTATCGAGGGCACGCAACGGTTGGTGCAACAGGATGCCAAACTACAGGACGAGTATGCCCATGAACTTAGTCCGGAACGAGCCAATATTCGGGCTGCAAACAATATGAATCTGGAAAACCGAGTCAAGAGTTTACGGGAATTAGCCGAGGAAAAGAAATCACTTCTGAAATCCAGCCCACCCGCCCCGATGTCTCAACCAGGCTCTATAAACAAGAATTTTAACGGCTCTTCGCACTTACTGGCCTCTAAAAAACTGCTGGAAGTTCCCGAACGATTGCAAGAAGGTCTTAAAAA
This sequence comes from Chloroflexia bacterium, assembly GCA_038207495.1. GTDB lineage: Bacteria > Chloroflexota > Chloroflexia > Chloroheliales > Chloroheliaceae > Chlorohelix. The sequence continues at coordinate 48,396 of JBBQZS010000030.1, forward strand.
TATCGAAAAAGGTGGCGGTGTGCCAATGATGGTATCAAGCCAGCTTGAAGCCTTCCTGACCGCCGTTGAGCTTTACCAGCCCAGTATGACCCCTACCGAGGCCTGGGAAGCCCTTAGCCAGTACAACATCGAGCATAAACAGGCGATGGCTAATCTCAAACGAGCCATTCGTGACGCCAAAAAGAAGGGCACCCACGATTAATCTAAATTCTGGGTTATAAATCCGCGCCGCAAAGTGGTTTATGTCTACCGGGCGGGCAGCAACCAGCGCGAAACTCTGCAAAGTGATGCCGAATTGGACGGTGAACAAATTGTTCCCGGTTTTAAGTTAAAAGTTGCCGAACTATTTACACCAGGATATTGATAAATGTTAAATGATGAAGTGCGGGGTTTACGCTCCCAATACGAAAATCGAGGTCAAGGCCACCTTTTTCATAACTTGTTACTGTTTTCCCGCATTTTGCGCGAGATGGGTCTGGACGTAAACCCCACCCGCACGATTGACTTACTGCGGAGTGTTGAGCTAATCGGACTGGGTAACAAAGAAAATTTCTATGAGGCGGGCAAGGCCATTATGTTGCGGCGGGCGGATGAGCAGCCGATTTACGACTATGTTTTCCAGATGTTCTGGCGACGCTGGCCTAATCGCGATGAAGCTAAAAATGCTCTCGACCAGTTACCGCCGGAATATTGGGATAATAACAAGCGCATCGAAAAAGCCCCCGAAAAGAAAGAGCCCGATGCCGAGCGTGACGACCTGGCTAAAAAGGAAGAACAACAACCCGGCGACGAAGGTAAAATGTCGAAACGTCTGTCGGAGGACGATGGTAGCGGCACTGCTGACGATAACGATAGCGACGTGGAAAAACAGCAGACCTATAGTGCCAGCGAAGTTTTCCAGAGCAAGGATTTCCAGGATTTTACCCAGGACGAACTATCCGAGGCCAAACGTCTGATGGCTGACCTGAAATGGCGATTAAGTTTGCGCCCCAGCCGTCGCCAAGCTCCTAGCAAACACGGGCGCAGGTTGGACGGGCGGCGCACGGTGCGGAAATCGCTACGTTATGGTGGCATACCGATAGAGCTGGCCCACAAGGAGCGCAAATACAAGCCGCGTCCTTTGGTGCTAATTTGCGATGTTAGTGGCTCAATGGATTTATATTCCCGGTTATTACTCCAGTTTATGCATTCGCTGGAAAGCGGTCTGAAATATGTCGAAACCTTTGTTTTCGGCACACGCCTGACTCGCATTACCCACGAACTTAAAACCAGAAACGTAGACGAGGCTTTGCTGAACGTTTCCAAAGTGGTCAAGGATTGGGCGGGCGGCACCAAGATTGGCGAGTCCCTTGAAACCTTCAACCTGAAATGGGCGCGGCGAGTGCTAGGGCATGGCGCGGTAGTAATAATAATAAGCGATGGTTGGGACCGAGGTAGTGTTGACACTTTACGGCAGGAAATGGCCCGCTTGCAACGCCTGAGTTTCCGGCTAATCTGGTTAAATCCCTTGCTGGGTTTGCCTGATTATCAGCCCCTTACAATCGGGATTCAGGCCGCTCTAGATTATGTAGATGATTTCCTCCCCGCACACAATTTCAAAAGCCTGGAAAGCCTGGGGATGTTGCTGCAAAGTTTAGGGAAAACCAACCGACCAGAGCGGAAACAACAGTCCGGTCAGCTTATCAAACCTAATCTTTAAAAGTTAGGGGGTTTTTATGCTTTCGGCAGAAACTATTTTGCAACAGCGCAGCCGAGCGTTGGATAATATTAAGCTTGAGAAATTCGGTTTGCGCTATCAGGGCAAGGTACGGGATTTCTATAAATTGCCGGGCAATCGCCGCTTGCTCATTACGACTGACCGCCAATCGGCCTTTGACCAGATTTTAGGGCTGATTCCTTTCAAGGGCCAAGTCCTGACCCAATTAAGCCAGTTCTGGTTTGAGCAGACCGCCGATATTGTGCCGAACCATTATCTAGCCATACCTGACCCGAATGTGATGGTGGCGCGGGAAGCTCAGATGCTCCCGGTAGAGATTGTGGTGCGAGGCTACATGACGGGCGTAACTGATACCAGCATTTGGACGATGTACAAAAACGGCGAACGCCACATGTACGGTTACGATTTCCCCGAAGGTATGGACAAAAACCATCGTCTCTCCCAGCCTATCATTACCCCCACTACCCACGCCGAGGTCGGGATGCACGACCACCCACTCAGTCGGCAACAGATTCTTGATTTGGGATTGGTTGCGCCAGAGGTATATAGTCAGGTTGAGCATGCGGCCCTGGCAGTTTTTGAGCGCGGTCAGGAAATTTGCCGTAAAGCCGGGTTAATTCTGGTTGATACCAAGTATGAGTTTGGCTTGATTGACGGCAAAGTGTGTCTGGCGGACGAGGTACACACCCCCGATAGTAGCCGCTTCTGGCTGGCCGATAGTTATGAACAGCGCATCGAGCAGTACGAAGAGCCGGAAAATTTCGATAAAGAGTTGCTGCGGCTGTGGATGCGGGCGCAGGGCTATTATGGCGATAACGCCCCACCGCCTCTAGACGACGAGATTGTGGTAAAAATGAGTCAGCGTTATATCGGTTGTTATGAGCGGATTACCGGGCGCGAGTTTGAAACTGACCTGAGCCGCCCAGTGGAGGAACGTATCAAGGCTAATATTAACTGGGAAGATTTTGCCGAAAGCGAGGCGCAGTGAGCGAAGAAGTTAGCCTGACTACCCAGGTGATGGGCCGCCGGGTACGAATAGGAGTGTTGATTGGCAAGGGCGGGCGGCTGCCAGCGATTTGGGATGCCACTCAGCACCCAACCTCGCTGGCGAAAATAGCGGTGGTAGTCAGTTTCAAGTCCAAATCGCCGGGGATAGAATGGGCCAAACGTCATCACTTGCCGGCCTTTAGTATGCGCTGGTCGGAATACAAAGATGAAGGTAAGGATCGAGCTGAGTTTGACCGGGATTTGGCGAAGCTGCTAATCGAACATCGGGTAGAGCTGGTGGTGATTGCGGGTTGGGGGTTGTTACTCAGCCGGGAGTTTCTAGAGGAATTTCCCAAACGAGTGATAAATGTCCATCCGGCCCTACTAACCGAAAGTTTAGAGTCCACCGTCCGCACTCATAGCGGCGGTGTTATCCCGGTCTTTCGGGGCAATAACGCGATTGAGATGGCTCTGGCAACGGGTGTGGATGCCACTGGCTGCACGGTACATTATGTGACCGAGGAAATGGACACCGGGCCGATTATCCTCAAGCGTGAGGTCTCGCTCCGCCCCGGCGACGACCTGGAAACCCTCACAGACCGGATTCACGAGGCCGAGGACGAAATTTTGCCCCAGGCGATTGAGCTGCTTTGCGAGGATTATTTACGGGCAGTCGGGGCTTTCGAGTAACTAGGATGTTGGAATTACCCCTAAAAATTGCGGTTCTAATGGCGGATTTCGAGCGGCCCTGGTTTTTCGCCGGGGGGTGGGCCTTGGACCTTTTTCTTGGGCAAGTCACCAGAGAACATGACGATATAGAAATTGGCCTCTTGCGGTCAGACCAATTGGCAATTCAAACTTACCTTAACGGTTGGCAGTTCAGCAAAGTTATCAACAAACAGAGCCGGATTGAATCCTGGCTACTGGGCGAATTTATAGAACTCCCCCACCACGAAGTCTATGCCGAGAACCTCACCTATGACCCGCCTAAGCTCGAAATTCTGCTCAACGAATCCACCAAAACCGATTGGTTATTCCGCAAGAATTTAGCCATCACCCGCCCCCTACCGCTCACAATCCTCAAAACATCCAACAGTCTACCCATTCTTAGCCCCGAAATTGTGCTACTCTATAAAGCTGCTTATCCCCGCCCCAAAGATGAGGCCGATTTTTCCACTTTCTACGATAAACTTAACAGGGAGCAACGGGTTTGGCTGCGTGAGGCTATTACGACCTGTTACCCCGGACATGGCTGGTTGGAAAAGCTTTAATCAGGAGGCATAAATATGGAAAATTTGACCCGCGAAAAGGTTATCGAAATTATTGAGAATAGTAAAAATGATAGGTTTCAATTTACAATCAGCCTTGAAGGCTTAGACCTTTCGGGTCTGGATTTATCGAATTTAGACTTAACTGAAGCAGACCTAGACGGTGCTGATTTATCAGGTGCAAACCTTACCAATACGATATTGATTAATGCGAATTTGGTTGGTACAAATTTAAGTCAGGCCATTCTGGAAAACGCTAATTTAACCCTTGCCTGTATGGATGGGGCAACTTTAGACGGAGTTGATTTAAGTAAAACTAATCTTTCTGAGGCAGAAATAAGTGATGCAAATTTTATAGGCGCAAAAATATCAGGAGCTAACCTTGAGGGAGCTGGGTTTGTCAAGAGAAGTTTTAGTGGCCTTGATTTTAGTTACTGTAATCTCAAAGGGGCAAATTTTTCGCAGGCATATTTTGGCGGGGCTAATCTACAAGGGGCTAATTTAACAGAGGCTGACCTATGGCGAGCGGAATTTCACGAGGCAAACCTTCAAGGGGCTAATTTATCCAAAGCTAGTTTAGCAGCAACTCAATTACAAGGAGCTAATTTAAGCGGGGCTGATTTGACTGAGGCAACTTTTATTGCAACTGAACAAGACTCGGATACCATCTGGCCTGATGGTTTTAACCCAACAGAAGTTGATATAATATTTAAAAAACTTGATAAGGAAAGATATTAAGTAATACAGGAAAGCTTGAATGGATATTTTAATAATCGGGAGCGGCGGGCGGGAGCATGCTATCGGTTGGAAGTTAGCACAGGCGAAGGGCGTGGGGAAGCTGATTTTCGCACCGGGGAATGCCGGGACTGCCGGAATTGGTGAGAATGTGGCGGTCAGAGTGGAGGACGTAGCGAGGTTAGTGCGGCTGGCGCAGGAACGAAAGCCGGGGCTAGTGGTGGTTGGGCCGGAAGTACCCCTGGCTTTGGGGTTGGCCGACCAACTACGGGCCGAAGGCTTTCTGGTAATGGGGCCGGGGGCAGAAGGGGCACAAATCGAAGCCAGCAAAGCCTGGGCTAAAGAATTTATGGCTCGGCACAATATCCCTACAGCCGCCCAACAGACTTTTACCAATCTGGAAGGGGTTTTGGCTTATCTCGAAAGTTATGACGGGCCGTATGTATTGAAGGCCGATGGGCTGGCGGCGGGCAAGGGCGTGCTGGTCACGCAAGAACGGGACGAAGCGATTAGTTTTGCCCGAAGCGTGATGGACGAGAAGATTTTTGGCGAGAGCGGGGCGCGGTTGCTAGTTGAGGAGTTTATGGAAGGGCCGGAAGTATCGGTGCTGGCTCTGTGCGATACGGTGAGTGGCACGATTATCCCGCTCGAACCCGCCTGTGATTACAAACGGGTGGGCGAGGGTGATAGCGGGCCAAACACCGGAGGGATGGGAGCCTATTCCCCAACTAAACTGATGCCGCCAGGAATGCGAGCGCGGGTGATGGACGAAATTTTACTTCCCTCCTTGCGAGGCTTACAGGCAGAAGGGATAGACTATCGCGGCATCCTTTACGCCGGGTTGATGATGACCGAAAGTGGGCCGCGAGTGGTGGAATTTAACTGTCGGTTTGGCGACCCCGAAACTCAGGTTATTTTGCCGCGCCTCAAGTCGGATTTGTTGAAAATCCTGACAAAGTTAGCGGAAGGGCGGCTGAACGAAGTTCCGCCCCTGGAATGGGACGAACGGGTGGCGGTGGGGGTGGTGCTGGCATCAGGGGGCTATCCCGGTTATTACCAAAAAGGGCTACTGGTTACAGGTTTGGATAAAATACCGGAAGGAGTGGTGGTTTTCCATGCTGGTACAACTTTGGACCAAAAGGGACGAATAATTACAAATGGGGGTCGAGTTTTTAATGTAATTTCTATGGATAATACCTTCACATTAGCCCGTCAAAGGGTGTATAATACTATTAGTGGTGGTGTCGCGGCCTATGATAACGCTATATTGCGTTATGACATAGCAGTCCGCGAAGAGGCGTAGGGATTTACATTTGGAGGTATAAAGCGTGGCAAAACGCCAGATTGTGCTGACCCCGACTTCTGCTAATAAATTTACCCAGGACTCTAACTTAATTAATATACCCGAAAACGACAAGCCGCGCGATGAGTGCGGCGTTTTTGGGATTGTCGCACCGGGGCGTTTGGTGGCCCGCCTGGTTCATTTCGGCCTATTTGCCCTGCAACATCGCGGGCAGGAGAGTGCCGGAATCGCTACCTGGGACGGCGATGAGATTAATATCCGCAAAGGGATGGGGCTAGTCAGCGACGTTTTTGATGACCGTATCCTTAATCAGTTGCAAGGTGGGTCGGCGGTGGGACATGTGCGTTATAGCACCACCGGAAGCAGCGTTATCGCCAATGCCGGGCCGTTTGAAGCGGATAGCGGGCATTTAGGCTCGGTGGTAGTAGCCCACAACGGCAACGTGGTTAACACCGCTGAACTACGCACAGAAATTGAGTTGATGGGTGCAAAGCTTGGTGGCACCACCGATACCGAAGTGATTGCCCATGTGCTGGCGCAAGCTCCCGGAGCTACCTGGGCCGAAAAGCTACAAAACGGAGCCAGTCGGTTGCGCGGTGCTTTTAGCCTCGCAATTCTAACCCAGGGTCAGGTATTTGCGGTGCGCGACCCTTATGGCATCCGACCTTTGTCGCTTGGGCAGCTTAACGATGGTGGCGGCTGGATTATCGCCAGTGAAACCTGCGCTCTCGACACCGTAGATGCCACCTTTGAGCGCGAAGTTATTCCCGGCGAGATTATCGAGATTACCGAAAATGGCTGGCAAAAAGTGGGTGAACTGCCACGCTGGGCCTCTGAAACCCATCAGGCCGCCCTCTGTTCCGCCGAATTATTCTATATTGCCCGTCCTGATAGCAATCTGGCGGGGCAGTCGGTCTACATGGTGCGGGAGGAATTGGGTCGCTGGTTAGCCCGCGAACATCCAGTTGAGGCCGATTTGGTTATTGGCGTGCCGGATAGTGGTATTCCGGCGGCAACGGGATTCGCGCAGGCCAGTGGGATTCCCTACCGCGAGGGTATTATCAAAAATCGTTATATCGGGCGCACTTTTATTCAGCCCGACCCCCAACTCCGGCGGCGCAGCGTCCAGCTAAAACTTAACCCTCTCCGGGCCATTCTGGAGGGCAAACGGGTAGTGGTGGTGGATGACTCGATTGTACGCGGCAACACCACCAAAGGGATTGTGCAAATGCTACGCTCGGTTGGTGGCGCAAGAGAGGTCCATCTCCGTATTAGTGCCCCCGCTATCCTGCACCCATGCGTATTAGGTATCGATACCGGAACCTACGAGGAACTTATCGCCAATCGCCTGACGGTGGAGCAAATCCGCCAGCATGTGGATGCCGACTCGCTGGGCTACCTGGGGGTAGATAATTTCGTCAAAGCCAGTGGAATCGCCCACAATCGGCTGTGTCTGGCCTGTTTCAACGGGCAATATCCAATAGATTTCCGCTACGTCCCTGGTGGGGCAAAACTGTCTCTGGAACGCGATTTGGTGGTTGGTAGTTAGTTTGGTTTGTGTTATGCTGTTTCTGACAAGGAGGAACAAGCATGTCAACTAAAGATTTAATTGAGGCCGAAATCAGTCGGTTAAGCGAAGAAGAACTAGACCAGCTTTATCAGCTAATTAAAGATTTCGTCCAAACCAAAGAGCAACCTAAAAATCAAACCCTTTTTGAAAAGTTGAGGGAGATTAAAATTTACGCTCCTGTAGATTTTGCCGAAAATTTTGATTTATACGCAAGCGGAGAAAAAATTGAGGAGGAAAATCTTCCTTGATACTGTTTTTGTGGTTGCATTAATTAATGAGCGCGACCAACATCATCAACAGGCAAATGAAGTTACAAAAAAATATGAAGGTTATCCACTGCTTACCACCAATGCAGTTTTGTTAGAAATTGGCAATTCACTTTCACGAAACCACAAGCAGAACGCAATTGCCGTTATTGAGGGATTTCTCACTTCAATTAATGTAGAAGTAGTTCACTTGACACCTCAGATTTTTGAAAAAGCTTTGGCAATGTATAAAACTTATAGCGATAAAAGCTGGGGTTTGGTGGATTGTAGCTCATTTGTGGTAATGCGAGAGGCAGGAGTAACCCAAGTATTGACTGTTGATCGCCATTTTGAACAGGCGGGCTTTCAAATTCTGATGTCAATTTGAGTAGAAGATTAAACTATGGACTTAGCAACACGAAGATTACTGGTAGACGGGGCAAGGGCGGTGCAAAACGGCAAGCGCGAGGATGGCCGCAACTTGCTAATCCAATATGTCGAAAAGGACGAACAGAGCGAGGAAGCCTGGCTATGGCTGAGTGGCGCGCTGGACGACCCCAACGATATAGAGGTCGCCCTGGATAATTGCCTGAGCCTGAACCCCAATAACATCCGAGCCTTACAGGGTAAAGATTGGCTGGAAGAATACCGCAGCCAAAAAAGTAGAAACAGATACTAATGAGCAAACTGGCAGTGCGGGCGGTACTTTTCGATCTATGGGGTACGCTGGTTTACAATATCCCCCATCGCGCCCTTTTTGGCGAGGTAGCCGAAGCCGCTGGAGTCGCTCCCGAACTATTGTGGCGGGCCTGGGGCCAATTCGGGCAAGCCTCATTGCGAGGGCAAATCAAATCGGGTGAAGAACGCGCCCGCCTGACTCTGGAAGCCCTTGACCGCCCCCTTGATTCCTTTGCTAAAACCGTTCCTCTTTTAGCCGCTTTTGAGCGCGAGATGCGGAATAGAGAAGTACAGTTTTACCCTGGCGCGGAAGAAATGCTGGCAGAGTTGCGACGGCGCGGCTACAAAATTGGCCTTATCAGCAACTGTAGCTATCTTACCCCACCAGTGGTTGAAGAATTGGGGTTGCACCAGAAAATGGACGCGGTGGTGCTTAGTTGCCTGGCTGGTTTTGTAAAACCAGAGCATGAAATATATCTTCTGGCTACCGAAAAGCTACAGGTTTCCCCTAAAGAATGCCTCTATGTGGGCGATGGTGGAGATAGCGAGATGGTCGGGGCGAAGCAGTTAGGTTGTATAACGGCCCTGGTTGAGCAAGAACGGGGTCACGCCTTCCGTTACCCTGACAAGGATTTCGATACGGACTACCGCCTGCCGATGGTAACAGCTGTGCTGGATTATCTTGAGAACGCCCCCGACTAATTATTTAGGCTGATAAACCCAGTATAACCCGCTACCGTCCACCCCCTTTAAGACTTTCAGAGTGTAATTTTTCTCCAACAATCCACCTATTTCGGTTGACCAGCGATAAAGTTTGGGGTCAACCGTGATAATTAACTGCCAGTGCTTGGTTTCGAGGTCGGAAAGAAGGGGTTTAGCATTCCGGTTGCCACTGGAAAGCAGGATAGAGTAAATTAGATAATCCCCCACCTTATTGTATTGACCAGTTTCAATCAATAACCCATCCGCCAGGATTAATGCGGGTTGGTTCTGGGCTTTGGCCTGAGTAACCAAACTTGCCCCTTCGTTATAGGCCGCCCTGAAATTATCAGTTGCATTGGTCTGACTCCAGCCTACCAACATTCCTATTGCTATCAAGCATTGGATAATAAGAAGAAACCTAACCCCCCTTCCCCCCTTCCCTAGCAAGGAAAGGGGGTTAGTTAAGAGAAATTGCACCGCAATCCCGATCTGAATAACCACAATATAAGCTAGTTCGGTAAAATAGTAATCAATCGCCCCGTCCTTGACGATAGTGAAGCAACTCAAAACAGCCAGGAGGGCATAAATCGGGTAAAATCTTTGTCCCCGCCGCCACTGCCAGATTAGCGTTACCAGAGCGATAATTAGCAGAGGCAAATGGTCTAATACGAAAAAGCCGACGATTCCCGGCGCAAGGTCGAAGATAAAACGGGAGGCGCGGGCCGCTTCAAAGATTCCCCAGAACTCGCCATTGGATAACAGTCCGAAAAATCCATAACCTAACCCCACCACCGCGGCATAGCTAATCCCAAACCCAAAAGCTTTTATTCGATTTTCACGGTTTATCAGCAGATGAAAGAAAACAGCCGTCGGAGCCACCAGATAGGTTTGTTTGGTGAATGCCGCCAGAGCCAGCATTACCGCCACAATTGCCAAACGCGAAAACGATACTTTATCGCCACCTCGCCGATAAATCCACACTCCCAGAAGGCTAAAAAACAGAGCCAACGGGTCAACTCGCGCCGTGTGAATAAAAATGATGACGGGCCAGAAACAGAAAGGAAGGAAAATAAAGGATGAAGGATGAAGGATGAAGGATGAAGAAAGAAAGTTTTGAGTTTTGAGTTTTGAGTTTTGAGTTTCTGCCTCCGCTTTTAGATTTGTAACTTTTGACTTTCGACTTTCAACTTTTGACTCAGAAGCTATCAACAGAGCCGCCATGACAGCCGCCCCTACGTAGCCAAAATATGACCAGAAACGAGCCGCCACTATGGGCGAAAATCCTGTCAGCCAGTTGAAAACGCTCATCAGGCTGAAAAAAAGCGGTGGATATTGCACACCGGGCAATTGGTAGGGGGTCAGGGGGGGGGCGTAGGCGGCGGCAAGGCCATTATTCTGGAGTTGCCAGGAGCCACCCGCCAGCATCATTTCGGTATAATCCAGGACCAGAGGAGAAAAAAGTGCCACCAGACCCCTCAATAATTGAGCGAGGCCCAGCAGCGCAAGTAACCAGATTATTAAGTTTAGCCGCGATCTTCCCAGAACAACTCCGTTTGACCAAAGCGCACCAGGTCGCCACCCTTAACCCCCGCCCGTTCGAGGGCGCGACTGATACCCAATTTCGCCAGACTACGTTGTAACCGCTCAAGAGCCTCGTCGTTTTCCATCGGGGTCATCGCAATAATACGCTCAATCCGCTTGCCGCGCACCCGAAACTCGCCCGGTGCTTCCTGAATAATCGTAAAGGCATCGGCATCAATAGTAGCGGGAGTTAATACCGGAATACCCCCATCCGGCCCTTTAACTAAAGGTGTTAGGGCTGAAGGAAGTTCCTGTAGCCTGGTAGCTAGAACTTTGCTTAATTCTTTGGTACCCTGTCGTCCGGCGGCTGAAAGGGTCATAAACTCTACATCATGCTGGCGGAAATATTTCTTCAGGCGAGGCAAATTTTCCTGGGTTTCGGGCATATCAGCTTTATTTATGACCACTACCTGGGGCTTTTTCGCCAGTTCGGGGCTATACTCGGCCAATTCCTTGTTGATTTGCTCGTAATCCTGAATGGGTTCACGCCCGGATTGTCCACTTCCATCCACCAGATGCACCAGCAAACGGGTACGCTCCACATGACGTAAAAACTCGTGACCCAAACCTACACCCTGCGACGCGCCTTCGATTAGCCCCGGAATATCGGCAATCACATAGGTAAAATCATCGTCAATGACCACAACCCCCAGATTTGGCTCAAGGGTTGTGAAGGGATAATCGGCAATTTTAGGGGTAGCAGCGGTTATGGATGAAAGTAAAGTGCTTTTCCCGGCGTTAGGAAAGCCTACCAGCCCCACATCTGCCAGAATCTTGAGTTCCAGGCGCAACCAGCGTTCCTGACCGGGTTCGCCATTTTGGGCTACTTTTGGGGCTTGATGGCTGCTGGTTTTGAAGTGAGTGTTGCCTAAACCCCCACGTCCGCCGCGCGAAACCATAATAGATTGACCCGCCTCAACCAAATCACCTTGCAAAACCCCATCATAAGGGCGTTCAGGGTCTGGCTCGGTGTAGAAAATCGTGCCGGGGGGAACCTTGATATATAAATCCTCACCGGCAAAACCGTGCTTTTGCTGATCGCCACCCTTACCGCCGGACTCGGCCTTAAAGTGGGTTTTGTGCTTGAAAGGCAAAAGGGTGTTCAAGGATGAGTCAACAATTAAATATACCGAACCACCCCGACCACCGTCGCCGCCGTCGGGCCCGCCCAACTGTACAAACTTCTCCCGGTGAAAACTGGCAGAACCGTTACCGCCATCGCCGCCTTTAATAAAAATCTTCGCTTTATCGTACAACATAATTTTAGTGCTGAGTGCTGAATATCGAGTTAATTTATTGGTATTACTTAAAAATCTTAGGGCAGACACAGGAGTCTGCCCCTAGTAATGCTTATTAACTCAATACACGCTATTCGTTACTGATTACTCCTTCAACTTTGTTCATCCAGGAAGGCCCGCAAAATCTTACCGATACGGGGGTGACGCAACTTGCGTAACACCTTCGCTTCAATCTGGCGAATTCGCTCACGAGTGATGCCGAATTCCTTCGCTACTTCTTCCAGAGTACGCGGCCTTCCACCTTCATCCAAACCATAGCGCAGCTTGATAATCTGCTGCTCACGGGGGGTCAGCTTTTCCAACGCCTCCGCCACCGCCGCCTTCATCGCCTCTACCCCTGCCTGGGCTACCGGGTCAAGGCTGTTAGGGTCTTCTATAAAATCACCGAGGGATGTACCTTCTCCCTCGTCACCTACCGGGGTTTCCAGTGACACCGCCTCTTGACTGGCTGCCAGAAGTCTTTCTAGCCGCACCAGGGGCATTTCCAGAGCTTTTGCCAGTTCTTCCAGGGTTGGCTCGCGGTTAAGTTGCGAAACCAAATCGCGGCGCACTCTTTGTACCCGGCCCAATTGCTCGTTTAAGTGAGCAGGCAGGCGTATCAGGCGGCCCTGGTCGGCAATGGCCCGTGTGACTGATTGGCGTATCCACCAGGTAGCGTAGGTCGAGAACTTGAAACCGAACTCATAACGATATTTCTCGATAGCCCGCATCAGACCGATATTGCCTTCCTGAATCAAATCCAGCAAGGTCAAACCACCCGCCCGGTTGCTATATTTACGGGCGATACTGACTACCAGACGCAAGTTGGCTTCCATCAGGTGGTTACGGGCATCTTCATCGCCTCCCGCCAGTCTTTTAGCCAGCTCAATTTCCTGCTCATAAGTCAGCAGGGCCACCCGTCCAATTTCCCGCAAATAGCTGGCAACGCTGTCGTCACTATAATAATCATTGATACTATCATAGATTATTGGGCGAGCCACAGGCGAAGCAGTTTTAGCGGCTGTCCCGACTGTAGCACTGCCTGAAGAAGCCCCATTAGCACCGGAGCCTTCCAGCTTTTGGCTGTCCCCGACTAATTCTTGTAGCTCAACCTCGGCCTTGGCAATATCCTCAAAGGTTGGTTCATCTTCGCCAATATCACCCGGAAAAGCATCTTCAATATCTTCACCAATCCGCCCAACCACCGGGCTAGCGAGTGGAATAAATTCCAGCCCCTCTTCCTCATCCGGTTCATCGGCCTGAAAAACTTTGGGGACAGTCTTTAATTCTGTTTTAATTTTGCTTGATTGGCTGTTAAAATTATTTTTGGAAGTTTTTGCCATCTAGCCACCTTCAGACTTAGCGCACCTTAATCCAAGCTACGGGCTTGATTAAAATCTCAACACTTTTTGGTTAGTTCTATAAAGGAGTAATATATTTCATCCCGCTTTTTGGTGCGTATTATGCGGGCCTATTGTAACACATTGTCCGCATTTTCTCATCTGTTGTTCGGAAATTTGTTTTGTGAAAATTCTTCGACTTTCGCTCTGGAACTTACCGGGTGAGTAAAAAGGACTCTTGGTTGAGCCCGGCAATTGACCTGAAGCGAAAATCCTTCAATAGAAAGGATGGGGGAGAAATTATTCTACAGCTTCAAAACCATACTCTTCACACCATTGAGCAAAAACATCCTCTGCCGATTCACCTTCGTAAACCTTACGGTCAGTCTCTCCATTAGAAATTTGCCAGGCAACCTGGAAGATTTTACCTTCGCTGGTTACGCTGACCGTAGCTTCATCGCGTCCACCGTCTTCATAAACACAAACGGCCTGAAAAACTTTCTTCATTCAACCATACCTTCCTAAAAGAAGAAAATTGCCCGAAATCGTAGCCCTGATTATACACCATTAGTCCATTAACTAAAATCAGAAAGCGGCGAAGCAAAAGTAGAATGTAGAGCGGAGTTAAAGACTTATAGGGATAATCAACTCTCAAGTTTTATACTTTATAGGTCTTGTATCTGAGACCTATGACCTAATAGGCTGAGACCATTGGCTTATTGTTAGTCCTAGTGTAACCTTTAAAGGGTTAAAACGTTGTAGAATTAGAAACAGGAAGATATAGGGAACAATCTTAACTGGAAACACTGCTAAACGAACCACCTATTTTACCTGAAGTAACAGCAAGCTTTAGTGTAAAAGCAAAGAAAGGAAACTAGCGTTGAGTATGAAGAAAAATGTATTACCCATACTTACTGTGTTAAGTATGCTGGTATCGGTATTGGTGGTTACACCCGCCATTGCCGCGATCAATTTTAATGACCCCGGCTTTACCAATACCTGGAATCGGGTGGACAAACCGGTTCAGGATATTCCAGGGGTTGGGCGGGGCTATACCTGGGGGCCAATAGTGGTTGGTTCGGACGGGACTACCACCGAGTCCTATAACGGCGGCACTCGAAAGGTGCAATATTTTGACAAAGCCCGCATGGAAGTTAACAACCCTAACGGCAACCCTAACGACCTCTTTTATGTAACAACCGGGCTGCTGGTCAAAGAACTGGTAACCGGAGCACGCCAGGATGGTGACGCAACTTTTGTAAGTTCGCAGCCTAGCACCATTCAGATTGCGGGCGACCCTAACGATGGGACAGCTAATGCCATTTCCCCAACCTATGCCAGCTATAAGAATATCGTAACCTTTTTTGGCAACGAAAACGGCAAACCCCAGGCTTTGAATAGCGTTATTAACTCCAAAATTGACAAAGCCGGGAATGTTTCAACCTTTAGCCCGCCCGAACAACGCACTATTGGCGGCTACGACTCCTTAACCCAGCACAACATTGCCGATGTTTTTGTTACTTTTGGCAATCAGAACGGGCAAATCTGGAACGGTAGCAGTTTTGTACAGGGTGCAGTTTTCTTTGGCAACCCGACTTACGTTCTGGGTCGCCCGGTGACTGACCCGTTATGGACGCGGGCGGTAGTCGCCGGGGTAGAACGCGATGTTTTAACCCAGCTTTTTGAACGCCGGGTTTTGACCTACACCCCCACCAACCCTGAAGGTTTTAAGGTAGAAATGGGCAATGTCGGGCAGCACTACTACAAGTGGCGTTATCAAACTCCTGTTACCCCCCCGCCACCAGTTGCCCAACCCTTCCCGACTGATTTCAGCCAGTTCCGGGCTCCTTATAACAAGAGTGGTTCCAAGCCTCAAGGCAACGTTAACGGCATTACCAATAATGTGCGGGCTTATCCCTTCACTTCTAACTCGATTTATAGCTCCCCGGCGGTAAATGCTGACCAGACTATTGCCGTCTTTGGGACTGATAATAAGGGAGTAATTGCCCTGAATCTGTTTTCCAACCTGAATGACATTAACCAGAAGTGGGCCTACACCACCACCAGTGCCACACCTCCGGTCTTCCGGGCGGCTCCTATGATTTATCAGGGTGTGGTTTATATTGGAGATACTACTGGTAACTTCTATGCCATCAATCTGGCGGACGGTGTGGCTAAATGGTCACAGCCCAACGCCTCGGCTACCGGACTGGAAATTTCCGGCCCAGCTATTACTGATGGTACTAACCTTTATTTCACGGCTGGCACTGCGGGACCGGGCAAACTTTTTGCCATCAAACTTAGCGATGGCTCACCTGTTTGGCAGAGTAGCCCAATAACTAATGGAATCAAAGGTGGCCCAATCTTTGGTTACGACAGTAATATATTCTTTGGCGCACTTGATAACAAAGTTTATGCCTACACTGCGGGCGGAGTCGAGGTATCTACCTGGGTTAAACCTACTTTAGGCGGCTCGATCTACAATAATCTGGCCTATGCTAACAACGTCTTGTATGTAGCTACCGGCAGTGGGCAATTCTATGCCTTGAACAATGTTGGTGGGATTATCAACACCAAATCCGGTCTTGGCGGAGCAATCAATGGCGCACCCGCAATTGTTGGTAATGTAGCTTATTTTGGCATCAACAATGGGGCTTCCAGCAAGGTAGTTGGTATCTCAATTGCCTCAGGTGATTTTGGTACAAGCAAATTCTCGGTGGATACTGGAAGTATTGTAGATGACTCAGTAGCAGTAGTAGATGGCTATATCTACTTTGGGGCGGCAGACAAAAACTTCTATCAGGTAGAACTTGCTAACTCTGCTAACAAAGCAACATTATTCACAGCGGGTAGCGCGTTCAATATAAATTCTCCCGTAGTAGCAAACGGACGAGTTTATATTGGCAACCTTGATGGCAACTTCTATATCGCCAAGTAAGTTTCACAACTTCTTTACTCCCCTCCCGAAACCGGAAGGGGAGTTTCTTTTATCAATTTAGCTAAGTAATAAATATATCATATGTGAAATATTTAATTGAATTAGAAAGGGACTTTTCTAAATTAGTAGAAAAATATCCTGAAATTCTCTTGCTTTTTAGCCCCACCTGAATTATACTCATTCATTATAGGTTTGCAAAAAACCTAACATCCTAGAGCGATTGTCTGCTTGCAACCTGTTCGGGACCGGGACTACTAATTCAATAACCAAAGGATTAAATTTGGGCTGTTGGATTAACCGGGTTAAGGAAGGAAACGAATAATGGAATTTTTCGACAAATCATTGACTTGCCGCGATTGTACTAACAATTTCCTCTTTACTGCTGGAGAGCAGGATTTTTTCCAACAAAAAGGTCTTAAAAACGAACCAAGCCGTTGCCCGGAATGTCGTATCAAGCGCCGTCAACTGGCCGCCACTGGAGGAACACCTGTAGTGGGAGAAAAAGTGATAGTGCTTGAAGAAACTCCCGTTTCCAGTCACGTAAAAGAAGTCAGCGCGATTGTTTGTGCTGAGTGTGGTGTAGAAACTACAGTCCCATTCCGCCCCCGACTATCTAAACCTGTTTATTGCAGTAATTGTTTTAATCGGCAACGCAGCAGTGTGGGAGTTGCCGTTGCGAGTGAAAATACTAGCGAATAAACCAGGGGGTTTCCTGGCATAATAGTGGCCTGAGTAGATATTTTACCAGGCCGTTACAAGCCCCTCAGAACTTGTTTAGAAAAAGCTGAATATTTAGTTTAAAGGTCAGGTTGCTCAAACTGGCCTTTTTGTAACCGTTCACGAAGCTTGTCATTCTGAGCGTAAGCTAAGAATCTCAATGTTCTAAGCAAGATCCTTCGTAAGCTCAGGGTGATAGTGCTGGTGAATACTTACGCCTTTTTTACTATATGCTCGTTTGCTAGTTTTTCTGTTATACTGCCTTTATCTGAGGCTTATGGGATTTATCTGGCTATTAACGATTGTAAATTAGTCAACAAATTTAATGCAACTTTTGCCCATCCCTGTGCATTATAGCTTTTGTAGGGGAAGTTGATAGAGCTTAAATACACGGGTTGCTATTGCTGAGTCGCGCTAATCTTTCAAAAAAAGCGTGAAGCGATTGCCGGGGCAAAAACCAAAATGCTAAATATCAGGCCCTTTGTGTCCGGCCCAACGGTTGGAAATTTGCATGCCGGGCTACAAAGGAATAAAACTACAATCGAAGGCCAAAACAGCAATACGGTTGGCGTAATGTCCAAAGTACAAACTTCTGAGTTTGAGTCTGGTAGCGAATGGAACCCGACCAACTTCGATACGGTAATGGCCCAGTACCAGAGTCGTATCTTTCGGTTTATTTATGCTATCGTAGGCGAAACCGAAACGGCCCACGACCTGACCCAGGATACCTTCCTCAATGCTTATCGCAACCTGCTGCGTCGTCACGAAGCCAGCGAAACGAGCGGCGAATTCCTCCAGAAACCCTCCGATAACATGTCGGCCTGGCTTTATACTATTGCCCGCAATACCGCTTTTAGCGAGATGCGCCGCCGCAAAATAGTGCGCTTTTTTTCCTTCTGGCAACGACCCACTGGCAACAGCACCGAAAATGAATTTGATGGGCTAGCTGATACCCCGCTAATCGAGCCAGGAGGCAATCTGGAAGCCCGTTCCGCCCTGCATGACGAATTACATCGGGCGATGGACGAGGTTGGACGCGAACGCCTCACCGCTTTATTACTACATATGGATGGCTTCAGTTATAAGGAAATTTGTGACATCACCGGGGATTCGCTTTCCAGCGTTAAATCCCAGATTTTCAGAGCAAAGGAGAGTCTCCGCAAAGCTTTGGCGGTTCAGGGTTATACTGAGCCACTTGAAGGCGAAAAGGGAGGCCAGTTATGAACCACAACCAACCACTATCCGGCGATAAAAGCCGCACTGCCGAACACCCCCGCCACCGCCAGGAATTGGAACTTTTAATTTCCCTTTACCAGGATGGCGAAGCCCGCCCCAACGAAATTCTGAAAGTTGAGGGTTATTTGCAGAGCTGTGCTGGCTGTCGTCAGCTTCTAAGCCAGTATAATCAGGTGGCTGAATCGCTGGGAAGTTATTTACAAACTATAAAGCAGCCCCAAATTTTAAGCTCAATTAAGCAAGTCGAGGCCAACCAGCGCGATGTTGAGGCGCAACCCCTACCCGAAATTCTTATATCTTCACGCAGCAATTCCGCCCGTCCGGTAGCAAAACGCTGGAATAAAGTGGCGTTTGGTGGGGCTATAGCGGCTTCCTTCCTGGTGGTTTTTGGCATTATCGGGCTTGTGCTGCTAAATCTCCCAAATAACAACCCTGAACCAACCAGTGTAGCCGTTGCCCAAACTACTTTTTCACTGACAGAATCGCCTACGCCAACCGCAACCCCCCTATTATCACCAAATGTGACTGCTACCCCGCCTCAAGGCACGCCTGAGCCTTCCGGGACGGTGGTAGTAAGTGTTGTGCCGCCTACAGCAGCCGTTGTATCGCCAAATATTACCACCAAATCCGGTAACCCGGTGGCTACTACTGCCACCATTGTTAATGTCCCAACCACTGCTGCTGCGCCGGTGACTTCGGTTGCACCTGCGGGCACTACCCTTGCCGTAGCTTCTCCCACCGCCGAATCGCCTATAAAACTACCCAGCCCGACCCCTGCACCTACTACGATTGCGCCAATAACTACATTGGTTGCATCTACCGCAACCCCGGTAGCACCAACTCCTACCCCGATTACAACCATTGCAGGTACCCCTGTTGGGGTTCGTGCTACAGGGTGGATTGCCTACATTGACAAAGTTGATGGAGAAATATATCTGGTACGTCCCGATGGAAATAATCGGGTGGTGGTTAGCAACAAAAACGATGAGAAAAATATCCAGTGGCGGCAACTGGTCTGGTCAAATGATAGCAAATGGCTGGCGGCGGTGGGCTTTAGCCCGAATAGCGGTAAATATGGTATCTATCAATATCGGGTAGACGGCTTACCTGGCACAAGACCAGTTTTCAGCTATATTGCCGAAGGGGTCAACCCGGTTTGGTCGCCTAGCAGCTTCCGAATGACTTATCTGGCAGGGCCAATTCAGCCCTCTGGTTCGATTTTAACCGGACAACCAGCCGTTATTAACCTCAAAAAGCGTGAGACGGTAATTCTAAGCCGTGATTATAGCGGCCTGACTCCTCAATGGTTTGATGATGAAAAAAGGCTGTTCGTCAATCAAAGTAAGATTATGACCATTGACGGTACGGAAATCAGCACTCTCAAAATTTTCGAGAATACCTGTGCGGCGGCGGCAATTTCCCCGAAAGGTAACAAGTTAGCTGTGTTGGAAGAAATTGGTGGTGTTTTCCATCCTCTGGTTTACGATGTTAATAATAATCAGGTGGTCAGGAACAAGCCACTGGTGCGATTAACCGCAAGTTTCACCGGGTTGGTAGGGCATGGCAATGACTGTGGCTCATATCAAATCAAGTGGGCGGATGATAATAGTAGTTTTTACTTCTATCTAACTCAGGGCAATGTGCCTAATACTTGCTGGATAAACCCAGCCAGGGATTTCTCCCAATGTATGCGAAATGTGGTTAATCCCGTCTTTAATTATTACGGCGATTTCTACGTTGATTATAATACCAGCACAGGCGGGGTCTATGCCGCCAAGTATGGCGATAAGCCACCCAACCCTTTTATAATGGCCTACACCCGCTATCAACCGGTCTGGCAGCCCCAACCTTGAAATGGGAATGGATGAAAAAACAGGAGTCCGAAGTCAGAATAAAAACTCAAAAGTTTTGTTCCCCCTTCCTTGCTAGTGCAGTTCCAAAGAAGGAGTTAAGCCCCCTTTTACACAACAGGTCTTGTGGTTCTGCACTAGGTAAGGGGGCTAGGTCAACCAGCAACTAGCATTTTAGTTATCGCCCACCTTTTACCTGGAAAATCAAACAACCAATTTGCTTTACTTAGGGTACTATAGCCCAAAATCAAGTCCATCGGAACTTCGATAGTGGAATTTACCTGCGATAAGTCCACTCCCGCTACTTTATGCGCTGGGAAATGCTGGTTTCCTATTCTGGTAGCCGCCATCTCAAACATAGGGGTTTCCATTTTGAATCCGGTTGAGTCAGTCCCAGAAGATTGGCCTACTTCCTCAAAAAAATCGGGGAGTCTTTTTATCAAACTCAGGTCTACCACTGTTATGCCAGCCCCGGTGTCCCAAACCGCGTTGGCTTTGCTCTCACCAAACCCAACCTCAACATACGGATGATATTTTTTATCCAGAAATAGCTCCTGAAAAGGGTAATTAGCCTCAGACTCATCTTTATTATCAACCAGAACCCGATTTTCATCGAAGAAAAAGTGGCAGGAATAATCTTTAAGTAAATCCATACCGATGAGATTATTTAAGTCTGGGGCGGTTTCTGCCGTACGAGTTATGGTAAAGTTTTTCCTTGAAATAGGCCCAACCTCGATACCAGGCACGGTAATCAATTCATTGCTACTACTGGCAAAAACCCCGGAGGAACTGCTTTTTTCCGAGGATTCAAATGTAGCGGTATAAGCGTCAAACTTAACGCTGCTTCTGGCTGCACCCGTATCCAGCAGGAAACGATAGGGCTTACCGTCAATTGTACCATCTACCAGAACTTCGGCTGCTTCGCTATCATCTTCATCTGGTTTTATTATTAAATCGAAGCCGTTCATAAACCTCCCTGTTAAAACTTTTATTTCCCGATACAAAAGTTAGAGAAAATCTCGTGGAGCAGCGACTCCTGCACCGACTCCCCGGTAATTTCGCCTAACGCCTCCATTGCCAGACGCAGGTCAATCGAGGCAAAATCGGCGGGCAATCCGGCGGCACTACTGCCAATCGCCGCTACCAGCGACTCACGGGCACGCTCCAGGGCGCGGCGATGGCGACTGTTAGTTATCATAATGCTTCGTCCGGCAAGGTTTTGCGAACCTACCGCCAGAGTTGCCAGCTTTTCTTCCAGTTCACTTAAGTTATCGCCACGCTGGGCTGAGATGCTAATCTGGGCGATTCCCGGCAACTCTCTGTCTACCTCATTTGCATATAACGTAGAGCTGTCAAGGGATATGTCTTGTTTATTTAGAGCTACCACAGCTTTAGTGCCGGGGCGTGTATCAAGTTCCGCTTTAACGGCGGTAATAAGCTCAAGATCGCCGGGGCTTAGCGGGCGGCTACTATCCAACACCAACAAAATCAGGTCGGCACTAGCTAGAGCCTGACGGCTGCGCTCAATCCCGATACGTTCAACTACATCCTCGGTGGCGGTAATTCCGGCGGTATCCACTAACACCACCGGTACGCCGCGCACGTTCAGGGTTTCTTCAATAACATCTCGGGTAGTCCCGGCTATCGGCGTAACAATCGCGCGGTCTGACCGCAACAAAGCATTAAGTAACGAGCTTTTACCGACGTTTGGCACGCCCACTATCGCCGCCCGAATTCCCTGCCGGAAAATCTGTCCGGCATCGGCGGTGGCTAATAGCTCATCCAGTTCTATCAGGGTTTCCTGTAACTGTGGCGCAACCGAAGCGGGTGGAACATCGTCTTCGGGGAAATCAATCATCGCTTCCAGATGGGCGAGGCTACTCAAAAGCTTCTGGCGCACCCCGGCGATACGTTGCGACAATTTTCCGGCAAGTTGGCTCAAGGCTTGTTCCAGACCCGGCCCGGTTTTGGATTTGACCACATCCAGCACCGCCTCGGCCTGAGCCAAATCCAGCCGCCCGTTCAGGAATGCCCTCAAGGTATATTCACCCGGTTCTGCCAGACGCGCCCCTAACCGCAAAGTCAGGCTCAAAATTCGCTCTAGAGGAACACTGCCACCATGACAGTTAATTTCAATCATCGGCTCGCGGGTATAGGTGCGGGGCGGGGCTAAATAAACCGCCATTACCTCATCCAACGGTTCGTCAGGGGTAGAAGGGTCGGAAATATATCCGTAGTAAAGGCGGTGACTCTCGAAAGTGCGGCGGGGTTTGCCGCTGGGGTTATGGAATATCTGCTGCAAAATGGGCAAAGCCTGTTCCCCACTTATTCGCACCAGTCCAATGCCTCCTTCACCTAAAGCGGTAGAAATTGCGGTAATAGTGTCGGTGTACATCGGCTAACTCCTGGGCCACTCACTTGCCAGCATGCTGTAAACTGCCGTATCAGCAAAGTGGTCGCCCAACCAATCTTCTTCCCGCAGAATCCCCTCCAGGGTAAAACCCAATCTTTCGGGAACGGCTCGGCTTTTGGCGTTATCGGTGGCGCAATAAATTTCAACCCGATTTAAGCCTATTTCGGTAAAACCGTAGTCCAGCAGAGCCTTGACCGAACGGGTCATTATGCCTTTACCCTGCTGGTTTTGCGCCATCCAATAGCCAATCGGAGAATTACGGGAGTGCCAGTTATAATGATTAAAACCGACGCCACCAATCAACTCATTATTGAACCAGATTCCACAACGCATACCTTCATAAGCGACAAACTTATTAAGGCCGACGGTGATATAAGTTTTGGCGTTTTCCAGACTATAGTTTTCATTGGCCCAGGTCAACCACTTGCCGATAGATTGCTGATTGGCCCTGACAACTTCATAAAGCTGTTCAGCGTGGCGCAATTCAAGGATTCTTAGTTCAAGAGTGTCGTCAATTTTAAAACTAAACAAAAGCGTTTTTCCTCTAATATTAAGCCTTGAGGCCACTACTTATAAAGAATACTATCAAAGCAATCTCTACCCCCAACATTACCAGCGAAGGTAGCCACACTTGTAAATCAAATTTGGCTGGTACTTTTTCTCTATCAGGGGCGCGGTAGAGGGGTAGCAGATAGCCTAATATCATCCCGCTTACCATTCCGCCGAGGTGAGCAAGGCTGTTTACCTGGGGGATAAAGCCGAAAATGACAAAGTTCAGCACGGCGTTAAATAGCAAGTTATTAAGCTGCGCCCGGCCAGCCGGTCCATAAGCCAGCCGATGGCGAAAGAGATAACCAATCAGGCCGCCTAGCAAAGCGAAAATTGCGCCACTGGCTCCAATCGAAACAGCCTGAGAATTTCCCAGGTAAATCGTAAATAGTCCCCCGGCAATGCCACCCAGGAAATAGATTACCACCATTCGGGCCGGGCCAAGCAGTCTTTCGGTCATGCCACCGAGCATATAAAGCGCAAAACCGTTTAACAGGATATGGATAAAGCTGGCGTGCAAAAACATCGAACTTATCAGCCGCCACCACTCGCCATCCCGCACCAGGTCTTTTTGTAACCCTCCTAAATCCAGTAAATTCTGAATGGAAAAACCTTCGCTAAAGGAGAAAACATTGCCAACGGAGGATTCACGTATAAGTTGGTAGACAAAAACCAGCCCAATTAATCCCATCAAGACCAGGGTAGTGGTAGGGCGGGCTTGAGCGATAGCCTGTACCGGTGCGCGGTTAACTGGCGGTTGCTGATAGGTATATTGATTAGCCTGCCCGTATGGATTGGGGTTGGTTGGGGGAGGCGGGGCATAGGGATTAAAAGGCGGCACCTCCGGGCGGCGGGTTTCTTCCAGACCTACTTTATAGGGGTTGAAAGGTTTGGGCTTTTCTTCGGCTGGCGGTTGGAAAGTGTAAGGGTTTGGCGGACGTTGATAAGGATTTTCGCGCCGAAATTCATCCGGCACGGGCGGGGGAGTGTTTCCCCCCTCATTTTCATTGCTATTCATAGGGTCTCCAGAATTATATTAAACGCCGTTGATAGGCGGATTAAGGCTATTAAAAAGTCTAAAAGGCCTTTAATGTACGCAATCGGGTAGTTTTTGTTACAATACAACCAACAACCTCATTTTACCACTGATTGATGGTTAGGGAGTAGAAGGAAAGATTTTATGAGCGCGAATAACACTAAACAGTTTAATTTAAAACATCCTCTGGCTTTTGAGCGGGTGGATGAATCTGAGGATGAAAATTTTTATAATGACCCCCGACTGGTGGTGCATGTTGATGACCACTTTATTGGGACACTGGGGAAATATTACGCCCAGCATTTGCCACCCCAGGCTGAGATACTCGATTTAATGAGTAGCTACAAAAGCCACCTGCCAGCCAGCTATAAAGCAACCAGGGTGGTTGGGTTGGGTATGAACGAGGTGGAACTAAAGGCAAACAAGCAGTTAACCGAGTATGTTGTTCAAAATATTAACAAAACCCCGGATTTGCCTTTCACCAACGCCTCATTCGATGCGGTGCTGAACACTGTTTCGGTGCAATATCTGACCAATCCTGTGGAAGTCTTTAAGGAAGTAGGGCGGGTTCTGAAACCGGGTGGGATTTATGTAGTTAGTTTCTCCAACCGGATGTTCCCCACCAAAGCGGTCAGGATTTGGCGGGATTTGCTGGAAGCGGGGCGGGTGCGGTTAGTACAGCAATATTTTGAGGATTCGGGACTCTTTGAACCAGCCGAGCTTTATGAGGATATTGATGCACGCCACCATAGTGGGGGGATTTTAGCCCAACTTTTTAATGCCAAAGACCCGGTTTATATTTTGAGCGCGAAACGTAAATAGGTAGATTGGGGGCGGCATACCCCCTGAGTACAGGGCACAGGCGCAGCACCCCTTTACTGCTTAACGTAAGGCGTACCAACCGCCGCCGGGGGACGACTGCGCCCGATAACCCCGGTTAAGACCACAATTGTAACGACATAGGGGATTGCCTGGGTGAAGGTGTGCAGCCATTCGATATTACCATACCAGCTTTGTAGCACATTGTCGGAAGCCAGACATAGGCCGAATAGCAAAGCCGCCCCAAAGGCCCCAAACGGTTTCCAGTTACCGAAAATCATCGCTGCCAACGCGATAAAACCCGTACCAACGGTCATACCCTGGGTGAAACCGCCCAATACTTGTAGGGAAAAATACATTCCGCCCAACCCGGCTAAAGTTCCACTGATTAGTACGCTGATATAACGGACTTTAAAAACATTTACCCCGGCAGTATCCGCCGCTTTAGGATTTTCGCCAACGGCACGAGTGCGTAACCCCCAAACTGTATTGAACAAAACGTAATGAGCAATAAACACCACAAAAATTGACAGTATCGAAACTGCCCCGATGCTAAAGGGTAAATTGTCTATTTTGAATTCAATACCAGGGAGTTTTGAAACGCTGCGAGACCTTTGTTTGGTCAAGCTGTCCAGATAACTGGTAAGGCCAAAAGAAAGAATATTTATCACTGTGCCACTAATAATCTGGTCAACCCGGAAATAAATGGACAACACGGCATGCAACAGGGCCAGAGTCGCCCCAGCCAAAGGTGAAACAATAATACCAATCCAGACTTGCCCGGTATAGGAAGCGGCTAATGCTCCAAAGAATGCCCCCGAAAGCATCATGCCCTCGATACCGATATTGACCACGCCACTCCGCTCTGAAAATGTGCCACTAATTGCGCCCAGGGTGATAGGGGTGGAAAAGGTCAGGGTTAAGGTTATCAGTGAAACAGTATCCACGAAGGGCTGTTTCCCGACAAAAGTCCGCCAGATAAACACCAGTACAATTACTGCAATCCCAATGATAATAATCGAATAACGCCGCAACCAGAAAATTAAGGGGCGAGCGGCAGGGGTAGTGCTGTTTTTCGTCAAAGTTTGAGCCATTAGGTGTTTCCCCTTTATTCCGACTTGCCCCAGCCGCGTGTCAGCACCAGTTCCTGACCTTGCTGGGCGCGTAAACGATAGAGCCAACGTAAGACCTGTTCGGCTGCCACAAAGAGTATTACCAGGGCCTGGATAATAGAGATAAGGTCAACAGGTAACTGTACACCACTGGCGTTAGAAGTTTTAAATTGCATATTGCTGGCACCGTGCTTTAGTGCGCCAAACAAAATCGCGGCGGGTATTACGGCAATGGGGTTGTTTTTAGCAACCAGCGCAATTGCAATACTATCAAAGCCATAGCCTGCCCCTAATTGGGTACTGTAGCGATAGAAAAAATTGGGGCTGCCCATAACTTCCAACGCACCGCCCATCCCAGCTAACAACCCGGAGATGGTCATTGTAATTACCGTTATAAAGCGCACGTTGATTCCGGCGTAACGGGCCGCGCTGGGGTTTGCCCCTACAGTGCGAATTTCAAAACCTAAAGGTGTTTTGTTTAGCACCCAATAAACCAGCACGCACATGATTACGCCAATTATGATTCCCCAGTGGAGAGCATTGTTAGGAACAATAGAGGAAATACGAGAATTTGGGCCGATTTGCTCGCTCTGGCTCATGCGTCCGGCGGCTTTAAGCGGGCCATCCGAACCCACCAGATAGGCGGTAATAAACCCGGCAATATAATTGAGCATAATGGTGGTAATAACCTCGTGAGCCCCCGACCAGGCTTTCAAGGCTCCCGGTAAAGCTCCCCACAAAGCCCCACCCAGACAGCCCCCCGCCAGAGTTAGCGGAACCGCTAAAAACGGAGATAATCCACCTACATTAATTCCAACAATAGCGGCACAAAGGGCCCCAAGTTTAATCTGACCTTCCGCCCCAATATTAAAAAGCCCCGCCCGGAAACCAAAAACTACCGCCAGGGTAGTAAAAATATAAGGGGTAGTAGTTGCCAGGGTACCATTAAGAGCCTCAAAATTACCCTTGCTTAAATCTTCAAAGCTGCCGATTGAGCCATCCCAAAGGCCGGCGTAGGCATCCAATGGATTAAAACCCGAAAGCAAAATAATAACCGCCCCAACCAGCAAGGCCGTAATAATTCCAAGTACGGGTAACAAAAGTTGGCGGGCAATTTCTACCAGAAAATTGCGACGAGGCGGTGCAACTGCCACGGGAGATGCTGTCATATTGGCCTTCAGGTCTTATGATATTGATTAATTGTCAGATATTACCGTTGATGATTTTTATTATAAGCTAACCGGGAAAAATGAGCAAAAATATTCCCCCTTTCTAACAAGATGTAGAAAGGGGGAAAGGATCAGGTTCGCTTAACCGACTTTCACGCCAGTTTTGATTGAACCATCCTTCAGACCGGCATCAACCTTCTTCAGAGCGTCTTTGAGGGCTGCTGGGATAGTACCTTCCTGGTCGTGGAAAGGAGCCAGGCCCGAACCACCCACAAAGTTACCACCCTTGAAAGTGCCACCCAGAGCCGCTTTAACGTTGTCGAAAACAGATTGGGTAAGCAGCTTGGTCGCGCTGGACAACATCTTGGGGGCGGCTTTCGGTACGGTTAAATACTGGTCAACGTCTACGCCGATAACGTATACACCCTTTTCGGCGGCACCTTCGATAGCACCGTTACCAGTATTACCACCGGCACCAAAAATAACATCGTTGCCAGCCTGGATTAGAGACTGGGCCTGCTGGCTACCCCAAACCGGGTCGTTGAACGCATTGTTGCCGTCTGCGTGGTAGGTCAGCGTGGTAGTAACGCTACCAGCGGGAACCAGGGCGGCGTTATTCTTGAGCAAATAATCCGCTCCGGCTTTGTAGCCTTCACCGAAACGTTGCACCGGTGGTACCGATTTAGTACCCAATACCGCCGCAATCTTACCACTCTTGCTCATTCCGGCAGCTAAAGCACCCGCCAGGAAGCCGGACTTATCTTCTTCAAAGATAGTACCTGTCAGATTAGCAATAGTATCGCCCTGGAACTGGTCAACCCCGATAAACTTGACAGTTGGGTTAGCCTTGGCGGCGGCGATAGTTGCATCGCCCATCAAGAAACCGACGGTTACGATGACATCGTATTTGTCATCCAGGAAGGTCTTGATGTTTTTGGCATAATCGGCGGTGTCGGTGGTCTCAACATACTTAATATCAACCCCCAACTCCTTCTGAGCCTTAACAATACCTTCATAGGCGGCCTGGTTGAAGCTCTTGTCATCAATTTTACCAATGTCGGTAACGAGACCAACTTTGAGCTTCTTTGCGGCGGCAGTAGTTGCAGCGGGAGCGGTGGTAGCCGCCGGGGCAGCAGCGGTGGTAGCCGCCGGGGGGGTGGTAGCGGTAGGGTCGCCGCAAGCTGCCATGAGTGCAACCATTACCAGCGATAGAACTACCAGAAGACTAACCCTTCTGAATTTTAGCATTTTAAAATGCTCCTCCTTTTAGATGTCTGTCTTATAATTCATCAAATTATAGGCTTGTCGGTAAAATCCGATACGCAGCCAATGGCGAGGGAAATTGAAATAACCTAGTTACAGCCTGTTTGTGGGTTATTGGTATCAGACCTCAAGCTTGTTCAGGGTTTGTAAACGCGGAATCTGCCTGAAGAAATACAGGTTCATCACTGAAAAGCCATCCCCAATTTGGGCAGATTATAGCATAGATATTGACGCTGGGCAATTTGACCAATTAGTAGTGGATTAGAAAAGCCTGGATTGGATGCATTGTTTCCAGATAGTTTTAGGAGGTATTATTTTACCATTCCACGGTAGATTGTCTAATTTTGGAGATAATTTGGGGTATATAGCTAAAATTGCCTCGGAAAAGGACTGGCAGAATCTGCTAACCTCTATTATAATGAGGTCAGTATAAAAACAATCAATGTCAGGAAATGTGACACACTGATTGTCAATATTTTATCAGCTATCCGTTAAAACCTCTCCATTCTACCTCCGCGCTGGTAAAGGCAGTTATCAAAAATTCGGGATAAAATCCGGGCTGTTTAAATGGCAGACCCAACATTAAGTAAGCTTTAACAGGCGCAGTTTTTGTGTCCCTGATTTTTTGTGGCATACAAAATGGAGGTTTAAATGGCAGACGAAAAACGAGTTAATTATATCCAGCTTGAGCAGATGGCCGAAGAAGTGGGCGGGCCAGACCTCCAAGCGTTGATGAATTATTTTCACGAACTTGAGTCGGCGGTAGCTTCACTAGGGAATTATTACGAGGCGGACCGTGCCCGCGATTTGATTACTCAACTCAAGCAAATCGTTAATCAGGTTATGGCTGAGGTAGAACCAGTCTGCAAGGAGTTCTCCAAAGTGGCCCAGGAGGAAGCTAATCATTGGCGGACTTTTGCTACCAGCAAGGCCGCCGTCGCCAAAGCATAGAAGGGAGAATTACATGGCAGAGTTACGAGCAAATTTGGGCGGCTTTGATACTACCGCCAACAGCATTGAGACCAGTGGTATGGCGGTGGTTAAAGAGTTACAGGCCATCAGAGACAAGATTGTGGTGGGTAGCAAGTCCTTTTTTATCGCGAATCGAGGCGACGCCCTTCGCAATAAGGCCGATGGCGTATTTACCGAAGCAACTGCCCAGGTAGAGAAATTCTACAAAAGCCTGGCTGAAGGTGTCCGCACCGAAAAACAAAACGTTGCTAACGTAGATATGGTTTAGGCATTTCTGATTGTTGACCGCTTGAATTAACCCCTTGTGCGCGGAAGATCAACTTTTCCGCGCATGTTTGTTACTTCCAGCCAGCCCACGAGGCAAGATTCTGCACGATAAAGCTTTTTTTGTTAAACTTCATCGGGACAAGTTCTAATAATCTTTTTCTAATTTTTCCGTTGGGAGTTTATGAGTTACAACAGCGACTATCCAGATAACGAAGCAGACAATTACCGGGAAAGAGGTGGGCGTACTCCCGGAAATTACCCGCTGAACGATTCAGAAGATTTCTACCACGAAAAAGGTATGCCCCCAACGGGCTATTACACGCCACCTCCGCCCCGCCGTAACCCCGGTGGAGTTAGTACCGGATTGTTGGTCAGTTTGATAGTCATTGTTGTATTCCTGGCTATTACCCTGGCTGTTTTGGTGACTTTACTGGTAACAGGCTTTTTCAACGCACCCGTTCCCAAAACTGTGGTTATTTTTGCTACCCCTACTATTGAGCCCACTACTGCCAGTGTTTTTGTGCCCCGCCCAACCAATACTGTCACGGCTTTTACCCCCATTCCCACCTCTACCCCTGGAGTAACCGCCAATAATACTCCGCCCCTTATAACCACCGCCCCTGCTACCACTAACGCCAGTAACGATCCCGATACTATTTTTAACGCCGGGAATGTGGCCTTTAATGCCGGAAAGTGGGATGAGGTTGTTGCTAACCTGGAAAAACTCAGCCCCAACGATGGGCCATATGCTGCCGCCAAGCCTTTATTGGTTAAATCTTATGTCAACCTGGCACAAGCTTTGATTGATAGTCAGGACAATAGCCAAGATAATGCCAAACGCACCCTTGACCTGATTAACAAAGCACTGAACCTTGAACCCAATAACCCGGACATAATCGGCCCAAAGGATAAAGCCGATACTTATCTCAAAGGTCGGGTTGCGTTTGACTCTCGCCAATGGCAGGAAGCTTCTAACAGTCTGAACGCTCTTTACAGCAATATCAAAGCGGTAAATTCCTCCGCTAAATACCGGGATACGGCGGAATTGCTTTATAATAGTCTGATTCAATTGGGCGATGTTCAAGTTAGCCAAAACCAGCTTGAGGCTGCCAAAAGTAAATATCAGCTAGCCCAAAGCCTGGATGTTGCCGATAAAACCATTGTAGTGTCGAGACTTGCCGATGTTGAGCAACGCCAAAACCAGACCCAAACGGCGGCGCGTCCTACCGCTACTCCCCGCCCTACCCCTACTCCTGCCCCGTCGCCC
Source organism: Chloroflexia bacterium (assembly GCA_038207495.1). Lineage (GTDB taxonomy): Bacteria > Chloroflexota > Chloroflexia > Chloroheliales > Chloroheliaceae > Chlorohelix. The sequence goes on from JBBQZS010000030.1 coordinate 79,407, forward strand.
ACGCCAAGCTGCCGAAGTAATTTCTTTGCCTTTAATGTGGCCCAACCAACGGTACCCAATGTGCCGGATAAAGGTTCGAGTAGTGTGGAGGGGCGGGTGCTGAACAAGGCCAAACAGCCGATTGCCGGGGCCGTTATTCGAGCAACTAGCGGCACTTTCACTTTTACCACTACCACCGATAGCGTCGGCAATTACAAAGTTGGCGGGTTAGGGCGGGCTCGTTGGGAAATCGTGGTGCTTTCCGCTCCCGGTTATGCTATTTGTACTTCGCTGTCCGCCGGGGTTAACCTGAGTGGTGAGTCAACCTTTATCGCCAGAGTAGAATTTGTAGAGTCTGTACCGTAGAACAATATTGAACCGCCAAGTCGCCAAGTTCGCCAAGTAAAACTTATGAAGACAGAAAAATTGACCGCCAAACGGCTGAAAAAAAGTGAAGCCCTGCCAATTGCCACCTGGACGGTGCAACAATGGCGTGATGGGTTGGTTTCCGAACAGGAAGACCGCATCGTAATGGAAGAGCCGTTTGAGGTGCGGGTCAACGGGCGTAGTCTGGCGGCGATTATGCGTACCCCCGGTCTGCAAACCGACCAGGAATTGGCGATGGGCTTTTTATTATCTGAAGGAATTATTAGCAACCCGACCCAGGTGCAGGCGATAGTGCGGGCCAAAGATAAAGACGGCCTACCCGAAGAAAATGTAGTGGATGTTCTGATGGATTCCCTCCCTTCCGGCCTGTTTGATGCTGAGAACGAAGAAGGTGGGCGATTCGAGCGGCGTTTTACGGTGGCCTCAAGTTGCGGGTTGTGCGGCAAAAACTCAATTGAGGAGGTTTGTCGCCGTATTTCGCCGCTCCCCGCCGATAATTTCAAGGTTTCAGCCCAGATTATTTACAGTATGCCAAACAGCTTGCGACAGGCTCAGGCCGTTTTCGAGCGCACGGGTGGTTTGCACGGGGCGGGTCTTTTTACCGCCGAGGGTCAGTTGCTATTATTGCGAGAAGATATAGGCCGCCACAACGCCGTAGATAAAGTGATAGGCCGAATGGCTCTGGATGATCAGTTCCCCCTGCCAGCTCATGTTTTACTGGTAAGTGGGCGTATCTCCTTTGAGATAGTGCAAAAAGCTCTGGCAGCCCAGATTCCGGTGATAGCGGCGGTGTCAGCCCCCAGCAGTCTGGCCCTGGAACTGGCAGATGAAACGGGTATCACCTTGATTGGCTTCCTCCGCGACCACCACATGAACGTTTATACCCACGGGGATAGAATTGTGAGTTAAAAATCAACCTAAGCTGATTCAGAATAAAGGAGTAAATCATGCAGGATTTTCAAGGGAAAGTAGCCGTAATTACTGGTGGTAGTAATGGAATTGGTTATAGTCTGGCAGAACGCTGTGTAAAAGAAGGTATGAAAGTGGTAATAGCCAGCCCTAACCTCGAATCTCTCTCCAGAGCTGAAAGCCAGTTGAAAGCACTGGATAGTCAAGCCCAGATACTCAGTGTTAAAACCGATGTTTCCAAAGCGGCTGAGGTTGAAGAGCTGGCTCGTCGTACTGTGGAGGTCTTTGGTAAGGTCCATCTACTGGTTAACAACGCTGGAGTGGTTGTTTTTGAAAACCTCTGGGAAAGTACATTAGCTGATTGGGAATGGGAACTAGGAGTGAACTTGATGGGAGTGGTTCATGGCATCCACACCTTTGTCCCTATAATGTTAGCCCAGGACACTGAGTGTTATATCGTAAACACCTCATCAATGGCAGGACTGGTAAGTTGGGCGGGATTTAGTAGCTATGGAGTTACCAAACACGCCGTAGTAGGGCTATCCGAAATTCTCCAAGCCCAGTTAGTTCAGGTCGAGGCTAAAATAAAAGTGGCAGTGCTTTGTCCAGGCTTCGTTAAAACCGAGATAAACGATTCAGAACGAAACCGCCCATTTGCACTTCGCAACGAGTCTGGTACATATCCAGTGTCCGAGGCTCAACATCAAGCAATTTTACAAGGCATGGAGGCATCAGAAGTGGCAGATAAAGTCTTCAAGGCAATTGAGCAAAATAAATTTTACATTCTCACCCATCCTCAATTTAAACGGTTCATCCAATTGCGAATGGAAAATATCCTGGAAGAGCGAGACCCTACTTTTACTCCGGCAACCGCAGAATAAGAACGTTGTTAGATTGGAGGGTTGTAATTTTTAACATGAAAATTTTGATTTTAGGGCGACACGCCGGGATGATGCAGAGTATATTGGCGCAGGTAGCGGGGGCAGGATTTGAGGCTAGGGGCTGCCTGACCGACGAGGAAGCTATTGCGGCTCTTCAGAACGAAACCTTTAAGGCGGTGGTGATTGGGGGTGGGGTGGAGACCATTTCGCGGAATTTAATCAAAGCCGAATGTGCGAAAAAGACTCCACCACCGGAAATACTGGAAATTTATGGCCCGGATAGTTTATTGCCGCGTTTGCAGCAACTCCGGGCCAAGTAGCTTAGCGCAGACCCAAATTCTCGGCTAAGAGCGGGTTGGAAGGCTCAACCAGCACCCGACCATCCGGGAAAATAATCGTTGGAATGCTCTGCAAACCGCCGTTGTACTGCTGCATCACCTCAATCTGTTCGGGGTTTCTCTCAACGTCAATATAGGTATAGTTCACCTGATTGGCATCCAGAAATTTCTTGGAGCGGCGGCAATCCCCGCACCAATCGGCCCCATAAACCAAAATCGTATCTTTAACGTCCATTTTTAATATAATCTCCTTCTAAATATTAAGCAGTTATCAGTAATAAGTATTCAATAGTCAGTTATTAATCATTTTCAAGAATTATTAGGTACTTTTTTGTACCCCACGAACCATTGCGTCCCTTGTGGCGAACTAGACCATTATGGCAAATTCTTCCTCGGCGACTTCCAGCATCTCCAGATACTTCTCGGCATCCAGGGCAGCGCGGCAACCACTTCCGGCGGCGGTAATCGCCTGCCGATAGCGGAAGTCATAAACATCCCCCGCCACGAACACCCCTGGAACATTAGAAGAACTCTCGTCATAAATCTTGAGGTAGCCCTGCTCGTTCATCTCCAACGTCCCCTGGAAAATCGAGGTGTTGGGCTGATGCCCGATAGCTACAAACAGCCCTTCAATGGGCAGTTCGCTGATTTCGTTGGTCTTGAGGTTACGCAGCTTCAAGCCCTGCACCTTGTTTTCGCCAACCACTTCATCCACCCCAGTATCAAACAATACTTCAATTTTGGGATGTTTGAACACCCGGTCTTGCATAATTTTGCTGGCGCGGAACTTTTCGCGGCGATGCACCAGGGTTACCTTGCTGGCGAATTTGGTCAGGAATAGAGCTTCTTCCAAAGCACTATCGCCCCCACCGATTACCGCAATCTCTTTGCCCCGAAAGAAAAAGCCGTCACAGGTAGCACAGCTCGAAACCCCGCGGCCAATTAATTGCTGCTCGCTCGGCAGGTTCAGCCACTTTGCACTGGCTCCCGTCGCCACAATCACCGCCTCGGCTTCGTACACATCGTTTTCAACAAATACCCGATGGACCTTGCCGGAGAAATCAACGGCGGTAGCATTAGCATCTATAAATTTGCTGCCAAAACGCTCGGCCTGTTTTCGCATCCCCTCCATCAGTTCCGGCCCTTGAATACCTTCGGGAAAACCAGGGAAGTTTTCGATTTCGCTGGTCAGCATCAACTGACCGCCCGATTGATACCCGGCAATAACCGTAGTATCCAGACTGGCGCGACTGGTATAAATCGCTGCCGTCAGAGCTGCTGGGCCACTGCCGATAATTACTACTCTTTTATTAAACGTTTCGGTACTCATTTCCATAACCTTTCTCATTAGAAAAACTTTTTATAATATTGCGTTTATTAAAATATATTTTTACCTACTAGAAGGTAGGATTATTTCAAAAAAATTTAATTCTTTAAGCCATCCAGTAAACGGGCCGCTACCGTTTCAAACTGCACCGCGCTACCACAGGAGCGAGCAATTACCATTGCCCCCTGTACTGCCGCAATTATCAACTGGGCTTCCACTTCCACCGCATCCCGCAGCCGGAAACTCTCCGCCTCTAGCCCATCTTGCAAAACCTTTTCTAGCCAGACCTTCTGGTCATTGAAAAAGCCACCAACCTCGTTGCAAATCTCATCGGGTAGGGTCGGTTGGTCTGCTGCTAACATACAGGCCATACAAACCTGTCCACTCTCCCGCAACTCGTTAATATAACCCAGGAAGTAGAGTTCCATCTTCTGGCGGGGATTAACGGCTTCATGCTCAATTCGGGCAAGTTCGGCCTTGTTTTCGGCTCGGTAGCGGCGCATCACTTCCCGGCCCAGGTCACTTTTGTTGGGAAAGTAGTAATGTATGCTGGCCTTGCGAATACCTACCGCGTCGGCGATGTCGGCATAGCTAAAAGCGTTATAACCGCCACGCTGAATCAGGCGTTGGGCCACCTCTAAAATATTTACTTCGGTTTTTACTTGCTCACTCATAGAGAATATTCTACCATCTAGTAGGTAGTTTGTCAAGGGGCTAAAACCCAGCATTCTTTACAAAAGATTTTCATCACCCAATGGCTATAACTTCTAAGTGAGCGTATAATATCAGGGAGACCTTAACTAAAACAAGAAAGAGAAGGAAAATTGAGTTCTGTATCTAAACTTTCCAGGTGCAGAAGCCTGGGTAAAAAATCGACTGCAATCTGTCTGTTAATCATCCTTATACTGATTATGAGTGCCTGTGGTGATACAACTCCAACTAGCAACCCTACTACAACTAGCCAAAACATCACTACGGCCCAACCAGATAACACCGTCCCGCTACCCACAACCGCCAACCCAACCACTACTTTAGCCGCAACCCCCATTCCCACTTCCCCTGCAACCACTGTCGCGACTACCCCGACCAGTGACCGAGCCTTCGATAAGGTGTTTATTATTGTTCTGGAAAATACTGATTACAGAGCGGCGATGGCCCAGGCTTATCTGAAAGATTTAGCCAGCAAAGGGGCTAACCTGAGCAATTTCTTCGCCCTTACTCACCCCTCCTACCCTAACTATCTGGCTCTGACCGCCGGAAGCACCTTTGGCATTACCAGCGATGGGCAAACCGATCTGGATAAAACCAATATTGTGGATTTGTTAGAGGCCAAAGGGATTAGCTGGAAAGTTTATGCCGAACAATACCCCAACAATCCCTGCTATAAAGGAATAATTTCCAATGGTTATGTACGTAAACATACGCCGATGCTCTCGTTTGTGGACGTACAAAATAACCCGACCCGTTGTGCCAAAGTTGTATCCGCCCAACAACTGAGTCAGGATATCGCGTCTAACAATTTGCCCCAATATTCGCTCTATATTCCTGATATGGACAACGATGGACATGATACCGGGATTCGCTTTGCCGCAAAATGGCTTCAGGGCTTCTTAACCCCGCTCCAGGATAATAAAAACTTTTCGGCTGGAACTTTGGTTGTTGTCACTTTTGACGAAGGATTAGAAGGAAGTACCAACCAAATTTACACCGTGCTTTTGGGCGAACCCATCAAACCCGGCAGTGTTAACAACACCCGCTACACCCATTACGATTTGCTACGCACGATTGAGGATAATTTCAAGCTCGGTAATCTTGGCCGAGAAGATGCCAAAGCCTCTTTTATTAGCGGGGTCTGGCAAAATAATTTAAAATAGATAGCGATAAAAGACTCGCATAATACATAGAACCAACAACCAAAAACTAAAAACCAATAACCAACAACGAAAGCAAAAGCAGCTTTGCGTTAATCTATTGCATATTATGGAAAGTTGAGCTAATATGACAATAATCAGCTATACATAAGTAGGCACAGATAATTAACCAGGGTTACCTTTTCATTGAAATGCTGGAGGTTTTTATTTTATGGTATGGGTATCCAATGACAAACGTTACAGAGGACGATTTGCCGGATTGCTGGGTTTGGTGATGTTAGCTTCATTGGTTCTGACCGCCTGTGGTGGCGGAGATGGTCCACCACCACCAACTCCTACTCCGACCCTGGCGATTAGCAACTATCGGTTGGATAGCGAACCATCGCTTTTTATAACGGTAAGCGTTTTGTCGGATTGGATTAAAACCACTGAACCCGGCAAGGTGACTTATGCGCCAGCCTCGTTTCAAAATATTAATCTCTCAGTTTCGACCGAGAAAGTTTCAAACCTTCAGCCAAACGCCACTAATCTGATTGAAAAGCGGCTCAGTGATATCAAGGCAAAAGCGGGTGCTAGCACCCAGGGTCAGTCAGAGTCGCTCAACTTGCTAGACCGCGAAGTAAGTTTGAATCAGGTTAGCTACAACAACGGGCAAGACGTTACTGAACTTTTGACCCAGGTTAATATTGCCAGCGCAAATCAAGCTTATCTTTTGTCGGGCTTGATACCCACCGCCGAGTTTGTTCGTTTCAAAGACCCGCTGCGCCAGATGATGAGTTCAATGACCTTTAATCCGCCAAGAGTAACCACCGCTGTGCCGATAATTTCGGCTACTCCCCAGATAACTGAAGGGGTTGCCAAAGCCAACCTGATTACCTCTGCCCCGAATTCAAGTGAAACCAAGGGCAGCTACCTTTCATTTACCAACTGGACTACTCCCAGCCTGACCGGTGGACAGAATGCGGTTGTTACCCTGATTGGCAGTTTCCCGGCACGCTGGCAATGGGCCATTAAAGGTTTCCCAAATGAAAGCGACCCTGGAATTTATCTTAATTCCCCCCGACCGGGCCAATTAGGACAAAGTTCATCCGAAGCTACTATCCATTTAGGGGTAGTAAGAGGAGCCTTCCCCGCCGGCACGACCACACCTGACCAGAACCAATGGCGGGCAGCTTATGGCAAGGTTTTTGAACGCTTCCAAAAGGTTTTATTACCAGCCTTCGGTGAGAAAGTTAGTATTGAGTTACCAGTAGATAGTGATAATTTGAAGAAATCTGATTTTACCGTCAGAACCGATGGCGATAAACAATTAATCCGTTCAAGGGGAGCAATCTATTTCCGCAACGTTGGAGCGGATATGTTAGTAGGAGTAGTTTATATCAGCCCGGATGCTTCGGTAGTCAATTCACTGGTGGATTCTTACGAAGCAGACCTAGCCACGATGGTTAAATCAATGCGAATTGGCAATACCCGCTAGGCTTTAGATATTTAAGTAGGGGTGACCTCTGGGTCCATCGACTCCAACAAATACAAAAGTTCTAAAATATTTGAGCTCAAAATCTACTTACAAGCCATTTCAAATCAGATTTAGAGCAATTCCCTTTGATAGAATTTGCTCTGAACCAAGTAGTAAATGAGTAGTTTTGAACTCA
>JBBQZS010000031.1:0-85982 GCA_038207495.1 Chloroflexia bacterium
TTGTTCCATCAAGTCGTCAATCATTACAAAAATCGTTATAATCCATTCGGCACTCATAAGTTCCTCCTTTACGTAGATTGGTTTTGGTCAACTCAATTTTGTAAGGTTTGCTTATGGGTGTCAACTAGCAATCAAGGTAAAGCTATGTTTCACCTTTCCTGTCAAAAAAAATGAGGCTACCGGAAGGTAGCCTCGGAAAAAGAAAAATAAAACGGGATAAAAAATTAGCTGATACCAGTACGAACAGAACTGAACATGCGCCCAATTCCTGGGCCGAGTAAAATCAAAATGGAAATTACTACGATTGCTACAAGTAACAATATCAAAGCGTATTCAACCAAACCTTGCCCTTCTTCTTGCTTATCTCGCAAGGTTTCGCTTTTAATCTCCCCATTCTGCTCTATTTGTCCCAGACTGACATCGAAATATTCTGGCAGTTTTTCCAAGAATCACACCCCCTTAAAAGGTAATTTGTTGTGTAGAGAAGCTTGATTGTTACCGGATTTTGCAGGGTCGGGCAGTGACCTTGCTTGCAAGGTAGGAGTGTGGGGAATTTGCACGGGCCAATTAAGGCAGAATACAACTTAAATATAACAACTTATTCACAAACTGTACAGGGTCATAGGAGAATGGTACTAGGGAAGGATGAAGGATGAGGGATATGAAGGATGAATAAATCAGGGAATAGGGGATTTGGGTTGGGGGATGGGTAGGGAAAGAAAAATGAATTAGGAATTAGGAAGTATTACTCTCCCTTTCCGGATTCAGACTTATGTAGTGACATGAATATTTAAAGTTTTGGCTCGCACGGGACTAAAGCCACCGTGCTAATTCAACGAAGCCCCTTTATGAACTTTAACTATTAAATCCGTATAAAGGATTGCCCGGTAATAAATCACCGGGCTAAGAGAGCATATTAAGAACACAGGCTCTTTTAGCGCGGTGGCTTCAGTCCCGCGCATTTCAATAATTATTTTATTTACGGTTTATTTTATAAAAGTTCATCAAGGGGCTAATAAGCCCTATTTTATATGGGTAATTAGGCGATTTCTAGCCAGCTTGAGCTGGCTTCGTTAAAGTAGCTCGGTGATTTATCGCCGAGCGGTCGTAATTTACCTAATGGTGTCACCCATTAAACCTGATTCAGGGAAGCGGCCTAGGGGGTTAGGTCAAATCCGCAACTTTTAACCTTTGACTATTAACCAACAACTAATAACTAACAACCCACAACCAAACACCTTGACAAGGCGCAAATTGCTTGTAAAATTAGTAGCAGATGTTTTGTATTCGTAACATTGCTTCACCTGCGTAACAACTTTCAGATTTTAATCAACCCTAACCGAATATTTCGTCAAACCTTTGGCGCGTGCAGAGAGAAAGGCAACCGCAACTTATGGGCCGATTGGCGGGTAAAACGATTGTCGTAACCGGGGGCGGACGTGGCCTGGGGCGGGCTTTTGCCGAACGTATTGCCCTGGAAGGGGCTAATGTGGTGATTGCCGAGCTTGATGATGAGCTTGGGGCCGCTACCGCTGCCGAAATACAGGCAACCGGGGCGGACGTAATCGCTGTTCAAACCGACATTAGCGACTCCAAAAGTCTGGCGAATCTGGCGGAAATTGTGCAGGCTCGTTGGGGCGGGGTGGATGGTCTGGTGAATAACGCTGCTATTGCCTCCAACATTGGCGGAAAACGTTTTGACGAGATTTCGGAAGAAGCTTTCGAGCGGATTTTGAACGTCAACGTTAAGGGGACATGGCTGGCGATTCGGGCGATTGTGCCGCTAATGAAGGGGCAGGGCAAGGGCAAGATTGTTAATATTGCCTCGGATACGGCTTTGTGGGGTGCGCCTGTGCTGCTGCATTATGTCGCCAGCAAAGGGGCGATTATCTCTATGACCCGTTCGTTAGCGCGAGAGTTGGGGGACTATAATATTGCAATTAACACCATTGCTCCCGGCCTGACCCTTACCGAAGCCACCCAGAATGTCGCTCCTGCCCGCCACCAACTTTACATAGAAGGACGAGCCATCAAACGAGAGCAGTTCCCCGAAGATGTTACCGGGGCGGTGGTATTTTTGCTGTCGGACGACGCGGATTTTATCACCGGGCAGCTTTTACCAGTCAATGGCGGATTTGTTTTTCACTAGGCGGTTATCGGGTAGGGGTAAACCCCCGTGTCTACCCGGACAACCACAAGGGTTGTCCCTACGAAATAGGTTTTCTTATTTATGTCCAACTTTCAATTAGCCGAGAATATCGAAAAATTAGCGGTGGATGGGCCAGACGACCCTTACATGATTAATTCGTTGGCGCGGGGCTTGGAATTGTTGCGCTGTTTTACCGCCGAACGCCCCACCTTGAGTCTGTCCGAGCTGGCTACTGTGCTGGGCTGGCAACGCACCGCCCCTTTCAGGTTCGTCTATACTTTGCAAAAGTTGGGCTATTTACAGCAAGAACCGGGCAGCAAACGCTATCGCCTAACTCCCAAAGTGCTGGAACTGGGCTTCGATTACCTCCACAGCTTGCAACTTTCCGAAATAGTCCGGCCCTACCTGGAACAACTTCGGGATAGTAGCGGGGCTTCGGCCCATCTGGGTTTACTGGATAGGTTAGAGGTAGTTTATGTTTTGCGAGTACAAACCCGGCTGGCGATTGCCAGTAACGTAAATGTTGGTTCGCGTTTGCCTGCCCACGCCACCGCTATGGGTAAAGTATTGCTGGCCTTCCAACCGCCCCTGGTGCTAGAATCTCTATTGAATGGTGGACTAACGGCTTTTACCGCCACTACTATCACCGACCCGCTTAGATTCAAGGCCGAGTTGCAGCAAATTCAGTTGCAGGGGGTGGCTTTTAGCAATGAGGAATATGAATTAGGCATTCGCTCGGTGGCGGCTCCAGTGCGCGACTTTAGCGGCAATGCGGTGGCGGCGATAAACATCTCGGCTCCTGCTGCGGTGCTTCCGCAACCAGGCGTGGATAGTGAGGTGGCTCGTTTAGTACGTCAGGCTGGACTGGATATTTCGGCCTGGTTAGGTTGGTCGAATATTCACAAGGATGAACAGGATATACAGGATGTTGAAAAGTAATGAGTTAAAATATCTACTAACTCAAAACTCATAACAAAAGGAGTAAAAATATGACAGTTCCGGCTGAAAAATCCCAATCGTTGGAAGAACGAATGGATAAATACACTGTAAAATTTGCAAGCAGGGAGGAAGATTGGGGCGCACTGGATTTCCAGACCAAAGTATCGCCTAACTATCGCCGCGCCCAGATTCGTTATCTCGGCGGGGGCGGCACAGGCATGCACAACGACCCCAATGTGATTACCCCCGAACACTTTACCCTTAGCACCATGCTCCTGCCCGCTGGCTGCGAAGGGCCGCTCCATATTCATCACGACGTAGAGGAAGTTTTTTTTGTGATTCAGGGGGAAGTTACGATTATCTGGGAAGAAGATGGCGTGGAAAGCGAACGGGTAATTGGCGCGCGTGATATGACCTATACCCCTGCTGGAGTGTATCGCGGTCTACGCAACCATACCGATGCCGACTGCCTGATGCTGGTAATGCTAGGTTCACCTCGCCCTCAATTGCCTGACTACCCGCCGGGAAGCGCGATGGAAAAAGCCCGCAAAGAAGTTAAAGGCTACTAAATAGGAGCAAGAATAATTATTCCCCCTTCCTTGCCAGGGAAGGGGTCAGGGGGTTAGGTTAAACCGACAACCGATTAGGAGGTGAAAATGGCTACCAATCACAAGCGGGTAGGGGTAGAAGAAGGGCTCAAAAGTGGCCTACGCAATCGCTGGTACGTAATGCTCCCCGCCGAAAAGCTAGGCCAGAAGCCCATTGGTATCAAGGCCCTGGGCGAAAATCTAGTTTTGTGGCGAGATGGTAATGGCAAGGCCCAATGTTTTATAGATTTTTGTCCGCACCGGGGCGCAAAATTATCGCTGGGCGAGGTGGTAAATGGCGACCTGTCCTGCTGGTATCACGGCATCGCTTTTAATAGCGAAGGGGCTTGCACCCGCGTTCCGGCAGAGGGTGAGGATAGCCGTTTGCAGAAACGCTTAAAAGTGCGTTTTTACCCCACCGAGGAGCGTATTGGCCTGATATGGGCTTATATTGGCGATACTGCAATGTTCCCCCCGCCGCCCCTGACCTTCGCCGAAGAGTTGGAAAACCCTGAATGGACGGGCTTTATCTGCCATGCCCACTGGAAAACCAACTGGTTGTTGGCTCTGGACAATCTAGCCGACCCTATGCACGCCCCCTTCCTGCACGGTCGTTCCTATACTCTGCGTTTCGGTTCAAAGCAGGACACCATGATTGTTAAAGATTTGCCGAATGGTTATAGGGTAGAGCGCGAGAAACAAAAAGGGATCAATTTTGACTGGACAGAGTTGTATGATACCGGGACGGTCTGGTGTCGGTTGGATATTCCCTATCCCCCCAGTGCCGGGCCAGGCGGGCCGTTGCGGATTTTCGGTTTTATTACTCCCAACGACGAAAACGAAATGGAAGCCTATTTCCTGCGCTACCGCAAGGTTTCGGATTGGCAACGGACTTTGTGGCGCAATCTGTATAAGTATCGCCTGGAAAAACGCCACTGGAACGTATTGGAGCAAGACCGGGCAATGCTGGAGAGTATGGACGGGGTGCGGGCGCGGTTGGGCGAACACCTCTCCCAGACCGATGTGGGCGTTATTCGCCTCCGCAAAATGCTGAACGTGGAATACGCTCGCCAGCAAAAAATTATTCAGGAAGCTACCGAGAAAACCAATCAGCCTGAAAAGCTGGACGAAACGGTGGAAGTGGCGAGTTTCTAGAGGTTGTCCTAACTCCCTAGCCCCCTTCCCTGAACCAGGGAAGGGGGAATAAAACTTTTGATGTTACTTTTTTGCTACGAAGTAGCAAAAAAGTAACGAAATAAGAACTCCCCGCCCCCCTATTAGGGGGCGGGGGCAGGGGTTAAAAACCCGACTTACTTCCTAACTTTTAATAAAATCTGTCCGCCCTTAATCATTTTTGGCAAGGGGTTAGGTTTGTAAAAATTGAAGGACTTTGGATTTTAGATGCCTATTGTTAACGTTAAGAATCTAAACATCTATTTCGAGGAGGCCGGAGCGGGCCAAACCGCGCTGGTCTGTTTGCACGGCATCAGCTCCAATTCGCGCTCCTGGCGACATCAATTAGCGGGGATGTCCGACCTTTATCGGGTAATTGCCTGGGATGCTCCCGGCTATGGGCAGAGCGACGACCCACCCAACCCGGTCATGATGGCTGACTTCGCCGATTATCTGGTGGGGTTACTGGACAAACTGGAACTGGCAAAGGTGGTTATAATGGGGCTTTCGATGGGTGGGGTGTTGGCACAGGAGTTCTATCGTCGCCATTCCGAGAGAGTTTTGGCGTTGGTGCTGGCTGATACCAACTGCGGCGGTGGGGCGCGACCCGAAGCCGAACGCAAAACCCGGCTGGAAGCACGCCTGAAAGCCATAGATACAATGTCGCCCGTCGAAATCGCCAGAGAGCGTGGCCCGGCTTTGCTGTCACCTGAAGCCCCTCCCGATTTGGTCGCCGAGGTTACCGCGATGGTCAGCCAGATTCACCCGGCAGGCTATCGCTACGCCGCTATTGCGCTGGATGGAGCGGATACTCGCGCCGTTTTGCCCACCGTTAACGTGCCAACCCTGATACTCTGGGGTGATAAAGATACGATTGCGCCCCACCCGGAAGCCCACGCGATTTATCAGGCGGTAACTGGTGCAAAATTTGCCGTTATTGGTGGGGCGGGTCACCTGAGCAATCTGGAACAACCTGAACAGTTTAATAAATCTGTAAAAGCTTTCCTCGAAAAATTGGGAGGTCAAGATAAATGAGCCTGAACTTAACCCACCTGCGCCATATTGCCCTGCGCACCCCCGACCCTCAAGCCCTGGCAACTTTTTATCAGAATAGCTGGGGTCTGCATTTTGTGGCGGAGCAGGATGGCGGTTTTTATCTGCGGGGAGTCGGAGCCGAATATTTTATTTTGGCTTTGTTGCCGGGGCCACGCCGGGCGATTGAACATTTGGCCTTTGGTCTGGAAAGTCCTGAAGCCGTAGACCGCGCCGCCGCCGAACTATCCGAAAAGGGATTAAGGATTCACCGTCAGCCGGGTTTGCTAACTACACCGGGCGGGGGCTATGGCTTGCAATTGGTGGATAGTGATGGGCGAAGTATCGAATTGTCCTGTGAGGTCGAAAAGGCGAGTGAGGCCGATTGGCAGGCGGTGGTGCGCCCCAACAAAATCAGCCATGTTGTGCTTAACACGCCCGATTTTGAGGGTATTACCAAATTTTACACCGAGATTCTAGGGATGCGGGTTTCGGATTGGAGCGAACAGCAGATGGTTTTCTTGCGCTGCAACTCCGACCACCATTGTATTTCCTTCAACCGCCACCCCTACGCCTCATTGAATCATGTAGCCTACGAATTGCCCGATATTGATAAGGTGATGCGCGGTATTGGCAACCTCAAGCGCAAGGGGATTAATCCGCTCTGGGGGCCGGGGCGGCATGGGCCGGGTAATAATGTTTTCGCTTATTTCGGCGATATTGCGGGCTTTGTTTGTGAATATACCGCCGAGGTGCAGAAAATTGACGAGGCTACCCACCAACCCCAGGTCTGGGAACGAATTCCTGAAAAGATGGAGTTGTGGGGAACGAGCGGCCCCGCCACTCCCGAAGTCCGTGCTGCAATGGCGGGTGAGCCTGATTATGGAGTACCGAGTTGAAAGTGCCGAGTGCCGTGTTTTTAAATCTTAACCACAGAGGCTCAGAGACACGGTTAACATTTATAAAATTGTGCCTCTGTGTCGCTGTGGTGACAATATTATGAATCTTGGGCTAAAAGATAAAGTAGCAATTGTGACGGGTGGCAGTTCGGGAATTGGCTTGGCAACCGCTCGATTGTTGTTGGCGGAAGGGGCGCGGGTGGCGATTTGTGCCCGTGACGAGGCTCGTTTGCAGGAAGCGGCGACAGCGTTAGAAGCCGAGATTAGCGGGGCGCAACTGCTGGCCTACCCCTGCGATGTACTGAACGAGGCCCAGGTCGGGGAGTTTGTGGGGGCGGTGGTAGCTAAATGGGGCGGGGTGGATATTTTGGTCAACAACGCCGGACGGGGGAGGCTGACCACTTTTCAGGAGACCAGTGATGCCGATTGGCGAGCGGAGTTTGAGATAAAGTTTTTCGGGATTATCTACCCGGTGCGGGCCGTTTACTCTTATATGAAAGAGCGGGGTGGTGGGCGGATTGTGAATATTAACGCCGTTTTGAGCCGCCAGCCCGAACCGCATATGGTGGCGACCAGTGCTATGCGGAGTGGAATCCTGAACCTGACCAAATCCCTCTCCACCGAGTTCGCCCCCGACAATATTCTGGTGAACGGTATAAACCTCGGTACGATTATGAGCGGGCAATGGCAAACCCGCTTCCAGAGTTATAAGCAGCAGGGCGGAACTATGAGCGAGATCGAATGGATTCGACAGGAAGCCCAAAAGAGACATATCCCCTTGAATCGCTTTGGTACACCCGAAGAGGTAGCCCATGCGATTGCTATGCTGGTGGCAGAAGGGGCCAGTTATATCACCGGGGCGGTGCTGGACGTGGCGGGCGGAACGGGAAGGTACGTTTAGTTGCTTTTATCCAGAGGGGTTTTTGAGTTTCAATTAAAATTTGCCGAGCGAATGATGATTTTGACGGGTCAGGATTTGCCCAAAATCTTGTTGGATTATAGCTATTGTTATGCAAGTTTTCTGATAGACCGTGAATTTAATTCTGACCACCCGGTCTGGCAGGAGTTTGTGGCTAAACTTGACGGCAAATTGCCCCCGGCAGAGGTCGCGCATAGCTTTTACCGGAAACGTCAGGCCGAAACTCCCGATATTAATAATTATTTCGGCTGTTTTTATTACAATCGTCTGGGCGAAACCAACATTGTAAATAACCACTTCAAGAACCGGGACGAGACAGGGGTTTTGGGCAGGGCGCGTATTGCTGTTCGTAAACAGGAATTGACCGAGATGTATCGCCATATTCGGCAGCACGAACCCTGGGCCGAGGCGGTGCGAGGTAAAACCTGGATGTATAACCTTGAGGCTTACCTCCGTCTGTATCCACCCGAATATATTGCTACTGCCCACCCTGTTCCTTCCGAATATCAATTTCTGGCGACCTGGGGGCAATTTGTGGATTACACGGGCGCGGTTAAAAACGAACTGGCTACCAGGTTTCTGTATGAAGTGGCACAGGCGCAAACGCTGGATGCAATAGACCAATGTTTTCCCTACCGAATTTTACAGTTGGATTGCCCAATCCACTATTTTTATGAATATTACAAAATATAAGGCTATAACAGGAGTAACTATGAGCGGGGAGCAAACGGGCGGGGACGTGGTGGTACAGGCTTTGAAGGCTATCGGTGTAGATACCGTTTTCGGGATTATTAGCATCCATAATATGCCGATTTATGACGCGATTGCCCGACAGGGTGGTATCAGGATTGTCACTAACC
The DNA here is from genome assembly GCA_038207495.1 of Chloroflexia bacterium. Taxonomy (GTDB): domain Bacteria; phylum Chloroflexota; class Chloroflexia; order Chloroheliales; family Chloroheliaceae; genus Chlorohelix. Next base: position 8,559 of record JBBQZS010000031.1, read on the forward strand.
GTAGTGAACCGGGCGCGGTCAATATGGCGGACGGCTATGCGCGGGCTACTGGCAAACTTGGGGTAGCAATTACCAGCACCGGAACGGGGGCCGGTAACGCGGCGGGGGCACTTATCGAGGCTCAAACCGCCGGAACGCCCCTCCTGCATCTGACCGGGCAGATTGACTCGGCTTATCTTGACCAGGGCAAAATGTACATCCACGAAGCCAAGGACCAATTTGGCATGCTCAAGGCTATTTCTAAAGCGGCCTACCGTATCAGCAAAAGTGAGGATATTGGTTCAACGCTACAAATGGCAATTTCCGAGGCAATTACAGGCCCATCCGGGGTTGTAAGTATTGAAATACCTATTGATATTCAAAAAAACCAACTAAATCAGGTTGACTTTACTGTGCGGGAAAATGGTTTGACTTTTCCTATAATGAGCGAACTAGAAAAAGTAACAGATTTACTATTAGCTTCAAAACGACCTTTGATTTGGACTGGAAGTGGCGTAATTGCTTCTGACGCTCATGCAGAACTTACTAAATTAGCCGAATTACTAGGAGCAGCGGTCTTGACCAGTCAGGCTGGTCGCGGCGCAATCCCCGAAGACCACCCCAACTGCATCGGTTTTTATGGTCTAAATCCGGCGGTGCGGGAGTTTATCCAATCCTGTGATGTGCTGCTGGCGGTTGGTACGAAATTACGGGGGCAAGAAACCGGGAACTGGAAATTACCACTACCAAAAAATATTATCCAAATTGATGTTGACCGTCTGGCTTTAGGTCGCAACTACCCTATCAAAGCCGGAGTTGCAGCCGATGCAAAGTTTGCTTTAGCTGGTTTAGTAAATACATTAGAAGATAAATTTAAGCCCGACCCGGCCTTTCTGGCAGAAATAGCACAGATTAGAAAAGCCTGTCAGGAGAATTTGCGTCGGACACTTGGCCCTTACGCCCAAATTTGCGATGATATTAACGCCACTATAAGCCGGGACACCATTATGGTTCGGGATATTACCATCGCGGGTAGCACCTGGGCCAGTCGCCTGATTCCTGCCTATGCACCACGCCAGCAAATCCATGCTTCGGGTGGCGGTATCGGGCAGGGTTTACAGATGGCAATCGGGGCGAAGCTAGGCCAACCCGATAAGCCAGTGGTAGCGATATGTGGTGATGGTGGTTTTATGGTCAACTGCGGAGAGATGGCAACCGCCACTCAGGAGAACGTCCCGTTGGTGGTGTTGCTGTTCAACGATGGCGGTTATGGGGTAATCCGCAATATCCAGGACAAAAGTTATCCTGGTCGCCACTTCGGGGTGGATCTGCATGGCACAGATTTTATGAAGCTGGCAGAAGCTTTTGGCTGGGAAGGATGGCGGGTAAAATCAACTGCCGAGTTCCGAGCAACCTTTGAGAAAGCTCTGGCCTGTGGTCGGCCTGCTATGCTGGAAATTGATATGGCAGCGGTTGGGCCTTATGCAGTGCCTTTTGGTGGGCCACCTCTGGTATAAATCGTTTGTCGGTAGTAAGTAGAAAGTAACGAGTAACGAGTACAGAATTCTATATCTACTGATAGTATGCCCACCAGGGCAGACCGCCGGGTCTGCCCTTACGGAATTCGCTGCAAGTCGGTTTCGGGAAATTATTCTTCGGTAGCAACTTCTTCTTCGGTAGCAATTTCTTCTTCGGCAGCCGCTTCTTCTTCGGCAGCAACTTCTTCCGATGCTTCTTCGGTTTCGGCTACAGCTTCTTCAGCTACGGTTTCTTCTTCAGTGGTTTCTTCGAGCATTTCAACAGTCATGACTAATTCTCCTTAATATTAGGCTAAACATTAAATAAACACAATGTTACGCGGTTAATTAACCTTGCGGCAAAAAACCTCGCAACTTTTTAAACTACGTCCAAATTTCGATACTTAAAAACTGGGAAAACTTACACGCCAGGGGGTTTGGATTGCTCCACCACTATTATAATCTGAAACCGCTTTAATAAGCAATCCCCAAAATATATGAAGATCATTAAGGAAACGTGTGTGACAAGCTCTAAGCAGATTCTCAGTATCCCTTAAGTTCGGTCTAAGGCTAGGGATGCATACTGAAGTGGACAAGGAAGCAAAATAATTATCAATGAAGGATAAATAATCAAACAGTAATATTATTTTTTTGAATTGAAGGAACGTATTCAAATGGCAGCGACCTATGAAAAGGCCAATAAAAAAACCCAGGGTAAATTTGGCAAAGAGCGACTTATAACTCAGGTCAGTCTGGCGGTATTCAGCCTGATAGTCGGTGGTCTGGCGGCAATCTACCGCCCAACCTCTGATTTTAGTGAGGTTATTACTATCGGGACGGGCTATGCGGGCATTCTATTGATAGCACTTACTTTAATAATCGGCACAATAAATTTGTTTCGCAAGCGGCGCAACCCGGTAAATCTGGATATTCGGCGGGATATCGGAATTTGGGCCGGGATAAATATAATTATTCATTCAATTTTCGGTTTTCAAGTTTTCCAAAACGCTCAACTATTACTTTACTTTCTAAACAAAGATGGTGGAATCCGCACTGATACTTTTGGCTGGAGTAATTATGTTGGACTGATTTCTTTCCTGCTATTATTACCCGTTTTGTTCACTTCTAACCAGCTTTCGCTGAAATACTTGAAGGGCAAACGCTGGAAGAATCTGCAACGCTTGGCTTATGGAGTTTTCGGGCTAGGGGTTATTCACACTATTGGCTATCAGTTGTATAACGTGCGGGATACTGGTTTTGGGCTGGCGGTGGCCGGGATAGTGCTGGCGGTGCTGGTGGCGCAGGCGGTGGGGATTTTTGTGGTGAGGTCACGGGCTACCCAGCGTAAGGAAGTAACTAACGGCGCGGTGTTGCCGGTATTGGTAGCGCAACCAGGCACGGGGACAGTGGCGCGGCGGCAGTTTTTGTGGGTAGCGGGCGGAGCGGTGTTGGGCGGGGCGGTGGTTGGCACCGGGATCAAGTTAGCGACACATAGCTCGGCGGTGAATATATTAAATCAGGGTTTGACCGCAGCGAGCGTGAATGGAACCAGCACTACGAGCGCAGCCACCACAACGGCCTCGGCAACGACCAGTGCGGCAACGACCAGCACCACGAGTGCATCAAGCAATGCCACCGCAACCAGTACGGCGGCGGCAAGGACCACCACAAGTGCGGCAACGACCACAAAGGCGGCTTCCACTATAGGTACAGTGTTGGCGACTACGGCTTCTTTGGCGGTGGGCAAGGCCCTGGTGATTACTACACCCGACACTCGCCAGAAGGCTTTCCTGGTGCATGGGAGCGATGGTTCGGTGACTTGCTTTAGTGGGATTTGTACTCACGAGCCGGTTAATCTGACCTGGAATGCTTCCTCCCAAACGTTGTACTGTTCGCGGCATGGCGTGGATTTCAGTACTACTACTGGTGCGCCTTCTTCCGCTCCGGCTCGTACCGCCCTGAAGAAGTTCACGGTTTCGGTGGATGTAAAGGGTAACATTATCTACGGATAGGATAGACCACCCCCCTCTTGAGCGTAGAAGTGGCACTCGGAGGGGGTTTGACGACTACTGATATTCAAAGTATCCTGAATATATCAAGCTGTTATCTTCATTCACCTGGAACAAACCAGGGTATCTGGAATACATTACGAATGGATTTATGGGTAAATTTAGAAGCTATATTGGTTCATTACAGGCTGATGCCGAACGTCTATATAGCGAACTGTTCAATAAACATTTGGACGAACTTGCTACCAGGGCGGTAACCAGTGGTAATAAGCTTAAAATGTTGGATGTAGGGTGTTCTGATGGTACCAGTACCTTGCGATTAGCCGGAAACCTGAAAAATGTTGAAATCCATGGGCTAGAGGTAGTTGAGGAACGGGTGGAGAAAGCCATAAAGCAAGGAATTCTGGCGAAGGTTGGTAGGGCTGATGAACATTTTCCTTTTCCAAATGATGAATTTGAAGTAATAATATCAAACCAAGTTATCGAGCACCTGAATAATCAGGACATGTTTCTGGCAGAAATTTACCGGGTATTAAAACCTGGCGGCTTCTTCATGGTTTGTACGGCTAACTTGTCAAGCTGGCATAATATTGGAGCATTGTTTATGGGATGGCAGCCTTTCCCTATGACAAATTTTTCCGAAAAAGATGCGGCAATTGGTAATCCTTTCGCTTTTCACTGTGGAGAGCAAATCGAGCACGTCAGTATGCTTCACACTCGCCTTTACACTCTCCGGGCACTCAAGGATTTGCTGGGACTTCATAATTTTGAAGTGATAGAGGCAGTTGGTACAGGTTACTATCCGTTTCCAACTAACCTTGCCAGGATTTTGTCTAAGTTAGACCCTGCTCATTCGGCTTTTCAATATATAAAAGCTCGAAAACCACTTTAAGTTATATTTTGGTAACCCGCTCCCACCTGGGTAGTAGCTTTGGAGGAAGTTTTAAAGTTAGATGGCACAATCGCGGGACTTGCCGACTTACCTTTAGGTTGGATGGCGTGGAGAGAAACCCCGACTAGCTCCTGGCAAAAGAAACCCCACAATATAGAGGAATAAAAGATTTGAGTGTCCCTTTTATAATTAGGCCGGGGGTTTATCTGTGCAATTTTTAAATAAAAGCTTCGGCGCGTTCCTCAACCGCTTTTAGTGTGTCAAGGTGGGTTTTAGATTTTCCGACAACAAGCAACCGTTATTGGCCCTGAATTTGTTGGCGGAGGGTCACAAGGGCGCGGTGGATGAGCTGCTTGACTGCGCCCTCGGTGCGCCCGATGCTCTCGGCGATTTCGGCATAGGAGAGGTTTTGGGAAAAACGCAGTACAATGGCGGTGCGCTGGGCTTCCGGCAGACTCCGCACCAACTCGGCTAATTCGGAGTTACGTTCAACATCCAGGAAATTTTCTTCGGGAGAAGGTTCGCCACCGGGTGTTTCGATAGCGTCTTCAAAGGGGCTGGTCGGGCGTTTGCGGCGATACATCCCGGTTATAAGGTTACTGGCGATACGATAGAGCCAGGCCGCCATCGGTACGCCTCGCCACTCGTACCGCCCGATATTTTCCAGGGCCTGTTTGAAAGTCTGGGCGGTCACATCCTCGGCCTCGGCCTGACTGCCCGTATGATTATAGGCATAGGCATAAATACGGTCAAAATAGCGGTCATAAAAAACGGCAAAAAGCTGGGGGTCTTTTTTTGCCGCTTCTACTAATTGCGCCTCGTCAGCAACCTCAGCCATGCTAACCCTTTTTATTCGCGGAAGAAGTCCAGAACGTTACGGCGTTCTTCGGCACTTTCCATTACCTCCACGAAAAAGATTTGGTTCCAGGGGAGCATTATAATTTTAGCGTCTTTTTCAAAAAGGCCAATCGGTTTCCCATCCCTTTTACGGGGATTACTAAACTGGATAAAACTGTCTTTTGGGTCGGGAAGGTCTATCATATCGGCTACGAAGGCTTCTTGATTAAGAATATGAAGAATAACGGTTTTTGCCACTTTTCTACTCCGTTTGAATTAACAAAAATCAACTACAAGATAAGAATGTTGGTTTTATTCATCCTTCATCCTTCGTCCTTCCGATTAGGATGGGCCAGCCCGATAAACCACTTTTAGAATAGCATTCCCCAACCGAACCTCATCACCATCTTTAATCGGATACGGTTGCCCACGCATCATCACCTGCCGATTGATAAAAGTGCGGTTGGTACTACCCAGGTCGGTAATATAGGGCATCCCTTCCTTGAAAGTGATACAGGCATGGCGGCGGGAAACCCCTAATTCAAGGGCGTCATCGGGCGACAAATCTACATCGGGCATCTCTCCGGTAATCGCATCACTTCGACCAATAATAATATTAGCTCTATCAGGACAATCTACCCGTCGCCCGGTATTAAGCACCACCAGTTTTAAGTCGGCGCGAATCGGCCCGGTGGTACGTGAACGCGACACTACCCTCGGCTTGGAGGGGATAGGCGAATATAGCGGTTCCGGCACATTATCCGGATAGGAGGAACGATAAGTATCGGGGAAGGCACTGGTATTCATTCCCACCGCTCCAGTACCGGAACCACGCACATCTACTTCTTCCTCCAGACCCCAGGTTGGGGAGGCTGGATTCTGTAAATCCGACCCACACTCACTACAGAACAGCGTGCCATTCATTTGTTCTGACCTACAACTTGGGCAGACTATCATAGTTTAGTCCTTATACTTCTATATCTATCAAAAATTCACCATCTAAAATAAGCCTACTACTGAACTCACTCAAGTGACCCCGTTAAACCCCGTGTGCCATATTTTATTCGTTTCTTGCCCTCGGCGGTAGTCATACCTCGTTGCTCCAGATTTTGCACCTCGGCTTTTACCTGAGCTGCCAGGTCAACCTCGCCCATACTAAGCAACCGCGAGCCAACCGCCGATAATCGCTTGGTCCCACTGGAAATATCCCCGTTAGCAATATCCTGCCAGGCGCGAGCCTGAAGTTTAAAAGCCGAGATTTTTTCAATCAGGGTTTTAACTTCCGAATTAATCGGAGTTGGCTTACCTGATTCGACAAAGTTAAACCCAATTGCCAGGTTAGCGGAGTGTTTTTCGTGCCGACCCTCAGTTTCGCTGTAGTTAAGGGTAATATCAGCCATGCGGTAAGCTCCTGGCGGACAGGGCGGCACTACCGTTTCTATTAACAATTTATATTCGCTGCTCATACCCAGAGTACCGAGCATTATAATTCCCATATTGGTATTGGGGTCGGTGGTCAGCTCAAGGTCGGCAATATTAGGATAAGTCCGATGTATCTGCCGAATTGTCGAACCCTGTACAGGCCGATAGATTAAAGTGGCATCGTTAGCCAGGGTTGAGCGGAACTGACTAATTTTTTGCATAAAAACCTTGACAATCTGGTCAGCGGTTTCGATGTACTCGGATGACCCACCGCTTCGGGAGGCCACCGTTTCCAGCAAATCCTCATTCCAGTCTGAACCAATCCCCATCGGGTGAATCACAATTTTGTTACGGGCGGCCTCATTTCCCAGATGGACGCATCGTTCAGCGTCGCCATAGGTTTGCCCATCAGTCAACAATAAAAGGTAATTGAGGTCGGTCATGCCGGAGGCGGGCTTCATTTCATTAATGCCAGTAAAAAGCCCCTGCGCTAGTTCCGTCCCGCCCTTGGCGTCAATCAGGTCAATTTGGGATTTAATAGTTTCGCGGCTAACCACCTTCTGGCAATTTACCACCGTAGTTGCCCGGTCATTAAAACTTACCAGGGTAAAATAGTCGTTGGCGGTTAATTGGTCTACTACCCGCTTGGCGGCGGATTTAACCGAGAATAGCTTCTCGCCCCGCATTGAACTACTCTGGTCTATCACCAGACAGACGTTTAGGGGATTTCGCAAATTTTGCTGGGTAACGCCAGTCCGAATAACCAGCAACAAATAAGCCAGTTGCTGTTCTTTAGAGGCTGTAAAGCTTTGGAAAGATGGTATAAAATCGAGGCTGACTAATTCGCCCGCATTCGCCGCCGTAACGGGAACAGGCAACAACTCGTCTTCGATTTTGTAGCCATCATCATCGTCTCTAAATAGCGGGCCATTATACTCACGCATCGGCGCAGGTCTTTCCGGGTAAGGGGTCAACCTTAAAGTTTAACCACCACCACGCTGACGTTATCATCTCCACCGGCGGCATTGGCCGCCCGGATTAGCTCCTGTGAGGTCGCTGCCGGATCGTCATAGGATTTCATTATACGTTCAATTTCTTCATCCGAAATCATATCCCAAAGCCCATCACTGCAAATTAGAAACCTGGAATATTCGCTGACTATGAAAAAATCACTATCGGCATAAAAACCAAGACGCTGACCTAGAGAACGATACAAAACGCTGCGATGCTGGCTTTCCCTGGCCTCCTGGGGAGTTAGAGCTCCATATTCCACCAGGCGAGCTACCTGAGAGTGGTCTTTAGTTAGTTGTTTTAGTTGATTGGTCTCTTTTTCCATTCCGTAGAGGCGGCTATCTCCAATATGTCCGATATAGGCCATGTTATCAATAACCACAGCACTGGTCAGGGTAGTACCCATATTACCATGATTGGCGATGCCGGCCTCTATAATGGCCTGATTAGCTTCTTCGATGACATTGACCAGGATATCGCCCGGCAGCTCTCCGGTTTTACCGGGGGTACGTCCATCGAGGGCCCGGATATAGAACTCTCTCAAGACCCCGCCCAAACTTATCCGCACCGCCATGTTGCTGGCAACCTCGCCATTATCATGACCGCCCATTCCGTCGGCTACAGCAAAGAAACCAAACTGTTTTTCCTGGCTGGTATCAGTACGCGGCACCATTCCCACAAAGGCAATTACGCTATCTTCGTTATTTCCCCGCACCATGCCCATATCGCTGGCATAGGCGACTTCAAGCTGTTTGCAAGCAAGACGGCGCGGAGAGGAAATTGTACCGTTGCCGGAGGGCGTGGTAATAACATCGTCCAGCCGATTAAGTGGCACGGTAGGCGTATAGGAAAGGTCAATGTTGGGTAATGGCTGAGTAGCATCATCCAGGTTTGGTGGTCGCACGTTAAAAAAAGTTGGTTCCGGCTCAACCATAACTGGAGCAGGAGCAGCCTCCACCGCTATCGCTTCATCTTTCTTTTTACTACGTCGCGCCTTCTTTTTTTCTTCAGGCGGTTTACTTTCGGCACCATCTTTGTTAAATAAACTCATAATTTTAATTAGCTCCTAGACTCAGTAGCAAGGGCATAGAGCCGATTATCCAGTGAGCCAATATAGACTACATTGTTGGCAATAGCTGGTGACGAGGCTATAGCACCCTCGGTAGTGAAAAACCAGAGCGCATGACCCTTTTCGGCGTCCAGGGCGTATACGTTATGGTCGGCGGCTCCAAAATAAACCACCCCTTCTTCAACACGGGGGCTACTGACTATTTGACTGCCAGTTTCAAAAGCCCAGAGTTTTTTACCCTTGCGCGACTCGTAACAGTAAAGATTGCCATCAGTAGAGCCAAAATAGACTTTGCCATTATAGTAAAAGGGTGAACTGCGGATTTTGTTGTCGGTTTTGGCTTTCCAGACGGGCGACCCCGATTGGGCTTCCAGACACCATAGATAACTATCATCCGAGCCAAAATATATAAAACCATCCGCAGAAATCGGACTGCTCAAAACGCTTCCCAGGGTAGGGGCTCTCCACTCGGTTTGCCCCTTGGAACCTTCCAAGGCATACAGATTGCGGTCTTCACTCCCCACATAAACTTTGCCGTTGGCGATAATGGGTGAGCTGCGGACTTTCCCCATAGTGCGCGCCTTCCAGAGTAACTTGCCTGTCCGAATATCTACCGCATATACGTGGTTATCATCGGAGCCGAAAAAGGCAAAGTTGGTATGCAGACGGGGTGAGCTGCGGATTGGCCCCCCGGTGGGAAATTCCCACATTTTCTGACCTTTGCTAAGGTCAAAAGCATATAACTTGTAATCTTCGCTGCCTACAATAACCATTCCTTCCCCGATACAGGGCGAGGAACTAAGACCGCCAGTAGTAGCCGCTTTCCAGATAAACTGTCCGGTTTTGGCATCTACAGCATAAAGGTTCGTGTCATAGGAACTAACAAAGACCATATTACCCACTACCACTGGGGTTGAGCGGATTTCTTCCTCGGTAGTAAAAGACCACAGACACTTGGTAGTAACCAGGTCATCGGGAATGGTAATATTAGCATCTTTAGCAACTTGGGCACTATTTCGGCGAGCAGAAGGGGATTGATTGGCTTGCCCCATGCCGTCTTCACCCCTTCGGGCGGTGGGGTTGTTAGGCGTTACACCTGCTGCCCGCGCTATATCAAGTTGCAGGTCGGTGGTGTGTATCCCCAGGTCACGGGTGACTTGTCCCCCCGGAGCGGCCCCCCCTTTGCCAATTGAAATCTGCCCACCCATTGAAGATTTCAGCTTCAGCAGGGCGGCCCGTAGCTCCTCCACGCTGCCCCAACGTTGGGCCGGGTCAAAGGCTAGTGCTTTCATAACAATACTTTCCATGCCAGGGGAAACATCCGGGTTAAGGCTGCGGGGTTTGCGCTCATGGAAGGTGAAAGGAATTTCCAGGCGTGGGTCGCTATTAGTCAGGAGTTGGTGCAAGGAAGCCCCCAGCGCGTAAATATCGCCTACCGGCAGGGCCAATCCTTTATACTGCTCCGGCGGGGAATAACCTTCGGTACCAATCATAGTCCCTTTTTTGTCGTCCATAAAGACTTTAGCGATACCGAAGTCAATCAACATAATGCGCCCGTCGGAGGTAAGCATCACGTTTGAGGGTTTCATATCGCGGAATACAATCGGGTCGGGCTTGCGATTATGCAGATAACTTAACACATCGCAAATCTGGATAGACCATTCCAGCACATCCCGCTCATTCATAGGCGTGTTAGCCGCTTCCAGCACCGATTCAAGGTTCTGCCCGTCAATAAATTCCTGCACCAGATAGCTACGCTCGTTAACGTTAAAATAGTCATAAATCTTGGGGATTGAGACGTGGTTAAGGCTGGCTAACAGGTTAGCTTCCATCTCAAAGCGTTGAATTTTGTCCTTGCGGGCGGCTGGGTCAGTGGAAACATCAAACATTTCCTTGACGGCACAAATCCGGGCAGTATGCACAAAATGCATGTCCCGTCCCCGGTAAACCGTACTCATCCCACCATAGCCAATAACTTGTTCAATTTCATAACGGTCACGCAGAATCTGGCTACGCGCCAGAGTATTGTTTGCGCCCAGGCTATTTCTTAGTGAGTCCAGCTGATTTGTGGCATCCTCACGTGGGGCTTGTTTGCCCGCACTATTACCTAGTTGTCCAGTCCCAATCTTTTTAATAATCATGCTTGATTGCTCTTGAAAATCTCATCCTCAAGATTAACGAGGGGGTTGCTACATTTCGATTTTTATAGATTTTGGTTGTTGCTGGAGCTTTATCAATGCGGTATAACAATTACTCTTCCCAACCATTATTTTTACTTATCAGACTTTTGCCTTGCCAGATATTCAGAATAAGACCTGAGTACCGATAGCGAAAGTTGAAGTTATGTTGATAATACCACAAATTATAAGGGAGATTAGAGCCCTTTGCAATATCAAATCAAAGTTTCCAGATTGTGCTGTGTACGCCACTTTCCGCCCCACAGTAAGTGCAATGGTCTTTTTCCAGACCGGGACTGCGGGTGGCGTTCTCGAAGCGGGCGATAAGCAGCTTATGACATTTATGGCAGAAGGTATGACCGCCTGCTGTGTGGTCATTACTGGTTTGAGGGGTCCCATCATTGCTTTCCACAATTGGGAAAGCTTCTCGATTCTTGTCATGAATATATATGTATTTAAGCCCTATTTCTTCGCCCAGAGCCTTTACTTTGCCCAACAATTCATGCCCCTCATCTACTGCCATTGAGAGATGCCAGGCCGTATTTTCGCCCAATACCTGTTTAATCCAGGCTGCTATCCCCCGTAATTCGGCTATGTTGTCATTTACGCCGGGTACCAGCCGGGTACTTATTTCAAGGTGAATTTTATATTTGCTTTGGGCCCGATTGGCGGTTTCCAGGATTTTCTGGAATTGGCTTTGGCCGGTCAGCACCTTAAAGGTTTCGTCGGTAAAAGAATTTATTTCAAGTAATATGCCGTCCAGGTAGTGGCCCAGGATATCGAGGACTTCAGGGGTGAAGTAACCGTTGGTCAGAATCCCGGTATACATCCCATTGGCTTTTACCGTTCTTACCGCATCAAAAAGGTATTCATACCACATGCTTGGTTCGTTGTAGCCGAATACTACACCCCGGCAGCGTTGGTCAATGGTGAATTTGATAATGCGGTCAATGGATAATACTCGTTGGTTTTCTGTGGGTGGCACGGCATATTGGTCTTCGTTACCAATGGCCGGGAAATTTTGACCAAAGCCGCCTAGCGAGAAGATTTTTGAGCCGGGGAAAAAATGATAAAAATGGCGTCGCTCAATGGTTTCAAGGTCAGCCCGACTCAATACCCCATAGTTTGAGGTGACTAAAGTGCCGCCACGATTGCCCCGCACCTTGCAAACGCCAACCATCCCAGGAGCCAGTACACAGCCGATTTCGCATATTTTGCAGCGTACTACATCACCATCCAGGGGCTCAGTTAGGGCTACTGGCCTGATGGCAATACTTGAATTATTTGAGCCGGATCCGTTGGGATCGTTTTTTTCACTCACAAATAGCCTGCTCTACTTAAACACCCAGCAATTTAGTATTATCGTTAGCTAAAAAAGGTGCTAAACCGACAATTGTAAAAGGCTTTTAAGGATAGCCAGACTTGCTACCCAATTTTTTGACGACATCGCAAAAATGCAAAGCTTTGGTAGCCTCGTTGGGATATTATGTACTAAGCCCATCATTATGTCAACGGGACAAAGAAAATCGAAGGTCGGGAAGGAGTCAGGCGTCAGGAGCCAGAAGTCAGAATAATCGTAGGGGTAGACCCCCGTGTCATCTGTTCCAATAAATACAAATATTTGGTGGAAATATCAGGTTTGCACAGGGCTGAAGCCGCCGGGCACCTGTGCCCCGGAGGGGTGAAAAGAGTAGGTATTCTTAATACGCTCTCTTAGCCCGGTGATTTATTGCCGGGCAAACCTAACTAACAATTAACAATCAATAACCGACAACCACCCAAAGCCCCTATGTTATAATTAAACAGCACAACATCCTGCCGCTTTTCAACTTAATTTAAAAACCAGGAGAAAATTTATGAGTAAAGTCCGTTGGGGAATTTTGAGTACCGCCAATATTGGCACTGAAAAAGTTATACCCGCCATGCAACGCGGAACGTACTCCGAAATAGTGGGGATTGCCTCCCGCGACCTTAAAACTGCCCAAATGGTGGCAGCCGAACTGGGCATTGCCAAAGCTTATGGCTCTTATGAAGATATGTTGGCTGACCCCGAAATTGAGGCCATTTATAATCCCCTGCCGAATCATTTGCATCTGTCCTGGTCTATTAAAGCCCTGGAGGCGGGAAAACATGTACTGTGCGAAAAACCCATCGGAATGAATGTGGCGGAGGCGGAAGAACTGGCGGCGGCTGGTAAGCGTCACCCCCAACTAAAACTTATGGAAGCCTTTATGTATCGGCATCACCCCCAATGGCGCAAAGCCAAAGAACTGGTAACTGAAGGTAAAATCGGTAAACTACGCACCATCCAGGCTTTCTTTTCGTTTTATAACGAAGATGGCAGCAATATTCGCAACATCGCGGAGATGGGTGGCGGCGGAATGATGGACATCGGTTGTTACTGTATTTCGCACGCTCGCTTTATCTTTGGGGCCGAACCCCAGCGAGTGTCAGGGCTGGTGGAATATGACCCCCGTTTTCAGACTGACCGCCTCGCTTCTGGTATTCTCGATTTCGGCAGTGGTGCTTCGTCTACCTTTACCTGCTCAACCCAACTTACTCCCTACCAGCAGGTGAATATTTTTGGAACTGAAGGCCGGGTGGAAATCGAAATTCCATTTAATGCCCCGCCTGACCGCCCCTGCCGAATCTGGTTGCAGGACCAAAATGGCATTCAGGAGATTGCCTTTGAGATTTGCGACCAATATACTATTCAGGGTGATTTGTTTTCTCAGGCAATCCTGAACAATACGCCCGTCCCAACCCCCTTTGAGGATGCGGTTGCCAACATGAAAGTAATCGAAGCAGTGGTCGAGAGCGGCAAGAGCGGGTCGTGGGTTTATCCCAATGTTGCCTAGTGCAAACCTACAGGAGGGATTGTGCAAAGAAGGGCAATACTCCCTCTCCCTTAAAAAGAGAGAGGGAATTAGCCATAACCCTCATCCTAGACTGTATGCTGGCTTTTTCTTACCCAAGTAGCTCTTTTTTGGGTAAGTTGATGTGGAAGCGGTAGCGGTCTCCCCGAATTAGACTCAGGCGGCGTTCAAAAATGCGGTTTTGTTTATCGTAAGTCAAGCGTTCCACCTTAAAAGCGGGAGTGGCTTCGGCTACGCCTAACAATTGGGCTTCTTCCAAATCTAGATTAATCGGCTCAAGATATTCTTCAGCCCGCTCCACTTGAATACCATACTCCTTCTCCAGAACCTCGTAAAGTGGTAAGACCCGCCAATCATGACGTTGCAAATCAACCGGAACAGTAAAAGCCAAAAAGCTACTCTCGATTACCAGAGGTTCGCCATCCACCATCCTCAAGCGGCGCAAATGATAAACCCAAATTTGCTCTAATGGTAAATTCATAAGCTGGGCGGTGTCATCATCGGGGGTAATTTCTTCCAGGCTTAGAATGCGACTGGTAGGTTTTAATCCTTGCGCCGCCATATCACGGGCAAAACTGTAAAAACGCGAGAGGTTTTGCTCTACTTTGGGGCGACTGACTACGGTGCCGCGCTTTTTGGTACGTAATAGAACCCCGACCTTAACCATCTCGTTGAGGGCCTGTCGCACAGTATAGCGGCTAAGGCCATATTCCTCCATTAAATCAACCTCACGCGGAATAACCTCCCCTAGTTTCCACTCCTTTTGCTGGATTTTACCCATCAAAATCTGGCGCAATTGGCGATGGAGGGGTATATCACTTTCCCGGTCAAGTAATGTGGGCTTGTCGGTGGGGTTGCTCATTTTTTCCGCCTGATTTCTTGAAACAGTAGTCGGTAGCTGGGAAAGTTTTGAACTAGAAAATTCTTTAACTCATAACCCTTAACCTTGCTTCTAATTTCTTTTTAGATTTTAGCCGACCCTATTCCCCATGTCAATTTATAGATTTTAACCTCTAACCATTATCATAACCTATTGACTTAACAACTGAAGCCCAATATAATATGTACGTACATAATAATTAATATGTACAAACATAATAAAAACCTGGGAAACGGCAAAGTGGTGTGATTATGGGTCTGGATACAGTGCTGGTTTTATTGGCACTTTTCATGGTGGCGGTGGCGGCGGGAACATTGGGGGCGTTGGCGGGACTAGGCGGCGGAATTATCATTGTCCCGGTCTTGACGCTCTTTTTTGGAGTTAATGTTCATTATGCTATTGGGGCTAGTGTGGTTTCAGTAATTGCTACATCGTGCGGGGCTGCGGCTACCTACATCAAGGCAAACCTTACCAACATTCGCATAGGTTTGTTTCTGGAAATGGCGACGACGCTTGGAGCTATTACTGGAGCGTTTGTAGGGGTGTATCTAGCCGGGCCAGTATTATTCTTTATTTTTGCGGTGGTGCTGGGGCTCTCGGCCTTTGTAATGTGGCAGAAACGCAACCAGGCGCGACCCCAAAAGGTTGAGCCTGATAGCTGGAGTAAGACATTAAAGTTGGGCGACCATTACTATGATAGTGTGTTGAAGCAAGAAGTAGCCTATGAGGTTCAAGGAGCCCGTCCGGCATTAGGCGTAATGTATGTGGCGGGGGTGGTTTCGGGTCTGTTAGGCATCGGGAGCGGAGCTTTGAAAGTGCCAGCAATGGATTTGCTAATGAAATTGCCGATTAAGGTTAGCTCTGCCACCTCAAATTTTATGATTGGGGTAACGGCTGCCGCTTCCGCCGGAGTTTATCTGGCACGAGGCTACATCAACCCTTATCTGGCTGCTCCCGTTGCGCTAGGGGTGTTGCTAGGGTCTGTGGCTGGTTCGTGGTTGCTCATTAGATTGCGAAGTGGGGTAATTCGTCGTCTATTTATTATTTTGTTGGTAATTCTAGCCTTTCAAATGTTTTTAAAAGCCTTCGGCGTGGGTTTCTAGCTAATATATTGGAGGATTTATGGGTTTGTTAGTTTCAAAATCCTTACCAAGAAATGTTATAAGACAAGTTGCCCGAAAACACCCCGGCACCCTCTTGTTAAGCCTGGTACTGCGGGGTGGGGTAATTTTAAGTGCCACGCTTGTAGCCATCGGGCTGGTACTTTTATTTGTTACGGGGCAGACTGGTTATACCCTCGACCCCAGCAAAGGAGGCAGTGAGTTAAGCAATTTACTGGCCTACCACGATGAGAATAGTGCTAGCCTTTATTTTCCAATTAATCCCCTCGAAATCTGGCAGGGGCTAATCAACCTGAAACCTTTTGGAATTATTATGTTCGGCCTGACCGTGCTGATTATCACCCCTGTTTTGAATATTTTGCTAATCGCCCTTAGCTATATACGACAACGCAACCTGACTTATACCCTGATAAGTCTGTTTATTTTAGCGGTGTTAACCTTGAGTTTCTTTCTGGGTAAAGCCGGGGGCTAGGGAAGTAAAAAGTAACGAGTAACGAGTTAGAAATAACTCAAAAATTGGTAGTCAGAATCAAATAGTATTTATATATCGTTAAGTGGTCTACCCAAATAAATTGCTGCCGGGACTTTCGAGTTGGATTTACCTAAAACCTAACGTCTACAACCTATTAGGGTGTCGGAGTCGAGGGAATAGTAGTAGGAGTCAGGGTGGGGGTTGGTGAAATTTGAGGGGTGGTGGAAACAGTTGGAGTATTACTGGGCAAAGTAGTAATGTCGCTGGTAGTCAGCCTGGGCGAAACCTGATCCAACAATCGGACATTTTCTTCTAAAAGGGCACTCAGCCGATTAAATTGGCGCATACCTTCGTTCAAATCCTCATCCGAAATATTATCGGTACCACTAACCATAAAGCTGGCAGCGTTAATCGAGACCAGGGCAATTTCCTGCAAATTCCTATAGACCGATAGCAGGCTATTGCTGGTTGGCCCGGCTAATCCATCCACCTGCTTTTTTTCATCTTTAATTTGATTTTGCAATTCACGATAGCCTTTGCGTAAATCATCCCAGCGTAATTTACCACTATCAAACTGGCGGTACAAATCTTTAGCCCGACCCAGATAGCCGTTATAGCGTTCTAGCTGAGTTCTCAGACGTACCGCATAAACATCCTGGTCGCTGGGTGTAGGGGAAGGCGGCACGGCGGTTGGGGCAGGGGTCGGGGTTGGTTCTGGCTCAAAGCTGGGTTGGGCAATCAGAAACCACATGCCAAATATTGTCAGTATTAGTAAAAAGCCAAGCATTAGAAGCGATAAGGCTAAACCCTGTACTTTGCGCCGGAAACGTTTCTTCTTGCCAGTTTTGGTATAGAACATTGCTCCGCCCAGTGGCAAGTCGTCTGGGTGAACTTCTGGGCTGATTTCTCGCCAATTTTCCAGCACTTCGCTCAGTCCGATTTTAATACTGGAAGGGTCAGGGGCTACTTCGGTTATATCCAGGGTTTCAGGTTCTACCTTAACCAGTGACATTTCAAGGGGGATTGGCTCATTTTCGTCCCGAACTGGTGGTTCGAGTAAGGCTTTAAGACCTTCCAGCCCTTTTACCGCTCGAATATTTTCCGGGTCAAGCTTGACAGCTCGCTCCAAACAGTATCTGGCGCGTTCAGGGTTACGGTCTATCAGCAGGCCGCCTAACCAGGTCCAACCTATCGAGTTATCAGGGTCAATCCTTACGGCCTGACTCAAAAGTTGGAGGGCGTGTTCTTTTTGACCCTGCCGGGCAAACTCCTTAGCCTCTTTTATCATTGAGTTGGATTGGCTACGAATCAAAGCGGCGGCCATCCGGGCTATTTCTTCCGGGTCAGGCTCATATATCGGGGTTGGTTCGGGTTCTTCTTCAGCTTCAGGGGTTGGAGGGATTTGGCGAGGCCCATACACCGAGCGGATAGCCTCCCGAATACGGTAACGGGAGGTAGTAGGAACATCGGGCAAAACCGAATCAGGCCCACTATCGGCAGAACCACCAAAGTCAGCTACATCGGGATTTTCTTTAATTTCCGGCTCTGTTTCAGATTGATTTTGGTCAAAGCCGCTCAATTTGTCGGGCATCGGGCGGTTGCTCACTACAGGTTATGGCTTAAATGTTTCAAATACACATATCCCTACTAAACTCTATTGTAGCTGACTAAACATAAGATTGCAAGTGGGAAAGGGCCAGATAAAATTCGGTAGGTTTAATCGCGCTGCAAAACCTGAATGCCCGGAACCATCTCAAAGGTATTAAAACGTACAATCTTTTGATATCCATTTAATAGCTCGGCCATTTCCAAAACTGACTGATACATTCGCACCAGAGTTTCAGGGTCAGGGGTTTCGCCAAACTCCCGCACAAAATCCAGTTCCACCTGTAGCAGGGTAAGGGGTTGATTAAGGTCGTGGGCGGCGGTGCGGGCCAGGGTTAAAGCCGCCTCTAATTGCTCCCGCTCTCGGTAGAGTTCAATCTGCGAGACATGCTGAATGGCGGTGGCAATCTGCCCGCACATTGTTTCGGCGAAACGAATTTCCTCTTTGGAGAATTTCCCGATTTGGGTAGAAATTAATACTAAAACCCCCACCACCTTCTCCCCGGTGATTAGAGGCACAAACATTGCGGTTTGCCAATTATTATTCGAGGCCAGGTTAAAACCGGGTTTACCTCTCAGAAATTCGGTAAAATCCTTGATTACCCAGGTTTGGCCGTTTTTAGCAACCTTCCCCGCTAGACCTTCGCCATATTTCAGATTTACTAACCAGGGTGGAACCTCGTTAAGTTCAGGCCCGCTATAAGCTACCCCTTCCAACTCAAGGGGATTTGTGTTATTCTGCACCAACAAAATCCCTGCCTCTGCACCCACTACCTCAATCGCCAGAGCTACCGCTCGGTTCGCCGTCGACTTTAATTCAATTGGCCCCCGCATCTTTTTGTTAAATTCTTGCAAGGCCTCTAACTCCAGGTTACGGGCAGTTAATTCGCGGTTAAGCTTCTCCCTTTGCCCAAACAGCCGCGCATTATGGATTGCCAGGCTTGCCAGTGCAGCTAGTTGTTCAGCTCCCTCCAAATCCTCAGGTTGCCACTGATAAACCTGATTTTTTGAGAACCACATTACCGCAACGATTTCTTCTCCAAGTAAAACCGGAACTGCCAGGACTGCTCTAAGGCTTCTTTGTTGAATAATTTTAGGAGCATGTTCAATCCGGGGGTCGTGCCAATAATCGGTGAAAGCCACCGATTTCCCGGTTTGCCAGACTAACGCTCCTGACCCTTTTTTAAAAGGGAAGGCGACCTCCGACGGGGTAGTTTCAATTTTGGGAGTCAATCCCTCAAAGCTTGCTCGAATTAGATGTCCATCCTCGGTCAGGGCAATCGAAATCCGTTCGACATCTATCAAGGTTTTGGCATTGGTTAAAATTTGGCAAAGTAATTTATCCAGGTCTAACGTGGACATTATACGCTGACCGATTTCCAGTAAAGTGTTTTGAAATTTCGTGCTTTTTGCCATATTATAAAAAACCAAAAATTCTTTGTGCTTTATTCTGAATCCTGAATCCTGTCCCTTTAGATTTTCCTAACAACCAATACCTAACACCTGAAAATCCTCGCTAATTTTGGATTATACACCAAGCTCAGTAACTTATGTTGTAGAAATTTATTTATACCATTAGAGCTACTGGAGCCGCCTGTTAATAGCGGTTTTGGCAACATTCCCGAAAATGGTTATAATAAACTGGTAGGCAAAGGAGTACTATTTTGAAAATAACAAATAAATTATATAAAGCTAACTTTGGAAAGCCCGTTAGTCGCCGCGCTTTTATGCGAATTGCGGGGTTAGGGGTTGTAGGGGTAGGATTGGTTGCCTGTGGCGATGACCCAACCGCTAAACCCAATATCATTACAACTGGAAGTTCTACTACTGCAACAGGGATTGTTAATAGCACAACCAGCCCGACAAGTATTAGAGCAGCTACCACCAAAGCCGCAACTACCACTAAGGCGGCAGTAACCGGGCTGAAACCGGATGAAGTAGCGGCTGGTTTTCTGAAAGCCTGGGAAAATGCCCAGTATGATGGAATGTATGATTTGCTATCGGCCTCGGCGGTTAACTTTATCGCCCGCGAGAAATTTGTAGCCCGCTACAAAAACATTGCCGAAGAAGCCACTTTATCCTCTGTTCAGGCTCGCATCTCCAGTGTGCCCCCCCTTTCATCCGGCAATCAGCCTTTAGAAATTCCCTTCACCGCTAATTTCAAAACCGCGCGGGCCGGAGAATTTACCCAGAAGAACACTTTGCAATTGGTCAACGAGAACGGCGGTTGGCTGGTAGACTGGCGACCTGCCAATATTTTCACGGGGTTGAACAGCGTGAATCTGGTTCGGATGTTCCCGGCCAATCCATCGCGTGGCGATATTGTAGACCGCAATAATCAACCTCTGGCTCATGCCGGGGTGCAATACGCTGTTTTTGTAGTTCCAGGCAAAATCGCCAATGAAGAGCAACTTCTCACCACTTTGAGCCAAACGCTGGTTATGGATAAAACCAAAATTAAGGATTTATACAAGAACGGTCAGCCCGATTGGCGGATGGATATTAAACGCCTCCCTGGAAACACACCCCAGGCTACTGTTGATTCTTTGCTGTCATTGCCGGGAGTGGGGGTAGACCAGGAGGAAGTGCGGACTTACCCCAATGCCGCCAGTGCTGCCCATGTGGTTGGCTACGTTAATGCCGTTAATCAGGAGGATTTGGCTACGTTGGCGGCTAAGGGTTATCGCGAGGATGATACGATAGGCCGTACCGGCTTGGAAGCCTGGGGTGAAGATACACTGGCGGGGTCGAAGGGCGGCAAATTAACTATAATTCAGCCTGATGGTAAAGTAGTTGAAAAAATGGCGGAGAAGGCGGTGGTAGGCGGGAGCAAAATCACCTTGAATCTGGACTTAAAGATTCAACAACTGGCAGAAAAGGTTCTGGCTGATAAAGTCGGTAGCCTTATAGTGATGAGTCCGGCGGATGGCGCAGTTTTGGCCCTTGCCAGCTTCCCTTCCTACGACCCTAATTTGTTTGTGCAGGGTCTTACTACCGAGCAATTCAAGGCTTTGAACGATGACCCCCGCCGCCCCTTCCAGCCCCGCCCCTATAGTGGGTTGTTGCCGGTTGGTTCGACTTTCAAGGTAATTACGATGTCGGCGGCTTTGGAGCGGCTTGGCCTAAAACCCGATACGATGTTTACCTGTACCGGGCATTGGACGGGGTTGGGCGAACAGTTTGCCAAGGATTGTTATGTCAAAACCGGGCATGGCAATATCAGCCTTTATCAAGGGTTGGTGCAATCCTGTGATGTGGTTTTCTACGAACTGGGTAAGCGGCTGGATGAGGCTGACCAAAACCTGCTTCCAGCGATTGCCAAAGGTTTTGGACTGGGTTCTTCTACCGGGCTGATTGGGCTGAAGGACGCGGCGGGACAAGTGCCGGACGCACAGTGGAAGAAGGATAAAATCGGTCAGCCCTGGGTGCGAGGTGATGCGGTTAATCTGGGCATTGGGCAGGGCTATTTGCTGGCGACTCCCCTGCAAATGGCGGCGGCTTATGCAGCTATCGCCAATGGTGGGCCTATTCCGGTGCCTCGGCTGGCGGCCCGTAGTGACGGCCCTACCAAACCTCAAACCTTTAACGCAGCGGTCAAGCAATCTTTGCCTGTTTCGCCCGCCAATCTGGATATTGTGCGCCGAGCCTTGCAGGATGTTGTTATCAGTGGTACAGGTCGGCAAGCCTTCGCCGGGTCGCGGGTGCGGGTCGCGGGTAAAACTGGCACCGCCGAAAGTGGCAAGGAAACTCCCCACGCCTGGTTCTGCTGCTACGCCCCAGCAGACAAACCCAAATATGTGATTGTGGTGGCTCTGGAAGAAGGCGGATTTGGCAATGAAAAGGCTGCCCCCCTGGCTCGTCAGTTGATTGACCAATTGCCTTTTTAGGGGACGGGCGGTAGGGAAATTCATAGGGGCGAATCTCGTGCTCCTACAAATTCCCCTTCATCCTGTTCATCCTTGTGAATAAAAAGAGGGCAGCCACCTTGGTCTGCCCCTACGGTAATATCCTCAAAAACTATATCCAGAATAATTATTTCCGGGACTTGGCGGGATTCTTTCCGGCAGCTTTGCGTTCACTGGTGATAATAGTGCTGTTAGAGCCACCCGCTGAGTCCTGACTGAACCAGGCGATACCCCCGTCTGTAACAGGTTGTAACCCTGCCGGAACAGGTACTTCGGCAGCCATATTATTCTGGCTGGCGGCAAGTTCACGCCGAAACTCGTTAACATTTATCCGGGTGAACAGGAGGGTAGCCAGGGTCATCCCTGCCGCCTGTACTGCGAATACCAGGGCATAACCCAGACCCAGATTGTCCTGGAAGGCGTTAAAAGCGGTATCGCGCAACAGGCCCGCTCCCAGGTTGGAGAAGCCTTGCCCGAAGGCCTGGGCAATCCCCCAAACCCCAATATAGAGAGCAGCATTGGCTTTGTCGGTTATGTCCATCATCGTGCCAATCATACCGGGCACGCTTGCCCCCAGCCCTAGCCCCATCAACAACAGCCCCACCGTGAAGATGGTTTTATTGCCCTGGATAAGCCCGTTCCAGGCGGTGCGGGCGGCATCGTATTCGGCTTGACTGATGGTTTTGTTGGCGAAAGCGTTACTGGCAGAAGTATAGGCGGTAAGGGCGGCCTGATCCACCTTGAAGGTAAGACCAGATATGGCTTGAATTAAGACCCCCACTATTGCCAGACCCAGCCCGCCGTAAATCGAATACTTTTTGTGAATCCAGAGTGTTGCCAACCCCGCCCCAATCATTGCCACCAGAATAGGGCCGTTGATGGTGGTTTGTAAGGCACTGCGCTCGGAGACGGTCATTTTAAAGACGTTTCCGGCGAAGGCGGGCGCTAGAATATCGCGCATAAACATAAATGTGGCATAGGTTAGCAAGAAGAAGAAAAACCAACGGGCCTGCTTAAACTTGCTGATTACCTTCAAGGCTTGCCGAAAGCTTACATGCGTTCTTACTTTATCCACAGCCCCTTCGCGGCGGGGTTCGATGATTATCGAGGCGATAACCGCAATTGTTACCAGACTTAAAAGCACGCCCGGAATTACAAAGAAGAAAATCGGATAGAGGGTTTTATAGTCGAAAGCTACTCCTTCGGTATCGGGTAGAATCACTTTGCTGACGATTGAGCCGATAATAATACCAACGATTAGCAGCGTCCAGCCGATTGAAGCGATAATCCCGCGCACTCGTTCGGTGGTGGTGTCCACGATTACCGAAAGGGCTACGGTTCCCATAATCGAAATACCCGTGCCGTTGATGAAAAAGACCACCAACGCCACCATCAGCCAGAAAGGATTGACCTGATAGTTCCCGGTATTGGCACTGACCCCGGCAACGTGGTGATAGGCGGGATTGCGGAGTTGCTCGACCACCAGCACCATCAGGGGATAGCTGGCTGCAAGGATTATTCCACCCAGTGCGATAAAGGGAGCGCGGTGTAGTTTGAAAATCGCTACTCGGTCAGAAAATGAACCAACATAAACCCGAATGGGCTCAGAAAGGTAGTGCGCCCCCAGCAAAACGCCCACTAACAAGGCTGGAACGCCCAGTTCATTTATCAAAACCGGGTCTATAATCCCGCTAATTACGACGGCTGAAAATCCGGTAGCCACCTGGAACATCAGCACCATGAAATATACAAAACCTTTTCCGACCTTTTTAAGCGGCGTTCCCATCTATTTCCCCTCCTGCCATCCTTCTTCAACAAATCAGCATAGGGTGAATTAACTTAAATCACCCACTTCAACTCAACTTTATTATATTACTTGCTTTCCACTGCAACCGCTCTTTTGGCGGGGCGGCGGTTACGTAACCACTTCAAAACGTACTGGGCAGCGTTAAACAGGTAACTAGAATAGGCAATAAGCACCAGAATTAATAGGGTTTGGTGGTCTTTTACCCCGGCGATTAAGGCTACGAGATAGATTGAATGCGCCACCATCACGATTGTCGTCACAAAATCTTCCCAGAAAAATTGAGGGGCGAAGTAATAATGGTCGAAAACATCCTTCTCCCAGAACATCCCGGTAATACACATAAAATACAAAAAAGCGATTTTTATCATAACGGTGGCGTTGGTGAAATCAAACAAATCGCCTGTTATAAAACTATAAATTACAAAACCTAAACTAAAGAGGAATACGAGTAATTGAATGGGTGCGCCAACAATCTGAACCATAGTCCATTTGCTTTTAGTACGTCGCTCATACTGTTCTGCGGTGTAGCTGCTCATCAAACCCGCCTTGCTGTGATTTTTATTTATTTATTGGTTTGGTTTGTCCTATCAGGAAGAATTATTCTTCTAGCATGGAAAATATAACACGCTGAAAAAGCAGTAGTATGTAGTAAATACTACATAAGGGCATCTGGCAATCATAGTGGAGGAGTCAGAATTCAGAATTCAGAAGTAAAAATAAAAAAAAGGAGCGGCTCAGGCACAGACAATCTGTTTAGCCTGAAAGGTAATTTGTAGGAGCAAGCTCGGTCTTGCGATAACTATGGGCTGACGGAGCCGCCTCCTACGGGTTCAGGGTATTCGATTTTAGATTTTCAACCGACAGCCGATAACCGACGACCGATTAGGCGTGTTTGTTCTGGCGAGGTATATTCAACCGACCCACCACTGTCACTTTACCAAATGGAACTTCGGCTTCGGCTATCTCGATATGCTCATCGCTGAGGATTTCAGTTTCCATCTCAAATTGGGCAAATCCAGCCGAAGCATCGCTGGGTTTAAGGGCGCGAGCTTGCCAGTAACGGCTATGCCACATGTGATTAAGCTCTGCCCCTTGCCGAATTTCTTCTTCGGAGGGCGGACTTGCCACCGCACTTAGTCCGGCGTATAGCTTGGCGCGTTCTTCTTCGGTTAAAATGTCGGAAGATAAGGTTTGACCTAAAGTATCTTCCATCCGAATGTAAAACAGGGCGCGTTCTATCACCGGAAAGAGCCCATTTATCTGGCGTAAGTTGCCGAGATAAGCAATAGTACGCTGGCGAGGGTCGCCAGAACTGTTTTTGTAGCTCTGCACCAAATAGGCATCATAAAAGTTTATGTTGGCAAGTTCCTCGTTTTTGTGCCGCCTTACCACCCATTTTACGTACATACTTTTCCCCTATTAGACCAATTTCAAAGTATTTACCACATTTGGAAATGTATAGTTCTTACCAGAGGTTACAACTTGCAGTTCAGTATAGCAATTAAAATATCCCCTTTCAAGTAGCTGCAACTACCGTTCCGGTTAAAGTTTTTTGCTATTTTCCAGGGTAATAGCGAAGAAGATGGGGGGGTTATGAAACAAAAGAACAAAGCGGTGCGACAATCTTCAAGAAAGTATGCCAACCCCCCTGCTATGAATTATGTTTTACCAACCGATATCCCAGCCCCCGCTCAGTTTGTAGGTGCTTGGGATTTTCATGACTATCTTCCAGTTTTTTGCGCAGGCGACTGATATAAGTTTTTAGGTAATCTAACTGGTCGCGATATTCCGGCCCCCAAACTTTATCCAAAATGGTTTCAAAAGGCACTATCCGTCCGGCATTCCGCGCTAACAAAAACAGTAAATTGTATTCGGTGGGGGTCATTTTGACCGCTTGACCATTTTTGGTTACTTCGCGGTTCTCAAAATTTATCGCCAAATCTCCGCTGATAAAGGAAGGCAAGGCATTAATCGGGGGAGGCATTTCGGCCCGGCGCAACACCGCTCGAATCCGGGCAAACAACTCAAGGTGGGAGAAAGGTTTGGTAAGGTAATCATCCGCCCCTAATTCCAGCCCCTTGACCTTATCAAGTTCTTCCCCTCTGGCGGTGAGCATCAGCACCGGGACTTCGCTGACCCGCCGGATTTCCTTCAGGACAGTGTAACCATCTTTTTGAGGCATCATTACGTCCAGCAAAACGACATCGGGGTTATGTTCGTAAAACATGTCCAACCCTTTTTCACCATCCGAGGCCGAAATTACCTCAACCCCTTGCCATTGCAACTGAAAGCCAATAGTTATGGCCTCCACAATGTTTTTATCGTCATCTACAACCAATATTTTCATCACTTAATCCAATGCTAAAAATTACAAAGCTGGTAACGAAAAGTAAAAGGTGCTACCCTTGCCTGCGCGGCTTTCAAACCAGAGCCGCCCACCGTTGAGTTCGACCAGAGCTTTGGCTAAAGGTAGCCCCAAGCCATGACCAAGCTGTTGTGAATTTTCTTCTACCTGGCTTTGATAAAACTTCTCAAAAATTAGCGGTTGCTCCTCCGCCGAAATCCCGATACCTTTATCCTGCACGCTAAAAACAATTTCTGGTCGCCTTAAAGGTTCTATTTTTTTCCTAACCTCCAGCACAATTTTTTTGCCTTTTCCGCTAAACTTACTGGCATTGGAGATTAGATGACCCAAAACTTGCCCAATCCGCCCCACATCGGTTTCCATATAAAGCACTTCCGGGGGTAGCTTTAACTCTAATTGTTGTTCCTTGAGGTCCAACCTACTCTGGTTAAGCTCTACCGCCTGACGTACCATCTCGTGCACATCTGTCCGCCGATGTTGTAACTGGATCCGCCCATTTTGCAGGTTAGTTAACTCTATCATATCTTTGACCAAACGTTCAATTCGCAACGAACTTTCTTTGATATTTTGCAAAAGGCGCAAAAGTGGTGGGCTAAAATCTGTCCCAACGCTATCCAGCAAAAGGCCACTGGCAGTTTTGATACTAGCCAGTGGCGTGCGGAGTTGGTGGGAAGCAGTGGCAATAAACTCGGTCTTGATATGCTCCTGCCGTTTTTGCTCAGTAATATCTCTTAACAAGATTATACTAAACTCCGGTAAAGCGGTTGTCTCATCGCTCTCGGTATCTATTTCAGATTTGGCTGTAGTCGGTAGAAGGAAGGTGGGCAATTCCAGCGTGGCAAAACTGGCACTCACTTCGATACGGCTACCGCCTTTGGTTACCAGAGTGAGTTCGTGAAACGGTTCACGGTTATCACCAACTCTGTGTTGGAGATTCAAAATTGGGCAGAGACTCATGCACATGGGGGCGGCACTTGCCAAATCCTGACATGCCAGGGTTTCATGGCATTTTCTACCCACTAACTCTGCTACTTTCCAGCCTAACATTCGCTCCAAAACCTGATTAGCTGCCCGGATAACACGGTGGCTATCTACCACCAGCACACCTTCGGCCAGATATTCCAAAAAGCCTAGCAGTGGATTTTGTTCGGTTGGGCTGGTGTTTTGCTCCATAGAACTTGTTGCACCTTCGGGCGGCTCAATCGTTTGTTGGATTTTCTTAAAGTAAGTCATAGCCTAGACTGCCTATATTGTAAAATTTAAAGTGAAAGGAAAGGTAAATTATGGTAAAAATCTGGTAAAAAATTACCTGATTTGTTATCCAAGATTAATTACTATGGAAAAGCTCCGAGCCTAGCATAACCAGGTCTGGTTGGACCTGATCAATCAACTCACTCATGCCGCTCTCACTCTGGCAATTAGCCAGGACTGTTTCAACCTTAACCCCCTGCGCCTGCGCCTCATCGGAGAGCCGCTTCAACACTTTTTGGCCATAATCATGCCATTGGGCTGTAGTGGCCAGGGGAGGATGATGGTAGTTTGGCTCGGTGCAAAAAGTAATTACTAGCCTTCCCTCATTTTGTTTGGCAATATGTAAAGCGTTATCAAAGGCAGGCTCGGCATACTTTGTGCCATCGGTAGCCAGCAGAATCGTTTTGATTTTGGGCAGTTTTGATTCAACCATACTGTCATAATTCTTTTGGTTTAACATCGTGTTACCCTCCTGGCTACTAACGGCGACTCTCTTTTCCCCTACAAGACTTTTGCCGCCAGCTCTTTTAAAACCTGCGCCGAGTGTTGGAAGGCCTGGGTTTCGTGTTCATCCAAAGGAATCTGGATAATTCGGCTAATTCCCTCTCGACCTATCACGGCGGGCAGGCTCAAACATATATCATTCACCCCATATTGGCCGCTTTGCAGCACACTAACCGAAAACACCGTATGCTGGTCACGCAAAACCGCCTCGACCAGACGTAACAAGCCGCTCCCGATAGCGTAATAAGTAGCTTTTTTGCGCTCGATTATCTGATAGGCGGCGGTTCTTACTTCCTCAAATAGCCCATCCAACTCTGCCCTATTAAAAGGTTTGCCTAAGAGATGGCTGTATTCTTCCAGCGTAACCCCGGCAATATTGGCGGTACTCCAAACTGGCACCTCACTATCGCCATGCTCACCAATTATGTAAGCATGGACAGAACGGGAGTCAACCGCGTAATAATTTCCCAGCAGATACCGAAACCGCGCTGTATCCAAAATGGTGCCGCTACCGATAATCCGTCCGGGTGCCAGATTGGAAATTTTCAGGGCAATATAGGTCATAATATCCACCGGGTTGGTGGCAATTACCAATAAGGCATTGGGCGCATACTTCAAAATTTCTGGAATGATTTGCCGGAAAATAGCCGCATTTCGTCCCACCAGTTCAAGACGCGTTTCGCCTGGTTTTTGGGCAACCCCGGCGGTAATAACCACCAAACCAGCCCCTTCCAGCACCGAATAATCGCCCGCACTAATCCGACAGTTACGTTCAAAGGGGAGGGCGTGATTCAAATCCATCATCTCGCCCTCGGCCCGTCTTATATCCACATCGGTCATCGCCAGTTCGCTAACCAGACCGCTTTCTATCAGGCGATACGCAAAGGTAGCACCTACCATGCCAGTGCCAACCAGACCAATTTTAGCTACATTTACCATTTACCCAGGTCTCCTTAAGCACAAAACTATAAGCCATATTTCATGATTATCAGATAATTTACAAAGCTAAAACCACTAAATCCGCTTCCAGCTTTTTGGTAAGTTCGTCAATTGCATCCTCGTCTGGGCAATTATTCTCGATAACCTTTACCTCAAGCAGTCCAGCTTCTCTAGCTTTTTGGGCTATTTGGGTCATTATCTCATGACTCTGGGTCGGCGTATGCGGCTCGCCGGGAAAGTAGGCAATTGCCAGAGAACTATTAGATGCCAGTGCCATCCTGATTGAATTATTTATACCCGGCTGAATCTGGGGTGAGCCGTCTGTCACCAGCAATATAGTGCGCTGGTGGGGTTTGACTGCTAATTTTCCCACTGGTTCGCTTTTTACCAAGAGATTAGCATTCATGATAAGCCTCCTAATCAATTCTTCCCAGGGAATTATGCTGAATCACTAATTTCACCACTGAGGAATCCTTAAAATTGATTATTAGGGTGGTGAATCTTGTTAAAAATAAAAGTGCAATTAAAAATAAATCTATACAGACAGCGAGCCCTACACCTGCCTTTGCCACACCCACGCTCCTAACACACCCTTGTGTTAAGAAAGACTCGCTGTCTAAGAACATGATAGAGAGGTAAGATAAACAAGAAGATTTACGAAGGTAAAGATAGGGTGAATATTAGGACTGATTGGGGCTAAGAAGCGGCAATTTGAGATAAAAAGTGCTACCTTTGCCCGGTTCGCTTTCTACCCAGATTTGCCCGCCGTGTAGCTCTGCCAGCAGCCGGACAATCGGTAATCCCAGGCCGCTGCCGCTACTTAATTCATGAATCACTCGGCGGTAATAACGGTCAAAAATATGTTGCTGTTCCTCAATCGGGATGCCCGGCCCCTCATCGTCTACCCCAATGGTTATCCAGTTTGGTTCGACCCGCAGCTTTAGCTGAATCCGACTATTTTCCGGGGCATATTTGTGGGCATTTACCAACAGATTTACCAGAATTTGTTCAAAGCGACGGCGATCAGCCCAGATCCAAAGAGTATGCCCAGGCCGCTCAAAATTGCAGCTTTGGCTTTTCTCCTCAAATAAGGGAATCAGGGTATGCACCGTCGCCGCAATTGCTTCCCCCAACTCCAGTTTTTCGGGCTTTAGTTTTACTCGTCCTTGTTCCAGCCGGTTTAGTTCCAGCAAATCTTCCAGCAAATTATTCAATCGCTCGCTATTGCGGGAAATATTACTTGCCAGATTTTTCAGGGCGGGTGCTAGGTCGGCGGGAAGGCTTGTTTCCAGCAGCCCGGCACTCAACTTGATAGCGGTCAAAGGGGCGCGTAGGTCGTGAGCGGTCATTGCAAGAAATTCCTCGCGTTGCTGGAAAATCTGGGCTTTTTCCAGGGCCAGGGAAGCCTGTCCGGCAAAAGCTTCCAATAAGGAAATTTCTTCCGGGCTAAAATGACGGGGTTGTGACGAATATACTTCAATAACTCCACTGACTCGGTCAGCTTGCCGAATGGGAACTACCAGCACAGCTCCTGGCAAAACCTTACCTTGCAACGGCAAAAAGTAAACATGCTCCAGGATGCTGGTCTCTTTCACAAAAATAGACCGTCCGCTCTCTACCACTTTCCCGGCAATTGAGCCCTGGAGCGGCAAGAAAAACTCCTCATCGGGCTTTTCTTCCAATCCAACCTGAGCTTCTAATTCAAAACGACTATGCTCTTTATTCAGCAGGTATAAGGCTGCCGCCGGCAATTCCAGAAGCAACGAGGCTGCCTGAGTGATTTGGGAAAACAGTTCTTCCAGCTTAAAAGAGCTATTAAGGGTACCAGTCAGTTCCGCCAGGGTTTCGGCCCGTTGGCGGGCCTGGCGGGTTGTTTTGTAGAGTTGGGCGTTTTCTATGGCTACTGCCGCCTGCCGACCAAACAAAGAGAGCCACCATTCCTCGTCTTCACTGAACTCGTCCGCCCCAATTTTGTCAGTTAAATAGAGGTCGCCCACTACCCGCCCTTGCACCGAAACAGGCACTCCCAAAAAGCTGATCATCGGCGGGTGATTGGGCGGGAACCCGCTCCGGCGCGGGTCTTTGGTCATATCGAGGACTCTTAGTGGTTTGCCCTGCTTGATAATTACCCCTAACAGGCCATGCCCGCTAGGTGGTTCGCCTATTTTTTCGCGCTGTTCTTTAGAGACTCCGCTGGTGATAAAGGAGGTAATGAGGCCGTGATCATCCACGATACCCATTGCCGCATAAGAGGCATTGGCAAATTCGCGGGCGTTATCAGCGATGACTTGCAAAACAGTATCAAGGTCTAGTTCACTGGAGATAGCCAGAGTAGCTTTCGTGAGGGCTTGTAGACGCAACAAAACCTGATCCCTTGATTGCCCGGCAGCAAATTGGCCTGGCATAGGGAGCGTTTCGGAAAATTTTGGTTTACCCTGGTTCAAAACTTCATACTTACCTTGAATGTGCTTAACTTTTTCTTCTTAAACCAGCATAACAGCAAACTAACCAAGGGTCAACTATTTGTTAGTTAAATTCTGACCAAGGGGGAGAAATTCACTTTCTTTTAGGTGGTTTCCACCCTTCCTCGAATCTATTCGTATCATTATAATCGGACGATGGCTGTTTAGAATTACCTCATGAGCTATACTACCTATTTGCTCGTGGTTTACTTCACGGTGATGGTCGGTAGCCATTATTATAGCTGAAGCTTTTACTTCCTCAGCAAATACTATTATTTCCGCCGCCGGTTTATTACTGATTCGGACGGCCTTGATGCAATTCAAACCATCGTTTTGAATTCTCTCTTGGACCATATCCAGATATGAATAAGCTTTCTCACGCCGATTACGATTTTCTTTAGCAATTTCCCGACCATATAGATAGCTGGTTTCCCCACTCAATCCCTGGAAAGCCTCGGCGGAAATGGACGGTTCTATCCGCAGTAAATAAAGGGTTGCTCCACTTTGCTGGGCTAAAGCGGTGGCGGCGGTTAGGGCGGCCTCGGCTTTCAGGCTGCCATCCAGCGTCAGCACCAAACTTTTATTAGGAGTTGTACTGGTTTGGTCGGCTAACCGTAGCTCAAGATTTTCGTTATTCTTTTGGGGATGAATTAAAACGACTGGCACTTTGCTTCGGGTTAGCACCTGCGAGGCGGTACCACTTAAAGCCGGGTGAGCTAACCCGTTTTCCCCTTGAGTGCTTAAAACAATTAAATCGGCTCCATTATAAATAGCGATAAATGCGATTTCCTGTTTGGGATAACCGGCGGTAATAATTATTTCTACTTGTTCCGAGCTGATATTAAGAGCTAAATCAGGATTGGTGATAGTTTGTTTAATAAATTCTAAATAGGATTGGGCTACTACAAAATTGCGAGTGCGTTTTTCGGCTTTATTATTGCTGTCGGCGACTGATTCCACTACCCTCACCAACATTAGTTGGGCTTTCAGACTGTTTGATAATCTGATGGCGTAAGGTAAGGCACTTTCGGCCTGAGTTGAACCATCCAGCGGTACTAATATTTTGTTATACATCAATTGCCTCCTTCCCAAACCTTACTTTTTACGACTTTCGCTTGAGGCCAACTTCGGGTTCAATATCTACTAGTTTACAATTGTTCGTAAGCTCTAAAGCGAAAGTCATATTTCTAAAAAAGAGTTCCCTTTCTCTGCGAGGGAAAGGGAACTCATAGGTTAGGGAACTGCTTTCATTCAACCTAGCTTACTTTCTTGCTCCGAAGGGTCAGTTCTTGCATCACATAACCAGCGATGATTGTGAAGAACGCGCCAGTCAGTTGCAAATTCCAGAGCGGGTCACGCAAGATCGAGTAGTTGAACAGGTAAGGAGCTGCCATCAGGAACACTCCCATTAGTACCAGTAACCAGCCACCGATGTTGCGATAGAATTCCATTTGAGCCATTTTCTCGGTTGCTACCAGGAACACTGAGATAGCAATTGTGATAATCCCGGTAATCAACCCCAGTACGGTGGCATTTTGCCCGTTTTCGACGAACTTTGCCGCTGCTGGCAGGTTGTTGTAATCGAACAGGTAGGGAGAGACTATCAACCAGAGACCGCCTAAAACCCCCAGCCCGCCGCTTAAAGTCAGATTCAGCGTCGAGAACCGGCTTAAAGTCATATTGTTATTCATAGTACACCTTTCTTTCTACCAAAGTTTTCAATAGTTGGGTTAGACTTTTTACTGTTTAGGCTGAGGGTAAACCATCAGATGTAGGTGGAATAGTCTGCCCGGAGTCATAGTCTCCTTTTTCCCCAAATATCTTGCCACTCTGCCACGGTGTCCCTATGAAGGGCAATACGTAGCGGTCCAAGCCCCACCAACCTACGGTGCGCCAGGCCAGGATTACCAGGATAGCAGTACCAAACAGCACAGGGTTAGTATTAGTGGTACCTGCCAGCTCGAAGCTGAAGTTCATAACTGTGCCAAAGAAGGCAGCAATTGCAGTTAAACAGCCAAAGATTAAGCCAAGACCTACCGCGATTTCACCAAAGGTAATTAACCAGGCGAACCATTCATAATGACCACCATCCCGCAGGAATTTCAGGAAGTCAAAGTACCAATCGTAGGTAACTTTTGCGCCAGTTCCACCGGGGGCCACTGCCAATGCACCATCCCAGTAGCCTTTAAGTCCCTTCCCACCATTCACAATGTATTGACCGTTGTTAAAGTCCCAAATCCGCAGGTGACTCCAGCCAGCTGCTACCCATTGCAGACCCAACCAAACCCGCACGACCAACCAGATGGGGGCAGAACGGGTATCAGCGAATAGGAAATGGGCGAGACCTGGTTCCTTAATGGGTGTTACGTAGCTTTCGCTCTTTTCAGTAGCGGTTTTCATAATCTACTCCTTTCCTTGAGGCTTCTTTCGAACCTCTTTGAGCAAGTGTTTTATTTTTTCTGCTTTTAGCTTATAAGGCTAAGGTAAAAATATATATCAACGTTGGTAAATAAAAAGTAAATATATATTAGCTATGGGCCGAACCAAATCGTTGAAATGCATGTTCTTCCAGAGCTGCCCGGTGTGTAGGATGGGCTATTTCAATTAAGGCTGCTGCCCGTTGCCGCAAATTCTTGCCGTAGAGGTCGGCTACCCCGAACTCAGTCACAATGTAATGGACATGGGCGCGAGTAGTTACCACCCCCGCCCCTAGTTTCAGGAAGGGTACAATCCGGCTTTCGCCTCGGCTGGTTACCGACGGCAAAGCGATGATAGGTTTGCCACCCTCCGATAACAGCGCGCCCCTGATGAAGTCCATCTGACCGCCTACCCCGGAATATAGCCTCAACCCGATTGAGTCGGCGCAAACTTGTCCGGTCAAATCTATCTCGACCGCGCTGTTTATAGCGGCGACCTTGGGATTGCGGCGAATTACGGCAGTGTCGTTAACGTAGGCAATATCCAGCAAGGCCACTAATGGGTTATCATCCACAAACTGATAGAGTCGCCTTGAGCCCATTACAAAGCCCGCCACAATCTTGCCAGGGTGGGTGCGCTTTTCCTCACCCGTAATGACCCCGCGTTCCACCAGGTCAATTACTCCATCTGAGAACATTTCGGAATGAATCCCTAAGCGGCGGTGCTGTTTCAAGGCTGCCAGCACCGCGTCTGGTATAGACCCAATACCCATTTGCAAGGTCGCCCCATCTTCCACCAATCCGGCACAGTGTTGTCCAATAGCCAGTTCTAGGGAGGTGGGTTCGGAGGGTGCATGTTCCGGTAAGGGTTCATCTACCTGTACCAGGGCGTTGAATTGACGTATGTGAATCAAGCCATCACCATGAGTACGGGGCATATGGGGGTTTACCTGGGCAATTACCTTGCGGGCAGTTTGAACTGCCGCTCGCGTAGCATCTACCGAAACCCCTAATGAACAATAACCGTGCCTGTCAGGCGGCGATACTTGCACCAATGCTACGTCTAGCGGTAATACCCCCTTGCGAAAAAGGGCTGGCACTTCGCTTAAAAATACCGGAAGGTAATCGGCTCGCCCTTCCTGGACGGCCTGTCGTACATTCGCCCCTACAAATAGAGCATTAACCCTGAAGCTTTCACTATATTCAGGCGAGGCATATGGTGCCGACCCTTCGGTGTGCAGATGCACTACCTCAACCTCTCGCAACTCAGGGGCGCGGTTTGTCATCGCTTCAATGAGCTGTCTGGGCGCGGCAGCCACGCTATGGATAAATACCCTATCACCGGATTTTATGACGGAGACTGCCTCCTCGGCAGAAATAAATTCTGGACTCATAATTACCCCCTAAATATTGTAGACATCCAGGTAAGCTGGCCCGAATGCCTGGTCACTCCTAAAAAGACACACAGCTACTCACTCGTGCAAAGTAAAATCATTATCTTTTAATCTGTTAAAGTCTAAAAAATTTCCGTAAATTGAGTATAATTCTGATAGGTGAATGGCCTGGTCTATTCTGGTAAAAATAAGGTAAAAATGGCTGGAAAACGGTTTTATTCACAGGCTCTATGGGCTTATATTTACCGCCTGTTTACCTCAATTGACGGCAATATTCACTTGTTACGCCTATATTTGGTTTGCGAAGTAGTTAATTTAAGAATGAGCGGGTTCTCCAGGGTCACGCTAAACTGATTTACAACACAATTATATTCAATGGGGACTATAAATCTGTGCCGGTATAGCTTTATGCTCAAAAATAAAGGAATTAGGGTTTCTACCAAATCAGGAGAATCTTGAAAGGTATAAAACAATTATGAACAAGATTGCGGTGCTGACTAGCGGGGGTGATGCGCCCGGCATGAATGCGGCTATTCGGGCGATAGTGCGGACTGGTCTGGATAAAGGCTGGGAAGTATTGGGCGCAAAACATGGCTTTAGCGGGCTTGTCAACGGGGATTTCTTACCGCTTGGTCGGCGTGATGTTGGCGGCATAATCCAACAGGGCGGTACGATACTGGGCAGCGCGCGTTGTGCCGAATTTAGAACCCCGGAAGGTCGACAAAAAGCTCTGGCTGCACTCCAATACCAGCATATTGACGGGTTGGTGGTAATCGGGGGTAATGGTTCCCAAACGGGGGCATACCATCTTTCCCAGATGGGTTTTCCTGTGGTAGGGGTAGCTTCCACTATTGATAATGATCTTTACGGCTCGGAAATGACTATTGGAGTGGATACCGCCCTTAATATTGCACTGGAAGCAATAGACCGCCTGAAAGTGACCGCTTCCTCGCACGGGCGGGCCTTTCTGGTGGAGGTAATGGGCCGGGACTGTGGTTATCTGGCTTTGATGTCAGCGATTGCGGGTGGGGCCGAAGCGGTGATTATCCCTGAATTTGAAACGGATATTGAAGCTGTGGCGAAGGAATTACGCTCGTCCTATGACCGGGGCAAATCTCACGCGCTGGTGGTAGTGGCCGAGGGAGCTACCTACAATGCCGAAAAGTTGGTCAATTATTTTAAGGAGCAAGAACATCGCTTCGGTTTCGAGCTCAGAGCTACTATTTTGGGGCATGTGCAGCGAGGTGGGTCGCCAGGTGCTTTTGACCGTTTGCTGGCAACCCGGCTGGGGGCAGGTGCTACCGATTGTCTTGCCAGGGGTGAAACCGGGGTTTTGGTGGGTCTGAAAAAAGGCGAGATTGGCACAACTCCCCTGGATATTGTGATTGCTAATAAAAAGAGCCTTGACCCGCATTTAATAGAATTAGCGAGGGTCTTAGCCAAATAAGGCTGTACATTCGTCGCAGATTCGATGAAGTCAAAAGTAGGGGTAGA
This sequence comes from Chloroflexia bacterium, assembly GCA_038207495.1. Classification (GTDB taxonomy): domain Bacteria; phylum Chloroflexota; class Chloroflexia; order Chloroheliales; family Chloroheliaceae; genus Chlorohelix. Next base: position 44,964 of record JBBQZS010000031.1, read on the forward strand.
CACAGAGGTCTACCCTTTTTTTAATTCTTTAAAGTTTTATAACTTATCGTTTAGATTTGGCGATTGTCTATATTTTGAAACAGCGTATAATATATTAAGTTTGTTGGAGTGAAACAAGCGATACTGAATTGCCGTTAATATTCTGGTAGTAAGTTGCAACCTTTAATCAACCAAAAACTGAAAAGTCAGGGAGAACGAACCATGCGCCAGCGAGGGCCGCGAGCAACCTTTATCCTTATAACAATTATCTCATTGTTGGTCGGAATTTTATTGCAGGCTTGCGGGGCTGATACCACCCCGGTTGTGACTCCAACTCCGGCCCCCGTTGCTAACGAAAGCAAAATTGATACTGTTCTTCTCAGTATTATCCTGAAATATGTTACTACCGAAGGCACCAACGATGTTAAAGCCAAGACGGCGATTGATTATGCCCGCCAGCTAGGGCTGGTTGATGATAAAGACCAGGTTTCTTTTGAACTGGAATTAGACGACCCCGCCGCCGAGAAGCCTATTACCGATAAAATCAGCGCAATGGGAGCGAAGGTTACAAACTCCGCTAAACAGGATAATGTTGTTAAGTTACGGATAACAGTCTCGGTTAATCTCTTCCTGACCTATAGCAGTGCTACCACCAAAGATAATTTTCTGGCGGATTTGGCGGCCTTTAAGGGCGTAAATACTATTAATTTGATTTATCCTCGAAAAAAAAATGAATTAGTCAACCTGCCCCAGACCCGCGCGGCCCTTATTCAGGTTGGGCAAGCGGTTAAAAACGAAGGGGTCAAGATTATGCAGACCGATAAATGGCAGGCCGCCGGATTTACCGGCAAGGGCGTGCGGGTCGGCATAATTGATGGTGGCTTCAAGTTTTACGAAGAATTACTGGGTACTTACCTGCCCGCCGATTTCGCCCCGGTAGATATTGATAAAGATTCAGGCGGGGATGGGGTCCTAGATGCCGATGTGCATGGCTCGGCTGTGTCTGAAATTATCCACTCCAACGCGCCCGATGCCAAATTATTTGCGGCGGCGGTAGATGGCAGCGATGACCAGATTTCTTCGGCGATTGATTATCTGGTCAAGCAAAATGTTAGCATCATTTCAATGTCAATGGGTGGTCACGGCACTTCGGGCAATGGCGACAGTTTCATCGAAAAGAAAATGAGCCAAATTAGGGCGACTAACGGAATTCTGTTTGTGGTTTCGGCGGGCAACGAGGGCGACTCTCACTATACCGGATTTTTTGACCCAGCCCCAGACGGCTTTCATCAGTTTGTACCGGGCGTTACCAAAATGGCTCTGGGCTATCCCGCTCGTTCCGGCGCACCGCTCGATACCTACGTCATTTTGAACTGGGAGCAGTGGTTGAACGGTGGGGTTAATCCCAAAGCCACCGATTTTGATTTGTTTATCGAAACCTCCACCGGGGCGACCAAAATCAGTAGCACGGGCGACCAGCGTTCCCGCCCACCCCGTGAATATGTGCCGCTAAAACTCAGCCCCGGCGAACTGGTTTATATTCGGGTGCGCCTCAAACCTAATACCTCGACCCCCACCCAACCCCTGCGCTTGCATATCTTTACCCATAATTTGCCTTTGCAATTCTTCACGCCTACTATCGCTATAGGCGACCCCGCCGCCGGTAAAGGGGTGATTGCGGTGGGGGCAGTTGATTGGGATAAGGATAAAATCGCCTATTACAGCAGTCAGGGGCCTTTGCCCAACGGTACTTTCAAGCCCGAAATTTCCGCGCCCGCCGGGGTATCGAGTGGGGCATATCAGGTAGAGGGTGAGACAGATTTCCCCGGTACCAGTGCCAGTTGTCCCCAGGTGTCGGGCTTGCTGGCGGTCTTCAAAAGTGCTAATCCCAGCCTGACCGCCGACCAATTGGCTACAGTTTTATTTGAACATACGGTGGATAAGGGTCTTAGCGGGCCCGACCCGACCTATGGCTATGGGCGGGCCAGTGCCGGTTCCAGCCCCAGCGCGGCGGATGCCAGCCCTAAAAATAAGCTTGTGCCTACGCCTACCCCCAATACTAACCCTAATATTGCCTACAGCACCTCCTCGATTTATCCAACTCCGGTGAGGTCGCCAATTCCTACCAACAACCTCAAGCCTTCGCCCGCACCGACTACCGTTGCGGCTACTCCGGCAGAACCACCCCCGCCACCGCCTTCCACTTTGCAGCCTGTTTCCTCGGTGGATTTTACCGACACTTTCCGAAGTAGTAGTAGCGGGTTGCCTAACTCCGGCTCTACCAGCTATCAAGCCGGACGTTACAATATCAAAGCTGCCGCCGGGCAATTAACCTGGGCGGTGTATCCAATCAATCGCATTACTGTCGAAGATTTTGACTCAACCCTTTCGGTGCAGGGTATCAATAGTGGGGCAGGGGTCTATGGTCTGGTTTTCTGGTATACTGACGCCCAAAACTACTATATGTTGAGCCTGACTGGAGCTGGCACCGTCCAAATCTCGCAGTTCAGTAGCGGCAGCTGGAAACAGGTTTCGCCCTGGACTCAGGCGGGGGGCTGGTCTACCACTGGCACAAACACCTTGCGCTTGCTTTCGACTAACGGCACAATCCAGGTTGGCATTAACAACCGTTCGGTCTTTCCTCAGTCTATTAAGGCTGCCGGAAGCGGGGCAATTGGCTTCGCGGCGGGTAGCTATAGCGGCTCGATTGAGGCTAACTTCACCAACTTCCGCCTTAGCACACGCTAAAATCAAGGATGAAGTATTAAGGATGAAGGAAAGTGCCGAGGGCCGAGTTAAAAGTGCCGTGTCAGAATTCAGGAGTTAGAAGTAGGGGCGTGGTCTCCGCGCCCTGTTAGGGAATTATGAATTCCCTAATAACTAACACCAAGTACCTAAAACCCTATTGCTGATAACTGACAGCTTTTCTAACAACGAACAACCAACAACTTAAAACCAAAACTGCTCATAGAGGAGAAAAGATATGGCGAGTGAAACCACCAAATATTTCCTTGACGAAAAAGAGATGCCCGCCCAGTGGTATAACATCCAGGCGGATTTACCTCAACCCCTGCCGCCCGTCCTGCACCCTGGCACTCACCAGCCGATTGGCCCCGCCGACCTTGCCCCCCTCTTCCCGATGGAACTAATCAAGCAGGAAGTTAGCACCGAACGCTGGATTGATATTCCCGAAGAAGTCCAGAATATTTACAAAATCTGGCGACCTAGCCCCCTTTACCGGGCTACTCGACTGGAAAAACTGCTCGATACTCCGGCGAAAATCTTCTTCAAATACGAAGGGGTTAGCCCTGCCGGAAGCCACAAACCCAATACCAGCGTTCCCCAGGCTTATTACAACAAAATGGAAGGGGTAAAACGCCTGACCACCGAAACCGGGGCGGGGCAATGGGGTACGGCCCTTTCGATGGCCTGTAACTTTTTTGGTCTGGAATGTCTGGTTTATATGGTGAAAGTTAGCTATCAGCAAAAGCCTTACCGCCGTTCCCTGATGGAAGTATACGGAGCTCAGGTTATTGCCAGCCCTTCCAACACCACCAATTCGGGGCGGGCAATTTTGGAAAAGTCGCCGGATTCGCCGGGAAGCCTGGGTATTGCTATCAGCGAAGCGGTAGAGGATGCCGCCCAGCGTGAGGATACCAAATACGCCCTCGGCAGCGTTTTGAACCACGTTTTGATGCATCAGACTATAATCGGCCTGGAAGCCAAGAAGCAGATGGAAATGGCCGATGCCTACCCTGATATTATCATCGGCTGCACTGGTGGCGGTAGCAACTTTGCCGGGATAAGCTTTCCCTTCCTAAAGGATAAATTCGAGGGCAAAAATATTCGAGTGCTTGCGGTTGAACCTGCCGCCTGTCCTTCCCTGACCAAAGGGGTTTATGCCTACGATTTCGGCGACACCGCCCAACTTACTCCGTTGGTTAAAATGCACACACTTGGTCATGATTTTGTGCCGGAAGGGATTCATGCCGGGGGTCTGCGCTATCACGGTATGGCACCGCTCATCAGCCACCTTTACGAGCTAGGCGCGATTGAGGCGATTGCCTATCCCCAGAATACGGTTTTTGAGGCCGGGGTAACTTTTGCCCGTACCCAGGGAATATTGCCCGCTCCCGAACCAACCCACGCTATCAGGGCGGCAATGGACGAAGCGATTCGCTGTCGCGAGTCAGGCGAGGCTAAAACTATCCTCTTTAACCTCTGTGGTCATGGTCATTTCGACCTGACAGCCTACGAGAATTATCTGGCGGGGCGTTTGGAGGATTTTGAGTTGCCAATGTCGCAGGTGCAGGATGCCCTCACCCGCTTGCCGGTAATGGCCTAAAACGAATACTTTAGTCAGTTGTCGTTGAATAATTCGTAGAATGTATTTGACTGATATATTACGATTATTTAGAAGTCAGCTATAAAAAAGTAACAAGTTCATAAGCGAAATTTCAGGTAAGCTACCGCCAAGTCGTTAATTGGTAGGTAGCTTGCCTCTGTTTATTTCATTCTGGTATAAAGTTAGAAAGAGGGAGAAGTCAATTGGAGGAAAATCCCGAAAGTCCCAAACCAAAGGCTGGAAAAACCTATAGTAACCAGGCCATAAAGGTGTTCTGGAACTCGTCAGTATGTATTCACTCAGGGAATTGTGTGCGAGGGTTACCCCAGGTGTTTCAGAAATCGGGACGACCCTGGATTAATGTGGATGCAGCCACAGCCGCCGAAATCGCTGCAACTGTATCCCGTTGTCCTAGCGGAGCTTTGCAATATGAGCTTTTGGGCGGTGAAAAACCGGAAGTGACCCTCGAAGCCACTATAATTGAACTGCGCCCTAATGGTCCATTGGTGGTTAAGGGAAGGATAAGGATTGAAAGCCCTGATGGTTCTCTTTTGTTTGAAGGTGAGCGGGTGGCTTTATGTCGCTGCGGTCAGTCCGGCAATAAGCCCTTTTGTGACGGAACCCACCAGAAAGTTGGTTTTAAAGCTTAGAGAAGCGATTATATTATCTACAGGAGAATTAAAGTAATGGATATAGATTTTGGTAGTATTGAGGTTAAAAACAACCAGAGCCTGCACCGCTTTGAGGTTGAGGTTGGGGGTGAAGTCGCCGAACTGGTTTACAGCCAACGCGGTAACGTAATAACTTTTATGCATACGGGTGTACCGCCTGCTTTTGAAGGACATGGCATCGCTGGCAAACTGGCCCATACCGCCCTGGAAGAGGCTCGCTCCCAAAAGCTGACCGTCTATCCCACTTGTCCCTATGTAGCGGCTTATATTCGGCGACATCCTGAATATATGGATTTGTTACCACCCTCTGAGCAAGCCCGCCTGAAGAATAGCTAGAAGGAACTCCCCGCTATTCTCGAAAACTCCCCGCAACTTTTCCTTCATTTTAACGTTCAGGGATGTTGTAAGAAAAATATTTGAGTCATACAGCGATTCGGATTAAGAGAGCCTCAGTTTGGTGCAGGGCCAACTGAATAACTGGATTGTACCAGGACTATTATGCAAGTTGGTGACGCAGAATTAGTAGCCAGTCTCAAAAAAAGGGAAGCTGGTGCGGTTGGAATTATGCTTGAGCAATATTCTGACCGTTTATATAACTATCTCTACTATCACAGCGGCGATCATCATCTGGCTGAGGATATAGTTAGTGATACTTTTATGCGGGTCATCGAAAAGATAGACTCTTTTGAGTTGCGCGAAGTTCCGTTCAAGGCCTGGCTATTCCGAATCGCTCACAATCTGCTGGTGGATAATTTCCGTCGGCGCAACAAATTTAAACAGGTCTCGTTGCAAGATGTGGATTGGGACTCTGACCCGGCGGTAAGTGGCGGGAGTGACTGGGGTGCCGCCGATGGTGGGGATTTGGCCGAGCAATTGGGGCAACGCGAAGAACTGACTGCCGCCATTACCAGGTTGCCGGAAGAGCAGCGCAATATTTTTATTTTACGCTTTGTGGAAGGATTTGAGTTGGAAGCAGTCGCTCGAATGCTGGATAAAAGTGTTTCAGCCGTTAAGAGTTTGCAATTTCGGGCCGTTCAAAATTTACGCCGTCATCTTTCGGAAAATGCCGAATATGGGCGGGCAGGTTAATCAAAAGTCGTTGGTAGGGTGTAATGAGTAATCCGATAAATCAGGAAGAACAATTTAATAGTGCCGTCGCCCAACTTGAAAGGGGCCAGAATTTTGATAATGCCCTGGGTGTGCTGGACCAAAGTAGCGTAGGGCAGATTAAACCCCTATTAGAGATTGTGGTTGCTGCCCAAAAGCTGCCGTTTTTTTCCTTGCCTGACGAACGGAGCAAAATTTTAGCCGCCGCTCTGACCACGAAATTAGTTAACACCCCTCCTGTAATCGGCCCGACAGGCGATGCCAATTTTATCGCGCCTATCGCCCTGGACTCCCACCGTTTGCGCCGTAATATCTGGGGGCCAAAAGTAGCCTCTGCTCTGGCGGCGGTAGCTTTGCTGGTGCTGGTATTTGGTGGCCTGTTCTGGTTAGCCCAACAAGCCCCCGAACAACTAGGAGCTAGTCCTTCCCCGGCAGTTACCAGCAACCCGCTAGTGCCAACAGTTAACCTGACCGAGATAACTAACCCAGCTATCACTAGCCCGGTTAATACCTGGGGTAATAAAACCCCGACGAATACTGGAGCTGAAACCGCCCAGACTACCGTTAAGGCTGCTTATAATACCTATACCCCAAAACCTGCTACTACCGGGAATGATATAGTGCCTACTACCGCTACATCAGGTGCTACCAACACAACTAATTCCAGCGCAGCCGCTACAACTGTTGGTAATACTACTGTCAACACTACCAGAAACACGACGGTTTCTACGACACCGCCCGCTATTCCAACTCCAACCCCAGAGGTGCGCACAACCACCGGGGCGACTACAACAACTACGAATACTACGTCTGCACCGACTGCTCCGGCAGTTCAACCAACTCCTACGCCTGGGCAAACTACCGATACAGCAGAGCCGAGCAAAACGCCCAAGACTCCTTCGCCTACCCCTGCCCCCACCACCGATAATAGCGGGAAGGGCGGTGGTGGTGGTAAGAATGATACTCCTTCACCCACCAAAACCAACGGTGGTGGGGGCGGTCAGGACAATAATTAAATCAGGCAATAAAACTGTCTGGTTTCTGGTAATTATTGGTGTATCAATTCAGTGAAGTCTTGGTTAAGAAATGGTTAAATAGTGGTTAGATTAGCGAATTACCCCTGACATAACCCTTGACATAGCCCCCTTTTTTGTGTATTATATACGCCTACCAAAAGCATTAGCCGAGGAGAACAGCACCTCACGCTCGCTTGTCGGGGCGCTCTTGAAACAGTAAGGATTGTCTCAAGGTTGAGATTCTCAATAAGGGAGAATAAAACACCAAATCCGGGACGTTTCAGGGACACCATAGACAGGCTAGTTGTGCGTGTGCTTAATCACGTTTAAGGAGTAAATACTAATGACACTTGCTGCTCTGAATACGGAAGTTCTTCCCCAAAGCGCCCTCCGCATCTCCGAAACTAAAGACCGCGTAATGAAACGCCCTGAACGCCAGTGGTTTAACCGCACTTCAACCGTGCTGGAAATGCCCTGGTTAATTCAGACTCAGGTGGACAGTTTCGAGTGGTTCAAGCGCGAGGGACTCCGGGAACTCTTCGATGAAATATCGCCCATCACCGACTTTACGGGCAAAAGTATGGAGCTGCATTTCCTGGATTATCATTTCGAGAAGCCACGATACAGCCCTGCTGAATGTCGTGATCGGGATGCCACCTTTGCTGCCCCCCTGAAAGTTAATGTTCGGCTGGTTATCAAGGAAACCGGCGAAGTTAAAGACTCTGAAATTTTTATGGGCGATTTCCACATGATGAGCGAGAACGGCACTTTTGTGGTGAACGGCGCGGAACGTGTGGTAGTGTCGCAGTTGGTTCGCAGCCCTGGCATTCTGTTCATTCGTAGCGAGGACCTGGCTACTGGTCACCCCTTGTTTGGGGCGAAATTGATACCTAACCGGGGAGCCTGGCTGGAATTTGAAACCAGCAATAAAAATGTTATCTCCGTTAAAGTTGACCGCAAGCGTAAAATCCCGGTCAGCGTTTTGCTGCGGGCAATTCTGGCAGTTTTGGCGGATGATGGGGTGAAGCCAGCCGAAGTTGGGCATGATGAACACCTGATTGAGATGTTTGCCGAAGCCAATGCTACGGCTTATACCAGTGGTGGTGGCGTTCCGCTTGAGGGTGGTGGCGTATCGCGCTGGAATAACGCCCTGACCATTCAGCAAACCATTGAAAAAGACCCGACTAAAAACGGTGAGGAAGCTTTAATCGAGCTTTACAAGCGTTTGCGACCTGGCGACCCGCCTAATATCGAGAACGCCCGAAATCTGCTTTACTCGTTGTTATTCAACCCCCGCCGCTACGATTTGGCGCGAGTAGGCCGCTATAAACTGAATAAACGCTTGAAATTGGAACCCGCGCCCGAAGAACGTCATCTGACCAAGAACGACATCTTCAAGATTGTGGAATTCCTGATTCGCTTGAACAATAGCGAAGGTCAGGCCGATGATATTGACCATTTGGGCAACCGCCGTATCCGGGCTGTGGGTGAACTCATCCAGACTCAGTTGCGAATTGGGCTGTTGCGGATGGAGCGCGTTATTAAAGAGCGCATGAGCATCACCGACCCGACTACGGCGACCCCCAACAGCCTGATTAACATTCGGCCTGTGGTGGCGGCAATGCGGGAATTCTTCGGTGGTAGCCAACTTTCCCAATTTATGGATCAGAACAACCCCCTGGCGGAACTGACCCATAAACGGCGTTTGTCGGCTCTTGGGCCAGGTGGTCTAAACCGCGACCGGGCCGGGTTTGAGGTTCGGGACGTGCATCATAGCCATTATGGTCGAATTTGCCCGATTGAAACCCCGGAAGGCCCAAACATCGGTCTGATTGGTAATCTGGCAACCTACGCCCGCGTTAATCAGTATGGCTTTATCGAAACGCCCTACCGCAAGGTTCTGCACCGGGTGGAGTGTGTCGCTGACCAACTCAAGGGCAAAATTCTGCGCGAAACGATTGCTGACCCGGCTACCGGGAAAGTCGTAGCCGAAGAAGGCACTCAGATTACTGAGGCGATGGCGGAGAAAATCGGCGGTTTGAAGCTGCGTACAGTGCGCATTCAGCCGATTGTGACCCAGGATATTGATTATCTAAGTGCTGACCGCGAGGAAGAATACCGCATTGCCCAGGCTAACGTAATTCTGGACGATGACGGTCACTTCGTGGAAGCCAGGGTTGCGGCCCGCTACGGTGACGACTTCGTGCTAGAGTCGCCCGACATGATTGACTATATGGACGTATCGCCCAAGCAGGTGGTGAGTGTGGCAACCGCTCTTATCCCCTTCCTGGAACACGACGATGCTAACCGGGCCTTGATGGGCGCGAACATGCAGCGTCAGGCCGTGCCTTTGCTCCGCCCGCAGTCGCCGATTATCGGCACCGGGGTTGAGTGGCAGGCCGCCCGTGATAGTGGTCGGGTGATGTTGTCGAAAGCCACCGGCCCGGTAACTCGTTGCACTGGCGATCAGATTATCGTTACCGACGAAAGCGGCGTGGAACATGTTCACGACCTGACCAAGTTCGTCCGCTCCAACCAGGATACCTGTATCAACCAACGGCCCAGCGTTAACAAGGGTGATTATGTGGTTGAAGGTCAGGTTATTGCTGACAACAGTAGTACCGAGGATGGCGAATTGGCTCTGGGCCAGAACATCCTGGTAGCTTTTATGCCCTGGGAAGGCGGCAACTTTGAGGATGCGATTCTGGTAAGTGAAGAACTCGTTCGCGAGGATATTTTCACCAGTATTCACATCGAGAAACACGAAACCGAAGCCCGCGATACCAAGCTAGGCCCGGAAGAAATCACCCGCGACATTCCGAACGTTGGCGAAGAAAGTTTGCGCGACCTGGACGAACGGGGCATTATCTATGTCGGAGCCGAAGTTCAGCCAAACGACATTCTGGTGGGTAAAATCACCCCCAAAGGTGAAACCGAGCTAACAGCGGAAGAGCGTCTGTTGCGGGCCATCTTCGGGGAAAAGGCTCGTGAGGTAAAAGATACCAGTTTGCGCGTTCCCAACGGTGTTCGTGGCAAGGTTATTGATGTAAAAGTATTCAGCCGGGAAAATAACGATGAGTTACCCGCCGGGGTGAATCAGATGGTCCGGGTTAGTCTGGCTCAGAAGCGCAAAATCAGCGCGGGTGACAAAATGGCCGGACGGCACGGTAACAAGGGGGTAATCAGTCGGGTATTGCCGGTTGAGGATATGCCTTTCTTGCCGGATGGACGACCAATCCAGATTATCCTGAACCCCATCGGTGTGCCTTCGCGTATGAACCTGGGGCAGTTGTTGGAAACCCATCTTGGTTGGGCCGCGCTACGTCTGGGGGTTAAGATTGCCACCCCGGTGTTTGACGGGGCTCATGAGGAAGAAATTCACCAGATGCTTCGGATGTCCGGAATACCGAGTGATGGCAAAATCCAACTCTTTGACGGGCGAACCGGGGAGCCATTTGACCAACCTGTTATGGTTGGAGTGATGTACTTCCTTAAACTGGCTCACCTTGTTGAGGACAAGATTCACGCCCGCTCAACTGGCCCTTACTCGCTGGTTACGCAGCAGCCGTTGGGTGGTAAAGCACAATTCGGTGGTCAGCGTTTTGGGGAGATGGAAGTGTGGGCACTTGAGGCTTATGGCGCGGCTCATATTCTTCAGGAAATGATTACTGTCAAGTCTGATGACGTGATAGGTCGAGTCAAAACCTACGAGGCCATCGTCAAGGGCGAGAACATCAACGAAGCGGGTGTACCGGAAAGCTTCAAGGTATTGGTCAAGGAGTTGCAATCGCTGGGTCTCTCGGTTGAGGTTCTGAACGAGGAGGAAGCTCCTATCGAATTTGCCGAGGACGCTGGTGGCGATTACTTGAGCGAACTGGAAGGTATCAACCTGTCCGGCTTCGAGAATACGGGCGAAGAATAATAAATTTTATGGATGGGGCAATGATGATCTTTGCCCTGTCCAGCTAAATATAAGTAATATCCTAAAAGGACAGCAACAGTGCCGTTGCCGTTCACCTGTGTGTTACCCTCATATGTAATCTAGGGAACGGGGGAGCAAATAATAAATGCTTGAGGTAAACAACTTTAACGCGATTCGCATCAGTCTGGCCTCACCAGAGCAAATTCGGGCCTGGTCGCACGGTGAAGTGACCAAACCGGAAACCATTAACTATCGTACTCTGAAACCAGAGCGCGATGGTCTTTTTTGCGAACGTATTTTTGGGCCGACCAAAGACTGGGAATGTTATTGTGGTAAATATAAGCGGGTGCGCTATAAAGGCGTGATTTGCGACAAGTGCGGGGTGGAAGTTGCCCGCAGCAAAGTACGCCGCGAACGCATGGGCCATATTCAGTTAGCCGCCCCGGTTAGCCACATCTGGTTTGTAAAAGGTACGCCAAGCCGTCTGGGTCTGTTGCTGGATATTTCACCCCGCAACCTGGAACGGGTGCTTTACTTCGCCACCTATATTGTGACTGAGGTGGATGCCGAAGCGATCAAGCGCAAAATGGACGAAATTAAGCAAAACGGCGAGGCTAAAATCAAGGAGCTTGAGGCCGACGCTGAAGGCAAGATTTCCGACAAAGTAAAAAATATGGAAGGCGATGTCAGCAACCTGACCCAGAGTGCTTCCTCGCGCAAGAGCCAATTGGAAGAAGAACTGGATCAACGCCTCGGCGGATTTGATGCTGAAGCCGAGGAAGTTCGGGCCAAAGCCAAAGCCCTGCGTAATCAGGCGGCCCCCGAAGAAATTGCCTTCCGCACAGCGGTGATTGCCCGCCCTTCCGAAATGCTCAACGATGACCGATTATCGGAACTGGATGAGGTTATCGCCCACGAGCGCGAGAAAATTGAGCATGAAATTCGCAGCCAGCAATCCAACACCCAATTGCTGATGGAAGGCGAACGCGATCAAATGCAGTATGTCCGGCAGCAAGAGCGGGAGCAGATTGTTGGCAAAATGAATGCCGATGTAACGTTAGTACGGGCTGAAATCGAGAACAAACTCGAAGACCTGGAAAGCATCGAACGGCTGCAACTGCTCAACGAGAACAAATACCGCCAGTTGCGCGAAGATTTCGGCCCGGTTTTCAAGGCTGGAATGGGCGCGGAAGCGGTTTATCTAGTAGTTAAGGAAATGGACCTGGATAAAATGTCCAGCGAACTGCGCCAGGAAATCCAGGTTCTAAGTGGGCAGCGTAAGAAAAAAGCTACCAAGCGATTACGGGTAGTGGAAGCCTTCCGCAAGAGTGGCAACCGCCCCGAATGGATGATTTTCACCATTCTGCCTGTTATCCCACCAGACCTGCGCCCGATGGTACAGTTAGATGGTGGTCGGTTTGCAACCAGCGACTTGAACGACCTGTATCGCCGGGTTATCAACCGTAACAACCGTTTGCAACGCCTCAAAGAGTTGGGCGCACCTGAAATCATCATCCGCAACGAAAAGCGCATGTTGCAGGAAGCGGTAGATGCCCTGATTGACAACGGGCGGCGCGGACGGGTAGTAAGTGGTAGCGGCAAACACAAACTCAAGAGCCTGAGTGACATGCTCAAGGGTAAGCAAGGTCGTTTCCGCCAGAACTTGCTGGGTAAGCGCGTAGACTATTCGGGCCGTTCGGTAATTGTGGTCGGACCGGAACTCAAGCTGCACCAGTGTGGTTTGCCAAAGAAAATGGCTCTGGAGTTGTTCAAGCCCTTCGTAATGCGCCGTTTGGTAGAGCGGGGCTATGCCCACAACATTAAGAGTGCCAAGCGTATTGTCGAGCGGGTCAAGCCGGAAGTTTGGGACGTGTTGGAAGAGGTTATCAAGGATTATCTGGTACTGCTCAACCGCGCCCCAACCTTGCACCGTCTGGGTATCCAGGCTTTTGAAGCGGTCTTGATTGAAGGTAGCGCAATTCAGCTTCACCCGTTGGTCTGCAAAGCCTACAACGCTGACTTTGACGGCGACCAGATGGCGGTTCACGTGCCGTTGTCGCGCAAAGCTCAGGAAGAAGCCCGCGAGCGTATGCTTTCGGTCTATAACCTGTTGCGCCCTTCCAATGGGATGCCGGTAATTACGCCAACCCAGGATATTATTCTGGGCTGTTATTACCTGACAGTGGCGCGTCCTGGTATGAATGGCGAAGGTAAACTTTTCTCCAGTTTCCAGGAAGCATTGTTAGCTTATGAAACTGGCGTTATTCAGTCGCCCACCAGCGAAGAACGCCCCTTGCATATTGAGGCTTTAATCCGGGTGGGGATGCCGGAACATCTATTTGCGGCGGTTGCTGACCGCCAGCGCAAAGATAACGAGGCGGCTGAAAAACGCGGTGAGCCAATCCCTTATCCGAATCCCAATGGCAAGGTTTTTGAAACCACCGTTGGACGGGTCTTGTTCCTGGAAAGCTTGCCCAAGAAGTTGCAGGAGTTCTACATCCGCGAAATCAACGACTGGGTAGGTTCGTCCCGGCTGGATGAAATTATGGGTGAGTGTTTCCGGCTCTATAGTTCGGCTCCAACGGCGGTGGTGGCTGACCGTCTGAAACGTCTTGGATTCAAATATTCTACTCGCGGTGGTATCAGCATCGGAGTGGAAGATGTAGAAATTCCGCCCAACAAGGATGAGCTATTAGCCGAAGCCGATAAGCAGGTCGAAGCGATTGAGCGGCAATACAAACGCGGTCTTTTGACTGAAACCGAACGCTACAAACAAATTATCCGGGTGTGGGACACCACCAAGGATAAGGTCAGTAATGCGGTAGATAAACACCTTAATCCCTTTGGCTCATTGTATATGATGACCAAATCGGGTGCTAAAGGTAACATCCGCCAGATTAGTCAGATGAGTGGTATGCGTGGTTTGATGGCTGACCCGACCGGGCGCACCATCGAAATCCCGGTTCGCTCTAACTTCCGCGAAGGACTGTCGGTGATGGAATACTTCATCACAACTCACGGTGCTCGCAAAGGTTTGGCTGATACCGCGCTCCGTACCGCCGATAGTGGTTACTTGACCCGCCGTTTGGTGGACGTATCGCAGGATGTGATTATCACGGCCTTCGACTGTGGCACTGAGCAGGGGATTATGTTGCGCGAGTCGGATGCGATGGAAAGTGGTCGCCTGACTGAAAAGTTTGAACGGCGTATCCTGGGCCGAATGGCAGCCTCACCGATTGCTGACCCGACCACCGGGGAAATCCTGGTAGCCCGCAACGAGGAGATTGACGAAGTTCGTTCCCGGAAACTGGCGGCGGCGAATGTTAAAGAAGTTTATGTGCGCTCGGCTCTGGCCTGTATTTTGCAGTTTGGGGTTTGTCAGTTGTGCTACGGGCGCAGCCTGGCTAATGGCAAGCTGGTAGAAATCGGCGAGGCGGTTGGTATTATCGCCGCACAGAGTATCGGTGAGCCTGGCACTCAGCTAACGATGCGTACTTTCCACACTGGTGGGGTAGCTGGTAGTGATATTACCAGCGGTCTACCGCGCGTGGAAGAGTTGTTCGAGGCGCGGGTGCCTAAAGCCCAGGCTATTCTAAGCGAAATTGACGGGGTGGTGGAAATCGTGCAAGAGGGCGATATCCGCAAGATGAAAGTAATTTCTACCGAAATCTACACCGATAGCTACGATTTGCCCGCCAACTTTGAGCTAACCGTGCGCGAAGGTGACGAAGTGCGCGAAGGCGATGTATTAGGCAAGAGCAACCTGGTGGATGATAACAGCACCGTTAATGCTCGCCTGAGTGGTCGTATTTCGCAGCCTAACCCAACCCAGCTTATCATTCGACACGAGGAGCGCGAGGAACGCGATTATGACGTACCTCATGCCGCTGAACTCCGGGTTTCTTCGGGCGATAAGGTTAAGGCGGGTGACCCGTTAACCAGTGGTTCGAGTAATCCGCAGGAAATCTTGCACATTCTGGGTACCGAAGCAGTACAGCGTTACTTGATTGATGAAGTACAGCGCGTGTATCGCAGCCAGGGTGTGAACACCAACGAGAAGCATATGGAGGTTATTATCCGCCAGATGCTCCGCAAGGTGCAGATTGAGTCTTCGGGTGATACTGACCTGCTAGGTGGCGAGTTGGTAGACCGCTTCCAGTACGAGGAAATCAACAGCCGCGTATTGGCAGAAGGTGGCGAACCGGCTACCGCTCAAACCGTGTTGCTGGGCGTTACCAAAGCAGCCCTCAAAACCGATAGCTTCCTGTCAGCCGCCAGCTTCCAGGAAACCACTCGCGTTTTGACCGAGGCGGCAATCCAGGGTAGCGTTGACCGTTTGCGCGGCTTGAAGGAAAACGTTATTATCGGTAAGCTCATCCCGGCAGGGTCGGGAGTGCGGCACCGTCCCAAGAAGAAAACCAAAGTCTCGCTAACCGAGTTGTTGGATATCGATCCCGACAATGAGGAGCAGATGCGCTATATGGCGGAGATGGAGGAGGAAATTGAGGATGTGCCAGGGCCGGAGCATCTGCCTGCCGAAATCCTGATGCAGTTGCCGCCATTGGTGGTTAACGGTCATCGAGCTGAGTTAGAGGCGGAACAGGAAATCGAACTCGAAGCCCTGATGAGCCGGGTCGCCGAAATTGCTACCGTTGGTGGTGATGATGATAGCGACGACGATGTAGACGAGGGCGATGACGAGGATTAATCTTCTTCTCGCTTAAAAATCTAGAAAAAGAGGGGAGACTCGCAAGAGTCTCCCTTTTTCTTAACTAGAATATATATGAGCAAATTTTTGACACAAGAAACAATTAGAAATCCAGCTTAATCTTCGGAATATTTGGTAATTCTTTTGAAAATCCCGGATAAATAATCTCCGATACTCCGCAATGATGGGAACATCTTCCTTGTACTCCATAGGTAGAAGATATGGTTCCGTCACCACATATAGCTTCCGAATAAAATCTAAAAGGACTCCAACATTTATTAAAGATGCCATGCAATTCATTTTCTTCTTTTACAGCATCGAGGAATTTAGTATATATTATCATTTGTTTTTTTTGACGATAAACTTCAATGCTATGTAAAAGAGCTTCTGGGTATTGAGATTCATAAAAATAAGAGTAATCTTCATTAATTAAGATTTCTTTTCTTTTCACAATCCAAACAGATTTTACACCAATTTCTAAAAACGAGTCAACTAATTTTTTAATTTTACTCTCTTCACTCCCAACTGGAACAATTTCTATTATCAAATTTGGTACCCTTTCTAAAAGTTCTAATTTATCTTCGAGAAGAATATTTCCAGATAAAAATGCCAAGCTCGGAGAGATTACGCCTTCATGGGTTTTAATTTTTGGGGAAGAATAAATATGACCTAGCTCTGATTTGTAAGCTCCCAATTCCAACCAAACGTGAATAAAATTTTTAAACCTTATCTGAATCCAGTATCTATCATACATGCATATTTCCCGTTCTTTCTTGGGTTCATAAACTAATGAAAATTAACTTGGTTTTAGCACAAAACCTTAATCAGTTTATCAGATAAAAACCCACTGTACAACTATCAAAAACAACTATCACTCAACCATTTACGTTACGAGTCTTATCACTCTAGTGTAAGCGAAGAATCTCAAAGCTATAAACAAGACCCTTCGCAAGCTCAAGGTTACGATGGTGGTGAACATTTACGAAATTCTGGCACATTTTACCCCAATCGTAGATAAAATAAACTGTCCCTATTTTTACCGACAACCTTTAACCAAAGAAATTAAAAAAATGGTCGAAGAAAAAGCAAACAAACCAATTCCCCGCAGGGTCGCCCTAACATATCGCCCGATTTTGGGGTTAACCCTACCAAAGAAGTTTCTCTGTTACCCAAGAATTGACTAACCGAAAGAATGGAGAAGTCACGAAGTTATTGAGCCTGCCCCTTGGCTGCCCGCAATCACCAAGCTAAAGATGGATTTGCCTTCATTTCTACTATTTTGTTCCATCATACTGTTAAAATTGCGTAAAGCCGACCCTAGAAATCACATCGCAGCGAAACCACCTATTTGAGTTTGACTCATCATCCTTATCCCGTTTCGGCACTATACAAGGGGGCGTGAGATTTTTATACAGGCTCACTTTTCTTCCTATTGACAGATTGACATAATTAAAATATACTAAGTTCAATCCCGACAGTAATGCGTTGTTCTGACCTATAGGAATATATACCGAAAGAAGACTACCGACTATGCTCACAAAGTCGTACCCCGGCTATACCGCCGGGCCGGTTCCCGCTGTCCAAAATTCCGAACCAAAATTACCCCTGAACCAGATTCTCGTTGGCGATTGTCGCGAAATGTTACGAAGCCTCCCCGATAAAAGTGTTGATTTAATCTTTGCCGACCCACCTTACAACTTGCAACTCCAGCAAGAACTTTTCCGACCCAATATGACCAAAGTGGATGCGGTGGATGACGATTGGGATCAGTTTGACAGTTTTGAGGAGTACGACAAGTTTACCGCCGAGTGGATGAGCGAGTGCCGCCGGGTGCTGAAGGATAGCGGCACGCTGTGGGTTATCGGCAGCTACCACAACATCTACCGGGTCGGTTTTACCCTGATGAACATGGGCTACTGGATTTTGAATGACATCACCTGGGTTAAGGTCAACCCTCTGCCCCATTTCCGGGGCGTGCGCTTCAATAACGCCCACGAAACCATGATTTGGGCTAAAAAATCCAAAGACCAGAAGAAATACACATTTAATTACCACGCCATGAAAAACCTGAACGGTGAGAAACAGATGCGGAGTGACTGGACGCTGCCGATTTGCACCGGGTCGGAGCGGCTCAAGGACGATGCCGGACACAAAGCCCATGCCACCCAGAAGCCCGAAGCCCTGCTCTATCGGGTGCTGTTGTCCAGTTCCAATCCCGGAGATGTGGTGCTAGACCCCTTCTTCGGCACTGGCACTACCGGGGCTGTCGCCAAGAAGTTACACCGCAACTGGATTGGCATCGAGCAAATACCCGAATATGTCGAACTGGCCCAAAACCGCCTCGACAATGTTCAGCCGCCCCTGTTTGAAGAAGATATTTATATTATGGAGAGCAAACGCTCCGCCCCGCGTATACCCTTCAATACCCTGGTGGAACGCGGCTTTATCCAACCCGGCGAGGAATTATATTTTGGTTCGTCCGATATTACTGCGAAGGTGCTGGTGGATGGCTCGTTGGTGGTGGGCGGGGCGAAAGGCTCGATTCACTCGATGGGAGCCAAAGTTGCTGGACTGCCCGCCTGTAACGGTTGGGATAGCTGGTATTACCGCGACAGCAACGGGCAACTTCAGGTGATAGACACCCTGCGCGAACGTATCCGCCGCGAGGGTCTGGCCTCATAGGCAGTAACGAGTAAAATTATAAAATTGACACCTGTGCCCCTGTCTCCTTAATGGAAGCAGGGGTAATTTTTTCTCCCTTGCATTTGTAGGGGTAGATTTCCGTGTATACCCTATTCGGCATTTTATCCTACCGACGCGGAATTCTGGTAAAATAAAATCATTCTGAAAGAAAGATTCACACACAACAAAGAGGGGTAATATCATGACTATTGAGGCTTCAACAGAGAGCACGCCACTTAGCAATGCGCAGGCTTATGCCGAAATCAAGGAATTAGGAGTGGCCCCGCTCTGGCAATATTACGGCAACCTGTTCCCGCCTGAACCAAAGAGTAAAGCGGTACCTTTTCTGTGGCGTTATGCTGCTCTCCGCCCCTACTTGCTCCACTTTACCCAGACACTTTCCCTGCAAGAAGCCGAGCGGCGCGTGTTGATGTTGGTCAATCCCGGCCTGACCGAACCACCCGCCACCGTAAATTCGCTCTATGCCGGAATCCAGGTTATAGTGCCGGGTGAGACCGCCAAAGCCCATCGGCATAGCTCCGCAGCTTTCCGCTTTATTATCGAAGGCAAAGGGGCTTACACTACCGTTAATGGCGAGCGGGTACATATGCATCCGGGCGATTTGCTGCTAACTCCCGGTTGGCACTGGCACGACCATGAACACGAAGGGGAAGGGCCAATGCTGTGGCTGGACGGGCTGGATTATCCTCTGGTGAATAAGCTGGAAGCGGGCTTTTTCGAACTATATAATGAACGCCAGCAAGAGATTACTCAGCCTGACGATTTTTCTTCCCGCCAGTTTTTACATGGGCGGCTTACTCCGGCTTGGTTGCGTCCGCAGGGCCAAAATTCGCCCGTTGGCAACTATTTATGGACGGAAACCGAAAAAGCTTTCGCCGGGATTGCCGACCTCGCAACTGGCAGCCAAATCGAAGGAATCGTGCTGGAATATACTAACCCCTGGACGGGTGGCCCGGTAATGCCCACCATCGGTTGCCGGATTTCGCGCTTGATTCCCGGTTTTCATGGTCAGGCTCACCGTCACACCCCTAGCACTATTTACCATGTGGTGCGCGGCGAAGGCGTAACGGTGGTGGACGGTGTGCTGCTAGAATGGGGTCAGCATGATGTGTTTGCTGTTCCAGGCTGGACTACCTATGAGCATATTAACTCGTCCAGCAGCCAGGATGCGATTTTGTTTGCCTTTACCGATGAGCCAGTCTTGCGCTCGTTGGGTCTCTACCGTGAGGCGTAATCGGTGGTTGGTTGTCAGTTGTCGGAAAGAACCCAATCAAAAACATAGGGGCGGTTCGTGAACCGCCCGATGCTCGTATGTCGCGCTGTGATGCAGGGCAGAATCCACCGCCCACCCCTACCTCTATTATCCCACGAATTGCGAAAAACCTCAGAAAATTATACACCAACCTCCACCTGGGTTAAAAGGTCGGCGTGATGGCGTTCGGCTACGTCCGGGTGCGAGCGCAACCGGCTTTTAAGATGATTCCGGCCTACCTCATTATAGAGCGGGTTAAGGGGGTCTCTGGTTACGCCGCGCACCCCTGCCGTTAGCTCTGTAGGTAACTCCAGTACCGACACGGTAGCATCCAGGCGGGCACTGTGGAAATAGCCCACTGAGAGGCGGTCAATCCCCGCCGGAGGAGTAGTAACCCGGTGAACTGTCGCCCGTAGATAGCCGTTGGAGGCCACTTCCAGCATCTCCCCCACGTTAATTACGAAAGTTCCCGGAACTGGAGGCGCGCTAATCCAGCGACCATCATGCTCAACTTCAAGGCCTTCCTGTACATGCTGAAGCAAGATAGTAATACAGCCGCTATCTTTGTGAGCCCCCACCCCCTGGTCGGTCTCGGTGGCATCCCGCCCTGGATAGTGAATAAGCTTGAGAAGTTGGTGAGGATTAGGCTGGAATAATTCGTCAAAAACGGTTTCGGGTTGACCCAAGGCTGCCGCGAAAATTCTAACCAGTCGGTCAGCGAGGTCATTCAGTTCAGTTTGATAGCGTAGAATTATCTCCCGCAGTTCGGGCAAGGCGGCGGGCCACTGATTCGGCCCCTGCAAGCGCGACCAGGGCGGCAAGCCCTCATCGGTGGGTAGGGCCGGACGTTCGGCTCCAATATCAATCTGCTCCCGCCAATCGCGTTGCCCCCGGGTGCGTTCCCACCCAACCCGATTGTAGCCCCGGAAATGTGGTGAGTTGACCATTTCGATTGCTAGTTTATCCTGTTCAGGCAAGGCGAAAAAGCGGCTGGAAAGTTCCAATACCTGATTAATCAGGCTATTTTCAATCCCATGCCCTGCCAGATAGAAGAAGCCCAGGTCACGGGCGGTCTCACGCAGTTCAGCCAGAAAAGCGGCCTTTTCCTCTGGCCCGGCTTCCAGGCGTTTAATATCAAGAATCGGTAAGGCCGACCACTTTGCAAAGCCCATAGCTACCCCCTTCGGTATATTTCGGTTAAATTATCCAAGTAGCATTAAAACTTTCCTCTAAAATTAAAAACCTCTTGATAGCTTTCAAGAGGATAATTACTTATTAAATATAAGCCAGCTAATAAACTTTGTCAAGAAATTAAAGTTGTTTGTGGGAACTGCTAAGAGCCAGGTGGATTATTTTGAGTAAGTCCATTGGGGTATAAGGTTTTGGTAAAAATTCAAAGTTCTTGGCCTGATAGCCCTTATCAATCATTTCCATATTGTAGCCACTGGTAATAACGACTTTCAATTCCGGCTTCTCTTTAGTCAGTAAATTAGCTAATTCTATACCGCTAATCTTACCGGGCATTACTACATCCGAAAATAGCAAATTAATTTTTGCCATATTGGTTTCCCAGACCCTCAAGGCCTCTATGGAGTTTGCAGCGGATAATACCTGATATCCATATTCTTCGAGAATTAGCTTTGCCAACCGTAAAACCTGGATATCATCTTCTACCAGGAGAATGAGCTCATTATTCCCCCGAATTAAGATTGGATTAGTTAGGCTAATCGGGGACTCGACCATAGCGACCTCCATAAGTAAGAAATTGTTGAAATCAGGTTTTTGAGCATTCTCTAAGCCTGTTACTTTAGTTTACTATATTAAGATTACAATTGGCATTACCTAAAATTAAATGATTGTCATCTTGTTGATTACCATAATATTTCCGAGTGTTTAAACTTTATAGGCCAATTTATGGCAGGGCATTTGCAAGAATTGTCACCCTGAAGTAGTGTAGGGGCTTGTCATACCATTTTTAGCCTAATAGCTACGCGGCTATATTTAGCATACTTTATCACACTTGACTCCGCTGAGGTAAACGGGTATAATAACTTTAAGTTGCGGGTATTCTCGTAATTCCCTGCCTCGGCTCTTGTGCGAAATCCCTTCTGTAATTAACAATTTTCCCGAAATGAGATTGCGTCCAATATGAGCCAGCCCCAGAGAAACCCAAACTTTCAATCCGACTGATAATCTTGTATCTCCAGACCCAGCAAGGTTTTCGCAGTAGAAGACTTTTCCAAATTTGGTTGGCTTTATATCAGTAAGCCGCTAAGAGTAGCCTCGTTTGAACTACTTTTTGGTGCTGGTCACTGGTTTAGGGTGCGATGCTACATCTCACTTAACCTCAACAATGCCCTTGAAATATGTAATTTGGAAATTGAGATTAGGAATTGAAGTCGGACATACCTTTGCGTCTGCGGCTTTCTTCTGGTTGAAGAAAAAGCAGGCCAAGCCGTTGGGTAGCTAGTTTAGGCAGAGTTTGCCCCGGTCAGTATTAAATCCCTTTATTTACAACAAACCTCAGTACAGGATGTGGAGACTAACTGAGAACATCTATTTAATTGATTTAACCTTCAGGAGTTTAATGTCGTGAACCTCGCAGAATTAGAAACAAAAACCTTGGAAGACCTCCGAGAGATGGCCCGCGAAATTGGTATGGCCGGGTTTAGTGCTCTCAAAAAACAAGACCTCATTTTCAAGCTGCTTCAGGCCCAAACTGAACAGCAAGGGAATATTTTTAGTGCCGGTATTCTGGAAATTATGGAAGACGGTTTTGGCTTCCTGCGCCAGGATCGTTACTTGCCCGGCCCCGATGATATTTATGTTAGCCAATCCCAAATTCGGCGGTTTGGCTTGCGGACGGGCGATAAAATTTCGGGACAGGTGCGCCCGCCCAAGGAAAATGAGAAGTATTACAGCCTGTTGCGGGTGGAAGTGGTCAACGGGATGGACCCGGAAGTAGCCCGCCGCCGCCCCAACTTCGACACTCTTACCCCCATTTTCCCCCGCCAATTGATAGACCTGGAAACCGCCCCCAATATTTTATCAACCCGCCTGCTCAATCTGGTTGCCCCAATCGGGCGAGGACAGCGCGGTATGATTGTATCGCCGCCTAAAGCGGGCAAGACAATGTTGCTGAAATCCATCGCTAACGGCATTACCGCCAACTACGCCGATATTCATTTGATGGTATTACTAATCGGCGAGCGACCTGAAGAAGTCACCGATATGAAGCGCAGTGTTAACGGCGAGGTTATCAGCAGTACCTTCGACGAGGAAATTGATAGCCATACCAAAGTAGCTGAAATGGCTCTGGAACGGGCCAAGCGTCTAGTCGAGAGTGGTCGGGACGTAGTGATATTGCTTGATAGTATTACCCGTCTGGCCCGCGCCTACAACGTGGCAATGCCGCCCAGTGGTCGCACATTGACAGGTGGTATTGACCCGGTGGCTCTTTACCCCCCAAAACGCTTCTTCGGGGCTGCTCGTAACATTGAGGAAGGTGGCAGCCTGACCATTATTGCGACCTGTCTGGTGGACACTGGCTCTCGTATGGACGATGTTATTTACGAAGAGTTTAAGGGAACTGGTAATATGGAGTTGCACCTCGACCGCAAGCTGGCCGAGCGTCGCATCTACCCCTCAATTGATATTCAGCGCAGCAGCACCCGCCGTGAGGAATTGTTGCTGGAAGATCAGGCTCTTAAACAGGTCTGGACGATGCGCCGGATGGTTTCGGCTCTGGGTGGCACCGAAGGCATCGAGCTTTTGTTGGGCCGCATGGCTAAAACCCAGACCAATGCCGAATTCCTAGCAACCCTGACCAAAGACGTTCTCTAGTTTTTGACCTAACCCCCTTCCCTATAAAGGAAGGGGGGCACAAGTCCGAAATTTTACTGCCACCCAATAGCCTCAAATTATCGCAAGACGGAGTTTGCTCCTACAAAATTCCTCTTTATCCTGACTCTTGAATATGCCTCTTTCAACTTTCTTCCAACCACCTGACAACCTCTTACCCTCCTTTCCGGATCACGGTTATCAGCTCTGCCTCTTAGTGTCTAACTCTTTGGTAACTGACATTTAGTTGTTTTACAGTAATTATCGTTTCCTGTTTACACTTGGGACAAAAAAGTGGGAAGTTTTCAAGCACGGTATCACCACCTAGCTTGACCCGTGTTTTGTTGTTAGAGACCGGGTATTATATCCTCTCGTATTTACACCCTCTACCATCCCTTTACTTGTGTTTTTGTTGTCCACTATCATTTTTAGGACTTTTGCTTGAGGCCAATTCTGAGTTCAGATTGGAGCTATATAATCCAATTAGGGAGTTCCAAAGCGAAAGTCGAAATTTTAATGCCTGCAAACATTAAGCTGCTTTCTGTTTGTATGTGCGCATCGCAAACAGATATGCCACAATCATTATCCCTAAGCACCACGCGAGCGCAACCCCAATATCATTGCCGACCGACTGCCCCGCCAGCAGGGAGCGCATCGCTTCGACGAGGTATGTAACCGGCTGATTTTCGGCAAAAGCACGGACGACTGACGGCATGGATGCGGTGGGCACAAACGCCGAACTGATAAATGGCAGGAAAATAAGCGGGTAGGAAAAGGCCCCTACACCGTCCACCGATTTTGCGGACAGTCCGGCAATCACCGCGATCCAGGTTAAGGCCAGCGTAAACAGCGCGAGTATACCGGCCACCGCAAGCCATGACAATATTCCTGCCGACGAGCGGAAGCCCATAATAAGGGCTACTAGAATGATTACAACCACCGAAATCGCATTGGATACCAGTGAGGTCAGCACATGCCCCCACAGCGGAGCCGAACGCGCAATCGGCATAGAGTGAAACCTTTCGAAGATGCCACTTCGCATATCCAGAAACAGACGGTAAGCCGTATAGGTGATGCCGCTTGCAATCGCAATCAGCAGGATGCCAGGCAACAGGTAATTCACATAGTTGTCTGTGCCGGTTTGAATCGCACCACCGAACACATAGACGAACAGCAGCATAAACATAATTGGCATGATGGTGACTGTGATGATGGTGTCCATACTGTGGGAAATATGGCGCATGGAACGTCCAAGCATAACGCCAATATCGCTGAAAAAGTGGTTCTTGATCGTTTCCATTTACTACTCCCCCTTTTTGCCGATGATTGCGAGGAATATCTCCTCCAATGTCAGCTGTTTTTCCACATACTCCACCTTTGCGGGCGGGAACAGCTTTTTCAGTTCCTCAAGTGTGCCGTTTACGATAATTTTCCCATCATGCAATATGGCAATTCTGTCGGCAAGCTGTTCAGCTTCCTCCAAATTCTGCGTAGTCAAAAATACCGTTGTGCCGCTCTCGGCAAGCTCTTTGACCATCTTCCAAACCTCAATGCGCGCCTCGGGATCAAGCCCGGTGGTTGGTTCGTCAAGAAAAATGAGCCGGGGTTTTCCTATTAGGCTCATGGCAATGTCGAGCCTGCGACGCATACCGCCCGAATAGGTGGAAACTCTGCGGTCAGCGGCATCGGTCAAACCGAAGCGTTTCAGCAAATTGTCCGCAAGTTGACGCGGATTTTGAAGGTGTCGCAGCCTGGCAATCATAACAAGATTTTCCCGACCGGTCAGGATTTCGTCAACGGCGGCAAACTGCCCGGTCAGGCTGATTGACTGCTGCACATTGGCGGGTTTTGACGCAACATCAAACCCATTTACGGCAGCAGTTCCGCCGTCATGCTTAAGTAACGTGGTGAGAATTTTGATAATCGTCGTTTTGCCCGCGCCATTGGAGCCGAGTAGGGCGAAAATACTCCCCGTTTCCACTTCAAAATCTATGCCCTTCAGGACATGAAGCTGTTTGTAGGACTTTTGCAGACCTTTCACCTGGATTGAATTGTTTTGCATATTTTTCTGCTCCCTATATGACAGTAACCTTTGATAAATCGGCCTCCATGCCTTTGAGCGCGGCATAGGTCAGCTTATCCATTTTCGCGTCTTCAAAGTTTATCGTTTTGATGGCTCGGTAATATTTCTTAGTCCAGGTATGCCAGGTAAATGGTGCCATGAAAGCCACGTTTTTGATCGTCGCTCCCTTGAATGAGGCACCTGCCAGTGCCGCCATGTCGAATTTGACACCGATAAAGGTCTGTCTATCAAGACACAGCCCTCGCAGGTCGCATTGATTGAAGTCCACGCCGTTAAAGGTACAATTTTCAAAGGTTGTTTTTCTAAGGTCGGTCTGGTTAAACTTGACATCGGTCAGTTTTATACCTATGAATTTTGCTCCGTCCAGTCCCGATGTGCTGAAGTTCGTGCGTACAAGGATAGATTTAATGAAGCTTGCGTCCCTAAGATCTATGGAAGTCAGATTGCAGTCTGTCAGATTTGTACCGTTAAAATTTGCTTCACGCACATCGCTGGCCTTAAACGAGCTGCCAGTTAAATCCGCGTGCGAAAAATCGGAACCGCGCAATGCGCTCGCATCAAATTTGCCTTTATGCGCGGTAACGCCTGCAAAGTCGCTCTTCGACAGGTTGCTCGCACTGAAGTTTGTCAGCACCTGCCGCTCCAGCGATCGGGAGAGGTTGGCAACCTCCTGTACCGTTTGCTCAATATCGCCAATGCTGTCAATAGTCATTTCAAAAGCTGTTTCATCGTCCTTGCCCTCGGCCTTGAGTTCACGGAATCGCTCCTGCAAATCGGAGAGTAAGTCGGCCTTTAGTTCAGCCACGCTTTTAACTCCCTCGTATTGCGCAAACACGCCATTCAAATAGTTTGTTAGTTTTTCATTCATAACATCAAATCTCCTTACAATAATTTATCGAGCACGCGCTTTGCATACTCCCAATTACCTTTGTTGCTGGCGTAAGTGGCCCGGCCTTTTGCGGTAATCCTAAAATACTTACGCCGTCCGCCCTGGGATTCATCGCCCCAATACCACTCGATATCGCCGTCCACCTCAAGCCGCCGGACGCTGGAATACATCGTGGCTTCCTTTAACTCATACTCACCGCCCGAGCACTCGGCAATCAACTTGATAATCTCGTACCCATAACGATCCGCTTCGGACAAGAGCCGTAAAATCATCGTATCAGTATGCCCGCGCAACAGGTCGGATGTGATTTTGTTTTCGCTCATATTATCACCTCACATTGATATTACCATAATACTACTATGCCTGTCAAGGTAATATGATAAATGTGGGTGGGGAAAAGTAGGGAAATGAGGTCACCCCTTATTACAGAAAGGGTAGACGGAAGCAGAAACATTTTCTAAACTTGTTACTGGTTACTTTTTACCGATAACCGACAATCGAAAACCGCTATAAAGTGACCTCCCACACTGTCATTATTATTTCTCTTTGTTAAAGTAATAAATAGGAGAATAGCTAATGGGTTTTAATTACAATTTCACAACATTAAAGCTTTGACTCTTGACGCATGTTGCGTGCTAAGTTATCATCGGGTCATGATAGAAAAAAAAGTGGAAGAACCAAAAGAAAATCAGAGTGAGCCATCCACAGAGGACAGTACTTTGGGGCAAACCGCCCCAGAAGCCGCACCCTTAGACGATAGTATCATGCCCATGCAAATTGCTTCCAGCCTGGGTGGGCGGGGCGGTGGACACCGGGTGGCGAAGATTATGACCAGTGCGAATAAGTGGTTTGGGCTGGCAGAAGAGCAGGACGAGATTGCCCGATTAGAAGGGCAACCGCTTGAGCCGCGCCCTGTAGCTCCTGAGACCCCGCCAGTCCTAAAAACACGGGTTATTCTGGGACGAGGGGCCTGGGCGGCGATTTTGGCTTTGTTGTTTTGTATTCCCTTGATTTTGTGGTTAATCTGGACGGTTTTTGACCTCAATTTGCAACTTAACGCTATAAAACAGACCAACACGGCTTTGCAAAACCAGGGTTCGGAGCAAGGGGCGGTAATAGCCTTACTGAATGCCCCCTCAATTCGCACTTATACGATGGCGGTGCTTGACCCGGTACCAGGAGCGGAAGCCAACCTGCACCTGGGCGGGCCGAAACTCTGGGCCTTATCCACTCGCCAACTTAACTCGATGGCTGATAAAAATCGGGTGTTTGTATTATATGCGGTTAAGGCTGGTACTAGCCCCGGCCCATCGGATTATGTACCGTTGCTTATTTTTTCTAGCGGAACAAACGCCAGTGGATTGTGGGTAGTTGACCCCAACAAGATACCCAACGATTTTGGGGCGCAAAAATATTCTAAACTTATTATTACTGATGAACCGATTGACCAGGAGGTTAAGGGTAAACCTACCGGGTTAGTACGCTTCAGTCTTGATGTTTCTCAACTCAATCTTACTTAGTCTTTATTTAGCTTTATTCAAAGCTGCGTCTTAGCAGAGAAAGAAGTTTGGTTTGCAGTACGAACAGCTTGTACAAAATCTGGCAGCCTGGAGTTATGTGGCGGTTTTCCTGGCAGTCCTGTTAGAAGGGGTTGGGATACCCCTACCTTCGCTCACCTTTGCTCTGGTAATGGCGGCACTGGCGGGGCAAGGTCAGCTTAACTTCTGGCTGGTTTATATTTTAACGGTGGCGGGTGGGGTAATTGGCGGGTTGCTGGGTTACTGGATTGGCCTCAAGGGTGGGCGCAAACTGGTGGAAAAATATGGGCGGTATATGCTAATTACCCCCGAACGTTTCGCTAAGGCTGAGGCTCTTTTCCAGAAACATGGGACCAAAGCTATCTTTTTCGGACGCTATCTCCCGGCGATTTGTGTTTGGGGCTCAAACCTTTCAGGAATTGCCCGCTTCCCCTTTGTACGCTTTTTTATCTCCAACCTCCTGGGAATGATTTTATGGTCAACCACTCAACTAACCCTGGGCTATGTTGGGGGGCGCAGCTTTGAGACGCTGGTACAACTGATGAATGGTTTTGTGTTGTTGATTGTCGGTGGTCTCTTAGTGGGCGGTATTCTGATCTACTATTACAACCGCCGTCGCTCTCAAAGCCGTTTGCAAGCCGCTCCACTGGCGGTGCGAGTCGAGGAAGAAGAAGCTGCCTGATAGGGTATCAGGTGTTTGGTGTTAAATGTGGAGGTGGGTTTACCTGTCCCGTTTGTACTCAGGGTGAGACCCACCCTTACAGAGTTTAGTGGTTAGTTTCTTACAAGACCTGTATTAGGTGTCAGGAGTAAAAAAATATTATGGGGTAGACCTCTATGTCTACCCTATCTTTTTGGTTGAATTGTCATTCTTCTAGACTTTGTAACAGGTTCAATAGCGATAATCCTGGTTAGCGGCGGCAAACTGCCACTAAAACAGGAGCTTCTTCCAGCCTATCACGCACAAAAACATAATCCTGTTCGTTGGTGTAGGTGTGGCGAACATTTTGGATAAAGCCACTGTTGCCGTTGTTGGGGGGCACACGTAAATTCTGACCTGAGTCAAGAATTGGGGTCAGACTTTCGGTGATAGTAGGAATACGGAAAGTCTCTTTAGCACTATAATCCTGGCTAGGGAACTGACCGTATATATCAAATGGTAACTTGAAATAGCTGGCTAGCATTGTTTCAAGCTCGTTGGGGGTAAATTCCCGCCGTAAATAAGGGTTGGACGGCCCTTCATGCCCAGAGATAACCGCCCGATTGAGTGTGGAGATTAAGAGCAACCCCCCCAGTTTTAGCACACGCTGAAACTCGTGCAAGACCTGTTCAAATTCAGGAACTTGCTCGATAATTTCAAAAGCAACCACAATATCAACGGAACTAGTCGCAAAAAGTAGTTTATGAAGGTCGCCCACCTGGTAATGCAGATCCGGGGCGGCATAGTGGTTTTTTGCTTCGTTGATAGCTTCTTCAGAGATGTCTAAGCCGCTGACGCTCCTGGCCCCGGCTTTGAGTAGACTAACGCTACCATAGCCGTTACCACAACCAGCATCTAGAACAGCTTTACCTTTTACGTAATTCCGAGCAAAGCGATAACGAGCGCGATGCTCACCTTCCAAACCAAGCCATACCTCCGGCACTCCACCCACTACTGACGGGCTGCTCGGAGTCCTATGGCTTCCTTGCCAATCGGCTAACTCAATTTTTAAAGTCATTCACAATCCTGCTTGGTTTACAAACCTGGCTGACATCCTTCTCTTTCCATTATATCCGGGAGCTTATTAATGTTACAACCGCTAGACAACTTTGTCAATCCTGAAAAAAGGGATTTTTCACACCTCACAATATTTAACCCTAAGAACTAAATGGCCGATAACCCTTTCCGTAAGGCTCTCACCCAGTTGGCGTAAAAAATATTGCGCACATCTTCGTCTTTGAAACCGTGTTGGAGCAGGGTTTCGCCAAGCATGGGTAAGTCGTTCAGTCCAGTCAGTGGGGCCGGGATAGACTCACTCCCAAAGCCTCCATCCCAATCCGTCCCGATAGCTACCGCTCTGGTATGCCCTGCCAGTTCGCAAATCCGGCTAATATGGCGCACTGCATCGTCCAGGTTGGGTTTGCGATTCTCGGTAGAAGGTACCAGGAAGCGGTCAAATAATACCACCCCGATAACGCCATCCCGCTCGATTAACCGCCGCAACATATTATCGCTTAACTGGCGGTCAGTATTTACGTAATAGCGGCAATTGGAGTGGCTGGCAATAATCGAGCCGCGATAGGCATCCAGCGAGTTGTAAAAAGTTTCTTCCGCCATATGGCTTACATCCAGAATAACCCCCAGCCGTTGCATTTCAGCCAGAAGTTTGTAACCAGCCGGGGTTAAGGGGCCGGGTTCGCCTGTACCGCCACAATAAGCGGTGGATTTCCAGGCTGGGCCAATTAATCGCAAACCCTGCTCCACCCATTGCCCCAGCTCCGCGGGTTCGGTAATAGGGTCGGCCCCTTCCATAGATATGATGATGCCTAATTTATCCACCCCCGACTCTACCTCGGTCAGGTGGGCATCCAATTCGGCCTGGTTGTGAATCAGGGTTACTTTTTCGTTTTCCTGGGCTAATCGGGTATAGAATTGGAGTTGCTCCATCCCCTGCTGATGGGCTTCTTGCTGATTGGTGTAATTAACGCCCTCGAACTGGCTGGCGGCACGGGCGGGCAAAACAAAGATTGTACCTATTACCAGACGCACCCGGCTTGCCAGTAAATCCGGCAAACTGACCAGCCTTTCCCCGAACTTCTCGCCATCGTTTACACGCGCACGCCAGGATGCGGCTGGTTCAAGGAAGTCTCGCCCCAAAGTAATATTCCAGGCTATATCCTGATGACTATCCACAATGTAATAATTTTCAATCACGCTTAATTCTCCCCCTTTATTGCCCTGCACCTATTATACCCAATCAGCTGATAAATTAGTGAAAGCCCTTCTTTATAGCTGCTGGTGAATTTAGTATACACGTAGGTTAGGGAACTTGTACAGAAGCTAACGAGCGGGGTATAATTTCCTCGCCAACCATTAAAACCAGCTTTTTCAGGAATTAAGAAAGTCAAATGTCCCAAAACTACCCGCAAGATTGGCCGCCAGAGCTTAATATTTCCAGCTTTTTCCTGCCGCCGCGCCCCACTTGGAAGTTGGAGACGGTGGAACTATTGGGAAAAATTACCGCCGCCTGTCGTTTATTTCAGGATGGGCTAACCCCGGCGGCAACTCTGAATCTGGCACGGGGAGTCTATGCCTCTGCCAATTACGCGGCGGTGGCAATTAGCAACCGCCAGACTACCCTGGCCTTTGTTGGCCCTTCGCAGCACGCCGAACCGCCCCACAATGATCGGGTTTGTCCTGCGGTCCGCTTATGCCTGGAAACGGGAAAGTTTCAAACCTGTCGGCGTGGGCCTGACACCAGCCTTTTAAGCAATTGTTGGGAAGAGCTGCCCAATAGTGAAGATGTTGAAAATAGTTTGCAATGGTTGATTGTGGTTCCGTTGGAAAACGAAAACGAAATTATTGGCACTTTGATGGTCTATGCCAGCGAAGCTTACCCGTTACAGGCTCAGGATATTGAACTGGCGCGCTGGATTGGCACTGAAACGAGTCTCAATCTGGAGCTAGGTCGTTTGAAAGGCTCGGCGGGACAACTGGCGGAGGCTGAGCTAAAGGCTTTACGTGCCCAGATTTCACCTCACTTTCTGTTTAATACCCTGAACACGATTGCTGCTCTAGTGCGGATTGATGCCGAGCAAGCCCGCGATTTAATTGTAGATTTTGCCAGCTTCTTCCGCCGTACCTTGAAGCAACACGGCGAGTTTGTGACCTTAGCCGAGGAATTGGACTATGTTTCTCACTATATACGGTTTGAAAGTGTCCGTTTTGGCAAAAATCTAAAAGTTAAATATGATATTGCGCCGGGAACTGAGTCAGTAGTAGTTCCGGTATTGTCGGTGCAACCTTTGGTAGAAAACGCGATTAATCATGGGCTTGCGCCCAAAATCGGCGGGGGCACGATAAGAATTCGGACGCGCACGGTAGACTTTGGCGATGTGTTGGTGGAAGTATCCGATGATGGGGTTGGGATTGAGGAAGATGCTCTGGCGCGGGTGCTAAAGCCCGAACATAGTACCGGGCTTGGGATGGCTCTCAGTAACATTGATAGCCGTCTGCAAAAGTTATTTGGGACGGATTATGGCCTAAAATTAGAAAGTACACCGGGCAAAGGGACAAAGGTTAGTTTTCGGGTGTCGCGGGTGCGCAAGAGTTAATAATTTTTTGGAGTTTTTATGCCGAACAGATTACGGGTGTTAGTAGTTGATGATGAAGCCCTGGCACGGGCCGACTTGCATTATATGTTGGATAAGCTGTTGGAGGTGGCGACAGTCAGCGAATGTTCCAATGCCACCGAAGCCCTGGAGTTAATGCAGGACGATGTTTTTGACGCGATTTTTCTGGACATTGAGATGCCCGGTCTGAACGGCTTAAAGGCTGTGAAAATTATCAACCAACTGGACAGTCCTCCGGCGGTGGTTTTTGTTACGGCCTATGATGAGCATGCCGCTAAAGCCTTTGAGCTAAACGCCGTTGATTATCTGGTGAAACCTTATAACTCCAAACGTTTGTCGCAAGCTGTCCAGAAAATTCAGGCGGTGCGTGGACTAGCAGCCACAACTCCTGGCCCAACCCGCCGCAAAACTCTAACAGTAGTAGGGGGCAATGTCAGTCAGGAAGAACAGGCCAGCGAAGCCCATTTCAAGAAAATCCCGGTGGAAAAAGGTGATGGGGTTTTGCTGATTAGTCTATCGGATGTGCGTTTTATTGTGGCGTTTGATGATCGGGTTTTTGTGAATACCTTCGAGGAACAATATCTTTGCCGCTTCTCCCTGACGGAGTTGGAGCGCAAATTGAACAGTCAGGGCTTTGTGCGGGTGCATCGCAGTTATATCGCCAACTTGCAGCATATTGTGGAGATACAGCCCTTTTTTAATGGCACTTATAACCTGATTGTGGATGACAAGAAAAAAACAATTGTGCCTGTCAGTCGTTCGCGGGTGAAGTTGCTACGCTCCTTGATTGGGGTTTAATCTACAGATTGTTAACAAGGTATTAAATTTTAGCTAAATTATCCAGTGTGTTATAATCCTCACAGATCTACTTTTCAAACTGCTAGACTTGATACCAAAATTAATATGTTGGTCGTGGTTATAATGACCGACAACTATTTAGAAAAGGTGTTTACAATGACAATTGCGGAAGGGACAAAGTTCCCGGATTTTTCTTTATTAAATCAGGACAATCAGCCGATTAGCCTGAGCGATTTCCCCGGCTGGTGGGTAGTGCTTTATGTTTATCCTAAAGATGACACACCAGGATGCACTATTCAGGGTAAATCTTTTACCGCTTCCAAGCAGGATTTTGATGATGCCAACATCAAAGTTTTGGGCCTTAGTGCCGACGATGTTGATTCGCACCGCAGCTTCTGTGACAAATTCGCTTTCACCATTGACCTGTTAGCCGACCCGAATCTGGAGTTGCTAACTGCACTTGGTATTGAGCAAACCGAGTATAATGGTGTTAAATACTGGAAGCGCACTTCTTTCGTGATTGACCCCGAAGGTACGGTTCGCAAGGTTTACGAGAGCGTTGTTCCTACGGGTCACGAGCAGGTTTTGCTGGAAGATATTAAGAAACTTCAGCAAGAGATTGCCGCCTAGTTCAGTAAAATGTAGGGGTGGGTTTAAAACCCACCCGAACCTGGTATGATGGGGTGAACGCAATGTTCGCCCTATTTTTATCCTTCATGGAACTTCCTACCCTATTTTTCCGTCCTGTAGACATAGCTTCCCCTTTATTAACCCTTATAAGATTGGTCAGGTTTTATGAATAAAAAGATATTGCTTGCCTTTGGATTGCTAATCGGCGGGTTGATTATGTGGTTTGGCATCGGCTGGTATATAACAGATGTAATTTCTTCCGTTAAACTTGAAGGGTTCAAGGGTGAAAGGATCAAAGTAGGCTGGTCGCCCGATGGAAAAACCCTAGCGACTACGAGTACCGCAGATAGTTCTATTCGATTATGGTCGCCCAATGGCAAGTTAATTGACACCCTTACAGACCCGGATTGGTATGGTATTTATGACTTCGCCTGGTCGCCCGATAGCCAACTTATTGCGTTTGCTCCTGCTATTAAAGATGTAATTATAATAAATGTTCAAAACAAAACCAAAATCAAACTAATAGGCCAAAGTGATGTTGGTAGTTTGGCTTGGTCACCAGATGGGAAAATATTAGCCAGTGGGTCTAAATATAAGGACATAACTATTAAGTTATGGACTAGCAATGGTCAATTACTTTCCACACTTGTAGAACATAGTGATGGAGTAACAGGTTTAGCCTGGTCGCCAGATGGGAGGAGATTAGCCTCATCTAGTTATAATTATAGAGTTAGTTTATGGACACTAGAAGGCCAGCTAACTACAACTTTTAGGTTAAATTTGACTAATGATATTCCAGTTATAGATTGGCTGCCAATACTCCCAGAAATAAAAGAGTTTCAAGGAATTGTTAGGCATTTGGCTTGGTCGCCGGATGGTACAAAATTAGTTGGCGGTTTTAGAGGAGGTACAGTTCGTTTATGGGATAAAGAGGGTAAGCTTTTAGTAGAAAATACAAGACAGAAAAATGTTGATCAAGTGGCTTGGTCGCCGGATGGTCAGATGTTTGCGAGTGCCGGTCCCACCAAAACTATCGTTATTTGGGACTTAAATGGCAACTTCAAACAAATTTTAGAAGATCATACCACAAATGTTGAAACCATTTCGTGGTCGCCAGATAGTACAAAACTGGCTTCTGGGTCATGGGATAGAACTGTTAGAATCTGGAAGATTAAATAGGGAGGGTCATACAATGAATGAGCAACTTGAGCGCAACAAACAAACTGCCATGGATTTTTATGATTTGATGTTTAACCAGTGCCAGCCCCGCGAGGCTATCGAAAAGTATGCTGGGGAGGTTTATATTCAGCATAATCCGATGGTCGCCGATGGCAAAGAGGCTTTTATCGAATATTTCATCAGGATGGCGCAGGAATATCCCGGCAAACGAGTCTATTTCAAACGGGCGATTGCCGAGGGAAATTACGTGGTTTTGCATTGTTACCAGACCTGGCCGGGGGATAGCGATTGGGCCGGGATTGATATTTTCAGGTTGGATGATAACGGCAAAGTGGTGGAGCATTGGGACGTGCTGCAAACTATCCCGCAGAAATCCGCCAACGATAATACAATGTTTTAATAGGACAAGAATTCAAGAATCAGAATAAAGAAGGGGAAGAATAGGTAGGGGCAGAGCTGCCCTGCCCACATCGGTTATTATTTATAATTCAAATCAGTTCTATGTGCCAGTGTCTACCCAGAACCGCCGCCGCTTTTACAAGGGTTTGCAGAGTAACGGAATCATTGCCAGGGTCGAGCAGTCGGTCTATCTGTACCCGACTTGTTTCCATATGTCTCGCCATTGCGCTTTTTGTCAATCCCTCTTTTTTCATAGCATCTTTAATTTGCCAGACTAATACCTCTTTTAGAGCTTGAGTTTGGCATTCCTCGTAGATGCCTTCTTCTTTGAGAAAGTCATCAAGGGAAGAACCAATATGGCTATCGGTGATAATTTCAACTTTCATAGACCTAGCTCCCTTTTGCGCTTTAATGCAAGCTCAATTTCCTGACGAGGCGTTTTTTGCGTTTTTTTGATAAACCCGTTTAAGGCTATCATTTGCGTACCAGCTACACAAAAAATCACCCGCGCAATACCATTTCTTAAATTACTCCGGCATTCCAGTAAACCGTCACTAAGTGAACGACA
Source organism: Chloroflexia bacterium (assembly GCA_038207495.1). GTDB lineage: Bacteria > Chloroflexota > Chloroflexia > Chloroheliales > Chloroheliaceae > Chlorohelix. Next base: position 80,923 of record JBBQZS010000031.1, read on the forward strand.
TAATGGCATTCCAATAGGGTAGCCTTCTTCAATCTTCAACAAGTCTTTTCCTACTGTTTTTCTATCCTCGGTATCCAGGGACTTGAGCCATTCTTTAACAGGCTCATTTCCCGCAGAGGTGCGATAGAAAACTATTTGAATACGTTTATCGGTCATGGTTGAGTGTACCAAAATTGGTGCATTAGCACAAGAGTTTTTATACCTGAAAAGTTAGGTCTATTCCCCCCATCCCCGAATCAGGGAAGTGGGCTAGGTCTTCCCTTTTGTGTTCTTTGTTCAACAAATTGGTGGCTACACTTTGCCTTTGTGGCGAAATTAATATTATGGGTTAAGGCGGCTGTTTTTTTCGCGGGACATGCGGGACAATTCCTCTTTGTAGGTGATTAGTTTTTGCAGCAGAGTCGGGTCGGAAGTTGCCAGGATTTGGACTGCCAGGATTCCGGCGTTTTTGCCCCCGCCAATCGCCACCGTCGCTACTGGCACACCCGGTGGCATCTGGACGATGGAATAGAGCGAATCGAGACCCCGCAAAGCCTCACCCTGCACCGGAACACCGATAACGGGCAAAGGGGTATAGGCCGCGACCATCCCCGGCAAATGCGCCGCTCCTCCCGCCCCGGCAATAATCACTTTTAGGCCGCGCGCGTGGGCGGTTTGGGCATATTCCGCCATATCCTGGGGAGTGCGATGGGCTGAGACCACCCGAATCTCGTAGGCCACTCCAAACTCGGCACAAATCTCGGCGGCGGGCTTGAGAGTTGGCAGGTCGCTATCACTGCCCATAATAATGCCGACCAGTGGTTGGGTTTGCATTCTTAACCTATAGCCTCAACCGGGGTCGGTTCGGGGCGGGAGGGGGAATCCTGCACCCGGCGGTTGGTCTCGCGCAACCAGCGACTCAACATCCGAATAAGTTCAATCGCCAGTTCAGGCCGTTCGCGCATAATCCGCTTGAATTCCTGCTCACCCAGCGTTAGCAAGCGCACCGGACTATTATAGGCGCGAAGGGTGGCACTGCGGGGAATATCCTCCAGAATTGCCATCTCGCCGATAGCCTCGCCCTCACTGGCAATACGTAGAGTCTTACCGCTACCGCCACCCTGACCGGAGGTATTGGCCCCGCCGTACCCCGCGATAATCTGCACCTTGCCTGAAACAATAATATAAAGCTCATCGCCGGGGTCGCCCTCGTAGCAAATAATTTCACCGGGCGAGAATAGCCGCTCTTTGCTGACCAACGCGACCCGCCGCAAATCTTCGGGGCTGAGGCTGGAAAAAATATTCACTTTTTGTAAAAACAGAATTCGGGACATCGTGGAGAGCGTACCTAAAGTTTGCATGTCTTTCTCCAGCATTAATCTTTCAAGCATTTCATCATCACGCGGATAATCCAACCGTTGCTGGGTTTCCAGAGCCGTTTCGTGCATAAGCGGGTTATCATCGGCCTCCTGCATCAGGGTCTGTTCCACCAACGGGCGCAACTTACTCAAGTTAAACAAGCCCACCAGATGCATTACACAGGCTTGCAGCCAGGGGTCGTTTTCCAGCCAGATGTCGCGCAGTGTTTCAATAAGGGAGCGCGGGCGAGTCGGGCGGGCCTTTGTACCTTGCTCCTCGGCTTCCAGCAATTCAATCAGACTAGCAGTTAGGCGGGGGTCGCCAAAATTCTCAAAAGTTTCCAGGGCATCGGCCCGTTTGCGTCCGGCATCCTGCCCCCTGGCGCGGAGGCTGCTCCCGGCTAAACCAATCGCCTCGGTATTACCTAACAGCCCCACCACCCCAATCAGGCGGTCAACCGCGTTATCATAGCGACTTTGTAAAGAACTGGTCACTAATACCAGGTTGGCGGGGTCACGTTTGGGCCGTCGTCCGCTGGATTGCCAGGCGTTAGGGCTCATATCCAGCATATTCAAACAGCGTAGATAATCCACCATTCGGGTAGCGATACTTAGCTGGCGTTTACCATATTCCAACAGGCGTTGCTCGTTAGCGGCATTTAACACGCTTTCACTGACGACCTGTTCCGCCGCCGGTTTGCCCAGCCGCCCGTTAGAAGCATCCGCCGCTGCCTGATTTTCCTTGATTGCCTCATAGTTATAAGTTTTCTGACTCTTTATCTCTTCAAGGCGGGCGAGCGTCAGGGCGTGCAAGGCTTCAACCTGACCACGTTCGCTGGTACTTCCGGTTAGATAGTTCACCATGAGGGGAGTAGATTCCTGGCGGTGGCGGGCGAGGGATTGGGCAGCGGCTTCCCGCACAAAGGGGCTTTCATCGTCCAGCGCAATGATAAGCGAGGTTAGCACTTTAATTCCGTTAAGATTGCTCAAAGCTACGGCGGCGTTTCGGCGCACATTCGCATCGAAATCCTTGAGCAGATAGATAACTTCCATCGTCAAAACCTGCTCGCCCGTATCGCCAATCTCACCATAGCCGGTAGCGGCCTCGGCTCTTACCAGGGGGTCAGAGTCGCGACCCATTTCCCATAACACATAGAGGGCTTCTTTTTGATAACCGAAAGCATTCATAGTCAGTACCGCTTCGCGCCGCACCACCGGGCTTTTGTCAGCCAGGGCTTTGCGCAGGAAGTAGATACTTATCGGGTCAAGGGAAGCGTTACTGGTGCGGAGGGCGGTGGCAGCCTGGGCCCGCACGCTGGGGTCGGCATCGTCCAGGGCCTCGGCAATGGTCGAGAATGCGTCAGGTGAGTTTAGTTGGCTGAGAGCCACAATACAGGTGCGGCGCACCTCGGCGGATTGGTCGGTCAGCACCACTTTTAGCAATGGGGCAACCGCTTCCTCTACTCCCATTTTGCCCAGCACCTCGGCACTAAGGCGGCGCGTACCTTCACTGGCATCCTTCAGGCCGTTAATGGCGATACTGAGGGCTTCGTTGTTGTTGCCCCGACTGAACAAGGCCGCTTCTTCGTCTTCCTGAGAGCTAAAGAAATCCTGTTGACCTTCTTTGAGCAGTTGCACCAGGGAGGGGCGGTAGTGACTCCGCATTTTCAAGGTGGTATAGAAATAAAACAGCGACAGACCCACTGCGATTACTACTATTACTTTCACATCAACAATTTTGGTGGTAGGTAGTAATACCATAAAGCCCGCCAGGATTATCCCAATCTGGCGACTGACGGCCTGATTAAAACTGGAGCCAATGTCACGGGGTTCGGGCGGTATCAGGTTATAGAGGGTTTGGGTGGCACTGGTGGTAAAGGCTTGCATCGAAACCAGTTGGATCAAGCGGAAAGCCACCACCGGGAGAAAGGCCAAATTTGTGACAAAAATCAGAATAAAGCCCAATGCATTCACGGTAGACGTAACCATTACAAAGTTGCGTACCCCAAAGCGGGTAAACAGGCGGTTCACCACAAACAGGCTCAGGACAAAGGCTGCCAGAGTTGCGCCACCCGAAACCATCCCGAAAAAGGAAGCCAGCTCGTCGGCGTTGTTCGGGTAATTTTTCTTGGATACATCAATATAAGGTAGCCATAGAGCATAATAAAGCAAGGCACTGGTGGCGGTGGTAATCGCCAGCAAGCCCATCATTTTGTAGTAGCGGATAATGGTGAAACCCAGCTTTAGGCTTTCCCAAAGGCTCTGGTTGCGTTCGTCGTCACGGGATTTGCGGGTGACTTTTTTGGTTCGGCTGTCAATTTTCCGTCGCAAGGGGCGCATGAGAAGATAGGCCACCAGGGTTAAAGCGGCCCACACCAGCAGCAGGTTTTTTGACCCCCCCACCAGATTTACAAAGACCGGGGTTAGAAAGTTGCCAAAAACAATCCCAATCGTATCGCCCGCCGTTATCAGGGGGAAGAGTCGTTTGGCCTGACGGGTGTCAAAAACCTGCCGAGCCAATGACCAGGTTTGCATTACCAGTAGGTCGGGGATGACGTAGGCTAAGGGCCATATTACAAAGTAGACTGGCCCGCTGGGGTAGGCCTCGATTACAAAGCGGGCGATTAATAGTCCGGTTATTACCGTAAAGCTGGTGGTTGCCAGCAGCACGCCCCGGTTGATTCGATTTAGCCAGTAGCCATATAGGGTCAGGGCAATAAAGGCTAATACGCCCTTTCCCATCAGTAGCCAGGGTAGTACCCCAGAGCCGTACTGCCCGAAAACCAGCGCGTCTAGCCCGTTCCCGCCCATCCAGTAGCCGGATTCAACCGCTATCATTGCCCCCGAAAGCAGGGCAAGCGCAATACCCTCCCCGCTTTTTACCTTGAAAAAGCCGGCCACTCGGTTTCCAGAACTGTTGTTTGATGTAGCCCTTGTCGGGCCTGCTACGGCTGTCATATGTAGTCCCAAAGTCCCGTTAAAATATTTTTATTTGTAGGGGCGGGTTTGTAACCCGCCCGTCTGAAATTATTTAAGAATAAAGTTTATAAGCCGCCCGGATTAGAATTGGGGTTGTCTCTATCGAATGCCCATTTTAATGGGTTATTTTCGATATATTCTCGAATCTTTCCCACCGATTTTTCGTTGCGAATTATATGGTCGTAATAGCCACGTTGCCAAATGGTTTTACCGGATGTATTTCTTAACTGGTTAATCTCACGTGCTGAAAAGGTTTTGAATCCTCGTATAATTTCGGACAACCCGTGTAGTTTATCCTTAGAGTTGCCTTGTATAGGATTATCATTATTCAACACTATAACGCCGTGAATATGATTAGGCATTATTACAAACACATCCAACTCTACATTGCCATAGTGATTTGGTAAACCTTCCCAACAATTATGCACGACTTTACCAAAAGAGCTTAATTCTACCTCTGCCTCTACGATTTTACCAAATAAGCATATGCGGTATTCTGTGCATAAAGTTACATAATATGCCCCAGATTGTGTATAGTCATAATCTTTAAGGCGAATAGAATGACGTGATGGTGTTACCATATTCTGACCAATGCGGGCGGGATACAAACCATCGACTCCAACAAATACAAAAGTTCTAAAATATTTGAGCTCAAAATCTACTTACAAGCCATTTCAAATCAGATTTAGAGCAATTCCCTTTGATAGAATTTGCTCTGAACCAAGTAGTAAATGAGTAGTTTTG
>JBBQZS010000032.1:0-82060 GCA_038207495.1 Chloroflexia bacterium
CTGTTGGTTACACGGCAAGCGGGCGGTGGTCGAGCCTACGGCTAAATTGAGTGGCACCGAGCTTTCTAACAGGGTTTATCATTATTTTGACCTTCAGCCTCTTTCCTTCCTTGCACAATAGCTCCTTTGGTTATGCACTAGCCTCCTTCCCTAAAGTGGAAGAGGGAATAATTCTCCTTTACACTTACTTTTTATTCTTGCTCCTGATGTCTTTCATCCTTACCCAGAAGTTGCCCATTCCCCAGCTAAGGATTATAATGCGGGGCAACCGAGGACAAAAATCGGCAACAAACCTGCTTTTTTAGTCGTTTTATTAGTGTGAAGAAGCGTCAAACTCTGAAAAAAACTTTGGGCCAGCCGCCTGTCAAAAAACCTGTGCTTAAACGAGCCCTGTTAATATCGGCGTTGTTATTTGGGGTTTTTATGGTTAGTCTGGGCGGGTTAGGCGCAACCGCCTTTGCCGATATTTACCTCAACAAAGGGGTCAGCTACGGCCCTGACCTTCCCAAAACGCCTTTCACCAAACCTGAAGATTTGGGCGCAAACCCGCTAGGCGTTAATACCTTCCTTCAACTTGAGCCACCTGAAAACGTTGACCGTATCCTGGATTCGGTAAAAGCCGGAGGTTATGGCTTTATTCGCCAGATTTTCCCCTGGGAAGAAATCGAGAATCAGCAGGGGCAATATGGTTGGGCCAAGTATGATGCGATTGTAGATAAGGCTAACTCTCGCGGTCTGAACGTAATCGCCCGTCTGGATAGACCGCCCCCCTGGAGTCGCGAACAGGTCTTGAAAACCTTGACCCCCGAACTGGCCCGCAACGTGACCGGGCCGCCTGACGACCTAAACACCTGGGGTAATTTTGTCGAAACCACTGTCGCCCGTTACAAGGGTAAGGTTAAATATTTCCAGATGTGGAACGAGCCCAACCTGGAATCGGAATGGAACGCCAAACGGGTTGACCCGGCCCGTTACGCCGAGTTACTCAAAGTGGCCTATGAACGGGCTAAAAAAGCTAACCCGGAGGCAGTGGTTATTGCGGCGGCACTTGCTCCCACCGACCAGGACGACCCTCAATTCAACAACCTGAACGACCTGAAATATTTAGACCAATTTTACAAGGCGGGCGGGGCCAAATATTACGATGTACTGGCAGCCCAGGCTTACGGGTTGGGCTATTCACCCGATTTTCGTTTTACCGAGCCGGATTTTCGAGCTAAGGACTGGAAGCGGATAAACTTTAGTCGGTTGGCGGACATGCGGCAGGTAATGGAGAAAAACGGTGACTTCAAGCCAGTATGGGTCACGGAGTATGGCTGGGTTAGCATGCCAGACAGCGAGGCCGCCAAATATAGTGTCAAGCCCTGGGGCGAGAGCGTGGATGACCAAACTCAGGCCCAATATCTGGTGGACGGGATTGAACGGGCGCGGCGGGAGTGGCCCTGGCTGGGAGTGATGAACATCTGGTTTATGAAAGCCGACCAGGCTTTGCTAAATCGTAGTGATATATTTGGACAAGCGCGTTATTTTGCCCTGGTGAATCCTGATTGGTCGCTCCGCCCAGCTTATAACCGTCTGCAACAATATTCCACCAACGATTATAAAGTTGCGGCTACGGGTTGGCACAGCTCGAATAGCCCAGCCATTTCCACCAATAACCAAACCACTACTTTAGCCTTTAAAGGTGAACGGCTGGATTTAGAACTCAAAACCGACCCTGAAACTTCTATTCAGTTCAAGGTAGACGGCAAAACCTTGGAACCTATTAAATTTACGGCAGGAGTTTCGCGCCAGAAAATCGCCGAAGGTTTAGCGGATATTAATCATACCCTCGAATTTGCCGCCCCTAACGGAGTGACGATTAACAATTTTGAAGTGTCATATAACAATAGCTGGGGCTGGTTGATATTACTGGGCTTCGGCGCGTTAGGCACGCTGGCGGTAATTAGCGGCCTGGGGTTGGTTTATCAGGGAGGGCGGGGTGCAATCTGGCTGGGACCTCGCGCCGAAACAGGCGTGCCGCAGGGATTAGCCTGGGCATGGCGCAACCGCGAACAACTCGCCCCATACGGCATGATTTTTGGCTTGTTACTCTATTATTTTGCGGGGCCGTTACCAGTGGCGGTGGCGGGTGCGGCTTTGCTGCTACCCCTGGCTATAATCCGGCCCGATTGGATGATTTTTCTGGCGGTTTTTACCGGGCCACTTTATATGCATCCCCGCAACCTGCGCGAAAGCCTCAGCCCCTTCGCTACCCTTCACAACCTGATTATTATCCGTGACCCTAACGACCTACCCAAAAACCCCCTTGAATTTTCCCTGTTTGAAATAATTGTGGTGATAGCGGTAGCTGCCTGGGTTTTGCGCTTTGCTTGGGGCGTTTGGCTAACCAGTAAATTAGGGGTATTAGCCCAACCAACCCAGTGGTTAAGTTGGTGGAGAAGTCAAGGTACGTTTGCCCTACCCCTGTTGTTGTTCTTCCTGGCGGCGGTGGTTTCGCTGTTGGCCCCCGAACCAAGCTATTTGCGGGAGGCGGTGCGCGACTTCCGGGTGGTGGTGGTCGAGCCGTTGTTGTTATATCTGCTGGTGGTGCGCTTTATCAAACGTAAGGAGCAAGTCACCCGCATTTTTGATGTACTGGTAGTAGGTGCGGTGCTAATAGCCGGGGCGGGATTATATCAATTCCTCTTTACCAAAGCCAATACTGTGTCGGCGGAAGGGGTCAGCCGGGTTATTTCGGTTTTTTCCCATCCTGATAATTTAGGGCTTTATATCGGGCGGATAATCCCCCTCACGGCGGCAATTGCCCTGTTCGGCGGGCAGGTTAAAGAGTGGAGCAGGCGACGCTGGCTCTATCTGGCAGCACTTGCTCCCTTGTTGTTGGCTCTGTTCCTGAGTTTCTCGCGGGGAGCCTGGCTAGCAACGGGTTTAGCCCTATTAGTAATGATTATCGTCGCGGGGTCACGGCGGGGTTTGCTGGTTTTCGGTCTGGGGGTAGTGGCATTGTTAGCCGCTTTACCGTTTATCAAGTTGGAACGGATAACCTCCTTATTTTCTTTTGTTACGGGCAGCAATAATACCCGCCTGAATGTCTGGCAAGCCTCGCTCGATATGATTCGCGACCATCCCCTTACCGGAATCGGCCTTGACCAGTTTTTATACAAATATCAAATTGAATACGTTAAGCCCGATGCCTGGCTAGAACGCTTCACCAGTCACCCGCACAATTTCCTATTGGATTACTGGTTGAGATTAGGTATAATAGGCCCACTTTTGGCTATCTTGCTGCTAATCGTATTCTTCAGGGCGGTGCTTTCGCCCGTCTTGCGGAAGATGCAAACGGGGGACGAAGCCCGCCGGGTTTTAGCTCTCGGCCTTACGGGAAGTATGGTAGACTTCGTAGCGCACGGTCTGGTGGATAATTCCTATTTTTTGGTAGACCTAGCAGCAATTTTTTGTCTTTCATTCGGGCTGGTGGAGGTCCTCCGCCGCGAGGTAAAACCAGTTTACAAGGATCAACAGAATATGTTGGAAGTAGCTGTGCCGCTCTCGCCTGAAGGAGCCAAACCCTGAGACAGTAATAGCCCAACCTTTTTGAAGAATATTAACAAGGATGGACAGGATAGATAGGATATTTGGGAGTTAGTTCAAGTTAGAGGCTTTGAATGTTGAAATTGGGGCAAACCCGCCATTTTTTATTAACAAGGATGAACAGGATAGGCAGGATATTTAAGAGTAAGGGTAAGTAACGATGCAGCACGAGGAACTCACTCATACAGTAATAGGAACTTGTTTTGAGGTTATTAAGGAGTTGGGTGAAGGTTTCCTTGAGTCAGTTTATGAGAATGCTTTGATAATTGCCTTAAGACAGAAAGGCATCAAGGCCGAGCCACAAGTGCCGCTTAAAGTCAGATTTGGGGGGGAAGTGGTTGGCGAATTTAATGCCGATGTTTTGGTTGAAAATGTTTTAATTCTGGAACTCAAGGCAGTTAAAGCCCTGATACCAGAACATCAAGCACAACTAATAAATTACCTGAAAGCAACAGGTATGCAGACTGGTTTATTGATTAATTTTGGTGGCAGTAGAGTAGAATATAAAAGGCTATTTAATAAAAATTCTTGAACATCCTGTTCATCCTGTCTATCCTTGTTAATAAATTTTTGTGAATAAAAGAGGTTTTAGTGAGAATATTGGTTACGGGTGGGGCGGGCTTTATTGGCTCGCACCTGTGTGAAAAACTGTTGGGATTGGGGCATCATGTGATTGCCCTGGACAATTTTATGACAGGGCGAAAAGCAAACCTGTCCACCATTATTAATCATCCCAAATTTGAGTTTTATGAGCAGGATATTATTGAACCCTGGCAACCCCAGGCGAAAATCGAGGTCATTTTCCACCTTGCTAGCCCCGCCAGCCCGGTAGGTTACAGCAACCACCCTATTGAAACTCATCTGGTGAACTCGGTAGGCACACACAACATGCTCAAAATTGCGTTGGCGCATGACGCAAAATTCCTGATAACCAGTACCTCCGAGGCTTACGGCGACCCGCTTGTTCACCCCCAGCGTGAGGATTATTGGGGTAACGTCAACCCGATTGGCCCGCGCAGTTGTTACGACGAAAGCAAGCGTTTTGCCGAAAGCCTGACGATGGAGTACGTCCGGCAGTTCAGCCTGGATGCTCGGATTGTGCGGCTGTTTAACACTTATGGCCCGCGCAACGACCCCGAAGACGGAAGGGTTGTGCCGAATTTTATCACCCAGGCTCTTTTGAACCGCCCCATTACGATTTATGGTAACGGACAGCAAACCCGCTCTTTTTGTTATGTTTCCGACCTGCTGGACGGGCTGTTGGCGGCAATGTTCACCCCCGAAACCAAAGGAGAGGTTTTTAACCTGGGCAACCCGGACGAGCGCACTATTCTCGATTTCGCTAACAAGGTGCGGGAGATTTGCAACCCAGAGGTTAAAATAGTATTTATGGATGGACGGGTGGATGACCCAAACCGCCGTTGCCCCGATATTACGAAGGCCCATACCCGACTTGGTTGGGAGCCAAAAGTCTCGCTGGAAGATGGTTTACGCCTGACTATCGAATATTTCCGTAATCACGGAATAGAGTAACGAGTAACGAGTTAGGAGGTGCATCAAGATGGGCCTAGCAGTATTAATTGGCGGCATCATATTGGTGGTAGCGGTCTGGATTGTTACCAAAAAGCTGCCACGCAACACGTCTTATGCTACCCGCCTGTTTGTTATCGGGCTGACTTTGGGAATTGGCGGGATACTGGCTAAGGGCGAGGAAAAAGATTTGGTGGCGGCGGCGGGCACAATTGCCAGCAACATCGGTATTGCCTTTATCGTTTTTGGCATATTGGTATATATTCGAGCCTATTTTGCCGGAGAGTTCAAATAGGCCTTTTTACAAACTTTGAATCTATTGTTTAACGCAATTTATCGCTTCCAAAACTACCTCCGCATTAACCTGACCGCTTCTCAAATAGCTGGTCTGATACTGATTCCGCTCTTATTGGTTTTATTACTAACTCAACCGATATTTGTAGCCCCGGTAATATTTTTCGGCATTTGTGCCTTCCTGTGGATAGCCCGTTACCCTCATCACGGCCTGTGCTTGATGCTGCTTTCCGTACCCGTTCAGGACAAATTTGCTCCAAGTTTTGGCGGGCAAAGCCTGACGATGACACAAGGGGCGGTGCTGCTGACGTTGGGCGCATGGTTTGTCAATCGGTGTGTCACCCGTAAACCTTTTATCAGTTCGCCAACCCCGCCCCTTTTGAAGTGGTTTATGATTTATATCGGGGCGATGGTCATTTCACTCTCAACCGCTTTTAGCATTCCCGCCGGGCTAGACCAGATTAGTCGCTGGCTGATAACCTTGTTTGCCTATATCCTGGCGACCAGCGTAATCGAAACCCGCCGCCAGTTCTGGGAGTTAGTAATCGTAATATTAATAGGCGGGGTGTTTGAGGCCGGGTTAGGGGTAGTGCAAACCGGATTGGGGTTAGGGCCGCAGAGTTTCGCTATTAACGAAGATTTATCCCGCGCTTTCGGCACTTTTGTTTTTCCCAACCCTTATGCCGGGTATCTCGAAATGAGCTTGCCGATTTGGGTCGCTCTGGGGATTCTGGGCTTTAAGCTGCGCGGACAGGCCATGCGAGACTGGTTTGAGCATGAGGGGTTGCCGCGCCTGAAAGAGCGTAAAGCCATAATCGGGGCTTACCGTCTATTAATTTTGACCTGGCCGGCGGTCGGGCTGATTTCGCTGGCAGTAATAGCCAGTTATTCGCGGGGAGCGTGGCTAGGCTTAATTGTAGCCACCTTAGTGATGATAGCGGTGCGGGGGCGCAAATCCGCAGGGCTGTGGGTGGCTATTGTCGCGCTGGTAGCTTTTGGCTATTTAGGGCTAACCAGTGGGGCGGTATCCCCGGCAACCGCTACCCGTCTGACCAGTATCGCCGAACAGTTTACCCCCTTTGACGTGCGGGATGTCGTGCCAAACGATGAGAATTACGCGGTGGTCGAACGCATGGCAATGTGGCAGGCGGGCGGTAATATGTTTCTGTATAACCCCTGGTTGGGTGTGGGCATCGGCAATTTTGATACAGTTTACAATATGTTTAACGCCCCAGCCTGGATTTACTCTCGCGGACATGCCCACAACTATTACATTCACGCCGCCGCCGAAACGGGTGTGGTGGGTTTAGCGGCCTATTTGTTGCTGGTTATCGCCATTTTTCGGGGAGCATGGCGCGCAGTACGGCAGACACAAGACCAGAATTTACGTTATGTAGCCTGGGGCGGGCTGGGAATAATAAGTGCCATAATGTTTCACAACATTGTGGAGAACTTGCACGTTCTAAACCTGGGGATTCAGTGGTGTGGGGTGCTGGCCCTGTTTTATCTGGTTGGCAAGTTGGATAAAACTGAAAAAGCCGAAAAATGATATACTGAGCGAGTTGTGCGGGCTGCTTGCCAAAGAGTAAGAATCTTGTAACACGAATTTAATCAAATAATCCTAAAAATGGAGTATCCTGCACAGGAAAGATGAGGAAGTTCTAGCGTTGAAAGTTTTGTTAACGGGAGCGGCGGGCTTTGTGGGCAGTCATGTTGCCGATAAGTTGCTGGCGCGGGGCGATGAAGTTATTGCCCTTGACAATTTTAACGATTATTATAGCCCGGCCCGTAAGGAACGTAATATTCAGGCCGCCTTAAAGCAGCCAAAATATAAGCTCTATCGGCTAGACCTGAGCAATTACGAAGGGTTGCAAAACCTCTTTGAGCGTGAACGCCCCGACAAAATCTGTCATCTGGCCGGGATGGCGGGTGTCCGATATTCAATTCGATTTCCCCTCCTTTACGAAGAAGTGAACGTGCGGGGTACAGCTAATTTGCTGGAACTGGCCCGCCTTTCGGGTGTGCCGCAGATGGTGATGGCGAGTAGCAGTTCGGTTTATGGGGGGCGTACCAATGTACCTTTTTCCGAGGAAGACCGGGTAGATTATCCGCCCCATCCTTACGCCGCTACCAAACGCGCCGCCGAGCTATTAGGTTATACTTATAGTAAGGTGTATGGCTTAAAGGTCACGGCCTTGCGCTTTTTTACGGTTTTTGGGCCACGCAATCGGCCTGATATGGCAGTCTTTCTGTTCACCAACGCCATTGACAAAGGGAAGCCCCTTAATTTGTTTGGAGATGGCTCGGCCCGACGCGATTGGACGTATGTGGACGATACGGTGCGAGGAGTGCTGGCGGCGATTGACCGGCCTTTTGATTATGAGATTATCAACCTCGGCAATAGCCAGACCCATTCCGAGATGGATTTAATCCAGGCTGCCGAGCACGCCCTCGGCAAAAAAGCCCTGATTAACCATGTCGAGCGGCCCGCCAGCGAACTGGCTATTACTTTCGCCGACATTACCAAAGCCCGCCAATTGCTCGGTTTTGAGCCAGCCACCAGCTTTGAAGAGGGTTTTAACTGCTTTTTCGAGTGGTACAAAAGCGGCGGACGCGAAGAGTAACGAGTAGAAGAAGTCAGAATTCAGGAGTCGGGAGTCAGAATCTTGAGCAGGGACAGGGAAAGCAGTAGTCTCATACCTGAAAACTCACTACTGATTACTAATTACTGACAACTAAAAAGGTTTAGTTTTGCAAGAAGAACGGGCAGGAAATAAAAAAGACGTGGAAGTTGAGTTGGAAAAACGCGAAGGTCTGACAAAGCCTTCAGAAGCGGCGGACGCTTCGCTTTCGGTGCAAGAGCTTGAGGAGCTTGAAGAAAAGCTAGAGGATGAAAAAGAGAGCTATATTCCCAATATTTCTCTCAAAGACCGTCTATTAGACCCTAAAACCCTGATAAGTTTTGCGGTTTCAGCGGCCCTGATTGTCTTTTTTGCCCTGACCGTGAAAATTGATTTTGGGGCAACATTTGATAATATTTCCAAAGCCAACCCCTTTTACCTGATAGCTGGTTTCGTGATTTATTACTTTACCTTTGTGGTACGGGGCTGGCGTTGGAAAATGCTGCTGACAAACGCGGGGTTTGACCAGGAACATGGCGTAAAACTGCCCTCTACCCCAGCCTTAATAGAAATTTTGTATTTGAGCTGGTTCGTGAACTGCATCGTCCCCGCCAAACTAGGAGATGCCTACCGGGGCTATCTGCTCAAACGCAACGCCAACGCCAGTTTCAGCCGCACATTAGGCACAATTTTGGGCGAACGTATTGCCGATGTGCTGGTGCTATTTGGGTTGATGTCGATAGGTGGGGCGATTGCCTTCAGCAAAGTTGAGAGCAAATTTAGCAGCCTTTCGATTATCTTCGCTTTTGGTGGGCTGTTGGTAGTGGTGATTGTGCTGGGGTTGATAGCTCTGCGCTTCTACAGCCATCAACTTGAGAAACTAATCCCCAAACGATTTCATGGGGTTTTCCACAAGTTCCAAAAGGGAACAGTCAGCACTTTTCACCGCCGAACCCTGCCCAAACTTTATTTTCTGACCGGGCTAGTCTGGCTATGTGAAGGGGCGCGGCTTTATTTTGTGCTACAAGCCCTGGGCGTCAATCACCTTGGTATTTCGGTGGTGGTTTTTATCGCTCTTGCCAGCTCTTTGCTAACCACGATACCCTTTACCCCTGCCGGGTTGGGCGCGGTGGAAGGCGCGGTGGTGGGGGTGCTGACCGCCTTTGATGTCGAGAAAAACCTGGCGGTTTCGGTGGCGATTGTTGACCGACTCATCAGCTATTGGAGCATTATCGTCATCGGGGCGTTGCTTTACATCTTCAGCAAGAAAAAATAATGCGGGTTGGGATAGATTACACTCCGGCAATACGGCAAGGGGCAGGGGTGGGTCGCCATACCCGTAGTCTGGTGGGCGAACTGCTGGAAAAAGCCCCGGCTAACACCGAATTTGTGCTGTTTTATGCCGGGGGTGGCATGACCCATCAGCAACAAAATTACCTCTACAACCTTGAAGCCCGTCATCTCCCCAATGTAGATTTAGTAAAATTGCCTTTTTCCGAGCCGTCCCTCACCCGTTTCTGGCAACGGTTACGGCTGCCTGTGCCGTTGGAGTGGGTGGCGCGGGTGGAGAATCCTTTCCCCTATCCCAACAAATTAGGCAAACTGGATGTAGTGCATTTCCCCGATTTTGTGCGCACGCCCCATCGTTTCGGCAAGGATATTGTGACGATTCACGATTTGAGTTTTATAGTGGTGCCGGAATGTGCCGAGGAGGGTTTGCGGCGTTACCTGACTGCTGCCGTGCCCCGTGCTGTGCGTAAGGCGGATAGGGTGATTGTGGTTTCAGAGAGCATCAAGAGCGAGTTGATACAACGATTAAACGTACCACCCGGCAAAATTTCGGTGGTATATAATGGGGTAGGGCCACAATTCAAGCCTATCGCTGACCGGGAGGTGTTGGAAGAAACCCGCTCTCGCCTGGGTTTGCCCGACCAATTTGCCCTGTTTGTCAGCACTATCGAACCGCGAAAGAATATTGCCCGGTTGGTGGAAGCCTGGGCGCAGGTTAAAGCCACCCCCGAAGGCAAGGAACGCAAACTTGTTTTGGCGGGGCGGCGGGGCTGGCTGTACGAGCCGATTTTCCGGCGCATTACCGAGCTAAATATGCAGGATGAGGTGGTCTGGCTGGATTTTGTGCCGGATGCTGATTTACCTGCCCTCTATAATCTGGCTGATTTGTTTGTTTTTCCCAGCCTTTACGAAGGGTTTGGGATTCCGCCCCTTGAGGCAATGGCCTGTGGTACTCCCGTGATTACGGCTAATAATTCAGCCTTCCCGGAGGTGTTTGAGGGAGCGGCGTTGCTCGCGGATGCCCTGGATGTTAAGGCGATTGCCGACCTGATTATTACAGTTTTCCGTAGCCACGATGGCGATAAACGGCTTGTTACTGAAATGCAAACCAGCGGCCTGGAACGCGCCAAACAATTTACCTGGGAACGCGCCGCCGCTTCTACCCTCAAAATTTACCAAGAACTTGCTTGAACGATGAAGAATGAAAAACAAGGGGAAAAAGGTTAGGTCAACTCCCCCAATAAACAAAATCTTGGCGTTCTTGACGGTTCATTTTCCCTTTGACTTTTAACTAACAACCAACAACTAGCAACTAATTACCAGTAAGGTGATAGACCTATGGACACCCTGAAATCACAAGCGATTCTTCTTCCCGAAAAAGTGGTTTACCCACCTGCGCCCTGGAGGCTGACCGGGAATTTGTATGGCTCTATCTGGACTGTTCCGGCCTCACAATTCAAGGTGGAGTTGCGGGGGGAGTTCGAGCCGCTAATTAATTTTGGACGGGTGGGGGTCTATGCCGGGTTTGTAGATTATCAGCCGGGTAGTAGTCTGAGCTATCACGAGCTTATTGCCGGGGTGGTGGTTAGATTGCGTGGCACGCGGCGTTACGCTTTTACCGTAACCAATATCTGGGTGGATAGTGTGGCCTCGCTGTGGGGTGGGCGGGAGTTATGGGGTGTGCCTAAAGAGTTAGCCCGCTTTAAGTTTGATTGTTCCCGTAATGATCATAATTTTCAGGGAGTTGCTCAGGATGAAAACGGCACGTTGGCAGGGGGTAGTTTTGAAACTATCGTGGGTCTGCCCAGGTTCGTGCGCCCGCCGACCCCTTTCCCCGATGTGCAAATTCTGAATGGGCAACCCCATAGTTCTTCCGGCACTTTCTGGAGCGCGTTGCAAATCTGCAAGGGTGGGATGCATATTCCCGCCCAAAGTCCTCTGGCAGCCTTGGGAATTGCCGGACGCAAGCCCTGGATTAGTTTCGGCGGTCTGAATTTCAAGATGCACCTCCAGGCGGCTAGACCAATTAAGTAACGAGTGCCGAGTAACGAGTAAAAGAAGTCAGAATAAAAAGGATTTTTTGTAGGGGTAGACCTCTGCGTCTACCCTAAATTCGGAGGGCAGAAGTTATGCTTTCACGTAAACCCCAAAGATTAAACATTAGTTTCTGGCAACTAAAGTTGGGAATAGTTGCTGGCGTGGGTTTTCTTTTCCTTTGTTGTCTAACTATCTTCACATGGTATCCGTTTGTCCTATTTTCCAATTTAGGCGCGGCGTTTGTTGCTATTGCCGCTATGACCATCTTCATTATAGTCTGGAAATTTATAAGAACATTTCGTATTCACGACCCTGTGCTTAATTTTTTACAATTAATTTTAGCATGTAGCGTGGTGCTAGCACTCTTATTTGCCCTCTTAACCCCCATTTTGAGCCAACGAAAACAAATCGCGGCGGCTTTTCTTAATAATCAGCAATTTCATTTACTTAATACTGAAAGTTGCCTTGATATTTGCAGTGGTTCCTTGCGGCTTTATCGTTGTGATTTCTTCAACGTTTGTCCTGAGTTCGATGAAACATCCGCCTATGTAGGTTGGATTGTGTCGGCCTGGAATATAAAGCCAGCCTCTTGGGAAATTAATAACAAAGTTAAGGTGATAAGTTTATCAATTGACACCCCCAGTGGCGGTATCAATGTTTCTTACGATGGCACGGTAGTCTACACCTTCAAATCCCCATAATCATTTAAATCTATTTTGGGGGATATGTCGGTTAGGGAAGGGTTGCGCGGGACTAAAGCCGCCGCGCTAAGAGAGCCTGTATTTTTTAAAGAGGTAGTTTAGTGAAAATACCCGAATGGTTGAAAGATAGGCTCTTTCAGCCCGGTGATTTATTACCCGGTCAACCTCTAACCCTGCTTCTTTTTGCTGATGAAATCGTTAAGGGCCTTCATGGCGTTGGCGCGGACGGTGTTTTGGACAAAAGGTGTCCAGCCCAACAAAGTCCCTCTAAGACCTAAAGCCATTCCCGACCACTTCCATAAATCAAAAGTATCGCGATGCTCGATAATCTTGCCATCTTTGAACTTAAAAGCCGAGCTTATTACATTATGCACTTTGCGACCGGTCTGGGAAAAGGTATAGGTCGCATCCCAATTGCCACTACCGGTCTGGTCGTTCGCCTCGATATTACTATAGCTCATTACCATATCTTTAGAACGACCAACTAACATCTGCCACATACCGAGGGCTTGCTCCCCTTTCAAATTCTGAAAAACCGGGTCGGAAAAGAAAATATCAGGGTGATAACATTCTTCCATTCCCGCGACATCTTTATTTTGAAAAGCTCGATAAAATTTTTCGATTACTGCCTCGTTTGAACCCATCTTCATTAAATACCTTTCTAAAAAGCTTCATTCTGCTTTCGCTCAACTGTCCACTTCCGTGTTAGTATATACCACGTGAGCAAATTTTGGCATTTATAACTAACAACCAACAACTAATAACCAATAACTATTTATGACTGGATTTTTTGCCGAGGGCGATTTAGGCCCAAACCCAATTGAAATAGTGCGGCGCAAGAAGCAGACCGAGGGCGGCTATCTTGACCTGACCAGCAGCAATCCTACCCAGCAGGGCTTTTTGTTCCCACCCGAAATTTTGCAGGAGGCCAGCGCGGGTTATTGGGGGCAACGGCTGTATCGGCCTGACCCCTTTGGCTGGTTGCCCGCCCGTGAGGCTATCGCCAGATATTACACAGAGCGCACCCCATCTCTGAAACTTGGCCTGGACGATATTTTTATCACGGCCAGCACCAGCGAAGCCTACTCACTACTTTTCGCCCTGTTAACCGAGCCAGGGGATAATGTGCTGATGCCAGAAGTAACTTACCCACTGTTTGAGTATCTGGCGGCGGTGCATAAAATCGAGTTGCGACCCTACCGTCTGGATGAGGCTAAGGGCTGGCAGATTGAACCGGAAAGTTTGCGCGAACAGACCGATAGCCGCACACGGGCGATTATGCTAATCTCGCCCCACAACCCCACCGGGATGATTGTGCAAAAAGCTATTCCAACCCTGAGTGAGTTGGGGTTGCCGATTATCTGTGACGAGGTTTTTGCCGAGTTTTATTACCACGCTCCTTCTACCCCACCACTGGGGGCGTTGCACCCGGAATTGCCCGTTTTCCACCTGAACGGTATCTCCAAACTGTTTGCCCTGCCCGATATGAAGTTGGGCTGGATTGGGCTAAGTGGCTCCGCAACTAAGTGGCGCGATAGGCTGGAACTTCTCAACGATACTTTTTTGAGTGCCAGTTCGCTGATTCAGTGGATGTTGCCGACCCTTTTTGAACAGGGCAAGCTGTTTGTGCGGGAAATGCGGGAGCGGGTAAATGCTAATCTAACGCTGGCCCTGGAAATGATGAGCCGCAGCCGTTACCTGAAAGCCCAACTGCCGGACGGGGGCTATTATCTTTTCCCAAAGGTGGAAACCTGGACGGACGAGGAAGCCCTGACGCTGTATCTGTTGGAACAGGGGGTGTTAGTGCATCCTGGCTATTTCTACGGCTACGAGCAGGGGGCGCATATTATGGTTTCGTGCCTGACCGAAACCAGCAAACTCAAGGCCGGGTTGGAGATGTTGGTTACGGCGTTGGGGTAATCAACCCAATTTTCTACCTTTAAACCAGGAATGGGGCGAAAATGCCGCAAATTTCGGGTAATAAGAGTAGCCGGTTAGCTAGGGCTGTGCTTGCGGTTAGTAAATCAGCGTGACCAATCTTTGATAAGCCTTTTGTGGTTTTTAATCGGTCAAATTGACTCACGGATGCTTCGTTGAAAGGCACTATAAGAAGATTGGTTAATAAGGTTTGAGTTCGTAATAATTCTTGCGCCCTAAGAATTTCACTACTGTTTGCCGCTTTCAACAAAAACTCAAAGCGACCACGTAATAACTCTACTTGAGTGATGATAGTGATACCAACTTCAGGGTCATCAAGCTTTATGAGTCGCTCTTTAACTTTAAGATTACCACTATGTAAATGGGTTATTGTGTCAGTATCCAGTAGATACATTTTATTTTTCTGTTTCGGGGCGTTTACGGGCAGCATAAATCGTGCGGCGGAGTTCAGGAAGGGACTCGTCATCAGCTAACGCACCCGCCTGTTCAATTAATGCAAGACGGCTGTCTTTGCTTCTGAGCCAATCTTCAATTGCGGCTTTGAGGAACCGCCAGTCATTTTCTATTTGTCTACCAGGAATGCGTCCCTGTCGCGCCTGTCGTTCTACAGTTTCCAAAGGCAATCTCAAATAACCTGCAACTTCTTCTAAAGTCAAAACTTCTTCAGTGATTGATATCTGGCTCATAAATTACTCCAATTAGCCTATTAAGTCACTTAACCCAGCTTTATTTTATCACACGTACCAAACCTGTTTCCAAAAACCAGAACTCTGTTCTTCTTCACTTACAACCTCTGTAAATAGCTTGGATTTGCATAGTTTTTCGCTTTCGGTATACTATAACTCAGGCACACCCAAATACCCTAAAAAAGAATTAATTAACCGCCAAGAACGCCAAGATTTTTATCGTTTTCTTTGGCTCTTTGTGGTAAAGATTATCAAGATTATAGCCGATTTTAAGTATAGAAATACCCACAACAGGAGATAGAAGCGTGGCAACAGAAACTAGGCGAGAAGAACCAGGCGCGGTTAGTACCAGCAAGCCCAACGCCCTGGCAACCTGGTCGTGGGCACTCTACGATTTATCGAATACGATTTACAGCGCGGCAATAATCAGCATTTATTTCCCGGCCTGGGTAAAAAACGAACTCAAGGTAGAGGATATCTGGTACGCCTTACCGATGTCCCTTTCGATGCTGCTGGTGGGGTTGTTCAGCCCATTTTTGGGAGCCTTATCCGATAGGGGCGGCAACCGCATGAAGTGGCTAACTGCCGCCACGTTAGTCAGTATCGGAGCTTTGTTTATAATGGGACTACCTCCGGCATTTGGAGTGGGCATGCCGGGGGTGCTAATAATCGGCATCCTCTTTTTTATTGTCGCCAACATGGGCTATCAATCGGCCTTAATGTTCTACGATGCATTGCTCCCATCGGTCAGCACTCCCAAAAACTGGGGCAAAGTTTCAGGGCTGGGGGTGGGGCTTGGCTATTTTGGCGGGATAATCGGCTTTTTGGGGGTTAGCTTCATTGCCGACCTGCTGTATGGTAAAGGGTCACTGGATGGCGATAATGGTAAAAATGCCAACTCGTTTATCATCACAGCAGTATTGTATCTGATATTATCCATACCCTGTCTGCTTTTTGTGCGGGAAAAACGCTACACCGTCAAGCAGGCCGAGAAAAAAATTACGGTTGCCGGAACACTATCCCAAACCTGGAATACCCTGATGGCGGCTAAACAGTATCATGGCTTATTTGTTTTTCTGATTGCCAACTTCTTCTATTCAGACGCGGTTAACACCGTAATTACCGCGATGGGTATCTATTCCACCCAGGTTATCGGCTTTAGCCCCTCGCAGCGCAACGGCTTCCTGGCCTTCTCCACAATTTTCGCGGTGGTTGGCTCGTTTATCTTTGGCTATGTCACTGACAAAATCGGGGCAAAGCAAAGCCTGAATATTTCGTTGGCCTTGTGGGTAGTGGTATTTTTAGTGGCGATTGCCGCCCCGCCGAGCGGCTTCTTTTTCTGGGTTGGCGGACCACTGGCGGGGGTAGCTTTGGGCAGCACCTGGGTCGCCGCCCGTACCCTGATGATAGAACTCACCCCACCTGAACGCCTGGGCGAATTTATGGGACTATATAACCTGACCGGGAAATTTTCGGCGGTGCTGGGGCCACTACTATGGGGCGGGACGTTGCTGCTCTTTAACCCGGACGACCCCAAAGTTGGCAACCTGGGCTATCAACTGGCGGTAGGTTCGCTGCTGATTGTGGTAATCGTCGGGTTTGTGATTCACCAGTGGGTGCCAAGCCCTGACAAAAAATCGCGGGACGCTTATACCGAGGCCGAAACCGAAACCTCAAACCAGGCAGCCTGATTATTTACCAAATTTTTACCAAACCTACCGTTTGTGCGAAAATTCACACTTGCGGCAGTCAGTCAACTATGTTATAATTTTCACTGTCAAATCGGATAGTCTCTGCTTTTAGCAAGCTGGGTTGGTTTACGAATGGTAAACATCGCTGGGTTTGTCCAGCTGCTAAACTGTTTAAGCAAGTTTTTAAGCATCATAACACCTTTGAAATTGAATAGTTTTGAGTAAACCGTAGCCTTGAAAGGTTTCTGTAACCGATGAAGAGTAACAGAAACGAACCGGAAAGCGATCAAAAAGAGCGAAATATCGTTTCTTTCGCTCTGGGGTTGGGTTTTGCAGTAGCAGGGCCACTAGCGGTTTTTATCATTCTGGGTGTCTGGCTGGATGGCCTTTGGAACACCAGACCCTTATTCATCTTGCTTGGAATATTGCTGGGATTAGTTAGCGCGGTTTTTGCCTTTGCCCGACTGCTGATATTAAGTAGTGCTGAAAGCAAAAGCGAAGAAGCGAAGAATCAAAATAAGTCGCGAAAATAGACCTTTATACGATGAGGTAACAGATTGGAAGAGTTTAAACTAGCAGTAAGCCTGAAACCTGAGCCTCTATTCTGTATTGGTGGGAAGAAAGCCAGCATTGCAAGCTGTTCCCCCGACACATTTTTTGTAGTCACTAACTCAACTATTGCCACTATTCTTTTTGCGCTTATCGTTTTCCTGCTTTTCTGGGCTGGTGGGCGTAATGCCAAGCTAATTCCAGGTCGCTTTCAAGCTTTCTTTGAACTTATAATCGAAACGCTTTATAATCTGGTGGAAAGCTCAACCAGCCGTAAGGTGGCTAGAGTTATTTTCCCCCTGATTGCGACCTATTTCATCTGGATTTTGTTCGCCAACTGGCTTTCGTTACTGCCAGGGGTTGGCTCGATTGGGTTCATTCATGAAGTAACTGACGATTCAGGCAAAAAGTTACAAGAGCTTGTGCCATTGTTGCGCGGGCCGAATGCTGACCTGAATAT
Source organism: Chloroflexia bacterium (assembly GCA_038207495.1). Taxonomy (GTDB): domain Bacteria; phylum Chloroflexota; class Chloroflexia; order Chloroheliales; family Chloroheliaceae; genus Chlorohelix. The sequence continues at coordinate 17,389 of JBBQZS010000032.1, forward strand.
GACTTTCGCAATGGCAATCCTGGCAATCATAATTGTGCAGGTAGCCGCTATTGCTTCACACGGCATAGTTGGCTGGTTAAAAGAATTTGCCCCTGAACCTCACTTTATGGACTTCCTGCTTACTCCATTGGAAATAATTCAACAGTTTACCCGAATATTGTCGCTGGCCTTCCGTCTTTTCGGTAACGTGTTCGCGGGCGAAGTGCTACTGGCGGTAATTCTGAAATTGTTTGCCCCAATAGTCATAATTTTTTATGGCCTGGAGTTATTCGTAGGTTTTGTACAAGCTTTAGTTTTCTCGCTGTTAGTCCTGACTTACCTATCAATGGTAACGGCAGGCGGGCATGACGAGGAACATCACGAAGATGAACATCACAATGAAGTTGTCACCTCGGGAGAGGCTGGACAAATGGCTGCTTAATGGGTTTAGAAGTAACACTTTACAGAAACACCTAAGAAACACTTAATTTAAGAAACACTAAGGAGGACACAACACAATGAATCTTCTTGCAGCGGGTATTGCAATTGGCGCGGGAGCCGTTGGCCCTGGTATCGGTATCGGTATCGGCGTAATGGGCGCCATGAACGCCATTGGGCGCAACCCGGAGGCAGCAGGTCGTATTCAGCTAATCATGATCATCGGTTTGGCCTTCGCCGAAGCCGTCGCGATTTATGCCTTGCTGGTGGCCTTGTTGTTACTATTCGTTGTTACCAAGTAGGGCTTTCTAAAAAAAGGGGCGAAGTGAGTCTTTAATAAACTCTTTCGCCCGATTTGAAATTCTTATCCGCCGGAAACTTGCTCATCAAAAGTTAAGCACGGGGAAATTTATATCATGCAACTAAGTCATAATGTATTAGCCGCGATTATGGCGGCGGAAGCAGCCGAAGAAGGTATTGGTTCACTTGGTATAAACCTGTGGAACCTTATCTTCCAATTGCTGGTTTTCCTGATTCTGTTATTCCTGCTATGGCGTTACGCCTATCGCCCCTTGCTCAAGACCCTCGATGAACGCCGGGAACGGGCTGCCGAGATTGTCGAAAGCAGCGACCGCATCAAACGCGAGGTAGCTGAAACCGAAGCTCGTCAGCGTCAGGTGTTGGAAGAAGCCCGGCGCGAGGCCCAAAAAATTATTGCCCAGGCTCAGGCCGTTGCCGACAAAAAACGACAAGAAGCCGAAGGTGAAGCTAGGACGGCGGCAGAGGCGATTATTGCCAAAGCTAGAGTCGAAATTGGCGCAGAACGCGACCAGGCGATTGCCCAATTACGCCACGAGTTTGGGGATTTGGCTATTCTAGCGGCTGGCAAAGTCTTGCAGCAAGAGCTAGGCGACCACAAAGAACTGCATAGCAAGCTTATAAATGACGTATTAGCGGGCAGCAAAATCGGCAGTAACAACAACTAGGAGGCCACATGCCAACAGGAAGTGCCGGACGACGCTACGCCCAGGCGGTTTTTGAAGTAGCTAAAGCCAGTAATCAATTGGACGAGTGGGCTAAAGACCTGGAAACTATTCAACAGGTTCTAGAAACCCCTGAAATTTCGCGCCGTCTGGAAAATCCCAAGTTAACCCGCGAAAACAAAATCAGCCTGCTAAACGGGATTTTGAAGGACGAAGTGAGCCAACCCGCCTTTAATCTGGCAACTTTGCTGGTAAATCGCTCCCGCTATATGTATATCGGGGCAATTGCCAGCGAATACAAACTGCTGGTAAATCAATTGCGGGGCATTGCCGTGGCGGAAGTGACTACCGCCGTGCCGATTGACGAGGCGGAAGAAGCCCTTATTCGCCAGAAATTGAGCGAAATCACTGGAAAACAGATTGTAATAACCAAAAAGGTTGACCCGTCTATTATTGGTGGGCTGGTAGCCCGTGTTGGTGATACCTTGATTGACGGGAGTGTTACCAGCCGCTTGCAGACGCTCCGTAAAACTTTGGCCTAAACCTGGCCTATCAGGAGGAGAGATAAATGGCAGTACGTGCTGATGAAATCAGTTCAATTATCCGAAAACAACTTGAAGGTCTTGACTCGTCCATCAAACAGGTGGATGTCGGTACTGTCGTCGAAGTCGGCGATGGTATTGCCCGTGTTTATGGTCTGGCAGGCGTAAAGTCCAGCGAGTTAGTCGAGTTCCCCGGCAAAGGGCCGAACGGCACGGATGTTTTGGGAATGGCCCTTAACCTGGAAGAAGATACGGTCGGGGTTATTATTATGGGCCCCTACACCCATATCGAAGAAGGTAGCATGGTTCGCAGCACTGGCCGGATTATTTCGGTGCCAGTAGGTGGCGCGTTGGTTGGTCGGGTGGTGAACGCCCTGGGCCAGCCGATTGACGGTAAAGGTGAAATCAAGACCGATAAAACCCGCTTTATTGAACGGGTAGCTCCCGGTGTTATTACCCGCAAGTCGGTGGATACTCCGGTGCAAACTGGTATCAAAGTTATTGACGGTACTATCCCGATTGGGCGGGGACAGCGCGAACTTATCATCGGTGACCGCCAGACGGGTAAAACCGCCATCGCCATTGATACTATCATTAACCAGACCGGCGGCGATATGATTTGTATCTATGTCGCTATTGGTCAGAAACAGGCCCAGGTAGCTCAGGTGGCGGGTGCCTTGGAAAGAGCGGGTGCTTTAGCCCATACCATTATTGTATCGGCCAGTGCTTCTGACCCGTCGCCTTTGCGTTATATAGCCCCTTACGCCGGTTGCTCAATGGGCGAAGAAATTATGGAAAATGGCGTAACTCTGGCGGATGGTCGCTTTATCAAGGATGCCGTTATAATTTACGATGACCTTTCCAAGCACGCCAACGCCTACCGCGAAGTATCGCTGTTGCTGCGCCGCCCGGCTGGTCGTGAGGCCTATCCCGGTGATGTGTTTTATCTGCACAGCCGCTTGCTGGAACGCGCCGCCCGTTTGAACGAGGATAATGGTGGTGGTAGCCTGACCGCCCTCCCGATTATCGAAACTCAGGCCAACGACGTTTCGGCCTACATTCCGACCAACGTTATCTCGATTACCGATGGTCAAATCTTCCTTGAGACCGACCTTTTCAACGCTGGTATTCGTCCGGCGGTTAACCCTGGTATTTCGGTATCACGCGTAGGTGGAGCCGCTCAAACTGCCCCGATGAAACAGGTGGCGGGCGGTATCAAGCTGGCTCTGGCGCAGTATCGGGAGTTGGCAGCTTTTGCCCAGTTCGGTAGTGACCTGGATGCCGCTACCAAACGCCAGCTTGACCGGGGCGGGCGCATCACCGAAAGCTTGAAGCAACCTCAATATTCGCCAATTCCGGTGGAAAAGCAGGTTATCAGCCTTTACGCCGTTAACAACGGGTTCGCCGATGATGTGCCGATTAACAAGGTCAAAGAGTTTGAGAACGGATTACTGAAGTTTATGGAAGATGTCTATCCGGCCTTCCTGACTGACATTCACGACAATCCGCGCAAGAAACTTTCCAACGAACAGATTGACCAGCTCAAGAAGTATATTGGCGAGTTCAAGCAGGGCTTCCGAGCCTAACCTAACCCCTGACCCCCTTCCTTTATAGGGAAGGGGAGTTGTAGGGGCAGACCAATGTGTCTACCCTGAGATTGAGGAAAAGATGCCAAGTACACGCACAATTAAGCGGCGCATCAAGAGCGTAACCAACGTAGGTCAGATTACCAAGGCGATGGAGTTGGTTGCCGCCAGCCGGATGCGTCAGGCTCAACAAAATGTGTTATCCAGCCGCCCTTTTGCCCGAAAGGTGCGCGAGATTATTGCGGACGTTGCCAGCATTTCCGACAACGATTATCGCAATATCAGCCCCTTGCTTCAACAACGCCCGATTAAAACGGTAGGTCTGGTTATGGTAACGACTGATAAGGGTCTGGCGGGTAGTTTGAATACCAACGCTATTAGGCGGGCGGTGCGTTTTTTGAATGAAGAAACTGGTGGCAAGCCCGTCAAGCTGGTTACGGTTGGACGCAAGGGTCGCGATTTTATGGTGCGGGTCGGGCGTGAAATTGTAGCAGAATTTACCGATATTAAAGTGCGGCCCAGTTTGCTCGATACTCTGCCCATCAGCCGAATTATCATTGATGAGTTTACCAAAGGCACTTTCGATCAGGTTTATCTGCTCTATACCGACTTCATCAACACCCTGACGGTGCGCCCGGCTCTGATAAAACTGTTACCAATTGAGCCTGACCAGGAAGCCCTGACCGCCAGCTTTGGCAAGGTGGATTATATTTTTGAGCCAGACCCAGCCGGAGTTTTAACTGCTCTGTTACCGCGTTATGTGGAAACTGAAGTTTATCAGGCTATTCTGGAAAATATCGCCAGCGAACAGAGTAGTAAAATGGTGGCGATGCGGAACGCTACCGATAAAGCCAAAGACTTGAAGCAAGATTTGACCCTGCTGCTGAATAAAACCCGGCAGGCCCAAATCACCCGCGAAATTCTGGAAATTTCCAGCGCGGCAGTTGCTATGGAAAAACAGCAATAGAAATAGGAGTAGTTATGAGCGTGACAACTAGAACCGAAGGAAAAGTTGTGCAAGTGATGGGCCCGGTGGTAGACGTTGAGTTTCCGCCCGACCGCTTACCTGAAATTTACAACGCGGTTGAAATCCCGATTGAAGGTCAGGAAGACACCCTGATTGTAGAAGTGCAACAACACCTGGGCAACGACTGGGTACGCTGCGTGGCGATGAGCGGCACCGACGGTCTGCGACGTGGTGGCCCTGCTTATGATACTGGCTCGCCAATTTCCGTTCCGGTAGGTGAAGGCACGCTTGGTCGTATTTTTAACGTTTTAGGCCGTACGGTAGACCTCAAAGGCCCTTCCGCCACTACCGAAACTCGCCCGATTCACGCACCTGCTCCTGGCTTTGACGAGCAGTTGACCGAAGCCCAGATGTTTGAGACCGGGATGAAGGTGATTGACCTGATTGCCCCCTTTACCCGCGGTGGTAAAATCGGGGTATTCGGTGGGGCCGGGGTGGGCAAAACCGTTATCATTCAGGAATTGATTAATAACGTGGCTAAGGCGCACGGTGGTTATTCGGTGTTTGCGGGCGTGGGCGAACGCACCCGCGAAGGTAATGACCTTTATCATGAAATGACCGATGCGGGCGTTATGGACAAGACCGTGATGGTTTTCGGTCAGATGAACGAGCCGCCGGGTGCCCGTCTGCGAGTAGGTTTGACCGGGTTGACGATGGCTGAGTATTTCCGCGATAGCAAGGGTACGGACGTGCTGTTGTTTATTGACAACATTTTCCGCTTTGTGCAGGCCGGTTCGGAAGTGTCGGCACTGTTAGGCCGTATGCCTAGCGCAGTAGGTTATCAGCCAACCCTAGCAACCGAAATGGGTCAGCTTCAGGAGCGCATTACCACCACCCGCAAGGGTTCAATTACCTCGGTACAGGCTGTGTATGTGCCCGCCGATGACTATACCGACCCTGCGCCCGCTACTACCTTTGCTCACCTGGACGCTACTGTGTCTCTGGAACGCCGTATTGCCGAGCAAGCGATTTTCCCGGCGGTAGACCCTCTTTCCAGCACCAGCCGTATCCTTGACCCGCTGATTGTGGGGCAGGAGCATTATGACGTGGCTCGTTCCGCCCAGCGCACTCTCCAGAAATACAAGGATTTACAGGACATTATCGCTATTCTGGGGGTTGATGAGTTGAGCGAGGATGATAAGTTGGCGGTAACTCGCGCCCGTAAGATTGAGCGGTTCTTCAGCCAGCCAATGCACGTCGCCGAGCAGTTCACCGGGCAACCCGGCGTTTATGTGAAGATTGCTGATACGGTGCGCGGGGTCAAGGAAATTCTGGATGGCAAGCACGATACCCTGCCGGAACAGGCTTTCTATATGGTTGGTACTATCGAAGACGCGGTTAAGAAGGGCGAAGGTCTACGAGGTTAAAAGGAGCGATTTAAGAGATGCCGCTTAATCTGCAAATTGTTACTGCCGAACACACCGTATTCGATGGTGAGGTAGATTTTGTACTAGCCCCCGGTTCGGAGGGGGTGCTTGGTATTTTGCCCAAGCACGCTCCCCTGTTAAGTGCCTTAAAACCCGGCGAATTGCACTATCGCAAGGGTAACGACGAAACGGCTCTGGCTATCGGCGGTGGTTTCATCGAGATTTTGAATAACAAGGTGATTGTGCTGGCGGACAGTGCCGAGCGTTCGGAAGAAATTGACCTTTCACGGGCTGAGGAAGCTCGCAAACGGGCTGAACGCTTACTTACAGAGCGCAGCAAGCTCAGTACCGAGGATTTGATGATGGCCGAAGCTTCATTACGCCGAGCATTGGCCCGGATTGACGTGGCTCGGCGGCGCGGTGGTCGTGGTGGCGCGCCTCGTATGAGTTCAGACGAATAAGAATTGTGTTTCAGGGGCGGGGAGCTTACTCTCCGCTCTTTTTTTGTTTAAACCCCAATCCTTCACACGTTTACGCTGGCTTTAGGCTCATTTTTTGCCTATCATGTTATTGGTTATTCTTAAACTTGATAGGAGTGAAATCTAATGAGTACAAATCTTACTGGTAAAAGCTTCCCGGCGGCGCAGGCCCGTACTTTGAGTGGCCTTAGTGTGAACCTTGACCAGTTTTTCAGTCGCCAGGAGCTTACTTTTTTCTCGGTTGGTTTTACCTACGAAAGCCAATACCAGATTAACCCCTGGGTCAAAGAAGTCGAAAAAAATTATCATGGCAAAGTAAAGCTTTATACAATGGCGGTCTATGATACGGTCTGGAGCAAACTGGCGCGGGGCTGGATTGATGGGGCAATGGTGCGCGGCACTAACCACGAGGAACAGGAACAAACTCTGACCACCACCGACGATGCCTTAATCAAAAGCGAACTAGGTATCAGGGATAATCGGCTGGCTTATTTCTACCTGATAGACAAAAACAGCACAATCTTGTGGTCTGGAAGTGGTACGCTAACCTCAGATGGGCTAAAATCGCTGGAAATGGCAATAAGTCAGTTATAATTTAATTCTGATGGGCAGGGTGCGAACTGCCCCTTTTTTAATACTCGTCAACATAAGGTAATCGCTCGGAAATAAGTTTATTAACCGCATCCTTCTGTTTAGTAGGTACAGCCCATTGCCACTTTTTCAGGATTTTGGGGTTTTTCAGTTTGAGGGTAACTTCATCACCTTTCCATCTGTATGAGGCTATGTCTTCCCAATTCATTCTGGAATACGTATGAACGATGCCCTTCTCCCTGACTTCAATTTTCGCAAAAAGGAAATAAATACCCATAACGATAATAATTGAATCGCCGAATATGCCCGACATTACTACAAACCAATTTGCCATATCAGCAGTAATATCTCGCCAAACTGGATTGACCAAGAGAACAATTTGTACTGGGAACAAAATAAACTGGAAAACTCTAAAGGCACTAGGAACAGCCAATAAAAGGTTTCCATAATGCTCTTTAGGATTTAAAGCTCTTATTAAAAAAATACCACCAACAATTCCCCCTACTAAATATAATCCTGCCATTCCAGAATTCGGGAATACGATAGCGATTGCGATAATAAAAGCGATTGCGATGATGAAGAATATAATAAACAAAAAACAACCAAGCCCAGTCATAACGTTTACCTCTCTAACTTTCGGTGGGTTGTTCCTGCTGGATTATCCCGCGCCCTTCGAGAATTTGGTTTACCGCTTCGCCATCCTGCGGCGAAATAATCCATTCCCGGTTTATTCTAAACAGGGAATTTCTCAACTTCATAGCCAGAGTTTGATTGTATGGCCCGACCCAGCTGTAAGACTCTATCATTTCCCATTTAATCAGGCCAAATATATCGTTAATACCAGCTTCCCGAAACTCTAGCCCTTTCTGACCAAAAAGCCAGCTATATAAAGCGAATAAAGTTAGCAGAACTATACTAAAGATAGTTTGTAACAAATTAACCTTAACTGAAAAAGCCTGATACAGAGATACCGCAACAAAGAAAAGAAAAAATGCTGCCCAAAACTTAAAGAAACGGGAAATGCTTTTGATTGGCCCAACAAGTAACAGTACCGAGCCCGTATTCCTGATAGGGGTGAAGAACTTATAAAATCTTTCCAACAAAACGAGTAAAAGCGTCGTCATAACAACAAAAGATTTTTGTTCTGAGGTTAAGTCAGCAAAGAAAAAAAGATATAGCCAGCCAGCAAAGATAACTAGAGGTAAAAGCAGTTGAACAATTTTCAGCATAATAGCCTCCAATGCCTCCAACCAATAACTAACAACCAATAATCAACAACTAACCCTTGATGTGATTATGAGGGTGATTAAGCCCGTCGTGGATTTTCTGGAATTCTTTGTTGAGCTTTTCGAGGTCGGCATCTGAAAGGTCTTCCAGGTCTACCAGACTGTTACGCGCCCCTTTGACCGCCCGGATTAGTTCATCCAGCTTCAGGTGCATGGCTTTTGCATCACGGTTCTGGGTATTCTGGATAAGAAAGACCATCAGGAAGGTAATGATAGTGGTACTGGTATTTATCACCAGTTGCCAGGTGTCGGAGAAACCAAAGATTGGCCCGGTTAAGGCCCATACTATGATTATGCCCAGTGCGGCGATAAACGACCAGGACGAACCCACAATCTGAGAGGTGCGGTGGGAAAATTTGCGAAAGAACTCTTTCATTTTTATTCCTGCCTTGTTGTTAATTCTTTATTAGGGATATGTCGTGCTAAAATTTCTTGAACCGCCTCTTTTTTGTCGAGAGGAATACGGATTGATACGATTTTAGTATCCTTATTTCTGAGATTTTTGGTTTTTATTTGGAGCACATCAGTTCTATTTACATGCCATTGATAAGATAGCATTCTTTCCCAAGACAACAAATTCCCATTGTAAACTATCCCTTTAGTTCTGAACTCTGGATAGAGAGAAAAAAACATCAGCGCAGAAAAACAGGGAACTCCAACTGACCTACCTATTACGGCAAATGCTTCTAAATTATCCGATGAAGTTGTAGCGAAATACACTCCAACCCAGGTTGAATAACCACCAATTACCAAGAAGAATATTGCAAAACCTAAAATATCACGTTTAGCTAAAAGCCCCAATAGTAATTGTCCAGCTTGTTGTCTACTCCAAAAATAGCCCCCTCCAAAGAGAAGGACGAAAATTAAAATAGAAAATCCGGTATAAAGGTTGCTATCTTTAGTGGAGAGATGCAAGAAGTAATAAATTATCATCCCCGAAAAAGCCAAGCCTATCAAGACAAGATTAAAACGATTCACATTACACCTCAAAAAGAGTTAGTATCTACCCCTACCCCGCCTGGAGTTAAGCGCGATAGACAAAATAATGGTGATAATTAGCGAACCAACAAAGGCAGGCACGATATAGATGTCCATAATACGCGGCCCGAAATTGCCCAGCAGATAATGACCCAGGATTGCACCCAGCACCGCCACCACCACATAACCCAAACAGCCCAGGTTCAAGGGGCGGTTGGTGACACTGCCACTCACAGCGTTGGCGGTCAGGCCAATCAGCCAGGGAACAAACAGAAAAACCGCGATAGACACAAAAAAAGCTACTATCAGAATACCCAAAACCCCGATTATCATTTCCCAAATCCTTTCGAGAGGGTTATCAGTTGTCGGAAAAACCAGACAACAAATTTACCGCTAAATATTATATTAGCACAAGATTAAAATTCCCAACATAGGATATACGCGAGAAGAATAATAAAGTTTTAGGCATCAGGGAGGTTTGCGCGGGACTAAAGCCACCACGCTAAGAGAGCTTATGGTGGTAACGAGGAGCCTTACCAAAAAAGTTCCAAATGGATAGCTTACAGGCTCTTTTAGCCCGGTGATTTATTACCGGGCTTGCGATTAGCAACAACCCTTTTAACCGGAGCCGGGGGGGAGGGAATAGGAATAAACTCGGCTATACCAGAGCAATAAACCCTGCCAGATGAGGAAAGTCAGCAATAGCCCGGTAAGAACCGAAGCGACAAGGGGATGGAAAATAAGCGATTTGGAGGCGGAGGGGGTTTGGGCGCGGCGGTCTGACAACCATTGCCACAAGAGGCTGAGAGCAAAGCCAGTACCCAATCCTAAAAGCGGCGCGACAAACAGCATATGTTTTTGTAATAGGTTGACTTTCAGGTCTACCAGAGCAAATAGCAAAAAGGTTATTAACCACGCAATTAAAATGAGATAGTTTGTAGGGTTGCCGCTTGCTGCATCCTTTTGCTTACGATAAGGCCATAATAAAACCAGCGCGATTAGGGTTAAGATGAAGGGAAACAGGCGGAAATGCTCCCAGAGTTGCGGCCAGAAACCCGTTAAGAGATTCCCCTTGAGAAAGGTGGGGTTTTGCCCGATAGAGCCACCATTTTTTAACCTGTCCAGCAAAGCCGGGAGGGATTGACTGAAAAAGCCGATAACATAATAGCCGTAATATAGCAGCAGCGACAAACCGAAACCAATCCCCGCCACTACCGCCAGCCGTTTTCCGGCAGGACGAGTATCCAGACTAAACAACCACAAACCTAACAGGATTGTTACAAACGTACCGAGCAGGAGCAAAGTGCTGGTATGGGTTAATAGAGCCGCGCCGAGGGTTAGGCCTGTTAGTATAAAGGCGAGGCGGGAGGGTTGGGCAGCTTGTACCAGACCCAAAAGCTGGACGATAAATAGCAGCGTCAGCCAGTGCGCCAGAATCGAGTTGTAACCCCCGTCACTGGGTAACAGGAAACTCAGGGGGTAGAAACCGAGGAAGGCGGCGGCAATCACCCCGGCACGTCCGGCCCATTCCCCTTTATAGGCGCGACGGGCGATAATATAAATCAGAAACACCTGACTAACTTCCAGCCATGAGCTGAGAATATTTACCGCCGCCAACAGATTGGAGTTATGACCGGGCCAGATAAGAGCCAGAGGTGAGGCCAACAGGTAAAACAGGGGGGAATAAGGCAAGGTGAAATTAACTCCCCATTGCCCCAGCACTGCCGACCCGGACTCCGCGCCAGTGACGCTTTTCCCGGCGTTGATATTGTAGTATTGCGTCCAAAACTCACCGGGATTATCCCAGAAGCGCAGAACCTGATGCACCCTGAACCAATGATCAACTGTGATAAATCCGGGGTGGTTCATTCCGGCGGCCTTCGCCACAAAAGCGGCGACAAAAATCAAACCTAGCCAGCGCGCCTGATTTTTGGGGAAACTATCCTTGAACCATCGAGCCGTAACCCGCAAGCCTATAACCATAATCGGATAGGCCAGCAAAATGGTCATGAAAAGGGTTTCGACGGCGGGCATCAGTTGCATACGGGCCGACGCAATAGCCCAGGCTGTACCAATCGCCAGCCCTCCGCTAAATCCGGCAGCATAAAACGCATTCCAACCCGCCCGATAAAGAGCCAGATAAACTACAATTAGAGCCGCTAAGAGAAAAGCGGTATAAAGCAGCGGAGGGATAACCGGGCGACCATCAGCAGAGCCAGCCACAAGCCGCACCTTGCTCACCACCGCCCCCAGGTTGGCCTTGTGTCCGGCATCGGGGAAGGCGTTGGGCGACTTCAACACAAAAACCAGATTTCCATCCAGCTTGCCACCATCGGCCCGATAATCGAAACGGTAAACATTCGTGCCAGGACCAACCTCAACCTGCCCCAGCAGCTTATCGTCGCTCCAGACCTGGATTATGGCGGGGCCGAGATTCGCCGGACGACCCCCAACCTCCATACTTATTTCCAGTTGGGCGGCAGGGACGCGCCCCATACCGGGAAAGCGCAGGGTGCTATAGTCGGTTGACCAACGAAAATTTTGCTCGGCGTTACTTTCGGGTGGGGTAAAGCTGGTAGCATAGAGGTAATCGGTGGGGTTGATAGGGCCAAGCCGGAACTCAAATTCCTGACGGGCTTGATAGGCGATTCCAAACAATAAAACCGTTCCCAGCACTAACCCAAAAAGCAGCCAGGCCCGTAATCCCCGAAATATATAACCCAACTCCTCCTGCCAGAATTTCAGGAAGGGGTTAGGCAAGCGGGCGGGAGGGGGAGTGGCGGTGTCAAGGGGTTGCTGCTGAACGGTAGCCATAATTTAAATTATACTGCGGCGGGAGCTTATAACCCCGGTATTCAGGCCAATCAGGTTCAGGCCACCAAAGAAACGGGCGTGTTCAATCTTCACACATCTATCCATAACCACCTCTAAACCCGCTTGTTGGGCTTTGAGGGCGGCTTCCTGATTTATCACGCCCAATTGGAGCCACAAAACCTTTGCCCCGATTTCAATTGCTTCCTCGGCAATCGGCGGCACATCCTTGCTGTTGCGGAAAACGTCCACAACCTCAACCGGATAAGGTATGTCGCGCAAGCTGGGGTAGCATTTGCGCCCTAAAATCTCGGTATTCATGGGGTTAACCGGGATAATATTATAACCTTCGGCAATCATGTAAATCGCCGCAAAGTGGCTAGGGCGATAGGGGTTGGCGGACAATCCAACCATTGCAATATTTTTGTATTTGGTCAGGATTCGCAAACGGTCATAAGCGGATGGTACGGTCAGGGTTGGTATTTCTGTCATATATTCCTCAGAATTTTATCAGGCTGTAATATTGTGCTATAAGCTACAATTAAAGTAGACTAACACGCGGGTTAGGTGCTGTCAACTTAACAGACTCAGGGTATAAACGAGTGAAACTATGGAAAAGTTAGGGCAAAATCAGACAATTTTATTATACGATGTGGACTGCCGTTTCTGCACCGCCAGTAGTCGCCAAGCTGTTAAATTTGCTCCCAAAGGAACGATAGAGTTACAAAACGTCAATAACCCAACCCTCCAAGCCCAATATCGGATTACCCCCGAAGCCGCCAGCCGCGAAATGCACATCGTGACCCCCGACGGTTACATTTACAAGGGAGCAGCTGCCGCCCGCCTTATCCTCGTTTTAAGTCGCTGGCTCTGGCCCTTAGCTCTGTTCTGGTATTTACCGGGCTTTGGTAAGTTGGCGCAGGCGGTTTATATGTGGGTTTCCAACCATCGCTACCTCTTTATGGGCAAAATCGAGAATACCTGTGACGATGGTGCTTGCAACCTCTATCTGGGAAGAGATTTAAACCACCAAGCTACCAGGAACGCCAAGTAATAAGAATAATCTTGAAGTTTTTGTGGCCTGGGGTTTGTCTTAAAAAAACAATACTAAAACCCAAATCCCTACCGCCGAAAAGCCCATTAAACCAAAAGTGATAGGCCAGGACGGCAAAGTGCTGACCCGTAGACGGAATTTTTCGCTGCGGGCATAGGTCAGAATAAAGGCCAGCAACCCATAATAAACTACCAGCCAGATAGGGCGGATGGCGTTCAGGCTAACCGAGGCGAAGGGCAGGGAAGCGAATAAATCCACCACCGCTATCATATAGGCCAGGAATAGCCACGACAACCACCCCAACAAACTAACCAGCCCCGGTAGCCACCAGCTAAATAGCCACCCGCCACCCACCACTAACGCCCCGGTTGCCATTATAATCGGCAGAGCGGGCAGGGCGATTAGACTGGTAGGCAGCGATACCAACGATATTTGTTTGAAATAAAAAATACTCAGTGGTAGGGTCATTGCTTCGGCGGCAAAGCCCATTATTAACCCCTCTTTTAAAAAAGCGGGCCAGTTTTTGAATTGGGGCAAGTTCTGCAAGGGCTGGGCAATTAAAATCAGGCCGAGAGTTGCCATGAAAGATAGCTCAAAGCCAATGTCGTATAATACCTGGGGCGAAATCAGGGTCATTACCAGAGCCGTACCCCATAAACCAAATAGCGCGGCATATTCTCGACCCAATAACAGCCCCACTATTGCAAACGCGCCCATAACTCCCGCCCGCACCACTCCTGGAGAGGCACCCACCAGTAGCACGTAAGCGAATATTCCGAACAAAGTCAAAAACAGAGCGGTATTTTTGCGGAAGAAACGCCCGAATACCAGCATCAATACCCCCACCGTGATAGTAATATTCGCGCCGGAAATGGCGATAATGTGGGTGGTACCCGTGCGGCGGAAATTATCTTTAACCTGGGGGTCTAGCCCGGTCTGTTCGCCCAGCAAAATACCACCCATCAACCCGGCCTCTTTACCGTCTACAAAGCGATTTATTATATCAAGCGAGCCGTTTTGAATATCATTGAGATAGTGGAAGAGGAAAAAATCCTGATTGCTTGCCAGTTTCACCGCCTGGGGCTTGCTCATCACGGCGTACATTCCCTGCCGATTGAGGTAATCACGATAGGGAAAGCCGTCTTCGGTTTGTTGGGCTGGCAGGTATAATTTCCCGGCTAATTCCAAAAATTCCCCGGCCTCAAAACTTTGGGTCGGTTCAACTTTAACGTAAATATCACCCAAAACGGGACGAAAACCCTCGGCCCCCGGCGGCCAGATTTCGCGCAAACTAAAGCGATAAGAACCGCCCTTGTCGGTATAAACCGGGTCGCCCGAAACCACCCCTTTTAACCGCAACTCCGGGACACTGCCCAAATCTCCCGCCCAATAGGCCACCTGTTCTGGCCCTTTACCCGGTAACGAAGCCTCATAGCGCAGTCCTGCCAGACAAATCACCGCCAAACAAAGCGGTACAATCAGGTTTAATTGATTTGGGGACTGCCCGTTACGGAGAGAATAACGGTTTAGTAATATGCCCGCCAAAGCTGCCAGCAAGCCAATTACCGCACTAATAATCAGCATGAAAGGCTCGAATTTTAGCCAGCCATTCAGAAAGATACCCAGCATCCAGGCGGGGGCAAGCCACAACAAAATAGGCATAAAACTTCCAGAATTTTGAGTTTTTAGGGTTGAATTTTGAGTTGAATACCCTGTAGCTAAACTAAATATTGAGAATATTTTACCATAGTAGAGCAAGATAATCACACGCCTTCACCACGTTTGTCACACTTCAACGAGGCGTGAACGAAGATTAGGCGGGGCTGATACCCTGAGTATAGAACACAGACCCCACTACTACAAAAACCTCAAAATTCTCTGTGGTGAATAATAACCAAAGCCCCCTCAACTCAAAACTTTAGTATAATCGCCTTTTAGAAGCTGGTCATCGGGAATGCCGCTCTTTTCCAGCAATTCGGCAATTAGCCCGGCCTTTTGCTCGGCATCGCGTAACGACCAGGTGCGGCTTTTTATCTCCACAAAATAACCGGGCTGGGCGGGCGAAGTTGGGCGATCAATGTTTATGGCAAACTCAGTATTTCGATAAAGGAAACGATAACGCCGCCTTAGCTTCACAATTTCGCGCTCATCTGATGGGTTCAGATACTCGCGGTAGAAACGGAGTGACTGGTCTGCCGCAGCGGTAAGGCGAGAGCGGCTCAAAACCACCGAATGAGGGAAGTCGCGCTCGGAGGCGTCCCCCACCAGTGTCAGGCGCATGCGGCTGCGGGGAGTAGGGCGGTCTTGCTCGTCCAGATAAATATCTTCACGGATCCGGAGCTGGCCTTGCCCCGGTTTAGCGAAAAAAAAGTAGGTATCGTATTGTCGGTAACGCGATGATTTAATAATCTGCACTTCGGGTTGAGCTAACAAATGGTCAATCGCACTCAACTCCTCCATACGGGCTTTGACCTGAACCTCGAAGCTTTCCTCCTGACTCAACCCGCCCAATGCCAGCAACTTTCGTACAATATCACTCTCCCGGCCTATCAAGAATTGGTCAATCTTTTGAGCTACCAGCCCAGCCTCGCGCTTGAGTTCGGTTTCATTCAGGGTCAACAGCTCCCGATCACGCAACAGTATTTTCCCGTTACAAAAAACGTGGGTTACATCGGTGCTTTTGGAAACATAAACCAGTTGGGAATAAAGCGAGTCAGGGTCGCGCCTAAAACTGGGGCTATTATGGGTAACATTCAGGTCAACCACCACAATATCAGCCCGTTTGCCCACTTCCAGGGAGCCCGTAATATCCTCTATGTGCAAAGCATTCGCCCCACCAATGGTCGCCATCGCCAGAGCCTCACGGGCGGGCAGCACGGTAGGGTCGCCTGTCGCGCCCTTCGCCAGAATTGCCGCCAAACGCATTTCTTCAAACATATCCAGGTCGTTATTGCTGGCGGGGCCATCGGTGCCAATCCCAACTTTTACCCCAGCCTCCAGCATCTGTTTGATGGGAGCAATTCCGCTGGCGAGTTTCAGGTTACTGGTAGGATTGTGAGCTACCCCTGCCCCGGCATTCTTCAGGGTATAGATTTCACCCTCATCAATATGGACGCAATGGGCGGCGATAACTTTAGCCTCCAAAACCCCTTGCTTCTTAATCCAGGGTACCACCGGCATATTATGTTCTTTGCGGCTGTTTTCAACTTCGAGGCCAGTTTCGGCGATATGGATATGGAGCGGCACATCAAATTCCAGGGCCAGTTCGGTACAAGCCTTCAAAATTTCGGGCGGGCAGGTGTAAGGAGCGTGGGGGCCAACCGCTGGGACAATCAAGGGATGGCCTTTCCAGCGTTGGATATATTCACGGGTATAAGCCAGGGCAACTTCCCAGGAAGGCGCATCCGGGGTGGGAAATTTCATGACAGATTGGGCACATACTGCCCGCATTCCGGCCTCGGCGGTAGCTTTAGCCAGGTCGTCCTCGAAATAATACATATCAGCAAAACAGGTGGTACCACCCTTAATCATTTCGGCACAGGCCAGGAGCGTACCGAGGCGCACAAATTCGGGGCTGACAAATTCGCGCTCAACCGGAATCATGTAGCCCATTAACCAGACATCCAGCCGCAAATCGTCCGCCAGACCCCGCAGCAAGGTCATTGGCACATGGGTGTGGGTATTAATCAGCCCAGGAATCAGAGCTTTGCCACTACAAGCAATCGTTTCGGTAGCGGTATATTGAGCCGCAATTTCCTCGGCAGTGCCAACCGCTACAATTTTATCAGCCAAAATTACAATAGAACCATTTTCAATTAGCTGGCGGTTCTGGTTCATCACTACCACGGTGCCGCCTGTCAGGATAAAATCGGCTTTTTGCATTTTTTCCTCTTGGTTAACAAAAAACCGCCATTTGGGTGGCGGTTTGCTGTTTTTTTTATGGTACGCCAGAAGGGACTCGAACCCCTGACCTTTTGGTCCGCAACCAAACGCTCTATCCAACTGAGCTACTGGCGCAAAATACGTACATATTTCTCGTTTTATAAGTAAAATTATACGTTGCTGGAAGGTTTTTGTCAAACCAGTTGTTACAAGCCGATTTCAGAACAAATAATCTAATATTTTAGGGGATATGTGAGACAAAATAGGGATAAGTAAATGGGATTAGTAAACTTGTTTGGGATTAGTCGCGCAACCCCTTGACATGGAGGTTTTTTTGGGTTATATTATAGATGTAGTTTGAAAATATGTTGGCCGCCCTCCTCCCGACAAGCTGGTCGTGCAAACCGTTTTCAAACGCAAGTCTGCCGACCCCACATCATAGAATGGCAGTACATACAAAAACCCTGGTTTTGTGAGCGGCCAGGGTTTTGGTTTTTTATACAGCTTTTAGAAAAAAATCGTCTCAACCAGCGTAAAAATCCCCGTCCCGATAAATAGTAAAGCCGCCCCAATTTTAATTAACTTTTCCGGCAAGCGTTTCCCTACCACTGTCCCTAGAATTACCGCTAACCCATCGGCGGCTACCATCCCTAAAGTCGAACCAATCCACACCGGAATAAATTGCTGATACTGGCTACTCAGGGTGATGGTTGCCAGCATCGTTTTGTCGCCAATTTCGGCTATAAAGAAGGTTATGCCTACGGTGACGATTGGGCCAAAGCGATATTCCTTGACCTTTTCCTCCTCGTCTAGCTTGTCACCCCGCAACGTCCACAAGCCAAAGCCAATAAAAGCCACTCCCGCCGCAATCCCAATCCAGAAGGCCGGGAGATTTATACCCAAAATTTCACCAATCAGAACCGAAAACAGGTGTACCAGCAGGGTCGCCACCGTCACGCCGATTAGCACGGTGCGGGCATTGTAACGGGTCGCAAAGGCCAGAGCCACCAGTTGGGTTTTGTCGCCCATCTCCGCCGCGAAAATAAAGAAAAAGCTCGCTATCAAAGCAGTCATATTACATTTCCTAATCAATAAAAAACGAGACCCTTACCCCACGACAAAATGCGGCCTCGGAAGGCTTTGTCGTAGAGTAAAGGTCTCGTTTGCTAAAAGTTTTATTTAACCAACGGCTCCAGGCGATTTTAGCCAGTATGTCGAAACCGTTGCAGCGGGTGGGTGACCCGAAAACTACTCCCCTTTATTCTTATCGAATTTAATTCGACTCCACTTTTAATTCTATGACAAATTCTACGAACCTAAAATATGGGCGCGTAGACCCTGAGCCTCCAGATGCGCTACAAACTCTTGCTGTTGTTCGCGGTCTTTGGTCTCGATTTCCAATACCACCTCGGTATGCCCCACCGGGACATGTAACTCGCCTCGGCGGTGGTCTACCTGTCGGATATTCATACCTAATTCCGCCACCATCCCCAACAGTTTATAAAGCTGACCGGGTATGTCGGGCAAGATTACCGTCAGGGCCAACAACCGCCCACTACTGGACAGACCGTAATCAATCAGGCGACCTACCAGCGTCATATCGATGTTGCCGCCACTTAACACCGCAATAACTTTTTCGCCTTTTCGCACCGGAATTTTACCATCCAGCAAAGCTGCCAGAGCCACTGCGCCCGCCCCTTCCACTACCGTCCGGGTGCGTTCCAGCAGGGCCACAATCGTTTCGGCAGTTTTGCCATCGTCAACCGTCACCACATCATCCACATATTGCCGCAACACCAGCGAAGTCCGTTCGCCCGGACTCTTGACTCGGATACCATCGGCGATAGTGGTTGCGCCCGGTTTGTTGGGGCGATATTGTCCGGTCTGAATATAGCCGAAATAAGGGGCAACTGCTTCGGTCTGCACCCCGATTATCCGCACATTAGGTTTTTGGAGCTTGATTGCCAGAGCGACCCCCGAAAGCAAGCCACCGCCGCCCAAAGGCACTACCACCGTTTCAACCTGGGGCAAATCCTGTAATAATTCCAGACCCAACGTGGCTTGCCCGGTGATAACTTCCCAATCATCGTAAGGATGGCAAAAGAGAAGTTCGCGCTCGGCAGCCAGTTGTTTGGCGTAGGTAGCAGCTTCTTCGAGGGTTTCACCATACTGGATAACCTCGGCCTTTAGCTCTTTGCAAGCCCGTACTTTGGTCAGGGACGCGCCGAGAGGCATTACCACTGTTGCCGGGAAACCACTGAAAGCGGCGGCACTGGCAACCCCCTGCGCATGATTCCCGGCACTGGCAGCAATCACGCCCAAAGGTCGCTGGCTACCTGGCAACTCTGCCAAGCGCGATATTTTGTTATAAGCTCCCCGAATTTTGAAAGCCCCCGTACGCTGCAAATTCTCCAATTTGAGGTAAATGTCCGCGCCACATTCCAGGCTAAAAGCGTCGCTGGCGACCAGTTCGGTACGGCGGGCGACTCCGGCAATCCGCCCTGCGGCCTCATAAATATTTTCCAATTTTACCGGGATTTCGGTGGTTGCTGTCATAATTGTTCCTCATTCACCGCTTCGTTGCGCTGATTAAGATGGTTTTCAGTAATAAGTAGTCAGTTATCAGTACGAAAATAGGTTAATGAGGAATATTATACCCTTTTTAGCAAAGGTAGCATAGGGAAGTTTTAGGGGCTATTCCAAACTCATAGCTTGATGGGAAGCGGTTTGCCAGTAACGGCTGAATCGCTTCAAATCCAACTCCTCAGTTTTAAGTTGCACAAAGGGCTCTGGTTCGATAATCTCCACCGCCAGCTTTTTCTCGCGGCGCAATCGCCGACAAAGCTGGCTAAAGCGGGGCGCAAAGCTATCTACCGTCACAACCCGGTCACAACCGAGGGCCATTGCCAATGTGGCTAATTCCTCTACTACCCCCCCCCTTGCGAATTTGCAGATTGGGTATTTCCAGCAAACATTCATAGATAAAAACCAGCCGCTTAAAACTAACTTGGTATTGCTCCAATAATTCCTCGTCAAAAACAAAGACGGCTGGCGCGTCAGGATAGGCCGCTAAAGCCGGGTTATGAGGATTGAGACAATCGCCATGCACCCAGATTAAGGGTTGGTCGTTCATCGGCGAGGGCCTTTCTGGTCAAATTGAGGCGGCAGATTAGGAAACAGTTTTTCCTGCAATCGCTCCAACGAAGCATCAAAAGGGCAACCCCGCTGGGCTAACGGGCAACTCTGGCAATAACGCCCTTTGCTGAGGCGTTCCAGGTTTCCCCGGTCAAAGAAATAAGGCTTGGCCGAAAAGGTGCTGGCAACCCATTGCCAGGAAAGGTTGTTACTGGCGGGGTCACCATCCAACAGGTGTTGCAGAAACCAACTGGCCCCCACTTGCCAGCGCACCCGCCGATAATGCACCAGATAGGCCGCCAGCCACATTCGGGCGTGGTTGTGCAAATAACCCGTCTGGTAAAGCTCGTTAACAAAAGCATCCATACAGGCCAGCCCGGTTTTGCCAGCCTCAAGGTCAGGCGGAAGCTCGGCGGAATAATCCGTCGCTTCCCAGCCAGTCTTGTAGGCTTCGCGGTCTTGCCAGATACCATCGCCAATCTGCTGGTAAACCCGTTGCCAGTAGTCGCGCCAGCCCAGTTCGTTAACCAACTTTTCGGCAGCTCTCCCGGCCTTGTGTAGAACCGCTTTCCGCACATCGTTCAGCCCCAAAACACCATGTCGCAAATAGGGCGAGAGGCCCGTAACCGCGCCATCCAGGCTATTGCGGGTGGCATTATATTTAGCGGGGTCTACCGCGTTCAGGCGTTTCTCGGCGGCGGTGCGTCCACCTCTGGTTGGCGACACTTCGGGCGAACGGGCGTAGGCTTCGAGGAAAATTTCTTGCAAATATTCGGTTAATTCCTCTCGACTGTTAAAATCCTGTCGCAGAGTTTCAGGTCTATTTTCATTCATAGGCAAGTTCATGCTCTTTAACCTTCTTTAGATTGTTGGGGCGAGTTTTTGTGGCGGCGGCAACCGTCGCTGCAATATAGCACGTTGTCCCAGCTTTTCTCCCATTTTTTGCGCCAGACAAAAGGCCGCCCACAGGTGAGGCAAATTTTACTGGGCAAATTTTGCTTTTTCACACCCTTCATAAAGTTGCCAGAAACCTTTCGCTTTCGGCTTTAACTTTGGCCCTTTCGCTTTCATCCAGATGTTTCAGACCCAAAACGTTCGGCCCCATACGAGGGTTGGCTCGTAGCCGTTCCTCCCATTTGAGCAAGAAATTCCAGTAAAGAAAATTAAAAGGGCAAGCCTCTGGTCCAGTACGAATTTTGGGATTATAGCGGCAACCCTGGCAATAATCGCTCATCCTGTTAATATAGGCCGCCGAGGCGATATAAGGTTTGGTGCCCACCACCCCACCGTCGGCGCACAAACCCATGCCTATAACGTTTGGAGTAACTACCCAATCGTAAGCATCAAAATAGCTTTCCAAAAACCAGTCGTTAACCTGTTTAGGATTGATACCCGCTAACAAGGCAAAGTTGCAAAGTACCATCAGCCGCTCGATATGGTGACTATAACCAGTAGCCATAACCCGCTTGATAACTTTACTAAGACACTGCATATCGGTTTCGCCCGTCCAAAAGAATTTCGGCATGGGGCTAGTGGCTTGCCAGTGGTTAAGAGCATGAAAACCAGGCATCATTTTGTGGTAACGCCAATAGACATACTCGCGCCAACCAATTACCTGACGGATGAAGCCTTCCACTGAATTAAGGGGAGCTTTCCCCTCAAGATAAGCCTTTTCAGCCCGTTTAGCTACCGTTAGGGGGTCAAGCAGCCCGATGTTGAGCAAGGGCGAGAGCAAAGAATGAAACAAGACAGGCTCAGCTTGGCTCATCGCATCCTCATAAGGGCCAAAATCCGCCAGCCGATTTTCCACGAAATCTTCCAGAGCTTCCAGAGCCTGAGCGCGAGTAACAGGCAGGTCAAAGCCAGCCGTGGTACCAAGATTAGTGGGGCAATTCTGTTCAACCTCAGACATTACCTGACGGGTAATTTCGTCGGGTGGAAATGATAAAGGGGGGTTTGGGCGCAGCCTTTTATCGTAAGGCTTGCGATTTTCGGCATCGTAGTTCCAGGCTCCCCCGATAGGGTTGTTATCCGCTTGTAGCAACAGCCCGAATTTGCGCCGCATTGCCCGGTAGAAATTTTCCAGAATGAGCTTTTTACCAGCTTTTTCTTCGGGGGCATACCTTTCGACCAAAAAATTGGTGTTAGGAAAAACTTCCACTTCCCTGCCCAAGCGTTCCCCAAGTTTAGATTGTTGCTGGCGGGCACTCCACTCGGCTGCCGCCAGAGTCAGGATTTTCTCGCTACTGGTTTCGGTCAGATGAGCCTGTAACCCGGCGGTAAAATTCTCAGCCTGGCGATAATCCACCCGCCAACCCTCATTTTGTAAACCCACAGCATAATGGCGCATCGCCGAAAGAACTAATACGAGTTTGCGCTTATGATAGGGGCGGTGGCGCATCCGGCCCAACGATTCGATAAAAACTATCACCGAATCACTTTTGTTTGCCGAATTTAACAGAGGATGGTCAGGTAATAGCTGGTCGCCCAGAATCCAGATTGATTGCATTTTTAGCATTTCAGGTAAAAAGCTTTTGATAATATTTGGTTTAAAACCCAGTATTACTATAGCAACCTGAAACGGGCACAATGTGCTAATTTGGTTAAGAGTGGCGATGGATTAGTAAAAGGAGTCAGAATCAAGACTCAGGAGTTAATAATGAAAAAAGAGAGTTATAGTTCCCCTTCCTTGCCAGGGAAGGGTGTTAGGCCAATGAACAACCTCTAGGAATTAAAAGTCTCTTTGAGCTGTTGGGTTAACTCAGAGAGATGGCCGGCGGAAGAGCTGAGTTGCTGGCTACCTCCGGCGGCATCACGGGCTACGGTGCTGAGAGCGTGGAGTGTGCCAATTACCTGTTCGCTGGAACTTTGTTGCTGGCGGGTGGCGTAGCTTATTTCAGCCACAAGTTGGCTAACGGCCTCGGTGTAACTCAAAATTTGCTCACCCTTTTCGCTATTCAGTTTGGCAACCTTACCTATTTCGTCAATTGCCAGTCCCGAACGGTAGGATTTTTCAACGGCGCGGGTGGTTTCCTTTTTGCCTTCCTCTGCCACTAACACCGAAGCAGCCACCGCCCCGTGTAGCTCGGTAATAACCACCCGGACTTCCTGGGTAGCGGCGATAGAACGGTCAGCCAAGCTTTTAACCTCATTGGCGATAACCCCAAAACGCTGCCCACTAGCCCCGGCCCCGGCACTTTCGATAGCCGCATTTAGTGCTAGAAGATGAGTTTCATCGGCGATGCTGTTGAGCAAGTCTACAATAGCTCCAATTTGTTTGCTGCGGTCGGTAAGCACCAGAAGGCGTTGACCTAACAATTCGATTCGGTGGCGGAGATGTTCCACGCTGGTTATTGTATCCTGAATACTTTGTTGACCTTGTGCGGCTAAATCGTCAGCCTTCTGGCTAATTTCCTGTACTTCGCGGGCTACCTGAAGAGTTTGAACGGCGGACTCGGCGACTTTTTGGCTGTTTTCAGCGATTTGGGCGGCGTTCTGTCCTAATTCTTCCATTGAGGTAGTAGCTGAAATTACGGCGGAAGATTGCTCGGCGGCACTACTGGCTTGCTGATTGGCCGAGGTGTTAAGTTCGCTCGTAACTATTTCCATCTGATTAGCAACTTTTTCCTCAAGTTGCCGCTTGGCCTCAATTTGGCTCAAAGCCTTAACAAGTTTTTCGTTTTGGGTTTTTATAGTGAGGGTACTACGACGGCTGATTTCACAGAGGTAACACAATATCGCGCTTTCCAGCACCACAAATAGCACATGCAAAAAATAGATAGCCAGATTGGGGTTGGGAGCATAGACCGTATAAATATCACTCATTAGACCATAAAGGTGATGGACTGCTACCGCTCCCGCCCCAATTACAATTACCCGCCAATCATAGTAAATCGAGAGTAGCACCAACCCGGCAAAAATATGGAAGTGCATTTCTATTAAGCCGCCAGAAAGATGGATCAGGGTAGCGGAAAATACCACCAAACTGACCGCCATCACTGAGCGGCTGAACAAAGTTCCCGGCTGAAACAGATAGGCGGTATATGAGGCCAGCATTGCTACAATTCCAGGCCAGATAGCATGGATATGGTCGGTGGCGATGGCATATGTCAGACATACGAGCACGTGAATTAAAAGAATTACCAGGAAGATTTGGTCTTTGCTACGTTGTGATTTTGCGGACATGTTCTACAACCTCAAGTTTAGGGGCATATTATCAATAATTTTTATTCCAGGTTCAGAAATAGTATTTACACCTACCCGAAATGTTTTCAACAGTATATTATAAAAATGTCCTTAACAATGTTACGGTTTTGTAGTATTTTTTTAATACGAAAGAGTCTATTTAGCCTCAACTTACCACCCAACTTTTAGACTACTTACCGCCAACTGCAAACTGACAACCTAGAACCATTTGAACTACCAACTCAGTAAAAAAAGGGTATAATAGCCCAACAGAATTTGTCTAACTTTGGGAAAATTGGGAGATTGTCTAGCTGGAAGTTTGGCCTATGTGGAAGAAACACCCCCTGACCCGCTTTTTATTCGGTACAAGTTTAGCCTTGATTTTCAGCCTGGGGCTTTTGCTCGCGGTTATGATTGGGGCGGACTATTGGGCCGAAGGAAAAACCCAACCAATTGAGATAAGCGGCAAAATTATTAATAAAAGCCCGAAAGCCCAGATGCCTAACGGCAGTGGTTCTTTTGACCTTGAAACAACTGACCCACCTCTGATTTACAGCCGTTTGGAGGTGGAACCGCGTGTTTTCAGGCTTTTGAGCAACGAGCTAGAGGTGGTGGTGTCTCTTTCGCCCGTCTCTCATCACGTTTACGGTATTAAATCCGCTAACGGCGAGATAATCAAGCGCAACGAATGGGACGCAGGGGAGTTATATCAGGATTATCAGGCGGCGGTTTATTGGTCGCTGGTAGGGGTAGGAGTGACAACCGCTCTGGCTTTTATTTATGGGATGCTTGGCCTGGTGGATTGGTTAATCAAGCCCCGTCTGGTGCGAGGCGTGATTGTGTCGCGGATTGAACAGGCCGATTTTAGCGCGGCGGGCTATGGTATGCTGCTACGGCAAGCCCCCTTAAGTGGCAACCGTAAGAGTAGGCGTTTTCAACTTAACGAGGCGGACTTCCTGGCAACGGACGGGGCGGATTATGCCGAGGTTAAATTTACGCCAATCTTCCGTTATGTGCGGCGGGTGCGAACCCTGACGGCGGCGGATTTCCCCCCTGCTGAGGTGCCTTCGCTGGAAGGGGGCGACGGTCAGACCGTCCGTTTGCGCTACCTGACACCCTGGCGGCGCAAGTTGCTGGTTTTCTCGGATGGAATTGTGGCCTTTTGCCTGTTTACTCTGACACTGTTTTTTCTGGCTAATTCGCTGCCAGGTTGGTTAGAATACGGGATGTCGGGAACGGTGGCTTCACTTTCTACCGAACGCTATTTGTTCCCGGCTCTGGCGATTTTCTGTTTTAGTCTGGGATTGCTTTTCGGGGCGAATTTCTTGCGGAAGTTGCGGGATTTACGCGCCCCCAAGAAGCTCACGATTGGGCCAGTCTTGAGCAAGTGGCGGGTGAACGGTGGCACTAACGATACCCGGCGGCAGATTGTGGTAGCAGATGGCGGTTTACAGGGGGGTAGCGATTCTATCCGCAAATTCGACATCAGTAACTTTTTGTTTGAGGAGTTGCGGGTGGGTGATATTGTCGAGATCGAGCATACTCCCCGCTTGCGTTATATCTTCCGGCTTGAGGTTAAGGGTCATCAGGAATTGGCGCGGTGAGAAAAAAGTAACGAGTGCCGAGTAACGAGTAAAAATTCAGGATTTAACCGCCAAGCACGCCAAGAATAAGAATGTTTTTGTTTTTTCTCTGTGTTCTTTGTCCAACAAGTTTGAGGCTACGCTCTGCCTTCATGGTGAATAATTTTTTCAGGCTTGGGTAATGTCAGTACAATCAAGGACGCGACAGCTATTTTCACAGGTTAAGATTGGCGAGGAAAGCCGTAAAACCATTTTGCTGGTAGCCGGGGCGTTGCTGTTAGGGGCAACGGGCGGGCTGGCGGTGGTGGTTTTGCCGAACCCCTTAGCCGGATTTGGGCTTGTGGCGGGGCTGGTGGTAGGCTTTTTTATGTTAGGTCGCCCTTTGTTCACCCTGATGGTGGCAGTGGCAATCTCGCTGGTTGTACCGTTCGGGGTAATTCCGGTCAAATTGGGGTTAACTTTTACCCTGCTGGAAGCCTCACTCTTGATTTTACTGGTGGTGTGGATTATCCGCTTTGGGTTACGTAGCGACGATACCGAGCAACGGCTGGTTTCATCGCCCTTTGACTGGGCGGTGCTGCTGCTTATCGGGATGTGCCTGTTCGCCTTTATTCTGGGGCTGGAATGGGTGGATAGCAGTGATGTTTTCCATAACTTCTTCAAGTTTGTCCTGGCGATTTTTGTTTTCTTCGCCACTATTAATATCGTCCGCACCCAAAAGGCTCTGGATGCTCTGTTGCGAGTGATTGCGTTGGCAGGGGCGGGGGCGGGGTTTATCGGGTTGGGGCTGTACGTGCTGCCTCGAAGCTTGCAAGAGCGGATTCTATTGGCCTTGCAGCCGTTGGGCTATCCCAACTTTCGGGTGTTGCGCTACATCGAGGACGACCCCGGCAAAGGGCAACGCGCCACGGGCTTGAGCATTGACCCTAACAGTTACGGCGGGTTGCTGGTGCTGGTGCTGGCGGTGCTATTCTGCCAGATAATTTCGCCCAAACCACTGCTGCGACGCTGGCAACTGGTAGCCTTATCGCTAGGGCCAGCCGCCTCCCTGATGCTGACTTACGGGCGGGGGGCGCAGTTAGGGGCTTTGGTGGTGGTGGCCTTTGTGGCGACGGTGAAATATCGCAAAATCTGGCTCTATCTTATTCCGGCCTCAGTGGTGGGTTGGCTGGTTTTGCCGGAAAATATCAAGACGCGCTTTCTACAGGGTTTTGCCCTGCAAGACCAGGCGACAGTCATGCGCCTGGACGAGTACCGCAACGCTCTGGATATTATTCAGCGTTATCCCTGGTTTGGGGTGGGTTTTGGCAATGCCCCTTCGGTAGATTTGACCACCGGGGCTTCGATGATTTACCTGACGATTGCCGAACGGGTGGGGCTGCTGGGGCTGCTGGCCTATTTGCTGGTGATGTTTTTGTTTTTCTCCTATTGCTTGCGTAACATCAGCCGTCTGCCCGAACCCCGCCAACAGGCGATTGTGCTGGGTTTTGCGGGGGGGATTATCGGGGCGTTGGCGGTGGGGGTGCTTGACCACTATTTCTTTAATATAGAGTATTCGCATATGGCGGCTCTTTTCTGGCTGTATATGGGTCTGGCGGTGGCGCAAATCAAGATTGGGGAGTCGAAAGAAAATTTTTAATGAGTAACGATACCGGGTTAATCCAACAATACCGCAAGATTAAGGCGCAGCATCCCGACGCGGTGCTGTTCTTTCGGCTGGGCGATTTTTACGAAACTTTTGAGAATGACGCGGTAATAACCTCGGAAAAGCTAGGTTTGTACCTGACTAAACGCCCCATGAACAAAGGCACGAGCATGCCGATGGCGGGTATACCGTTTCACGCGGTGGAAGGCCATCTGAAAAAGCTGGTGGATTTGGGCTACAAAGTGGCGATTTGCGAGCAAATGACCGAAGCCAAACCGGGACAATTGGTACAGCGCGAGGTTATTCGGGTAGTCACGCCAGGTACGCTGGTCGAGCCCCATTTGCTGGAACCCAAACGCAATAACTTTATCGTGGCTATGTGGCTGGACGAAAAAATGGCGGGGCTGGCCTATACCGACATCAGCACCGGGGAGTTTCGGGCCACCGAGTTTCAGGAGAGCAACCGAAACGAACTGCTGAACGCGGTAAAACAGGAGTTGGTGCGGATTGGTCCGGCTGAGGTAATCGCCCCACAGAAAAACGAACCCCGCCGAGTACGTCCCGAAATGCTGTTTCAGGAAACCGAGAGCGAAGACGACCCCTTATTACCCTACCGCCAGCTTATCGCCGCCTGTGATGGCAAAGTGATGCTAACGGCCTTTGAGGGCTTTCGCTGGGCCGAGGATAATGCCCGAACCGCCCTGCTGGAACATTTTGAGGTCGCCAGCCTGGAAGGTTTTGGTTGTGCTCGCTTGCCATCGGTAATTCGGGCAGGGGGCGCACTCGTAGCCTACCTGAAAGAAACTCAGCGAACCATTGCCGCCCGTCTCAACCCGCTTGTGACCTACAGCCTCCGCCAGTTTATGGCCCTTGACCCCCAGACCCGCCGCAATCTGGAACTAGAGGAAAGCAGCCGCACCGGGTTACGCAAAAACTCGCTGGGGGCGGTGCTAGACCACACCAAAACCGATATGGGTGGGCGGTTGTTACGTCGCTGGTTGGGGCAACCGTTGCTGGATGTAGCCCGAATTCAGGCCCGTCACGATGCCCTGGAAGCTTTCTACCGCAACCCGACCCTGCGTGATAACCTGGTTCAACACCTGGGTGGCATCCGCGACATTGAGCGCATCACCCAACGGGTTAATCAGGGTGTGGCAATGCCCAAAGAGTTGCTGACCCTTAAAGCCTCGCTGGAAAATGTCACTCCCATCTTGAAAGTGTTGGAAACCGCCCCCCCACCCACTCAAAATGTACTGACCTCGATAACCCATCGGCTAAACCCCTGCCTGGATATGGTGGAGCGTATTGGCAAGGCGATTGTAGACGACCCGGCTCAATTTGCCGGACGGGGCGCGGTCAACAAGGAGAAACATGTTATACGCGAAGGTTACTCCGAGGCGATGGACGCTATCAAAATCGGGGTGCGCGAGGCCAAACACTGGATGGCGAGCCTGGAGGACAGCGAAAAAGCCCGGTTAGGCATCTCTAACCTCAAGGTGGGATACAATCAGGTTTTTGGTTATTACATCGAGGTCAGCAAATCCTCGCAACAGCTTGTCCCCAAAGAATATATCCGCAAACAAACGATTGCCAACGGCGAACGCTTCTACACGGTTGAGCTTAAAGAAAAAGAAAGTTTAATCGTTACTGCCCAGGACAAAATTGATGGTTTAGAGACCAGCCTTTATAAAGAGCTACTGAAATTTATCTCCGACCAGAGCCAAAAATTGCTGGATACCGCCAACGCCCTGGCCCATCTGGATGTATTTTGTGGCTTGGCGGAGGTAGCCGAGCGCAACAACTATGTGCGCCCACAGCTTAACAATGGCCCGCTTATCAAGATACATGGTGGTCGCCACCCCGTAGTCGAAGCCGCCAACCCTGACGGAATCTTTGTACCGAACGATGTGACCCTCAATTCCGAGCAGGAACAGGTTATAATCATTACCGGGCCGAATATGGCGGGCAAAAGTACCTTTATGCGGCAGGTCGCCTTGATTGTGCTATTGGCGCAGGTGGGGTCGTTTGTTCCGGCGGAAGCGGCGACCATTGGATTGGTGGACCGAATTTTCACGCGGGTCGGGGCGCAGGACGATATTGCCAGTGGACAAAGCACCTTTATGGTGGAAATGACCGAAACCAGCTATATTCTGTCGCACAGTACCCCCCGCAGTCTGATAATACTGGACGAAGTAGGACGGGGTACCAGTACCTATGATGGGTTGGCAATTGCTCAGGCAGTGGTAGAATATATCCATAACAACCCGCGCTGTGGGGCAAAAACCTTGTTTGCGACCCACTACCACGAGTTGATAGAATTGGCTCAAGTGTTGCCACGTGTCCGCAACTATAACGTGGCGGTAAGCGACGAGAGTGGCAAAGTGATTTTCCTGCGTAAGTTGCTGCCGGGCGGGGCTGACCGCAGCTATGGGATTCATGTAGGCCAGTTGGCGGGACTACCTCGGAGTGTGGTGCATCGGGCCGAGGAGTTGTTATTGCAATTTGAGGGGCTGGCGGAGACTGAAAGTGGTGAAAGCCGTTCCCGGTCAGCTCGAAATGGGCACAATAAACAGCATGCTAATGGTCAATCCAACCAGATGAGTTTATTTGCTACCGCCGTTCAGGAAGAAAATCCGGTACTAACCGAACTAGCCAGCCTGAAAGTAGCCGAGCTTACCCCCCTGGAAGCGATTAACAAATTATACGAATTACAGCAGAAGGCGAGTAAAAGGCCAAGTCTTGATTCATAATGATATAATTCTGTTATGAGCAACGTCACAGATAATATTATGCAAACCGAAACCGCTCAACCGCGCGAAAAAATATTAATTGTGGATGACGAGCATGATATTTTGATGCTGGTCAATTTCCATTTAACCAGGGCGGGTTTTGAGGTTGTGACTGCCAGCAATGGACGCGAGGCGGTAGAAATTGCCAACCGTGAAAATCCTTCGCTAGTTATTCTTGACCGCATGATGCCCGAAATGGATGGGGTAGAGGTTTGTCGCCAACTCCGCGCCGGGAATCCTGCCATGTTTATTTTGATGCTGACCGCTCTGGATACCGAGGAACAAAAGATTTTAGGGCTGGAAGCGGGCGCGGACGATTACGTTACCAAACCCTTTAGTGGGCGGGAACTGGTGGCACGGGTACGCTCGATGATGCGCCGCAACAAATTTGAAACTGAGGTACAGGTTGCGGCTACCACCTCCCTTCCAGAAGAACTAAAACCAACCGATGAAAGCGGCCTGGTAGTGGATGCCGAGCGGCGACAGGTCTGGAAACGGGGCGAGGAAGTCGAGCTTACCAAACTTGAATTTGACCTCCTGAAATACCTCTTTAATAACCCTGGCCTCGTTTTCAGCCGCGACCAATTGCTTGAGCAAGTCTGGAATTACGATTATTTTGGCGATGGGCGGGTGGTAGATGTGCATATGGCCCGCCTCCGCAAAAAGCTGGAAGATGACCCCGCCAACCCCCGCTTTATCCAGACCATTCGCGGGGTCGGCTACAAATATCTGGTTTAATTTAAAGACTTTGCTTAACCGATAGATAATGGTAAAATTTATCCCGTGGTGAAATTAGTCGCCAGGGGATTTTAATTTTTAGGAATATAAAATAGTGACTTTAGAGATAAATCGCGGTCTGCAAAACGACCTGATAGAAATTGAAACCATCAACCAACCCAAAGTGGGCCTACCCCTGACGTTGGGGCGCAAACCCGCGCCTACTCTGCTGGATTTAGATTTGGCAGAATTGACCGCCCTGGTAGTCGAATTGGGGCAACCTGCTTTTCGGGCCAAACAAATCTGGGGCTGGTTATACCAAAAATTTGCCTTTAGTTATGATGAAATGACTAACCTGCCGAGCCAGTTGCTGGAGAAGTTGCAGGAACGCCTTCCCCTGGCTTCGCTGGAACTGGTGCTGGAAAAAGTAGCTTACGACGGGCAAACCCGCAAGGCTTTGTTCCGATTACCGGATGGGGCGGAAATCGAAAGCGTCATGATGTTATACAGCGACCGGGCGACGGTTTGCGTTTCGACCCAGGCGGGTTGCGCGATGGGCTGTAATTTTTGCGCCACCGGACAGGCGGGCTTAACTCGCAACTTACAACCGGGCGAAATTGTCCAGCAAGTTTTATATTTCGAGCGATTTTTGTCGCGTACTAATGAGGCGGCAGCTACATTAGGCCACAAACGGGTCTCGAATCTGGTGTTTATGGGAATGGGCGAACCTCTGGCGAATTATGTGAATTTGTGGAAGGCTATTCGAAAGTTGCACGACCCACAGGGGACAAACCTGGGGGCGCGAAAAATGACCGTCTCAACAGTAGGGTTGCCGCAGATGATAAAACGCTTTGGGCAGGAGGAATTGCCCGTAAATCTGGCGGTCTCGCTGCACGCCCCCAACGACAGCTTGCGGGGCGAGATGATGCCGATTAACCACCGTTACCCGATATCGATG
The DNA here is from genome assembly GCA_038207495.1 of Chloroflexia bacterium. Lineage (GTDB taxonomy): Bacteria > Chloroflexota > Chloroflexia > Chloroheliales > Chloroheliaceae > Chlorohelix. Next base: position 49,404 of record JBBQZS010000032.1, read on the forward strand.
CTGATGGAAGCCTGTCGCGAATATATTGCCCAGACCAACCGCCGCCTGAGTTTTGAATACACCCTGGTAAATGGGGTAAATGATAGCGTGGCTTGCGCCAAGGAACTTGGAATACTCATTCACGGGATGCTCTGCCACGTCAACCTGATTCCGATGAACCCCGTACCAGGGAGCGGACAGCGCGGTTCTGATCCGGTGCGGGTCAGGGCTTTTATGGCGGAATTAGACCGCTTTGGCATTCCTAACAGCTTGAGGGTGGAAAAAGGCCGGGAAATTCAGGCAGCCTGTGGGCAGTTAAAAGTCGAGCAAGAGGGTAAGAAAGCCAAATTATGAGGCAAGCCGTTTATTTTGATGCCTACTCCGGGGTAAGCGGCGATATGGTGACGGGGGCTTTACTCCATGCTGGGTTGCCCTTTGACTACCTCAAGGCCGAAATCAGCAAACTTGGACTAACCAATTTTCACCTGGAAATGGCCCAAACCCAGCAACATTCGATTGCCGGAATAAAATTCGAGGTGGTGGTCGAAAAACCAGAGCTGGAAGAACACCGCAGCCTAAGCGCGATTAAGGCCATCATTGAGAACAGCAGCCTTTCGCCCCAGATTAAAGGACGGGCCATAGCTATTTTTTCGGCCCTGGCAGAAGTTGAGAGCCAGATGCACGCCATCCCAGCCAACCAAGTGCATTTCCACGAGGTCGGGGCGGTGGACGCGATTGTGGACATCGTAGGAGCCTGTGTCGGTTTCGACTACTTTGGGATTGAGGAATTTTATTGTAGCCCCTTGCCAGTTGGTAGCGGCTTTGTAAAGGCGGCGCACGGGGTAATGCCAGTACCCGCACCCGCCACTTTGCAATTATTGGCGCAGGTGGGAGCACCCCTTGTCCCCCAGCTAACCTTGAGCGATGGCAGCGATTACCCGGCCCGCCGCGAGATGGTAACACCCACCGGGGCGGCGATTGTAGCCAGCCTTTGCCGTTTTGAGCGTCCGGCCTTTAAACTCGAAAAGGTGGGCTATGGCTACGGCAGCCAAAAATTTGCCTGGCCCAACGCCCTGCGTCTGTGGCTGGGTCAAACCCAAACCGCCGGTAATACTCAGCATCACCAAACCGAAGACCACCAATATAACCACCCGCACCACGAAGAAGAACCCAACCACCAGCATAAGCCTGAAACCGAAGAACATTCCCACCAACATGAAACCGAAAGCCATAAACAGGCACAACCACCCGCAAATTTAGCCCACGATGAAGTCAGTCTGCTTGAAACCAACCTAGATGATATGAGCGGGGAAGGGCTAGGCTATTTGATGGAAAAGCTGCTGGCGGCAGAGGCATTGGACGTATATTTTAGCCCAATCCAGATGAAGAAAAACCGTCCGGGAGTTTTACTAGGCGTGCTGGCAAGACCGCGCGACGAGGCTCGTTTAGCCGAAATTATTTTACGCGAAACCAGTGCCTTTGGCTTACGGATTAGCCACCTGGTACGCTACAAGGCTGACCGGGAGTTCCGCCAGATAGAAACGCCGGACGGAATAGCCCAGGTGAAGTTAAAAATTCTGGATGAGGTAGTAGTGGAAGCCGCCCCGGAGTATGAAAGTGTAGCGGCGATTGCCCGAAGTAGCGGGCGATCCTGGCGCGAGGTCTACGAGGAAATCCGCCAAAAAGCCAATATTGAATTCGTAAAAAATCCCCTTCCAGTTAAGGAAAGGGGATAGAGTAGAAAACTATTGATTATTAGGGAATTTGGGTTTCAGTAGTTTTACCGTTTTTACGTTTTTTGAGGGTACTGTAAACGAACCAGATAACCAGCACAAGAATAATTGCTATGATAGGATAATCCAGCCAGCTAATTGAATTCCGCACCTCTTCAAACTTATTCCCCAAAACATACCCTAACCAGGCCAGAGCAACACACCAGATAAACGAGCCCACGAAGGTCAATATCGAAAAGCTAACAAAGGGTGCGCGAGCTACTCCCATAGGGAGACTGATGAAGGTGCGTACCACCGGCAAGAGCCGTGAGAAAAAAGCCGCCGCCGCTCCCCAACGGGCTAACCAACGCTCACTAACATCCAGATGGCTTGAATTAATCAGGACATATTTGCCGTATTTCAGCACGAGTGGTCGCCCACCCGCTTTGCCAATCCAATAGGCTATTACTGAGCCAAGCAGACAACCAGCCCCGCCAATCACGCCCGCAAAACCAATCTGTAACCAGAGCGGCGCAGCATCAGCAGTATTATGGACTAGCAACCAACCAGCCAGGGGCATTATTATTTCACTGGGCAGGGGAATCATCATGCTCTCAATCGCCATCATAAACAGAACGCCCAACCAACCGACGTTACCGTAAAAGGTTTTTAGAAATTCGATTAGAGCATCTTCCAGACTTTTTAACAAGGAAAAGTATTCCTCCAGATTAGGGGATAAGGTTTATTAGTTGTTAGTCACGGTTTTCCGCACCCACTCCAACTTCTTCTACCGATTTAGTAGCTTCCGCTTTTTTCTTGCGGTTAAAAACTTGTTTTAACCCACTCATAAGCTGTTGACGGCTCTGAGGTTCTTTCAAAATATGGTAAGCGGTAGGAGCAATTGATAACAGGATTATCAAAACGATAATGGGCAACAAAAATTTATCAATGTCGGGAATAGCACTACCCAGGAAGTAACCCGCCAGCGTAACCCCCACTGCCCATAAAAACCCCCCGATTACATTGTAGAAAATGAAAGCAGAGTATTTCATCTTGCCAACACCCGCTACAATCGGGGCAAAAGTTCGGACTACCGGGAGAAAGCGGGCCAAAAGGATAGTTTTTCCACCATTTTTCTCATAAAAAGCCTGGGCACGATAAAGGTTTTGTTTGCTAAAAAATAAAGAGTCCTCTCTATTAAAAAGGCGTGGCCCAACCTTATTGCCGAACCAGTAACCCACATTGTCGCCAAGCACGGCAGCGATGAAGCATAACGGAACTAACAACCAGATATTAAAGATTTCCTTGCCATCAATTTTCTGGGAAGCCAGAAACCCGGCAGTGAAAAGCAAACTATCCCCAGGGAGGAAGAAACCTATTAACAAACCAGATTCGGCAAATACTATTGACACTACCCCAATTAATCCAACGGTTTTGATAATTGAAGTTAAGTCGAAAAGCCCACCACCTTCACTACTAGCTGCTGCTACGACCAGATTAAGACTGTTATTGAATGAACTTACTAAATCCAAAACCTGTAAACTCCTCGTTAATAAGCCGACATTTAAGCAAAAAACCGCCATTGGTAACAATAGCGGCAATAGTTTTGTTTGTCAATTAAATTTTAATTACAGGTTGATTAAAGTAATTATTCGCGCGTCCATCGCCAGTAGAGGAATACCGGGATAAAGGCCAGTACCGCCGCTACCATCAACCCCAGGTTAGAGATAGTACGGAAAACCCATAACCAAATCCACATATTGCTATCAGCCGTCAGGTTGGGATAGAAAAAAGAATTGGCGATATAGTGGGGCAAAGCAAAGGTCAAAATGAGCAACCAGCCAGATATCCGAATTAACCCTTCCACTGGCGGTTTCTGAATAATTTCCAGCAACTCTCCCAAAATCCGGGCAAACCAGAACAGGGCGATAGCCAGGAATATAAAGCCAATTTCCAGTAACAGGGCCGTCCAGATAGTTGGGATTAACTCAAATACATTATTAAAAATCAGCATGCTTTACTTTCTCCCAGATAGCTATTGCGAAGCCAAAATATCTTTAGCGATATTGCGGAAGACATTAATAATCGCCAAACAAGCAATACCCGAAAGGAACAACGCAGCAAATCCAATAATTCGATAAGGGTCAACTAATTGACCATTCAAAATAAAGGAGATAATAGTTACTACATCATAAATCAAGATACCAGTAGGCGCAGCCAGAAGCAATTGCCAGTAAGTACGCTGTTGGGCCAGAGTCTCAAAGCGACGGGCCACTACCGCAATCATAATAAAGACCAGATACAAGCTCAAGCCACCCACAATGGTAATCAGGTTTGTTATTTCGTTAAGGAGAAAATTATATTTGTCGGGGCGAGCCACCGTACCGCCAGGGGTAACGGTGTCATGAATACTGAAAGCACCAGGTTTGCCAGAGTCACGGGTAGGACCACTGGGGGGGGTGCGGCCCAAAGTTTTGGCTGGTTCACCAATGCCGGCAGCGGGCAACTTCATATTAACGTCGCCGCCGGATTTAATCTTGTTCAAGGTCTCGGCGTTGGGGCTACCCCAACCTATCTGATCAAGCAGGTCATCGCCGCTCCGCAAGGTCAAGGCATCATCTTTAGGGTCAAGCGAACCCAGCACTGCCGAGCCATCAAGCGCGACCACTTTACTAGCAGGATAGGTAGCGGCAAAGGCTGCCGGGTTAGAGGCCACAACTATATAAGCCCCGGCGGGAACAGGTGTGCCAGCTTGCAGTGGCGCAAACTTTGGTCCAGGCGGAGTACGCCCCGCTAAAGGTGGCAAGAAAACAACCCCTTTTAAGGTTCCGAGGTCAACTGAGCCTTTGGCGGTATTCAGGGTAACGCCTCGCAAGTCCAGCGTACTATCGTCATCCTTACCCTGACCATTTGCCAGAATTTCGACCCACTGAAGCGTCCCCGCCGAAGTGCCAGTATAAACCTCGTTGATGAGGAAACCGTCAACTTTGCCACTGGGCGTAAGTTCGCCGCAGGCCGCCAGTAACACCGCCAACAAGGCCGTTAGAGCCAGCGTTGAGGCTATTCGTTTCCGGGATTTTCTTTCCTGCATATTTGAGCCCTCGTATTAAAAACTTTTGTCGGGAGTTTTGGGTGACTCTCTACTTGATGTTGTAGAGGGTGCGAATCCGCTCGCGCATCTGGTCAGCTAACCGCTCGGTACGGGTTGGCCCCACCAGCAAACGAGCCAGCTTTTGGAAATTATCAACAATCGCCATAGCCTGTTCCGGGGTAACATTGCTTTCGGAAGTCAGCCCGGTACGTTGATAGGATTGGTCAAGCAGGTTTTTGGCAGTAGTGCCGAGTTGAGTTACGGCCAGTTCGCCGAGTTCAGCATACAAGATATATTTCAGGTTGCGCTGTTTTTTCTCGATTAAACCTACTTGCAGCAAATGGGCGATAATACGTTCGGTCACATGGCTGCTAAGATTACTGCGTTTGGCAATTGCCGCTACATCATCCTGCCCGTTGATAAAAGTAAGTAGCCGCCATTCTTCAGGGCGAAGATTGATAGCCGCACCATTAACCGAAGGATTATCTACCAGTAGAGGAATAATATCGTCGGTGGGTAAGATTTCGCGAATGGCTTTGAACTCATCAGAGCGATGGATACCCTGCATCACCAGCATTTCATTGCTACCGCGCAGTTCTTCGCGGGGGGGAGCTTCGCCGCCTAAGAAAGTAAATTCGCCATCGTCAAAAGTGAAAAAAGTCAAGGCGGCTTCCATAGCGGGGAGGTTTTCCAGTTCGGCATGAATGGCATTACCGCCCTTGAAATAAAGGCGGGCCACCACATTGCGACCACGATAATTGGCCCTGATTTCAGCCGCACCCGTTTGCTTGCTGAGACTGACCATCTGAATTATATCTGTGACTGGAAATTCTCGCAGTGAGCCTTCCAGAGCCATCGGTTTTCCTTTTCGCTACATTCAAAAAAACGCTAGGGGAACGGTTTCTCAGCTATCCGGCCTCACCTGGCGTGGGGACAAGGGACTAAAGTTTACTGATTACAAGTTTACTGATTGCTTTGAGAGTATCAAAAACACCAATTCCTTTGCTGGCGACTGCTTCAAAGCGCGGCACTTTGATGGATGAATTAAGATAGTGGTCCATCTGCTCAATCGGGATAGCCTGTGGCATGTCCCGTTTGTTATATTGAAGCACTAGCGGGAATTCCAGGAACTTTTTGCCTTGCGCCTGAACGTTACGGGCAAGTTCTTGCAAGCTCTGAATATCTTCCCGTAGTTTATTTTGTTGACTGTCGGCCACAAATACCACACCATCCGCCCCGTTTAACACTGCCACGCGGGTACGTTCGTATAACACCTGACCGGGAACGGTATAGAGGTGGAAGCGGGTCTGGAAGCCATGTACCTGACCGAGGTCCAACGGCAGGAAGTCAAAAAAGAGGGTGCGCTCTGTCTCGGTGGCGATAGAAAGCAAATCACCTTTAGCATGACCGGGTACTGCCGAGTGAATATATTTTAGATTTGTGGTTTTGCCACACAAGCCCGGTCCGTAGTATACGATTTTACAATGTATTTCGCGGGCTGCAACGTTAATAAGAGCCATTTTACCTCACCCCAATCGCAATTAGTCCTTAAAAAGCAAATCAATCGTGTCTTCCACACTGGTGCGGAAATTGGTGCTAATAACCGCATCTTTAGCCCGGCTCTCAACCTTCACTCGCTCCAGAATTGAGCTAAGTTCATCAGTGGCCCGCTTGCTTAGTACCTTGACCAAACCGATATGGGTACGCTTATCGAACATTACGACCAACATCCATTGTTCCTGGATTAGTTCGGTGAAAATATTTTCGCGTACCCCTTGCTGAAACAATACGCGGAAATCTTTTTCTTTCAGGAGACGGGCTACCTCGCGACTACTAGCGAAAGTACCAGCCAACAACGCGCCCAACGCGGTAATATCCTGGCGGTCAGTATCACCCTGGGACGAAACCACCTGACCACTTTTATCCAGCAACATCGAATAATTAGCCCCGGTTTCGGCTACCAGCCGATCAAGGCATTCTTCGATATTACCGGTTTCGGAAGCCGAAACAATCAGGCTGGTTAACTGAGGATCCATACTATCTCCTCTCATTCCCTGGTTTCCCTGTCCAGGAAAGTTCTCAAAACGGTGGCTATTAGGTCTTTACAGGGATGCTACCACCTGGCAAATAGACTAAAATCGTTAATATTATGAAGATTGCCATCGCAAAAAGGCGCATGAAATGGCCCTAATCTATGCGATTTGATTATACAATATAGCGGTCTGAATAAAAATAGTCAATATGCTATTCGCCATTTAGAGCGTCTATCAGCTCTTGACGGTACTTTTTACTCATATAGCGGATACGACCAATACTATTAGGGTCAGCTGATACCACCAGCATCATCGCCTCGCTAGAAAGCGGTTCCAGCACAATCGCACCGCCTTTGTATTCCAGGACGGTCTGAAGTGACTCACCCCGCTCGGTTTCACGGCCCAGAGCCTCGCTCATTTGAAGCCCAGTGGTAGCAATGGCGCAAACCGAATCTACATCCATATCACCGCGCACGAAACTATCTATCTGCATGCCGTCAATATTAACTACCGCTGCCATGTCTACGCCGTTTACTGCTTTGAATTTGTTTAACACGTCACGTATGGCCGCCATTAACCGCCTCCGTCCTATTTGTTTTTAGCTTTGCTTTTTTGCTGCGTTGCGCCCGATCATAGTTATGTTACCATAACATGAGTATTTTCTATTATACCTTATTGTACAAGAGATTACTATATACAAAGTTCGACTTTTTGACGATTGGGTAGTGCTTGTCGTTATCGAATAAATCGTATGACCGTAATTCCAATCGTAATGTTCAAAGACTATTATATAGGAAATAAGTACCTGTCATGAAGTAGGAAGGATGGTTAGTAGAGGCATAGGACTTGCTAATACTAATCTCAAGATTACCTAATTCTAACAGGGTTAAAAAATTTATAGCTATTCTCAACTGTAGGGTATAAACCTTTAGCAGTAGACTAGCATTTTAATTTGGCTTTGCCAGGCAGTCGCAGAAGCCAATAGATATTCATTTAACACGTTGGGATAGGTGAAATTATGGGATTGACAAATAAAGGCGTTGGGATTGGACTACCCGCCCCCGATTTTGAATTAACCGCCACTGATGGCAAAAGTTACAGCCTTTCTTCTTTCCGGGGCAGACCGCTTATCGTGTTTTTTATGCGTCGGAAGTTAGGATTCAACAGCCGTAGCCAACTTGAGCAACTCAAAAGCCTGCACGAAATTATAGATTCGATTGCCCAGCTTATCGTTATTCTGGAAGATGATGGCGAGCCTGATGTTAGTGGCGCGCCCCACAGATACATTGATAGCAGTGCTTTGCCCTGTCCGGTGCTAAATGACCCACGCGGTAAGGTGCTAAATCGCTATAACATTTACAAACTGGTTGGGTTAGATGGCTTTCAAATGGCTCGTCCTAGCTTATTCATGATTGGTTACGAGCAGGAAATTGTCTACAATTACGTCGGCGAAAAGCCCCTGGACTACCCTAATTACGAGATATTGATGGCCCAGCTTCAGAATATTGTGGTGGCTAACTCGTCCCGCTCCAACCACTTTTTACCAGTTATTGCCTCCCCGCTACCCCACAATACTTACGCCGTAGCCTAGAAAAGTGCTGAGTTTAAAGTGCCGAGTGCCGAGTTTAAAGTTTTTTACTCGTTACTCGGCACTCGTTAAGCGGTACGTGTTCTAGGGATGCGGTACCCCGGTGGCAGGGTGAAGATAAAAGGCTACACCCAGAATGGCATAAGCCGCCAGCAGTTGTAAGCCCTCGTACCAGTTGCTTTCGTTGTCTTGCACCACCAGATTCACGATTAGTACCGAAACAACAATCGCTACCAGTTCAAATTCCTCAAACTGGAGACTTAGTTGGCTTCTACCGCCCATAAAAAACCCTATAAACACCAGCACCGGAGCGACAAACAGAGCGATTTGGGCCGCGCTACCTACCGCGATATTTAAGCTGAGGGTCATCTTGTTTTTGAGGGCGACGGTTACGGCGGTAAGATGCTCGGCAGCATTACCAATAATAGCTACTAAAATAACCCCCACAAATAACTCCGTCCAACCCAGTTCTTTGGTTAACGGCTCAATACTACTTACTAAAATCTCGGATATAAAGCCAATTACCAGGGTAGCTACAATCAGGGTAATGATAGAACGGCGTACCCCCCAGGGCGTGCCGTGCAAATCTTCATCCTCCCCTTCCCGCATTTTTTCCAATTCTTCGGCAGTCTCCATATTTTCTTCGACATTAACTTCGCTCTTGTGGGTACGCAGAACAAAAACCAGTTGAGCGAAATAAGAAATAATCAGAATTGCCGCCACCAACAAACTTAAATTCTCGGTCAGCTCAGGTAAATTTTTGACACCACTGGAAGTTGCTACAAACACCGAAGGAATAATCAGGGCAATAGTCGCCAGGGTCATTTGCAAGGTGGTAGAGCTTGCTATAAACCGATTAAACCTTTGATTCCGAAACTTCAGGCCACCTAAAAACATCGAAAGTCCCAACACGAATAGGATATTACCCAGGATTGAACCAGTGATTGAGGCTTTCACCACTTCGGTCAAACCTTTGGTAAGGGCTATAACCGCAATAATTAACTCCACTGCGTTACCAAAAGTAGCGTTCAACAAGCCGCCCCAGGTTGGGCCAACTTTGCTCGAAATGGACTCGGTAGACTCTCCCAACAATTTTGCCAAGGGAACGATAGCAAAAGCTGAGATGAAAAAAACAGCCATAGGCGGGAGGGAAAGCAATCGCGCTATAAACGCCATTGGTACAAACAGGTAGAAAATCAGTAGAATTTTGTCGAATATCCCAGCCTGCTTGAAATCTCCTAATGCTCTGTCCAAAACCCTAGAAACCATTCACTTCAAACCCTTTCTTTATCTAGCAAAAATTTAGTAGCGCGGTCGAGTTGGGGATCACGACCAGCGTTAACGTCATCCTGAGTTTGGGGGATTACCACATCAGGTTTCAGGCCCTGCTTGGTAATATCAATTTTCAGAGGGGTATACCATTTTTCAAAAGTAATGCGGGCGGTGGAGCCGTCGTACAGCGTTTGGACGGTTTGGGCCACGCCCTTCCCAAAAGTTTTTTGCCCGATTAAAGCGGCCCGCCCGCGCCCTTGCAATGCGCCCGCCGTAATCTCACTGGCACTGGCCGAACCTTCGTTGACCAACACCACTACCGGCAAGTCATATAATTTTAAGCCATTTTTGTTTTCCGGGATAGAGTTTTCGCGGAATTTGACGTTATCCGCCGGGATATCGGTGTAATAAGCCACTCCATCTTTGAAGAAACGGGCCAATAAATCTTCGGCGGTTTTGGCAAAGCCACCTCCGTTATTTCGCAAGTCCAGGATTAAGCCAACCGCCCCATCAGCGGTCAGTTTTTTTACTTTTTGGTCAAACTCACTGACAGTATTATCGCCAAAAACCGTTACCTGGGCATAACCGATTTTTCCAGGCAGCATTTTGGTGTTAACCGAAGGCACTACAAAGTCGTTCCGCGTAATATCCAAATCCAGGCTACGGTTATCATCGGCAGGGCGTTGTAGGGTTACCGTTACTTTGGTGTTGCGTTCGCCTCTTAGCTGGGTCGAAAGTTGGGTCAGGTCTTTGTTGGCATCGCCCGTAATTGCCACAGGTTGCCCGTTTATTTTCTGGACGATATCGCCCGCCTTAACCCCCGCTTTATCGGCAGGGGCATTTTCGATGACTTCCTTGATGCTGATATTTTTTTCTGTACTATTATATTGGGCGGTGATGCCAATTCCCACCCGCGCCCCGCTTAGATTCTGGCGGATTTCAGTGCTGCGTTCGGGCGGTACAAACTGAGTATAAGGGTCGCCCAGGTAGGTTACGGCGGCTTTGGAGGCTTCGTAGAGCATTTCTTTCTGGTTGATTTTCTCGCGGTCATAAAAATAGCGATTGACCAGCGATAGAGTTTCGTTAAAATCCAGCCACTGGCGGTGCGCATCAGCCGGGATTTTACTCAAACCCAGAATCGGGCGTTGAATGGCATTCAAGGGGCCATTATCAAAGGGGGTGGTTATCATAAAAACAGTAAAAAAAATTCCAAATAAAAAAGAAAATAAAGAAAGACCAATTCCCCACAAAATGATTCTGATTTTCAGGCCACGCGGTATTCGGTAAACTGGTGGGTATATTTGTGGGTCAAGGGTATTGTGGCTGGCATCGGCGGCGTTATTAGCCAAGCCGTTGGTATTAGTAGAGGGCTGAATTTCTTCTTGCATTGGATGTGTCCGCTCCGTTTAGACAGTTTTTGGTTTAGGATTGCGATGGCTGGGTTGCAGAATAGGGCTAGGATTAATCATAAACCAGATAGGGCAAGGGGTCAATCGCTAAAATTTGAAGGGGTAGAGTTAAAGTGCTAAAATTGACCTGATTAGATGGTCGAAAGTCGAAAGTCGAAAGTTTTTGATTTTCATGTTCTTTATTCTGATTTCTGTCTCTATTTATGACCTTCGACTTTTAACCTTTAACCTTTGACTTTAGAAATGTGCCGGAAAGGATTAGTGGAACGATGGAATCGGTGAGCCAGCAATCAACGGAGAGTGCCGCTCTACAAGCGACCAGTAACCGCAAAATCCGGGTGTTAATTGCCAAACCCGGCCTGGATGGACATGACCGAGGGGCAAAAGTAGTAACTCGCGGATTGCGAGATGCCGGAATGGAAGTAATTTATACCGGGTTGCATCAAACCCCTGATATGATTTTAGAAGCGGCCCTCCAGGAAGACGTGGATGCGATTGGCCTCAGCATTTTGAGCGGAGCCCATACCGTCCTTTTCCCCCGAATTATGAAGCTACTAAACGAAAACGGTATGGATGATGTATTAGTATTTGCCGGGGGAATAATTCCGCCAGAGGAAGTTGAAGCAATCAAAGCTTTAGGGATACAGGCGGTCTTTGGCCCCGGCACGACTATCGAAGAAACTGCCAGCTTTATCCGCAAACATGTACGTCCGGCGGCGGGCCTCGGCACAGGCGGGGTGCAGTAGATGTCGCCTGTCCCGACTCGTGAGGTTAATCCGGCTATAATTGAACTTGTTCAGCGCGGTATGAACGGCGACCGTCGCTCTTTGGCACGCTGTATTACTTTGATTGAAAATCGCGCTCCCGAAGCCCCCGCCCTGATGCATCAGATTTATCCTCATACAGGCCGCGCCCACTTACTTGGCATCACGGGTGCCCCCGGTAGCGGCAAAAGTACCCTGACTAACGAGCTTATCAAGGAGTTTCGCAAGCGCGGACACAAGGTTGGAGTGGTGGCGGTTGACCCTACCAGTACCCTGACAGGCGGTGCGGTGCTAGGCGACCGTATTCGGATGCTGGAAAATTTCGGCGATAAGGACGTTTTTATCCGCAGTATGGCGACCCGTGGTCAGTTGGGCGGGTTGGCTTCAATGACCAACGATGTGGCGCGGGTAATGGATGCTTTTGGCAAGGATATCGTAATTCTGGAAACGGTGGGGGTCGGGCAGGACGAGGTGGACGTGGCGAAAGCCGCCCACACCACGATTTTAGTCGAAGTCCCGGGTATGGGCGATGACATTCAGGCGATTAAGGCCGGGGTGCTGGAAATCGCCGATATGATCATTATCAACAAGGCTGACCGCGAAGGGGTTGAAAAGCTTCAACTCCACCTGAAAGGGATGCTGAGTCTTGCTCCCAGACGTGAGTGGCAAGTTCCAATCCTCCGGGCAATTGCCGCGCAAGGCGAAGGGATTACTGAGGTGGTGGATAGTGCCGAAAAGCACCTGACTTACCTGAAAAATAGTGGCGAATACGAAAAACGCGAAAAAGCCCGGCTTCGGGATGAATTGCTGGGTAGGATTCAGGAAGAAGTAACCCGCCGCGTATTGCGCTTGGAAACTACTCCCGGTGGCCTTCAGGAAACCCTCGACCAACTGGAACTCCGCCAACTTGACCTCGACGAAGCCGCCTTTGCCCTCTATAAAAAGAGCTTTGATATTTAACCTGGAATCTTTTTGGAACCCATTCGCGATATTATGAATAAGCAGCCGAAATAACTGAAATAAGAATAGCGGAGAAAAATTCTCTTGAAATTGCGAGTGGCGGGCGCACAACTCCCTGTAACCAATAGAGGAATTTAAGAATTTATATTAGTGAGTTTGTCATTCTGAGGCGAAGACGAAGAATCTTCTTACATTTAGCAAGATCCTTCACTTCGTTCAGGATGACAATTGGGGCTAAAAAGTTGTACTAAAATTACTACTACCATTAAAAATCTTAAAACCTTCGTGTACCGCGGAGTCATCTGTGGTGAAAATTAAATTATCCTGATAGGTAGAGGAAGAATAAATTTTAACTACTATTAATTACAAACTGGCGATGGGTCAAATGCTGGTCGAAGGGGGCAATCCCACAGCCAACCTGGAACGCGCCACCAGCATGATTCGGCGGGCAGCGGAAGAAGGTTGTGCGGTTATTGTGCTGCCCGAATGTTTGAACCTGGGCTGGACGCATCCCTCCGCCCGTGAGTTAGCCCAACCAATACCGGGCAGAGATAGCGATATATTGGCGCAAGCCGCCCGTGAAGCTCAAATCTACGTGGTAGCTGGACTGGTGGAGCGGGATGGCGAGAAACTTTATAACGCGGCGGTTTTGATTTCTCCTGATGGCGTAATCCGACTAAAACATCGCAAAATTAATGAGCTGGATATAGCCCACGACCTTTACTCCCTCGGCGATAACCTCTCGGTAGTACAGACACCGTTGGGAATAATCGGAGTGGATATTTGTGCCGATAATCTGCCGGACTCACTGGAAATCGGTAATACCCTGGCGGTGATGGGTGCGGAAATTATCCTTTCCCCCTCAGCCTGGGCGGTAGAAGCTGACCACGACCAGCAAAAAGAGCCTTATGGCAGCCTCTGGAAAGAGTCCTACACTAAACTGGCAACACTCCATAATCTAACGGTGGTTGGGGTGAGCGATGTGGGTTGGATTAAAGGTGGCCCCTGGCAAGGTCGGAAAAGTATCGGCTGCTCATTGGCGGTTGGGTCGGGCGGCGAAATTATCAGGCAAGGCCCCTACGGTGAAATGGCAGAGAGCTTGATTATAATTCCAATTACAATAATCCCAACCCATGACCCTGCCGAATATCTTACTAATCAAACTATTACCCGACAATTTCAAAAGGGAGCATAAAACAATTGAGTTCAGCACAAACCCTATGGTGGCAAACTGGCATTGTCTACCAGATTTACCCGCGCAGTTTTATGGATAGCAACGGCGATGGAGTTGGCGACATGGCGGGCATTACCTCGAAACTTGATTACCTGCACTGGCTGGGCGTAGACGCAATCTGGATTTCGCCATTTTACCCCTCGCCGCAAGCTGATTTTGGCTATGACGTTGCAGATTATACCAATATTGACCCAATTTATGGCGATTTGAACGCTTTCGACCAAATGGTTAAAGAAGCCAACGCCCGAAATATTAAAGTCATAGTTGACCTTGTGCCTAACCATACCTCTGACGAACACCAATGGTTTCAGCAAGCACGCTCGTCCCGCGCAAACCCTAAACGGGACTGGTATATCTGGCGAGACCCGAAACCCAACGGCGACCCGCCCAATAACTGGTTTAGTTACTTTGGCGGGAATGCCTGGGAATTGGACAAGGAAACCGGGCAGTATTATTTGCACCTTTTCCATAAAAAGCAGCCTGATTTGAATTGGCGCAATCCTGAAGTTAGACAGGCGATGTACTCAGTTATGGATTTCTGGTTAAAACGCGGGGTACACGGCTTCAGAATTGACGTTATGCCTGCCCTGATAAAAGATGAGCAACTACGGGATAATCCGCTGAACCCAAATTGGGTAGAGGGCGACCCTTTCTGGCTAAAACAATTTACGCTTTATAGCGAAGACCAGCCCGAAATCCACGAAATTACCAGAGAAATGCGCCAGTTAACCGAGCAATATCCCGAAAGGGTCTTGATTGGCGAGACTTATATGCCCAATCCCCGGCTAGTAAAATATTACGGGGACAATCTGGACGGACTGCACTTACCCTTTAATTTTGGCCTACTCTCCTTTCCTGATTTAACGGCGGGAAAAATCAAAAAAACTGTAGATGACTACGAAGCGGTTCTGCCACCAGGGGCCTGGCCTAACTGGGTGGTGGGAAATCATGATACCGTGCGGATTGCCAGCCGCATTGGGGCGGCGCGTGCCCGAATCGCCCAGATGTTGCTGCTAACCTTGCGTGGTACGCCGACCTGCTATTACGGCGATGAGTTAGGAATGGTCAATATTCCGTTAGCCGTAGAATATATCCGTGACCCGGCGGCAAATGGCTCGCCCAATCACGGGCGCGACCCGGAACGCACCCCCATGCAGTGGAACAGTCAGCCAAACGCCGGATTTTCGCCATCAGGAGTAACTACCTGGCTACCCGTTGCGCCAGATTATCACCAGGAAAATGTGGAAAACCAACAACAAGACCCAACTTCAATCCTGAGTCTGGTTCATAGCTTAATCGAATTGCGCCGGGCTACAGCCGCCCTAAACCGGGGTAGCTATCGTTCGCTGGATAATGTTTCGGCAGATTGTTTTGTATATTTGCGGGAATTTGAAAACCAGAAGTTTTTAATCGCCCTCAATTTTTCCGAACAACCCCAGCACCTAACTTTGCCGGAGTGGGGAGAGGGTCGCCTCGCCCTTTCCACCGAGGCCAAACCAGTTGGAACAATCACCCTGGCAAATCTAACTTTGGATGGTACGGAGGGTGTTATAATCGAGTTAGTTTAGTAATCTAACCTTAATGGGGCTTATCCTTTTACAGGAGGACATTGATGTTTTTCAAAGTAGCCGGACGTGAAATCTATGGTTTAGCTCTGGGCAATGGCTCGCGCAATTTACTACTCCATAGTGGATGGATTGGAACCTGGGAAGACTGGCAACCTCAAATTGAAAGTTTAAGTCAAAAATATCGTGTAGTGGGTTATGACCACCGGGGCGCAGGCTATACCGAATCCAAAATAGAAGATATTAATCTTGAAGGGTTGGTGGATGATATTTTTGGGGTAATGGATAGCCTCGGTATGGAGAAATGTGTCCTGGGCGGGTTTTCTAGTGGCATCCGAGTAGCATTATTAGCCGCCCTTAAACACCCTGAACGCTTTGAGGGGTTAGTTTTAATGTGTGGCAGTAACCCTACCCTACTGAACAGGAGTCCAGATAAATTGGCGGGTTTTACCCAAATGCTCAGTAAAAATTATGAGGCCACTATCTGGCAGACCATTCTTGGATTTACTCCTGAGCCAAATGTTGAGCATATTAGGTATTTTGGCTATCGTTTGCTCAAAAAGAGTAACTCCGAACAGGCTGTGCGAATAATGGAGGTGCTGAACGAGGCCATTATAACCGAAGAACAGTTGCAAACTATCAGCTTACCCACCTTGCTAATTCATGGCTCAATTGATAATTTTGGGCCGGTTAGTGCCGGAGAATATATGCAAAGTCAGCTTCCAAACAGTCAATTGGTGGTTGTCGAAGGGGGTGGTCATGTATGCGCCCTTACCAAACCCGACGAAGTAACGACCGCAATTGATAACTTTCTGGCAGGACTAACAGTCTGAACCACTTTTAACTCAAGTGTCTGAAATTAGTCAGCTTTTGACCTTAGACTCGTTGCTTTTTCAGATTGACTTCATTTCCGGCAAGTGGTAAACTAGAACTAATATGCGACTATTACACATTTCAGACATACATTTTGGAATAGAAACTTACTCGCGCACCGACCCCGAAACCGGCCTACCTACCCGCTTGCTCGATTTTATGCGGGCTTTTGACCGGGCGATTCTAGCCGCTGAAGAAGGTGGAATTGACGCGGTGCTGTTCACGGGAGACGCTTACAAAAGCCGCGACCCCAACCCCACTGTCCAACGCGAATTTGCAAAAAGGATTCAGAAAATAGCCGCCAAGGGCATTCCGGTTTTTTTGCTGACGGGCAATCACGACCTACCCAATATGAGCAGCCGAGCACACGCTATCGAGATTTTCGATACGCTGGGTGTGCCGAATGTCCATGTGGCGCGGGAGATTGGCTTCCACGTCTTGCAAACCAAAAGTGGGCCGTTGCAGATTGTGGCTTTGCCGTGGGTAACGCGCTCCGGGCTGATTGCCAAAGAGGAGTACCGGGGCCGCAGCCTGAACGATTTAGACGAATTGATGACCGAACGCATCGAGAAATCGCTGGAAGCCCGCATCAAAAAAATTGATCCCGAAATTCCGGCAATCCTGGCGGTGCATGCCACCGTACATGGGGCGGTTTATAGCAGCGAACGTTCGATTATGCTGGGGCAGGATTTAATCGTTCAGAAAAGCATGCTAAAAGTCGAGAATTTCGACTATGTAGCGGTTGGGCATATCCATAAACAACAGGATATCAAAGCCGAGGTGCCGATTGTCTATCCCGGCAGTATCGAGCGCATAGATTTTGGCGAAGAAAAAGAAGAAAAAGGCTTTGTGATTGTAGAAATTGCCGACCCTGGCTTTGGTCGTATTCATCGGCGCACCGAATACCAATTTGTCCCCGATTATATGACTCGCCCGTTTCGCACGCTCGAACTTAATATTGAGGGAATAGAGGATGACGGCTTGCTGAACCCCACATCGGCGGTAATTCAGCAGTTACAACGCAAAGCCTCTGAAGACGGATTAGCCGAAGCGATTGTCCGTTTGAAAATAAAATTGCGCCCGGAACAGGAAGGAGCTTTGCGCGAGAATGAAATTCGCAACGCCCTGAATGAATTCAAGGTGTATCAAATAGCTTCGATTACCAAAGAAACCGATCGCCAACGCCGCACTCGTCTGGCAAACATTTCAGTGGAAGAACTAACGCCCCTTCAATTGCTGGAAAAATACCTCGAAAGCAAACGAATTGACCCACAACGAATGGAAATTCTGATAAAACGAGCCGATGCTTTGATAAATCGGATTGGAATAGAATAATTCATTAGAAGTCATTTCGCCCTCAACTATTGCCATTCTGAAATCTATCGCTTATAATACGGCTGTAACTACTTATTATGTAAATAATACCCCTTATTAGTGCCATTTCGGGATGAGTAGTATGGCAGGCGAACGCCTCAATTTAGAAGAAATAATTAATCAAGCCAAGCAAACCCTGGAGGGAGGAAATCCTGACCGGGCTATTTTGCTTTGCCAGCATATTTTCAAATATTTCCCCCGTTGTCTGGAAGCTACCCGCGTTTTGGGTGAGGCATATACCGAAAAGAAAATGCTGGAGGAAGCCGACCAATTATTTGTTTATGTGTTGGCATCTGATCCCCACGATGTTTTGGGATATGTAGACCGGGGCTTTATCGCTTGCGAGCGCAACCAATTCGAGGAAGCAATTGTTTTCTACGAGCGGGCTTTAGAACTAGACCCCAATATCGAGCAACTTCGCAGCGAATTACTCCGGCTTTATAAAGAGCAATACGGTAGCGGACGGGCCAAATTACGTTTGACTCGCGCCAGCCTGGCCAACCACCGTCTGCGGGATGGTTTTTTCGCCCAGGCCATTGATGAATACAACGCCATTTTGCGCGAAACTCCTAACCGTCTGGATATCCAGGTCGGTTTAATGGAAGCACATTGGCGCAATCAGGACTACCCTCGCGCCGAGCGATTGGCCCTGGATTTGCTGGAAAAACACCCTTATCTGATAAAAGCTAACTTGATTTTGTGGCATATTTACGGGGTGCGTCGTCGTCAGGAAAAAGCAGCGGTCTATCTGGACAAAGCCCAGGCCCTTGACCCCTTGCATCTGGTAGCGGAACGATTATTTGAAGATTCGAGTACCGCCGACAACGCCCTTAACTATATCGCGATGCTGGGTACGCCAACTATACCACCGCCCAACTGGGACAAGCTGGAAAGTGAGGCGGCAACTGCCCCGCTATTACCCCAATGGGTTACGGCGGATGAAGCCACTGATCGCTTGCTTGGTCTGAAAGGGCTTGACCCCGATGTCGAAGAAGTGGCTGATAGCCAGAGCACTTTGAAAAATTTGGGTGGCAACGATACCAATTGGCTGCAACGGTTACTGGATGAGAGCGAAACCGAAGAAAAAGTCGAAGAAGAAAAAGCCGAAGCATTGGCAGATTTAGATCAGCTAAGGCAGGGCGGGGAAGAAGATAGCTTCGATAACCTGTTTGAAGAGTTTGCCCAACCGGATGCTGCGATTGAGGAAGAAACCAGCCAAACTTCCGAAGACCTTAGCGAAATCTTTGGCGGAATTGAAGGCGACCAGAGTAAATTTGAGGCATTTGACCTGGAAATAGGCGACGACATGGCGAAAGAGTTAGAGCCAATGCGCTTTGACCCCTCGATGCTGTTGAACGAGCCCGAACCTGTTTCACCCGCACCAACCAAAGGTCAGCCGACTATCCAGTTTAGCCTGGACGATTTAGATTTTGATATTCCTAATCTGAGAGTGGAAGACGCCCCCACCTTTAATCCGGGCAATTATGGCGGAACAGGCTTAATGGATTTGTTTGCTGAAGATGAGATGGAAGCCTTTGGCCTGACCGATACCGAGGCCGAAAAAGAACCCAAAGCGGTGGCTAAACCAATGCCAAACCTTGAAGCATTTGACCCTAATGCCATTAATAATAAACCTGTTAATGCAGGTGATTTGGATGATGATAGCTTCCTGGAATCGCTCTTAAATGAGCCGGAAGAACCCGGCAATTATGATTTCAGCCTGGATTTGCTAGATGTAGAGCCCGCCGTTGTTCAGGAAGCGACGGAGGCGGTAGCTGAAAAGGCTAATCCCACTTCTTTAGAAGAACATGCCTTCCATAAACGCGATGAACGCGGCCCTATCCCGGATTTTGTAACTGGGGAAACCCCTGAACCGGCGGTTGCTGCGGAAGTAACAGAACACGATTTTGTAAACTTTAATGAGTTAGACGACCTATTAGGGGAAACAAGCTCTGAGTCTATTGAGCAGACCCATTCGCAAGATTTAGGAGCCGCCGAAATTCCTGGAATGGGCTTCAATAACCAGAGAGCGGATAGTACCAGTGCCGGGGAAACTTCCGCAATCAAGGAGATAGAGGATATGCCAATCAAACGAGGCAAACCAGAAGAAGAAAGTGACGTTTTTGATTGGGAGAAGGAAGAACTTCCTGATTATCTCCAACCTTTCGCTATGGATGATGACCAGATTGAACAATTTGGCCTGGGGACAAGTAACGGCCCGGTGGCGGATGTTGCCACCTCTGCCGCCCGAATTCGCCCGCGCGATCAGGACACTGGTGGAGCAGCCCCTGGCGATTTACCAGATTGGTTGAATCCTGCTGGTGGAACTCGCACGCCACCTCCCCGCGCCGATATGGTGGATTTGAGTGGCGGCAATCGGCAAACCCCGCCAAAAGACCTGCCCAATTGGTTGGATAAAACTCTTGAAGGTCAGGGGCAACCTAACCCCAGCTTCCCACCCCTGGGGGATGATTTTGGTATGGGCGATTTGCAGCCCTTTAGCCCGGATGAAGGGGATGCCTTTGGTGGCCCTAGTTTATCGCCTCCCACCCCGCCCCCCAGCTTTAATCAGCCACCCGCACCTCCGGTCAGGCAGCCCAGCCAACCTACGCCCTTTAGCCCCACCGAACGGGCTTTTAGCGAAGCCCCGATTATGGACGATGGTGGGGATTTGATGCCCTTCTCGTTTGATGATTTAGACTCGCCCGCCGGGAATTTTGCCAAGCCGGCCCCTTCGCAACCGCCCGCGCCGCCTAAACAACCTAACCTGCCCCCAGCCTTTAACCAACCAGCAGAGCAATCCTTTAATTTTGGGGGCGAATTTGACGATTTGATGCCTTTTAACCCAACTGATGATGGTGGTGCTGCCCCGCCCGCGCCGCCGAAGCAAGCACCCCCGCCACCACAACAAAACTATAATCAGCAGCCACCGGCACAACCCAAGCAGCCACCCGCGCCGTCGCCCCGCTCCAGCTTCCCTTCGCCGGGAGGACGGTCGTCAGGTTCGGATTTTGGTGATATTGAACCATTTTCGCTGGATTTTGGCGAAAAACCACCAACTAACCCTGGTAAACCTACTGATATTAACCCCTTTGACCTCGGCAATCCCCAAAAGTCTGGTTTTACTGACCTGGGGAATAAGAAGCTGAGTGATATGGGAAATATGGAGCCCTTTAACCTGGAGGATTTAGGCGGGAATGAGCCTAAACGACCTTCGCGACCAGCCCAGCGACCCGGCACTGCCCCCAGCTTCCCGGATGATTTGGGTAATCTGGATATGGAGCCGTTCTCTTTTGACAGTCTGGATATTCCGGGCCTGGGCAATGGCCCCGGTTCGATGCGACTCGACCCAAATGCCTATTCTCCCGAACCTTACTTCCCTACTTCAGGGCGGAGACCACGTGACGTTGAGCCGGAAATTGAGCTAGAGCCAGGACAAGCCCGTCCGTTCCGCAAATTTAGTTGGTTGGAAAACCGCAAGAAAGCTAACGAACAGAGTAACCGTAGCAAAACCATGCGGAGTGGTGAGGAAGATAGCGAGTCACCTTTTGCTCGAATGTCGCGCCGCAAACAGGAATTTGAATCAACCCAGCCTTCGGTCGAGGACATCAGACCACTTGAACTTGAGGCAGAAGAAGTTAAATATGAGGAAATTCTTTCCTTTGAGGAAATAGAACGCCGGGCGGCTCTGGAAGAAATGGCGGGCAGTGGTGCCACCGCCGGGCCTTCCGACAAGTCTTTCCCGCTGCCTGAACTGGCCGCTAATGAACCTGAACTAAGCCTGAACCTGGATAACGCCGCCTTTGATTTGTCACTTGATGAATCGCTGGGTGGGGCAAGCCCATCTCAATCTATGGCCGATTTCCAGGCCAGCCAACCGCCTAGCGAGGATATGCCACTTGATAATTTCGACCTGGATATGCAGCCCTTTGATATGGCTGATTTTGGGGCGGAATTACCTGAACTTTCGTTTGAGCCAGCCCCAACTGAACCCGAATCGGAGCCGTTTGAGCTGGATTTCAACGAACCGTCTACTCAGGATGATCCCTTTGGTTTGAAAATCCCTGAACCGCCTACGATGGCGACTTCCTTCGATTTTGCTGCGTTGCAAAAACAACCTGAGCCGGAGCCGTTCTCTTTTGGAGAAACCGAGCCAGCTCTGGATTTTGGAGCCAAATCTGAACAGAATTTGGGCCGGGAACAACCCTTCAGCCTGGATTTTGGGCAGGAGCAAAGCGAGAAGGCCGAATCGGAGCCGTTCTCTTTTGATAGTTTTGAACAGCCGGAGTTGGATTTCGGGCAAGATTTCGAACCGAAATTTACTGAGCCCGAACCCTTTAGCTTAGACCTGGGCGAAGCTGCTAAAATCGAACCTGCGCCATTCTCCTTCGATGATTTGCCAGAACCGAACTTTGACTTTGGGCAAACCCTGGAAGAAAAAGCCCCAGAGCCGGAAGTATCGAGCTTCGATTTTGGTCAGCCAGCTAAATTTGAAGAGCCGATTTTCTCTTTTGATGAGCTGGATGAACCATCGTTAGATTTTGGTGGGCCCACCGAACTTGAACAGCCGCTAAACTTTGGGCTGGAACAAGCCGAAGAGCCTAAAATTGACGTTTTCCCCTGGGAAAAGGAAAGAGCCACCGAAAAACCGGCCTTTGGCTCACCGGACTTGGGCGCACCTACCGCCCAACCCGATTTCTCTGAGTTTGGCAATGACCTGGACTTCTTTGCCACGGACGAAAAAAGAGTTACGCCGGAACCTATCAGAATTTCAGACTTTACCAGGACCGAACAACCTAAAGATACAGGGCTGATGTCTTTTGAAGAGGCTTCCAAAGCTTTTGGGATTGACCTGGATAATCCCGTCGCGGAAGAACCTGCCCTGCCGTTTGAACCTGACCTTCCGGCCTTCACTTTCCCGGTGGAAGCCGCCGAGCCCGAACCGGCAGTGGAAGCCCCTCAACCTGTGGTAGAAATTCCCCAACCGCCTGTGGTTGAAGCGGTGGTTAAGCCTGAAGTTGCGGCGGTAGTGCCGGAAAAACCGACTAGCCAACCAACCACTAACGGAGCGGCTAATGCTGACCTGAGTGCCTACCTGAAGCGGGTTGCTGATAATCCCCGTGACCTGACAGCGAATCTTGGTCTGGGCAATGTTTATTACGAACGCCAGGATTATGGGCAAGCCCTGAACTATTTCGCTACTTCACTCAAGGTTGCCGATAAAGATACAATTGGCGACATTGTGAACAAGTTACAGAACATTGCCACCGTTCAGGATATGAACCCGCGCTTCCATCGGGTGCTGGGCGATGCTTATATGAAGCAAGGCCATTATCATTGGGCTTTGAGTGAATATAGCAAAGCTTTGGAAAAAGGCAGCAGCAAGAAGTAGGGAAGTTTTACTCTTCCCCAGAGTTTTTAGCATTATACTACTGTCATAGCTAAGTATTGGGCCGCCAAGTTGGATAACCGAGCGGTAAGGAGCAGAAATGGCAAGAATATTTGACGAACTGGTTAAAGTCGAAGGGGTTATTGGCGGGCTACTGGTCGGGAAGGATGGACTGGTAGTGCAAAGTCTGATGATTGAGGAAGAAGATGCCGAGATTTTAGGGGCGATGGCTGCCAGCACCTTTGACAATATCGCCCGCACCGCCGAACGGCTGGGAATTGGTAAGCTGAACGATGCGATTGTGGGGGCGGCGGACGGTTCGTTGCAGATGCGCGAGGCTGGGGAACTGGTGCTAGTGGTTATTTGTCAGCAGCCCTATAACGTGGGGGAAGTTCGGCTGGCAATGGCACGGGCAGCGCGACGGGCGCGTGAGGATTTCCCGGATTTCTAATTCCTGCACCAGTGCAAGAACCAGTTCGAGAACCAGTTCAAGAATTTGCGCTTTTAGCTAAAAAGTATTATTCTGATGTAGAGTTTGGCCCAATTGCGGGGATGCTTGCCTTGCCGCTTTTGGGCTGTTTTGTGAGAAATTAAAAATAATATTTTGGATATTAGGAGAATTATAGCGTGGATTCTGAACGAACTCTGATTATTGTTAAGCCCGATGGTGTACAGCGCGGTTTGACTGGCGAAATCCTGAGCCGCTTTGAGCGACGGGGCTTGAAAATCGCCGCCGTTAAATTTATTCAAATCAGCCCGGAACTGGCGAAAGAACATTATGCCGCCCACGAAGGCAAGCCCTTTTTTGAGGGTCTGGTGAGTTATATTACCAGTAGCCCGGTGCTGGTGGCGGTGCTGGAAGGCAAGAAAGCCATTGAAACTGTCCGCAACACCATGGGCGCAACCAACCCGGTCAGTGCTGCCCCTGGCACAATTCGCGGCGACCTGGCAGTAGAAATCGGGCGCAACCTGATTCATGGCTCGGACGGGCCAGAAAGTGCTGCCGCCGAAATCCAACTCTATTTTGACGAAAGCGACATCCTGAGTTGGGAACGCGCCTCCGAAAAGTGGATTCGGGAATAAACTACCCCTAATGGGCGGGCTTGATACCCGCCCTACCCCGCATACCCCCCCAATATCAGAACATACATGTTATAATCTGTTTGTCATTTTATTAATACTCAGTTTTGAGGGAGTCTTTTATGTTCTATCGGAGGAAAGTATTACTAGCACTGGTTGAAGTGTTTGGTGGTACACTTCAACTTACAGACTGCCAAAAGCTTCTTTTCTTATTTTGTCAGCGTTCAAACAAAAATTTTTATGATTTTTTTCCATACAAATATGGTGGGTTTAGTATTTTATCTTATCAGGATAAAAGTCGTCTAACTCAGTTAGAATTTTTGAAGAATGTTGAAGATTTTCAACTTGCCACCCACAAATCTTTTTACCAACAACTCCAACCTGAAGACCAAATAGCTTTACAAGACTTGGTAAAAGAAGTGGGAACTTTGCAGGGAAACGAACTAATTCGCAAAATCTATTTAGAGTTTCCTAAATATGCTAAATCTAGTAAAATTTTACCAAGTGTGCTAAAATCATCAGAAGTTTTGAAAGTTAGCGAAAGTTGGTATGTAGAAAATAATCCCTGCTTATTCACAATTGGGTATGAAGGGATATCAATAGATGCCTATTTGAACCTATTAATCTCAAATAATGTAGCAGCTCTTATTGATGTTAGAAAAAACCCGGTTTCGATGAAATACGGTTTTTCAAAAAAGAACCTTGCCAATTATTGTGAAAAAATTGGGATAAAATATAGCCATTTGCCGGATTTAGGAATAGACTCAGCTTTGCGACAAAATCTCGAGACTCCAGAAGAGTATCACAAACTTTTTGAACACTATGCTTCGCGAATTTTGCCCAAACAAACCAACACTTTAGAAGAATTAAAGAACATCTTGCAGGAAAATGGTAGAGTTGCCCTGACTTGCTTCGAGGCAGAATATCTAAGTTGTCATCGCCATAAAATTGTGGAATATCTTCAAAGTGACCCTACTTTTGATATTTCAGTAAACCATATTAATTCTAAGGCTCAAAATCTTGACAAGGCTCAAGAAATAAATACAGGCTTATTTGCAAAACAGCTAATTTTCACTTAAAAGGTTGTGCCTATGTATTTACCTGATGAATTGATTAACTGTCGAGTCCTCATAACTGTTAAAACTTACCCTTTACCATCTAGAAAATACGATGACCTTGTTTGCACGGCTGGTTTGCTGGAGGATGGAAAATGGATAAGAATTTATCCAGTGCCTTTCAGGTCATTACCCTATGATACACAATATGAAAAATATAGTTTGCTTGAGCTTGACCTAATCCGAAATACCAGCGATTTTAGACCAGAAAGCTATAAACCCCTACTTGGTATGGATGGAATAAAACCACCCAAAGGAAAAATTAGCCCCGAAAATAATTGGGCAAGACGTAAAATGTATGTATTCAAAGAAGTTTTTGACTCGATGAGTGAGATTATAAAACTTGCAAAAAGCAGTGAGAAAAAATCTCTTGCGACACTCAAACCAACTGAAATAACAAACTTTGTAATAGAACCTGTTGAGCGACAATGGAAACAAGAATGGCGTGACCAGCTCTTACAACTAAATTTATTCGACACAGATGATAAAGGTCAGGGCAAGCCGCGAGAAGTTGTACGTAAGCTTCCTTACAAATATTCCTATGAATTTTTATCAAAAGGCGACAAGAAACCCCGAAAATTAATGATTGAAGATTGGGAAATAGGGGCTTTATATTGGAACTGTTTGCGTCAAGCTGAGGGTGATGAAGAAAAAGCTAACCAATTAGTACGTCAAAAATATTTTGATGTATTTGTGAATAAGCGTGATTTATATTTATTTCTTGGAACTACTAAACAATACCACTTGGTAGCTCCCAATCCGTTTGTAATTATTGGAACGTTTCACCCTCCAAAATCAGGACCATACGAACAGTTAGCTATGTCAATATAAATTGCTCACAACTTCAGGAGAACCATAACTTCCTGGCGATTGTGGAAAAGCTGTTTGGCGCGAACGGTGGGGTAAAAGCGACGCAGGGTGTCCAGGGCGCGGTTCATAATCAGCACCGGGTTCTGGCGGGGGGCGGCGTGAGGTAGTTTGAGAGTAGTGAAGGCAAAACCGTCTGGAATGAGTAAGTTGCGGGCGCGACCCATCACCTCGGCGGCTAACCAGGCATCCATTCGCAAATCGCTGACGATAATCTCAAATTCGCGATTCTGAAGCAAAGATAACCGCAAATACTCATCGGCATGCCCGTGATAATGTTCCAGGTTTGGGTTTTCGAGCAAACGCGGGTCGAGTTCTGCCGGGTCAACCGCCACTACATGCAGCCCTGCCGCCAGCAAAACCCGACTCCAACCGCCCGGTGCCGCCCCTAAATCCAAGGCAGTGCCAGCCTCTGGCAAATTCAGGCCAAATATTTCCAGAGCTTCCAGTATTTTGAACTCAGCCCGACTAACTTGACCATCATCACGGGCATAACGTCGCATACCCCCAGCCCAGCTACTTAAATTTTCCTCAACGTAAGAAACCCCGTAAAAGGCTTCCCCACCGCCAATTACCACCGAGATTACTATTTCAGGGCTTTTGACATTTTCTATGGCTGCCGTCTGCCCGATAACCATCCCGGCGACTTCTTCCTTAACGGCAAAGGCGGAATAGGCCCGGTTGGGATTATCATCCACAAAACGCACCTGCACCGAGAAGGGTGTGCCTTCATCCAGATGCTCACTAATTTTCGGGAGTTGGGAAATCGCTTGAGCCAGTTTGGGCAAATCAGCCAGACTATTTTCGAGAGGAAGCGTGCCATACACCGGGCAGATATGACGCACAAAAACTGGCTCTAACAGGGATAACACTCCCGCCAGATTTTCAAAGTCCATACTGCTGGAAATCAAAGAAACACCGGGGGTAAGGGTGCGTTCAAGGCGCACTTTAGGGTCAGCCTGACGGGCCTCTTGCACCGCCGCCTCACTAAATTCTTCGGAAGAGGTAAGTATAGAAAGATTTTTCAATTAAATGGAGTCGCCTATAATTTTGCGGTAAATAACTTCAAGTTGTTCGTCGTCATCCCATTGAATGACCAGTTTGCCACCCTTTTTGCTGCGAGAAAATTCCACCCGTCCAGTTTCGATGGCATTCCGGAACTGTTCTTCAAGCTCACGGGCTTCCAGGTCAGGTAATTTCTTGGGGGTTGGGGCAGTGTCTTCCAGGTCGCGCAAGGCCGAACTGATAGCCGAACTGGCATTTACCCGGCGGGCCGTTTCTTCGGTCTGGCGCACACTCAGCTCTTTGGTTATAACTTCTTTAAGCAAGCGTAGACGGTCTTCCGGGCGTTTTACCATTAGCAAGGCGCGGGCGTGGCCTTCGGTAATCTGATTTTCGTTTAGCGCATCCAGGTACTGTTTGGGCAAATCCAGCAAGCGCAAAGAGTTAGTAACGGCGGTACGGCTTTTCCCAACCTTCTCAGCGACCTGCTCTTGAGTAAGGCGGAATTCGTCCACCAATTGGCGATAGGCGGCGGCTTCTTCTAATGGGTTCAAGTCGGCCCGTTGAATATTTTCCACCAGGGCGAGTTCCAGCATTTGGATGGGAGTAGTTTCTTTCAAAACCACCGGAATATGGGTCAGGCCAACTTTTTTGGAAGCTTGCCAGCGACGTTCCCCCGCAATTAACAAATAACGGGCCTTGCGCTCTTTTTTAAGTCCATTGCTATCGGGTGAGTCATCGTCGGAGGCATTTTCGTCATAATCGGGGTTATAGCTGACCACGGGGGGTTGCACTAAACCATGCACCCGGATAGAGTCGGCTAGTTGTTGCAAAATTTCCGGGTCAATATGTTTACGAGGCTGGTAAGGGTTAGGGGCGATACTGGTAATAGGCACCGTGAGCATTCCGGTGCGACGAGTTTCGGCGGGGCGACTCATGGGCTGACCATTAGCAGAGGGCGCAGGGCTGTCCTGGACAGGCGTAACAGGCGAAACCGTAGTTTTATCTTCGGCTTCTGCTGGTTTGGGTGTGGATGATGGTATCAGGGCGTTTAGGCCGCGCCCTAGTCCCCCTCTGGTTTTGCTCATATCACTGAACCTTTGTTAGAATTATTGGGCCCGCGCCGCCACTTCCTGAGTCAGAATTTTGTAAGCTTGCGCCCCTCGGCTGGCGGGGTCGTATTCAAAAATGGATTGCCCATAACTGGGAGCTTCGCTCAGGCGCACACTACGCGGCACAACCGTATTAAAAATCTGTTCGGGAAAATACTTTTTAACTTCCTCAACCACCTGTAAAGCCAAATTCGTACGCCCATCATACATAGTCATTATAATACCGAAAATTACCAATTGCGGATTAAGGGCCTTAACTACCAAATCTATGGTGTTTTTTAGCTGAGTCAAGCCTTCCAGAGCTAGATATTCACACTGTATAGGGATAATAACCCCATCGGCGGCGGTCAGGGCGTTCACCGTAAGCTGCCCAAGCGAGGGAGGGCAATCAATCAGGATAAAATCAAACTTTGGGCGGATTTCGTCTAACGCCATTTTCAGGCGAAAAGCCCGCTCGTCATCCGCCATGTTGGTTAATTCAACCTCCGCCCCGGCCAATTCTACTGAAGCGGGTAAAATCTGGAGATTAGGGCGATGACTGTCTAAAATAACCTCAGAAGCAGTACGTTCGCCCACCAGCACATCATACAGCGATACTTCAAGTTCCCGTTTGTTAATACCCAAACTACCAGTGGCGTTACCCTGGGGGTCGCTATCTACCATCAAAACCCGGTAGCCTTCACTGGCAAGCCCGGTGCTGAGGCTAACGGCGGTGGTGGTTTTACCCACGCCACCCTTCTGGTTTGCTATTGCGATAATTTTATTTTTCAAAGTCTGCTATTTCCGTGTTTAGGTTTTCCACCATCAGTGTTTACCACATTACCCGATTAATTGGGGAGGTTGTCTAAGTGTACCCAATACTTTTGGGCATAATGCGGCACTTTTCGGTTAGTTACATTTTAACAGCTTTATGGGTGAGTCGCAATCTTACAAATAACAGGGCAAGGGTGCTAAGATTTTTCAAACTATCCACCACTTACCACTCAACTTGTGGATAAGTGTGCATATTATGTGGATAACATGTGGGAAATGTGGATAATGTAGCACAAAATAAAATCAGAGTGAAGCTGGAAGAAGTTCACTCTGACTGGATTTTGGTTGTTCGTTCTTGGTTCTTAGTTGTTAGTTTTCAACCAACAACCAAGAACTGACAACTGAAAACCTCTTACGCTGCGGCACCCTGACCGCTGGGGTCGGGGGAAGTGGGCGGCGGAGTCATGTCTGTGCCGGGAGTCTGGGGGCGGCGGGGGAAAAGCCGGCGGAAGCTGAAAACAATCAGGAAAAACATCAGGGCCAAAAGCGGCACAAGCCAGATAGCGTAGACTGCAACGTTCACAGCTACCGTTGCCAACCCCTGCAAACCTTTCAGAGAGCCAGCCCAGGCCTTGTCCACTACCTGCCCAAAATCCCAATCCGAAGTTTTAGCCGGTATCGGAGCGGTTTTAGGCGAAATACTGATGCTGATAGTGGAGTAGGCCGTTTTCTTCGACAGGAAGTTTAACCGACCTTCGCGCCGTTCAATTTCGCCCCGAATATTAGTCAACTCGCGCTGTAAGGTCAGGGTGTCGTTCAGGTTGTTAGCTTTTTTCATCAAGTCCAGCAATTGAGCCTCAGTCACTTTCAGGTTACGTACCTGAGCATCTGTATCCACAAATTCTTCGGTCACATCCTGGCTGGTGCTGCTCTCGCTCTCGACTTTATAGACCGACTTCCGCAACAAATTCATGGTCTCGTCATAGGCCGGAGCCGGAATTTGAACCACAATCGTGGCATAGGTATAATCGCCCCGAATTGTGGAGTTGCTGCTGACAACAAAACCTTGCTGTACTGTAACCAACGAGCGCACATTAGCCAGAGTTTTTTCCACATCCTCCGTTATTAGCGAGAGGCTGGCACTGCGAATTACCATCCGATCAGTTTGGTTATTGAGGTTATAGTTGCTGCTGGTCGAAGAAGTTGTACCACCTTTCGCGCTGCTGGGCGCACCAGCCGCCGGGGTAGCTGCTGCCGTTGTCCCTCCATAAACTGGAGCGTTTACGTTTTTCCCGGCACTATCCTGGATGGGCTGGGTAGAAATTTCGTTGGAATAATAGCTAGAGTCGTTGGAGCTGCTCCGCAAATTGGAGATAATCCCAATCCCCATTGAGCCAATTACCAGCAAGACCACCACTAATAACGAAAGGGCAATCCAGGGCTTGCGCTGTCGCCCGGCAACAGAACTTTCAGAACGAGAAGTGAACATTTTCATAACTACTACTCCTTGTGAGCGGGCTTATATTTTAGCCCGGTAATTTTTTAACCTGTCATAGAAGCCTCTGTAAATTGAGACGCAAACAGGAATAAATAAATTACACCAATTTTAAGGAGTTTTTAAAAGTGGAAGGAAAAGGATGAAAAAATGGGCAAAAGATGAAAGTTTAAAGTTAGTGAATTGCAAACTATTAACTGGCGGTCAGGAACTAGAGATAATTCTTGGTCCTTTATTCTGTTTTCTGCACTCTATCCCAAAATCTGTCTAATATTTCAGTCAGACTTTCGGGCATTTCCTGCATAGGGAAGTGACCACACTCGGCGAGGTCGGCATATTTTGCCTTAGGGGTAAGCTCAACAAAAGGTTTGACGAACTGAAGCGAGGCAACCACATCTTGCTGCCCACCTAGATAAAGCACAGGCACCGAAAGAGCGGGGCAAAGTTTTTTAAAATCCACCTCGTAACCAGCCAGCAGGGTCTGGACAAGAGCGCGGTTATCGCTGTTTATTACGTCATTCATGATGGTCTCACCCGCCTCTGGGGGGAGTGGGCGATAACTATAACGCCTTACCCCCAATCGCCGTATTCTTGCCGAACGACGCAAAACAGGCTTAAGCCCCACAAGTAGCCAGGCAATTATCCAGCTAATCCACTTGAATAATAAATGTAGCCAATTTTTGGGGTCAAAATAGGCCGCGCCAATCACCACCAGATTATTAACCCGTGTAGAATAACGGGCGGCAAATTCCATCACAACAACCCCGCCCCAACTATGCCCGATTAAGCGCACTTGTTCCAACCCAAGCTCATCAAGCAAAGCTAATAAATCCTGCGTGTAGCGTTCCAGGCTAAAATCGGCCTTACGAGCAACTTC
Organism: Chloroflexia bacterium; assembly: GCA_038207495.1. Taxonomy (GTDB): domain Bacteria; phylum Chloroflexota; class Chloroflexia; order Chloroheliales; family Chloroheliaceae; genus Chlorohelix. Next base: position 80,948 of record JBBQZS010000032.1, read on the forward strand.
AGGACTATCAAATTGGGATTCGCCAAAACCGGGGGCATCGTAAATGAGGCAACTAAAACCTTGAGCGTGGTAACGTTCTACTAATGGTAACCAATCGAGGCGACTTCCAGCCCAGCCATGCACAAAAACCAGAGTTTCACGCGCCAATACGCCAGGGTAGAGTTGATAACGGATTGTAACCCCTTCCCGGTGCATTTCCTGAATTTTGCTAAAATCAATTAATGTCACTACTACTAAATAACCTTAGCTACGGCTTCGGCCTAGCATAACCAAAGCACTTAACACCCCAAAAACCAGACCTAAACGAAAACCCTGGGCAAAGTAATCGCGCTTTACGATTTTATCACGATATGGGCGCATTGCCATATTTTTACCTAATTCTTTCTGCGAAACAAAACCCCAATGGCTCCGCGCAATCCAGCCAGAATTGAAGCCAGCCGCACCATTGGCGAAACAACCCCTTCGCCCACATAGGCCACTGTACCACGCGCGGTATCGGTCGCCTCACTTATTTTATCAATTAGCGGGCCAACTTTAGTCTTGGTCAGGTTGTTGAGGATACCAACCAGGGCGGCTAACAGGGCTACTAAAGCCGTAACAGCAATCAACAAACCACAGGCCAATACGGCGATTAGTGTGACCGATAAATTAGCCGTTTTTTGCAGGAACGGTTGGTTTGTATCTACAAAAATCAGTATAGCAACTACCGCAGCTATAAGCACCGCTATTACAATACCGCCGATGATCGCAATAAGCTTCATCCGGTTCTACTCTCCTTTGTTGATGTTTCAACTAATACCCAAACTTTGAAATGTACGAGCGGAAAAAGAGTCAACGGCTAAGATTGAACAAATTTTAACACGTGAAAATTATAGCATAATTCATGCCTGGTTGCTTACAAGGCTAATATTTTTCAGTTCGGCGAAATCTTACTTACTTTCTAAGCCCGAAGGCCTAGATATGCGGGGTCTAATACCAAGTCTTGATAAGTAGTGTACAATAGAGGCATGCCAAAAATAACTAAAATAAAAGACTATTTGAACCAGGAGGAATTGCTAAACCGCTATCGGCAAGCCGAGAACCCCGCCGAGCGCAGTCACTGGCAGATCATCT
>JBBQZS010000033.1:0-81601 GCA_038207495.1 Chloroflexia bacterium
TTTTGAGGCTCCGCTTTTTGGGAGACCGTTTGTAGCCATCCGAACTAGGGGGCTTACTGGAATTATGACTATCTTTGGCTAACTGTTCTTCCAGAGTTTTAAGGCGAGCATTTAGGACGGCGATTTGGCTTTGTGATGCCAGTAATTGCTCCCGCAATTTGGCGTTTTCTTTTTTCAGTTGGACATTTTCTTGTTCTGTCGTTATTTTTTCAGTTTATCAATCCCGTCAAGTCCTACTTGGCTGAGTAGTTACGTTTCCTTTAACTTTAGCCCATAGCCGGATAATATAAGCAAAGGTTAATACGTTTGGCCCCATTAGCTATGAGATTTCAATTCTCTTTTTTACGCTAATCCTATTTTGGGCAATCTGCAAATCAGAGGGAGATGAGTAACTGTTCTCCACCGTTACCACCCTGAGCTTGCGAAGGGTCTTGCCCATAACATTGAGATTCTTCGGCTTCGCCTCATGCCACTTTGGGGAGTGACAAGGCTCGTGAACAATTACGGAGATGAATAGGTCTGACTCTAATACTATTGCCTTAAAATACCAAAATAATTTTGTACTCAATCTTGTCATCCAGAGCCAAGTCCGCTAGAATAGGGCGCATGAAACTTGACCACACCGAGCCCAAAACCACTTCCGAAAAAACGGAAAATAAACCTACCGAAAAGATAGCTAAATGGCTGCGATTGTTAGCGATTGGGCTGGCAAGCCTGTTTGTGGGGTCTTTGCTAATTCAGCTTGTGCGTGGCAAGTTATGGGTAGTGGGAGCAGAGGGGGTTTGGCTGCTCTTTTTTAGCACGCTAGTAGCCACAGCCGCTTCTATAATAGTAGAAAAGCCTGAAAGAATAAAAGTATTGTGGACAGGGTTTTTGGCGAAAAGCTCGGTCTATGGTCTGGCGGTAATTTTCCTGACAGGCTTTGGTTTATGGCTGCGAATCTGGGGTCAAAAAATCGGGTTACCTTATGTTATCCCTGCCGACGAGAGTTTGGTGGTGGATGCCGCCACTCGCGTAATCCAGACCGGGAATTTCGACCCCCAAATGTATTATTATCCCTCTTTTTACATCTATCTTGAGGCGATAGTTGGCGGGCTGCATTTTTTGTGGGGTAGTTTTAGCGGGCTTTACACCAGCCTGAACGATCTGCCTGACCGTACCTTCGCCATTACCACCGCCCCTCAACTCTATCTATGGCAACGTACTCTGACAGCTATTTTCGGAGCGGCGGCCATTCCGCTGGCTTATGGTGTGGTCAAGCGTATCTGGCAGGACAGACGGGCGGCTCTATTGGTGGCGGGTTTTGTGGCTTTTTCCTCGCTGGCCACCGAACATTCCCACTATATTACAGTGGATATGCCGATGGCGACCCTGGCTCTTGCGGCACTCTGGCCCGCCTGGAACATTGTCGAGAAGGGGCGCACCCGCGATTATATTTTTACCGGTATTCTGGTAGGGTTAGCGTTCGGCACAAAATGGAACGGTCTCACGGTAGTGATATTGCCATTGGCGGCGCACCTATTCCGGCTAATCAAAACCCGCCCACCTGAAGAAAACGCTTTTAGTTGGGTGGCGAAACGTTATTTCTCTGCCGGAATTTTACTAGCGGGACTGGCTACGGTTGCGACCTTTTTAATAACCACACCCTTTATTTTTGGCAAAATCAGAGGCTATACCGACGCTTTTCAGGCGATTATTACCAAATATCGTCTGTCTAATGCCGATTACGCTACCGATTATCCCTTTATTGGTAATCTACAGGCCATCTGGGAAGACAGTTTGTTTTTGTTTTTGCCAGGGATAGGAGGAGTGTTGTTATTGGCTTTTCGACGCAAATCTGGTGACTGGCTGGCACTCTGTTTCCCGCTAATCTATCTTGCCAGTATCAATGGTTATCGCTTGATTTATCGGCGTAACGTCTTGCCCCTAACCCTATATATGGCACTGTTTGCAGGAATTTTCAGTATTTGGGCCTTTGACCAGCTTGTGAAAAGGCTACCTCACTTCAAGCTAAACAAAACTCTAAGTAAGAGCGCGGCAATAGGTTTGCCCGTCCTGATTCTGGTGGTGGCGATGTGGTCGCCCCTCAACGCTATTTTCTATGGCAATCAATTTAACGACCAACCCTTTAGTTACGAGCGGGTAGAAAGCTGGCTGAAGCAGGAGGCCGGGCCGGGAGCTTTGAAACTGGTGGAGATGCGTCCCCAACAGTGGGGAGGTTATCCCAATCTGCTGGCTTATACCACCGATAGCGGGGCCAGTGAATTTTCCCTGGACTACTTGCGGGAGCGCGGTATTCAGTATGTAGCGATAAATCGGGAGCAGGAGGCCCGTTTGAATCGGGGCGGGAGTTACGCCGAATTGCTTCAGCCCGGCCTGATAGCCCAAAAAATCGAGACCAAAGCCGAAGGAAAGCCCGGCCCGGCATATGATATTGTGCGTACTGGGGTTACTTCGGCAACCTTGAAGCTGCAACATCCGCTTAACGCCGATTTTGGTGGGAAATTGCGCCTGTTGGGGCTGAATAGTGGGAAGGTGGAATCTACCAACAGCCTTTATTTTCCCGCCAAAAGTGAGGCTCGTACCCAGCCCAATTGGCCGATTTTCAAGCCGGGAGAGGTGCTAGGTCTGACTGCGTATTGGGAGGTTCTAGCTCCGCTTGCTCAGGATTATACTGTTTTTATCCACTTGCGCCCGGTGGATAATCCGGAGGTTAACGCCGCCAACCGGGATGCTCCGCCACTTTTAGGGGCGTTCCCGACCTCGCAGTGGAAGCCGGGTAAAATCGTGACCGATAACCCTAATCTGGCCTTGCACGCCGATTTAGCTCCCGGCGATTACAATCTGGTCTTGGGGCTTTACCTGAACGATGGGAAATTTACCCCCTTGCCCCTGGCGGATGGCACTAATTCGGTGCTGCTGGGTAATGTGACTATAAAGTAACCAGTAACAAGTAATAAGTTGTAAGTCTTAGTTGTTGGTTTTTAGATTATTATTAGCAACTAAAAACGAATAACCAATAACTTTTCAAATTCGGAGATTCGATAATTCAAAACTCAAAAGGCCCGTCCCCTTTAGGGCGTAAAACTCAAAACTTGTTAGATGTGGCTCTGGTGTTGCTGGCCCTGCTTGGCTATGTTTTATACATGTCGGGGGATTATTTTGTACCCTTTAAAAGCCCGCTCTGGCTGGGGCTAGTGGGCTTTTTACTGGGGGTAGGGATTGCTGCTCGAATTTACCTGACTTTCAAACCAAATGTTAAAATCCTGAAAATAACTCTGATGCAAAACTGGACGTTGCTGGTTTTGGCGGTAGCAATCCTGGTGGGTGGGGTACTGCGCTACCAGACTTTGCGGAATAGCCCGCCAATTTCTCCTAGCGAGGAAGCTTTTGCCAGTCAGGCGATTGCGGTTATTTTCGAGAGTAACTGGAAGCCCAAAAGTTTTAGCCAACCGCCCCTGTATCTCTACCTCGGCGCGGGGCTTACCGAACTCACTTTTCTGCAACAGGCCAGTGCCAGCCCGGAAGCGGTTAAAAGCGTTAACCCTAAAACCGTAGCCGATTATTTGCGCTACCTTAACCTGGCCCTGGGTTTGGTTTCGCTGGTGCTGGCGTATGCGGTGGCGGCAAGACTGTGGGGTACGAAGCGCGAGGGGGCGATTGCGGCTCTTTTACTGGCTACAAGTTGGCTTGCGTATCAGGCGACTCCGGCTCTTTTGCCTCAAACTCTGGCGGCAACTCTGGCAATAGGTAGCTTCTATTTTATGGTGCGAGGTGAAAATCGTTGGGATTGGTTATGCGCTGGGTTACTGGCGGGGTTGTCGGCGGCAGCAAGTTATGGTGCAGTTTTGCTTATCATACCCGCCCTTATCCTGGCTATTGGGTTGGAAAAAAAATCACGCTGGGGCGGGCTTGGGCTTGGGTTGCTGGGTGGACTGGTTAGTTTTACGTTGGCGGTGCCGGGCTGGATTTTGAGCCTGAACGATTTTATTTCGGGAGTGGCCTCAATCAAGGGTGCAGCCGATGATGCCGAGAGTTATTATCTACGGCTGGCTTTGCGAAACGATGCCGGATTTATACTTGTTTTTGGCATAGCCTTCGTGGCGGCCTTTGGGCTGTGGGGCGGAGAGAAAAGCCTAAGATTATGCGCGATTTTAGCCGTGCCCCTGGCTTATGCGGTGTTATTGAATATCGCCGGGCAAGAAATTATTGAACGAGTAGCCCTGGTTGTACCCTTGATGGCAGTAGCAGCGGCTCTACCTGTTGGGATGGCAGCGAACAAAGTACAAATCTGGCTGGATGCCCACGATGACCACCATAAATGGGGCGGTGGGGCTTTTGCCCTGGGTTTGGTGCTACTAATCGCGTTAGTTTCGGTGGCGGTGCGAAGGTTTAGCTAATACCAGATTCTGATTTTAAACGTAGGGGCGGTTCGCGAACCATCCTCTTTGGCAGGTTTTTAGGCCACGCTTAGTTCAGGTTGGCGTGGCAGAGAGTGGGTCGCCAACCAATTCAAGGCCAGCCTGTTAAATTCCTCGGCTTGCTCATCCTGCACCGCTAATCGTGTCTGTTCAATTATTACCAGTTCAGTTTCGGGACGCAACTTTAAAAATGCGTCAGCGTTAGCCAAAGGAGTAATAATAGCCTCGCGACCCCAGACAATCAGGGCAGGTTGGGTCAGGGTCGGCCATTCCTCCTTCACCGAATGGTTAAAATTAAAGGTGATAAAGGAAAATGCCGCGTATTTGGCGTTAGGCTGCCGGGCACTACGGTGGTAACTTTCCACAATTTCGGTATCAATACTTTCTTTGGCAAAATAAGCGTCCCGCGCCAGAAATATTCGGGTAGAGCGGCGACCAGTTACCAACCAGAACAAACCAGTCCCCAGGGGGCCAGAAAAGAGCTTGAAGAGTCGCTTTGAGGTTTGGGTAGGCGGGAAATCCAGCTTTTCTAACCCAGTTGGACAAACTAGAATCATCGCCCCAAAATATTCCGGGGTACGGGTAGCGGCGGCTATTAGGTGGGCGGCGGTGAGGCTGTTTACGATAATCACCGGGGCTGTTCCTTCATTTTCGGTGATGAAACGGGCAAAATCAGTAATAAAACTGATGTACATTTCGGCGCTATAGGCCATTTTTCTGCGCTCGGAACGCCCGAATCCCAGCAAATCCGGCACAAATACTTTATACTGCTGACTTATTGGTTCAATATTTCGCCGAAAATCTATGCCCCAGGCCGTCGCGTTAATCCCGTGCAAGAACAGCAGGGGTGCGCCCTCGCCCATTATCGAATAAGTTACACCCTGTCCCTGCCATTGCCAATTTCGTTCTTGACCCGGTAGATGCAGTTTTTCAATCTTGTTTTTATTAAATCCAAACATATTTTTTATTATCCTGTTTACTTTCAATTATTTTCTAACTATTACTATACGCTAATCAAAGGCAAAAAGTAGGCCATAATATGGCGTTTAGTGTGAGCAATAGATTTAGATTTAGTTGGCAAGGGTATGTGCTATAATTAGCGGAACTACCAATCATAGGACTTCCGATGGGTGAGGTTTCATGGTTACAGACGCGCACAAACCGGGTTCAGAAGCCAAAATCAGGCCATTTACCCCAGCTGATGCTGCTATTATTGCTGAGATTGACGAGGCCACGCGCGGCAAAGAGGCTCGCCCGGCGGAGGTTTGGCATTCCTATTTTCAGCACTCAGCTAATAACGGCGGCGTGGCTCTGGTGCTGGAGTTTGGCGACAAACTGGTGGGTTATCTCGCTTCCCCGCCCGTACCTGGTATCCCCAACTGTCACATCTTAGTCGGTTCAATGCTCCCGGCCTATCGTGGTCAGGGTCTTTCGACTTTGCTGCTCAAGGAAACCTTAAAACGGTTAAGTGGGGAGAGTCGGCGGGTGCTGGTACGCAGCGAACTGGACGAGCCGGATTTCATCTCTTTCCTGGAAAAAAATGGCTTTCAACTCCAACACCGTGACCTCCATCTGCAACTGGACAGCCTGGACAATCTACCCGAGGTGAAAATCCCTCCCGGTATGTTGCGTTTCCCCTACCAACAAGACCGCGACGAGGCCGAGTTTATCCGCTACCACTCCCTGGCCTTTGCGCAGCAACCCCGCTTTCAGGAATATACCCTGGCCGACGTTAAGGCCGAGGAGGATGAACACTTCCTCGATACCGATATTCTGTTGCTGCAAACGGCGGCGGGTGAGCCAGTTGGTTTTGTCTGGAGCATCCTTCGGGGCGCGATGGTGCAAATCGAGCCGCTGGGTGTTGCCCCCAACTGGAGGGGGAAGGGTATGGGCGAGCTACTGTTATATCTAGGTTTGGAATACGGGCGGACGCGGGGCGCAACTTGCGCTGAACTCTGGACTAGCGAAGATAATACCGTGTCGCTCAAGCTCTATCGCAAGGCGGGCTTCCGGGTCGGCGGCGGCTTTGCTATCTATTACATTGACCTCAAATAGATGCTGATTTTTGGTCTATTTATGCTATCATATATTTTATTAACCTCAAAATAGGGCATTTCCATCGAACAGTTTTCATTTTAAGTTAGTATATGGAGGAAACAATGGACGAACTTGAGCGTAATTCCCTGGAAAAACAACTGGAAATGGCTCGCCGGAATTTGAATCTTCTCAAAGAACAAGCTGAAGGCTTAGGACAATTCACCCCTCCTTACATAAAAATCGGTATTGAGGATGGTGGAAAAAAGGTAACTGAACTCAGGCGTAAGTTAGGACTGCCCATTGAAGATGAATCCACTACCCAACCAATCACTACTGAAACTATCCAGCCAACTAACCCCCAAGTCCAAACTGAGCCTGCGGAAACTGTCTCAATTCAGACCCCAACCTCCGGTGAAAAGCCCGTTCGCACTAAGGTGTTTATTAGCTACAGCCATAAAGATAAGGAATGGTTGGTTAAACTAAAGCCACATTTAGAGTTTCTTGAGAAAAAGGGTCTCCTAGACAGGTGGGATGATACCAAAATTAAGGCAGGAATGAAGTGGCGAGATGAAATTGATAAAGCTTTAGCCGCAACTAAGGTAGCCGTTTTGCTTGTAAGCGCAGATTTTCTGAATTCTGATTTTATTCAAAACAAAGAATTACCAGATATTTTAACTGCCGAGGGAGTAACTGTCCTGCCAGTTATTCTCAGACCGTGTTTATATGAATATTCTGAAATTAAAGAGTTTCAATGGGTTAGTGGCCCTTCCAAACCTTTATCTGGAATGAGCGAAACAGCACAAGAAGAGGTGTTCGTTAGCCTCGCCAAAGCTATCATGGAAGTGCTAAAATAGCATTCCTATTTGTACTGAATTATTTTAGTTCCAGGTAACCAGGTGTAGAAAATGATTGAGCAAGAATCCGTATTAAAACAATTACAATATGCTCGTCGAACTTTAGCCCTCTTAGAAGAACAAGCGGCAGGATTTACATCCTTGACAATCCCAGCCTATCTTGCGATAGAATTAGAGGATAAACGCCGCGAGGTAGCTTCTTTACAAGGAAAAATTAAACAAATTAACGAAGCAGCTAATGGTCAAACTTCTGCAGTCACTTCCCGTAATAGTGATGGTTCCAATCGCACCAAAGTTTTTATGAGTTATAGTCACGAGGACAAGATATGGTTAGACCGCCTTCTAGTGCATCTCAAACCTTATGAGCAATTCGGCTGGACTAATAAGGATGGAAGTAAGCAGAAATTAGAGATTTGGGACGATACTGCTATTCAACCGGGTCAAAATTGGCGTAACGAAATAATAAACGCACTAAACACCGCAAAGGTAGCGGTACTGTTTATCTCGCCAGATTTCTTTACTTCTCAATTTATTGAGTCGAAGGAACTGCCTTCTTTATTAGCTTCTTCAAACGAACATGGCTTGATAGTTTTGCCTATTATTATCAAACCCACAACCTTTAGAAGCTCATGGATTGCTCAATATAAATTTTTTAATAACCCTTCCTATTCTTTAAGTGAAATGCCAAAAAGTAGACAAGAGGAGACTTTTGCTAACCTTTCCGAGGCTATTATTTCTACCCTTAGATCCTAAAAACCTGCAATGATTCTTATAACAAAATTAAATGAATGAACTGGAATTTTTACAGCAAAGACTAGACTATCAACGTCGTATACTTGATATACTCATTCAAAGAAAAGCAAATTACAGCCTTATTGAAATACCCTCAGATTTAGAAGAAAAACTTAAAGATAAACAAAATGAAATTATTGAGTTAGAGAAGCGTCTAATTAATCTAAAATTCAAAAATCGTAAAGTGGTTGAGGGTACTCTTAGCGCAGAGTACAGCAATTTAGCGGAATTAGAGTTACTGGCGGCTGGCTATACTTCTACCACTGTACCCGCCGAATTGCGTGTAGACTTAGAAGACAAACGAAAAAGAGTAGTAGAGCTAGAGTTAGAGCTATTAACAATAAAAGACATTTACAATAGTTATTTTCCTGCTGAAGAAGTTAATAAAAGAATAGAGGGTGAGTTACACGGCATTCAATTGGAATATCATCGTGAGTTGAGAACTTCTTACCTAGCTGTCCGTGAAACTCTTGGTAGGCTAGAAAAAAACTTGCAGGAAAAAAAGGCTGAAAAAGAACCCATCGGTTTAGTCAGTCTGATTTTGGATTTCCAAGACAAGCAACATGAGGCAGAAGAACTTGAGAAACGTTTAGCTAAACTGCCACCTATCCCAGATATACCTGAACAAAATATAGTTCCCACTCGGACTAAAGTTTTTGTAAGTTATAGCAAATCTGAGCATGAACTGCGGGATAAACTCAAAACTCAATTAGGCCCTATGATTAACCAGGGAATTATTGATTTATGGGACCATACTTCAGTTAAGGCTGGGGCAGTCAAGAAAACTAAGATCAAAGAAAATCTCAAGTTAACTCAAATAGCGGTCTTGTTGATTAGTGCTGATTATCTATACCCTGATATAGATATAAAAGATGAATTAGACTATGTATTGGCGAACTCTTCTTCCGATGAGGATATTCGGGTTATTCCGATTATTGCTGGAAGTATTATGCAGCAAACGCTTGAATTATATGGCCTTGATAAATTCCAATCAACAAATGATGTGGACAAACCTCTGAATCGTATGGACGGTAATGAATTGGATAGAGCTTTGGTCAAAATTGCTACTGAAATTATATCTGCATCAACAAGCTTCAAAAAATTCTGATCTTTCCCACTTCAAACAGCGCGGGTTGTTGATATTCTGCGGGGGTTGGTGGGCTACTGTGGTCGGGGAGGGCGTAGCGGGTGAGCCAATCCATATGCTAATGGTCCCACTGTTCGAGAGTCACGGTTGGTTCTTCCTGGGTTTCTTCTCGGGTACGGCTGATTTTGTAGTCTTTTTTGGTGATGAAGTGAGCCGCTGCCACCGGCTAGTCACAATCTGGCAAATTGTGCTTGTAAAGTTAGCCCCGGTTAGGCGAAGTGTGACTAAAGGGTCGCTTAATATTAGAAGCATCGATTCCATTACCAATCTTTGAACACTGGCTGGTTGTGGAGTGTAGACCACCAACGTTTGCTCGAAGTGAACCTGATTGAGTTGGCCCATTTGCAAAGCCTCATATAAACTAGGGCAGTTGCCAAAACTTAGGATTGGCATTTTGCGCCAGATTAGGCGATATTTGTTTGATTTTGTGGCTCATTCAGAGATTGAAGCCTATCTGGTTTCTCTCCCTGACGAATCTTTGCCACTTTTATTATGACTTTTTTACTCAAAGCTTTAGAGCTGACCGAACTTGAACTTCGCATGAGTTAAAACGCTAACATCCTCGAATAAATCATTGGCATTAATCGGCAAATAATTGGTATCAAAAGCGGAGATTACGAAAACACTAATACGCATCAAAAACGAAGGGCCAGGATAAACCCTTCGCTTTGCATGGGGTAATACTTTATCAAATGATTTTAGTTAAGGCGTTCGACCAGAGCGGCGTAACCCTGCCCACCACCCACACACATGGTTTCCAGCCCGATTTGCTTGTCGAACTGCTTCAGGCCATAAAGCAAAGTCGCCATAATCCGCGCTCCGGTGCAGCCAAAGGGATGACCCAGAGCAATTGCCCCACCTTTGGGGTTGAGTTGTTTCGCCATATCAACTCCAAGCTGGTTACACACCTCGTAAGCCTGACTGGCAAAAGCCTCGTTTAGCTCGAAAATATCTATATCCTGGATACTCAACCCGGTGCGTTTCAGTAATTTCCCCACTGCTTCAATCGGGCCAACCCCCATAATTTCAGGTTCAAGGCCGCTTACCGCCCAGTTTATAATGCGGGCCATCGGTTGCAAGCCCATTTCACGAGCCTTGCCCAGACTCATAATCACCGTAGCCGCCGCCCCGTCGTTCAAAGGGCAACTATTGCCGGCTGTAACTGAGCCACCCTCGAAGAAGACCGGTTGCAAAGCCGCTAGACCTTCCAGGGTAGTGGAGGGGCGGGGACCATCATCTTTGCTGATGACAGTGCCGTTATCCAGCGTTACCGGAACAATTTCATCGTCAAACCAGCCCTCTTTTTGGGCGCGGGCGGCTTTCATCTGGCTGTTGTAGGCAAATTCGTCCTGAGTCTGGCGACTAACCCCAAAGCGTTTCGCCACGTTTTCGGCAGTAAAGCCCATCGGAATATAGACATCCGGCAATCCCGATGCCTCCCGCTCTACAAATCTGGAGTTAGGCTTAAAGAGCGATTTGCCCTGTTCGGGTACTCGGCTGGTGCATTCGGTACCCCCGGCGACATAGATATCGCCCGTTCCCAAAATGATTTGTTGGGCGGCAAAGATAATCGCTTGCAAGCCACTGGAGCAAAAACGGTTCACGGTTACGCCCGGCACGCTGTTCGGCAACCCGGCTAAAAGGGCGGCGTTGCGGGCCACATTATAGCCCTGCTCACCTTCAGGATTAGCGCAACCCAGGATTACATCCTCAATTTGTTTCAAGTCCAGACCCGGCACGCGCTCCACTGCCGCCTTAATAGCGTAACCCGCCAAATCGTCCGGGCGTACATCTTTTAATGAACCCTTGAAGGCCCGCCCGATGGGGGTACGCACTGCGCTCACAATAACCGCTTCGTTATCAGCCAGTTGACTCTGGGGAGTGCCAACCTTTGCTACATAGTTCATTCTATCAATTCCTCCTTGAAGTAGTTTTCAGTATTCAGTTATCAGTATTCAGTTTATAGTGGTTGTTAGCCTAACCTAACCCCCCTGATATTCTTGCATTCTAATTCTTTATTCTATCTATCCCCTAACCCTATCCCCTAGATAACCACTACTACCTTGCCCGTCACCTTGCGGGCGGCGATAGCTTTGATGGCTTCCCCGGCATGAGTCAGGGGGTAGGTAGCTGAGATTAGGGGTTTGAGTTGACCCTCGTTTAGCCAGCTCAGGATTTGCCCGAAGTTTTTGGCACTTGCTTTGGGGTCACGCTGGGCAAAATCTCCGAAAAAGACCCCCACAATCGAGCAGCCTTTCAGCAAAGCCAGATTAAGTGGAATTTTGGGAATTTCGCCGTTACTAAATCCCACCACTAGAAAACGCCCTTCCCAGGCGGTACTACGCAGGGAAATTTCGGAATAAAGTCCACCCACCGGGTCATAAACCACATCTACGCCCCGCCCGCCAGTTAGAGCTTTCAGGCGTTCCTTGAGGTCTTCGCTGCTATAGTTGATAGTTTCGTCCGCCCCGAATTGACGACAAACCGCCAGCTTTTCGTCGGTAGAGGCCGCCGCGATTACTTTTGCCCCCATCAGTTTGCCAAGCTCCACCGCTGCCAGACCGACCCCGCCCGCCGCTCCTAAAACTAGCAAAGTTTCGCCCGGTTGGATTTTAGCCCGGTCTTTGAGAGCGTAATAAGAGGTAGCATAGGTCATGGCGATGGCGGCGGCGGTGGTAAAATTCAGGCTATCGGGTATTGGAATAAGGCGGTTTTCATCGCCGATTACCTCTTCGGCAAAGCCACCCCAGCCCAAAACCCCAAAAACCCTGTCTCCCACCTTAGTGCGGCTTACTCCCTCCCCAACCTTTGTTACCACCCCAGCCACGTCACTTCCGGGCGCAAAGGGCAGGTCGGGCTTGAACTGATATTTCCCCTCAATTATTAATGTATCCGGGAAATTTACCCCACAGGCTTTGACCGCGATAACCACTTGCCCCTTGCCCGGTTCCGGGGAGGCAATTTCTTCCAGCACTAATTTATCTGCCGGGCCAAACTCTTTGCACAACAATGCCTTCATTAGCTAGATTTCTCCCTGTAATAGTAACGAGTTGTCAGTAATCAGTAATCAGTTAGAAAACTAAAAACCAACAACTAATCAACCAACTACCGACAACTGACTACCGACAACCGCCGAGACTGCTATTTTCTGCACCTGCACTGCAATACCGTTCAAAACCGAGTTGCCCGATAGAGTGTCCATCGAGCGTTCGTCCGCCAAAATATTACTATTGACCCCGGCGTTTTCGCTGGCAACCTGTAACTGCGCTCCCGGCGAATTATGACCCCAGCCATGTGGTAAACTCACCACCCCCGGCATTATAGTATCGGTTATCTCGATTGGTACCTCCACCTGACCAACGCGCGAACTAACCTGCACTATTTCCTCTTCTGTCAGATTTAGGCGAGTTGCATCAGAGGGGTTTATTTTAAGGGTGCAGCGATTCTTACCTTTAACCAGCACCGATAAATTGTGCATCCAGGAATTATTGGAACGTAGGTCGCGCCGCCCCACCAATAAAAAGCCTTCTTCGGCCTTTCGGGTTAAACCCTCTAATAAACGGGCGACATCGGCTACCAGGGCGGGCGGAGTAAGTTCGATTTTGCCGGAGGGGGTGCGCAAAACTTCAGGCAGGCGGGGTTTCAAAAGTCCAAAATCCAGGCCGTGCGGGTTAGTTTCAAGGGTCGCCAGGGTAATGCCCGCCGGGTTTGCCCCAAAACCATCGCCATATGCTCCCGTTCGCAAGTAGAAATCCAGCACTCTTTCCGAGCCTTGGCGGGGTTGGAGCGCGGTCATAATTTCGTCAATATCCCGACCAAAAATCACCGACCCGGCCTGTTCAACCTCGCGTTTAATGGTCTGACGAATAAAACTTTCATCCAGTGTCGTAAACTCCAGACCTGCGCCTTTTCCGGCTAAGATTGCTGCCAGCCGCAAGAATATTTCGGCCTCATCGGGCTGCCCCGGCGCGCGCTCGAACATCGGGGCGGAGAAGTTAGCCACGTTTTGCACCGCCAGCCGATAGAGATTCATATCGTAATGGGCGCGTTCCAATGGGGATGGCCCCGGCAGTATAACATTGGCGTGGCGGGTGGTTTCGTTCAGATAAATATCCACGCTGACCATAAATTCCAGACTCTCCAACGCTTTTTGCAGCCGTTCACTGTTGGGGGTACTAAGCACCGGATTTCCAGCGATAGTAATCATTGCCCGAATTTGCCCCTCTCCAGGCGTTTCTATTTCCTCGGCTAAACAGCCTACCGGGAGTTCGCCAAACGCTTCGGGATAACCACTAACCCGGCTTTTCCAGCGTCCGAATTTTGCGCCTTTGCCTATACCGGGGGTGGCGGTAGCAGTGTTGGGTGCTACGGCTGCCCTAGTGAACATTGCACCCCCTTCGCGGTCAAGGTTTCCCGTCAAAACATTCAACACATCTACCAACCAACTGGCAATAGTGCCAAACTCCTGGGTGCAGGTACCCATCCGCCCATAAACCGCCGCCTTTTCTGAAGCTGCCAGTTCCCGTGCCAGTTTGCGAATAATTTCGGGGGCAATCCCACAGGCGGGCGAAACTCGCTCAGGGGTGAAGGCGCGGGCTAACTCTAAAACCTGTTCAAGCCCGTTAAGATGTTCGCTCAACCGTCCGGGCGCAACCAAACCTTCTTCCACCAACACATTTACCAGGCCAAATAGGAAGTAAGCATCCCCACCGGGCCGGATAAAATAATGTTCGTTGGCTTCGTCGGCGGTGCGGGTGCGCATAGGGTCAATCACTATCAGTTTGCCGCCGCGCTGCCGCAAACGACGGATTCGGCCTCGCATATCTGGGGCGGTCATCAGGCTACCGTTAGAAACCAATGGGTTCGCTCCCAAAAGCAGCAAATATCCGGTACGTTCCAAATCCGGTACGGGAATAGAGAAGCCGCTACCAAACATCATTGCGGCGGAAACCTGTTTTGGCATCTGGTCAACCGTGCTGGCGGTGAAAATGTTCCGGCTGCCCATCGCCAGTAATACCGCCTGTCCATAAATTGTGTTCGAAAGGTTATGCACGTTTGGGTTCCCCAGATAGGCCGACAAAGCACTTCGCCCATGTCTCTCAATTACCTCGGAAAGTCCCCGCTCAATCTCGGTATACGCTTCTTCCCAACTGGCGGTTTGCCATTCTGTGCCGCGCCGAATCATCGGTTGGCGGAGGCGGTCAGGGTCGCTATCCAGTTCTTTAAGGCTGTAGGCTTTGGGGCAGATGTAACCTTTGCTGAAAACATCAGCCTCATCCCCTCGTATGGCGATTACCTGCCGACCATGGGTAGTGATTTCCAGGCCGCAGGTAGCCTCACACAGTGGGCAGGTTCTAAGATGTGTCTTTGTTTCAGTCATACGGTTATCTCCTTTGATAAAAGTAACAAGTTGCGAGAAATCTTTTGCCCCTTCCTTGATTTGTAGAAGAGGGTTAGGGGGTTATGTTTGCTCCCTATATTTAACCACTGCTTGCCAAAGAGTTCAACCCATTAGCGAGGTGGATTAAGGTTTGATTAAATCCTACTAAAATAGTCGGAAATACCTTGACAGGCCAAATTTTGCTGGGTAAGATAGGATGATTAACAAAAAAGGCACAATTTGCCTGACAATTAAAAAATTGAATGGGGAGTAACCACCCGCAATGGCGGGTCGGGCAGTCGTCAATACGGAGCTAAACCTCCCGGCGGCCCGATAGTATCAAAATCTTGATACAAGCGGTGAGACCATCACAACCTAAGTGGCTGTGGTGGTCTTTTTTATTTGGGAATTAGGAGTATATAAAATGAAGCGTTGGAGCTGGATTATATTAGCGGCGGCAGTAACAATTCCGGGTTTGCTACTAAAATTCACGATGGGTAAAGAACTAATGACCAATTCGGCCTTGCTAGGCGCACTGGTCTGGGGTATTGCGGTAGTTGGGGCGGCTTTTCTGCTGACCTGGGCCTGTGAGGCAGCCCAAAAGGATGTACCCCCTGCCCTTGCTATTTCGGTGCTGGCTTTGATTGCTATTGCGCCCGAATATTCGGTGGATTGGGCTTTAACTCTTGAGGCCGGAACTAACCCGGAATATAAAGAATACGCAATTGCCAATATGATTGGGGCAAACCGCATGATTGTTGGTTTTGCCTGGCCGTTGCTGGTCTTTATCTTCTGGCTAAAATTCCGTAAAGCTCATATAACCCTCAGCAAAGGCCATCGGGTTGAGATAGGGTTTTTGCTGGCGGCGGGTCTTTATTCAATTGTACTGCCAATCAAGGGCTACATTGATTTTATTGATGTGGCGGTATTGATAACTATTTTCGTGCTATATGTATTACGCCTGTTAAAATCGAGTGTAGAGGAACCGCATCTAGTCGGGCCTGCCCTGGTGGTGGGAGATTTGCCAAAACCGCGACGGATTGCGGTGGTGCTAGGGTTGATGGGCTTTTCTCTCTTTACAATTCTACAGGTGGCAAAACCCTTTGCCCAGTCACTTATCTATACCGGGGAGCAAATTGGGGTAGACAGCCTGTTTTTAGTGAAGTGGTTTGCACCGTTGGCTTCCGAAGCCCCCGAAGTGGTGGTCTGTATTATCTTTACCCTGAGAGCAATGGCCCAGGTTGGGCTAGGCACGTTGGTTTCAAGCAAGGTAAATCAGTGGACGTTGCTGGTGGGAACGCTACCATTGGTTTATAGCCTGGGGGCGGGTCAGTTCAAAGCCCTGCCACTATCAGGCACTATCCAAAATCAGGGAGCGGAATTCGACCTGGTGGGGCCAATGCTGGTTACTTCCGCCCAAACCCTCTTGGCGGTAATGATTGTGATAAATCTGCGGGTTAGTCTTATTGGGGCTGCAACTCTCTTTAGCCTGTTATTAGTGCAGTTCTTCTTCCCGGCTAGTATAAGCGGAATTAAGACCGATTATATTTTTACGGCCCTTTATGGCTCAGTTACGGTCTTCCTGGTAATTCGGGAACGCCACCACTTTATCCCGACCATCAAGAGTGTTTTCAGTCCAGCTTATGTGCGGGAGCAGGAGCTTCTTGAGGAGACTAAAAGAGGTGGTCATGAGTTGGAACCAATTTCAGCCCACCGCCCGAAGGAGATATAGGTCGGGCGGCCCGTTAATCCTTTACATTTTATCAGGCTGATTCAGGAAGGTAAGAAAAAGTTTGTTATCACCATTATCAACATCGTCTGGCAAGCGACTAACCCCGGTTGCCAGATTTATACTTATCGGGGCTTGCGTGGTTGTTCTGATTGGCGGGATAAAGCTGGCAGCCCCGATTCTGTCGCCGCTGATTTTTGCGATGTTTATCGCTATTATTCTGCTACCGCTACTTGATTGGCTAAAAAGCAAAGGTTTTCCAACGCTGCTGGCGATGCTGGTTATTATTTTGGGCTTGGTGGTGGTTGGGTCGTTGCTGGTTTTATTTGTGTATGTATCTCTGAGCCAGTTGGACGATAAATTACCTTATTATCAAACTCGTCTTACCAGCTTAAAAGCCGACCTGGAGTCTTTTCTAAAATCCTGGGGGATTGAATTGGGCCAGCTAACCTCAAACAATCAGTTAAGCCCTTCGTCTATTGGGGGGTATGTTTTGAGCCTGATAAATAATTTATTTTCAATTCTGTCCGACTCGTTCCTGATTCTGTTGCTGTGTATTTTCACCATAATTGAGGCCCGATTCTTTTCGGCAAAGCTGAAAAAGGGCTTGGGCGCAGACCATATACTGGTCAATCAATTAGCTATTTTCAGTCTGAAAGTTCAGAAGTTTATGTACCTCAAAACTATTAACAACCTGATTGTAGCGGTGGGGGCGGTTATTTTCCTACTGGTTCTGGGCATAGATTTCGCCCTGTTGTGGGGTATCCTGATATTCTTCCTGAGTTATATCCCTAACGTCGGGATAGTGCTGGCTAGTATTCCGGCGGTGGCATTGGCTTTGCTTGAGCAAGGGATTGGTATGACGATAGTGGTCGCGCTAGGTGTAACGATTATTAATCTCGTTGGGGACAATGTTCTAACCCCAAAACTTATGGGAGATGGCCTTGACCTATCCCAATTCGCGGTTTTTTTCTCCTTTCTTTTCTGGTTGTGGGTGTTAGGGCCAACTGGTGGCCTTTTATCTATTCCCCTGACCGTGTTGGTCAAGTTATTGCTGGAAATCAACCCAACTACCCACTGGCTGGCCCTGTTGTTGGCGGGTAATAAACCTGGGGCAAGCCCACCTGCCAGGAGTGAACCCGAAAAAGTTTAGCGAGTTTAAATTCGCAGGTGGGATTAGGTTTGCCTCTAAATCTAACCCCTGCTGGCAAGGGAGTTCAACCCTACAAATTACAAATTTGGTAAAGGTAGACACATTGGTCTACCCCTACGGTTTTGGTTCAGAGCAACCCACCGGGTATACCCTACGAATTTCCCTAACCCCTGACCCCCAACCCCTATCCCCCATTCTTACGGTTCTGACTCGACAAAATCCACTTGAACCGTAGAGCCGGATTGACCGCTAAGGTTGGCGGCAGCAGAGAAGGAGGAACAAATTTTGTAACCGGGGGCGGCAATTACCACCACATCCCAGCGGCCTTTGCCCAACCCGCCAATTGAAAAGCGTCCATCGCCCCCCGTTTGGGTGGTAAAGGAGAAACCAGCAGTGCTAACCCGCACAGTGGCACCTGGAATACCGGCTTTCTGGCGATTTAGCACCACCCCCACTACCGAGCTAGAACCCTGGTCTGGGCCTGCCGGAATAGCTCCCGGACTACTATTGTTATAGGCAAAGAAGTTGCTAAAACAGCTACGCGGGGTGGGCGTAGGGGCGACTGTAGGGCGGGGTGTCGGTGTCGCCACCGGGGTCAGGGCGTTAATCTCGCGCTGAATATCGGCACAGAGCGTGCTAGCTGCTACCGGCCCTGTGCCTTTATCGGCTGATTTGGCCTTATTGCAGGTTGCTAGCGCGTCGGCATACCGTCTATTTTGGCGATATTCACTAATTACCTGTAAATAGCCATCATACAAACGGGGCTGGACATCCCGGAAATCGGGTTTGGCGGCAAAAAGCTTCTCCAGAATAGGGATAGCCGCAGTCCAGTTTTTCTGGTCGGCAAAAATAACTCCATCGCGATATTGGCTGATAGTATCAAACGCCTCTTTGGCAGCAGCGTTAGTTGCATCCAGGTTGACACATTTTTGGAGGGTCAAAAAGGTTTCGGTAGGGTCGCCGCTTCCAACCAAATCCTGCCCATAGCTACAATAGGACTGGGTTAGTAACTTTTGAACCTGCTCCTCATTGTAGCCCTTTCCCTGTAATCCTTCCAGGGCAGCAATAGCGTTTTTCCAATCTTTGGCATCTACTAATTTGGTAGCTTGCTGAAAAACCGTCTCGTTGGGATTAGTGGTGGCTGTTACTATAGCAGTAGTGGGGGAGGGTGAAGGGCTTGGACTGGCCTCCGGGCTGGGCGTAGCCGCGCTGATGGTAGTAGTCGCTACGACCGTGGTAGTGGTGGTTGCCGTCGAAACAGCGGTAGTCGCGGTTATGGTTGCGGCAGGTGAAACTTGACCGCTGGTATTATTGTTATTATTGCCATTGGCTGCTACCATAAATAGCCCGATGATAGCCGCAATGATAATAATCGCAGCGACTATACCTCCAATTAAAATCCAGGGCACTTTTTTGCGCTCGGTTTGCTGGATTGGTGGCGGAGCTATCGGAGGTGCCCCAAAGTTAGGCCCGCTTTGTGGTGGCTGATTTGCCGAAGAAAATTGCCCGGAAGCGGATGGATTGTAAGTCCCACCATAAATTGGCGGCGGCCCACCCTGAGGTCGGAAAGGTGGTTGGCCTTGCGGAGGCGAATTTGGCCCACTGCCCTGGGGGTTATAGGGTTGCTGGTTGGGCCCAGAGCCCATTGGCACATATCCTAGCGGTGGAATACCTGGAGGTCGTTGGTTTGGTTGATTTGCTGGCTGATTAGAACCAATACCCGGCTGAATTGCAGGTGGAACAGGCGGCGTGGTGTTTTGTTTATTTTCCGGCGGTGGGCCACCAACGTTTCGTCCGTCAGAGCTGTTGGGCAAAGGTGCAGTACCTGGCAAAGGGCGATTACTAAAATTTATTGGCTGGGTTGGCATGTCCAAAATTTGCTGATTCTGCGCTGACCCCACCGGGTTAGTAGGCAAGATCGGCGGCAGGTTTGACTTGTCATTGGCTTTAGGTATAGGCGGCGGCACAAACCGGGTGGGCGTACCCGAACCACCGCCCCAATTCGCCCAGCCACCCAACGGGGTTGCGATTGGTGAGTTATTGGAGTTATTTAAATTATTCATAAAATGGGTCAGAACATTGGCAAATTGTTCAGCACTCTGATAACGGCTGTCAGGCTTTTTCGCCATAGCCGTACGGATAATCCCATCCAACTGAGGCGGAATCGAGCTATTCAGCGAATAAAGCAACGGAGGATTTTCGTTAATATGTTTCAAAAGAAGGCTGAGGGTAGAGTCGGCAACAAAAGGTGGTCGCCCCGCTAACATCTCGAAAAGCATCACTCCAACCGAATAAATATCACTTCGATAGTCCAGATCCATACTACCCTGGGCTTGTTCCGGTGAAATATAGTTAGGCGTGCCTAATGCCTGGTCGTAGGCTTCGGTGGTGAGCGAGGTTTTATTTATATCTTTGGCAATCCCGAAATCCATTATCTTGGGCTGCCCAGTTTTGGTAATCATTATATTGGCGGGTTTTAAGTCACGGTGAATTACACCGGCCTGATGAGCTACATCCAGACCCCGCAAAACCTGGATTATTATGCCCAGAGCCTGGTCTATTGGCAGAACACGGCTTCGGTCCAATACCTGACGAAGCGTAGAGCCTTCTACCAGCTCGTAGACGTTAAAAAAGTTGCCTTCCTGCTCATCACTATCCAGCACTTTGACAATTGCTTCGCTGGGCAAACCGCGCACCGATTGAGCTTCACGGCGGAATCTTTCGACTTTTTTTGGTTCAGATGTAAGCTCAGATTTTAAAACTTTGATAGCTACAAGTTGCCCGCTTTGCAGGACATGAGATTTATAAACAACCCCGTAGCTCCCCTGTCCCAACACTTCCAGCAATTTGTATCGCCCTTTGAGTATTGTGCCTACTCCAACCATTTGAATGCTCCTCGGTCGCTATTCCATCTCTGCAATGAATTTTCAGCATACTTTTGCGTTTTTAGGTTATGTATATCTATAATATCACCCTTGAGGCCAAAATGAAAATAATCTATCTCACAAATGGGAGATATATCCTAATGCGGTTAATTTTTGGGTTGGTGTATTGGGTAAATAGAGAATTCAGGAGTTCCGCTACAGTTAGCTAATTTCACAACAGGCAGGTAAACATAGAAATAGGATTAAAAAGACCCCTCCTCCCAACCTTCTCCCCTTACAAGGGAGAAGGGGTAATGCCCTCTAACTTTCAAAAGGAGAAGCCAGCTTACGGGCAGAGGGAAGGTTTCTTCGATTTACGGACTCTTTAAGTTTGGGCACCTCGAACTAAATTCGGAACAAAAAAAGTTTGGGAGTGCGATTGATTGCACCCCCAAACCCCCCTTATAAACCGCTAAAGAATTTTAGAAGTTGGTAGTATTTGCTCCTACCTTGTTAGCTGGTTCGCCTACATAGCTCTGGGCTTTTTTGGTTGGGATTCCTCTTTTTACCATCAAGATTGGAAGGTGAGTGCTGCGCATTACCTCATCTGCCACACTACCGACCAGAATCTGACCCAGTTTTCCACGAGCGTGGGTAGCCATAGCCAGAATAGCTGGCCCGGTTTCTTGAATGTAACCGAGAATTTCGTCGGCAGAATTACCGACTCGTACTAAACTATTAACCGTAAATCCCTGAGTTGCCAGTCGGGTTTGCACATTGCTCAGATATTCAATAGCATGAACCCGCCGTTCTTCGGTTTCGCGGTCTGGTTCCATATTAACCCCGGAAGCAAATTCGCCATATTCAATTGGGATAAAGGGTTGAACTACCCCCAGCAAAGTAATAGGAACACCAATGTTCTTAGCTAAAGCAATGGCAGGCTCAATAATTGTTTCTCCCTCAGTAGTGCCGTCCAGCGTGATAACGATTGAGTTAATTGGATTACCAGAGGGAATATCCAGTTTTTCGTTCGGTTTTGCTGGTTTGTAAATCAATACCGGAAGTGTGGAGTGCTGTAAAACCCTGAAAGCCACACTGCCTACTACCATCCGCGCTACGCCCGTGCGCCCGTGGGTGGTCATCACAATCAAATCGCCCTTTTCAAAGGGAGCAATTTCGGCAATTTCGTGTACGGCTTCTCCATAACCCACCACCGTTTCGACCCGCTCATTGGGCAGGAAGTATTTTGTCGCCGGGTTATTAATATTTTCTTTTACCCCTTGCAGGTAACTTTCGGCCCGATTAATAACTTCTAATTCATGGTCTGTAGTATCTGAAACCAGATTGTTCAACTCGGCAATCCGCAGCAAAAGTATACTAGCGTTCAGGCGGTTGGCAAGTTCAAGCGCATAAGGGAGCGACGCTTCGGCTAACTCGGAACCATCTAAAGGGACAACTATTTTGGCATACATGGTTGTTACAGCCTCCTTTCAATTCTCAAATATTATCTTTCATGGGTATAATTTAGAACAGCCAGGTAAATAGGGTGGTGAAAATAAGTGTAGAGAAGGTAAACAGGTGGTAAAAGCTGAGACAACCTGGGACATCCTAATCCGTTAATATATTACAGTTTACTTAAATTTCCTGATTGGATATTGAGATAGTTGAGGTAGTGAGCTACAATTTGTTAGAAACCAGAGTTCACAATTTGTGAAACAGTTACACACCAAAATTGATACATCGTCGAGGAACATTATGGGTCACAGAGAGTTTTTATACCGTTGGGAATGGCAGTTTGAAGCAAGCCCCGAAGAGCTTTGGCCTTTAGTAGCCGATACCAACCGTTTTAACCGCGATACCGGCTATCCAAATATAAAAAAGCTGGACACTAAAGGCACTAAACTCGAAAATGCCTATCGTCGCTTACGTCTGACCCGTTTTGGAGTGCCGATTGAGTGGCTGGAAGAGCCCTTTGAGTGGATTCGGCCTTACAGCTATGGAGTGTTGCGGCAGTATAGTAAAGGCCCTGTTTTGGAAATGCGGGTGCTGACTGAGTTGAATCCCTTGCCAAACGGCGGTACTCAACTGGTCTACAAGGTATGGGCTACTCCCCGAAACCTATTAGGTTACATTGCAATCCCCGCGCAGGTTCAGCTTTTAAGCCGGCTGGCCTTTAATAAAACCCTGAAACAATATAACGAGCTAGTGGTAAAGGGTCAGACCCAATATGAACTGCCCTCGAACGTGGAATTTGCTTCGAGTGGGCGGGAGCGACTGGCTAACTTGCGGGCCAAATTAGTAGAGCAGGGAGCTAACCCGGAAATTGTCAGCCGTTTAGCAGAGGTTATCGAAACAGCTGATGATATGCTGGTAAATCGCATTCGGGCCTATACCCTGGCTGACCGTTGGGGATTGCCCCGTCGAGCAGTTTTGGAAACCTGCTTATGGGCGACCCGCATTGGTCTGATGGATTTTCGTTGGGATTTATTATGCCCGCTCTGCCGAGGTGCTTCCGAAAGTAGCCCCACCCTCAACGGTATTCAACGTCAGGTACATTGCGATAGTTGCAATATAGATTTTAGTGCTAATTTTGACAAGTCGGTGGAGTTAACCTTTCGACCTAACAAAGCGGTGCGTAAAGCTGAAGTAGGGGAGTTCTGCGTGGGGGGGCCCCAACTTACTCCCCATATTATGGCCCAACAGTTATTAGCTCCTGGTGCGAACCGCACTATTACTGTTCCATTAGAACCAGGACGCTACCGACTACGCACTCTAAAGTTACAGGGTGGTCAGTTTTTGCAGGTTATAAATGGTGGGTCACAAGAGCTTACCTTGCATGCAGATGCCAACGGGTGGTCGCAGGATGAACTAGTGCTGAGTACCAACCCTACTTTGCATTTTGAAAATAATACCTCAACCGACCAACTTTTTGTTCTGGAACATCTGGTGTGGAGTGACCAGGCTACAACTGCTGCCGAAGTTACGGCCTTGCAACTTTTCCGCGACTTGTTTGCTAATGAGGCTCTCCGACCCGGCGAGCAAATCTCAGTTGGAACTCTGGCGGTACTTTTTACCGACCTGCGCGGCTCTACTCGCCTGTACCGCGAGATTGGCGATGCCCCAGCTTTTGGGCGGGTGATGAACCATTTCGATATTCTAAAAAGAGCCATTTCGGAGGAAGAAGGGGCGTTAGTAAAAACCATCGGGGACGCGGTAATGGCGGTGTTTTTGCATCCGGCAGGGGCAGTGCGCGCCATGTTAAAAGCGCAGGAGTTGCTGGCGGCGGAAGGTCAACCACCACTGTGCCTTAAAGCTGGTATTCACTACGGCCCGTGTATTGCAGTGAATCTGAATGACCGCCTGGATTATTTTGGCTCAACGATTAATCTGGCTGCCCGTTTGGAAGGCTTTTCCACTGGTAATGATGTGGTGATTTCGGCGGCAGTGCTTAAGGACCCTGAAGTAATTAAAATGTTAGCTGACTACCATAACTTGCTCAAAGCTGAGCCGTTTGAGGCTAGTTTGAAGGGGTTTGATGAGGAACGTTTCAGTCTTTGGCGGGTTATCAAGAGTAGCCCAATCCTTGAAACCGCCAATCTTAAACCAGTTGAAGCTTTGGGCTAGTGCAGAAACTAGAGTAAAATAATTGCTCAGGAAAAGTGCCGACTTTATCAGTAACAACCTGGTTTGGCTGATTGTTATTGCTGGTATATCTGGTTTTATTTTTGCCCCGCTTGCCAACTTTTTGAGTCCTTCAACTCCCTTTCTCCTGGCTTTGATGATGCTTGGGAGCGGTTTTTCCGTATCCCTACCCCAGATTTTCTCCTGGCAGGGAACTGTCCGCTTGACTCTTGTTTCACTGGCCTTGCAATTAAGTGTGATGCCATTAATAGGTTGGCTACTTTATAAACTTCTGCCTGCTACTCCCCTGGGATTAGGTTTGTTGGCACTGGCGGTAGCCCCCTCTGAAATTACCTCAGTGTTGATGACCATGTTGGGTGGTGGAAATCTGGCTTTAGCCACCCGCTTGATGACAATATCAATTTCTCTCTCAACTTTTCTTGCTCCGTTCTGGTTAGGACTATTTTTAGGGAAAAGCGTTCCACTAGACCTGGGTGGGATGGTGGTGGAGCTAGGTTTAATTATTACCCTGCCGTTTATGGTAGCCAGTGGCTTGCGCACTCGCTTCAAACGGCTGGAAAACAATGAAGCTGAGGCTGGTGGGCTATCGGCTCTGGCAGTTGTTTTGCTGATATTTATCGTGGGTGGGAGTCTTAGTGGCTATACCCTAAACTTTGAAGTGGTAATAGTAGGGCTGGCGTGTATTGCTTTTAACCTGGGCGGTTATTTACTAGGCTTACTCATCTGGTACTTCAGTAATCGCAAGTCCTCAAATCTGGCAGCCCTGGTTTTTAGTAGCGGAATGCGCGAGTTTGGAATTGCTACTACCCTGGCCCTGAATTTTCTTCCCACAGGGGCTGCCCTTGCTCCCGCTCTTTACGGTTTGTTTATGATGCTTTCCGCCAGTTTTATTGCAACCAGATTTAAAAATAGGGCTTTCGCTTGATGCCACTCATTAAGCTCAAATTTGAGTTATTTTTCCAACTGGTAAGTTCCAAAGCGAAAGTCGTAAAAAAGATAATTGCCAACAAATCAGCTTTCTGAGTTTGCTGGTTTTTCCGTTTTTGGCTTGACCTGTTTATAGGGGACATTGAGGGTATGAGCGGCTTTGCGTTGGGCCTCTTCACCCCGACGGTCATAACGGGCGGTAGTGGTAACGTTGGCATGCCCTGCCATCTTCTGGACGGTTGCCAGATCATTCCCGCCAGCTAATAAATCAGTGATGAAGCTGCGCCGCAAATCATGAGGGCTGAGGCTGGCTACTTTACCACCTGCTTCGCCAACTCGTTTTTGCAGGATGTACAAAACTGCCTGAGTGGTAAGTCGTTTTAGCTTTAAGTGATTGGCTTGCTCCATTCTTGTTTTTCCGGCTTTGGTTACGGGGCAGAAAAGGGGCCCGGTCTCTTCCCCTCTTTCGATTATCCAATCCTCCAGGGCTGGGGTTGCCCCATCACCCAAAAAACAGCGTCGGTCTTTTCCACCCTTGCCCCCTCTGACCAGGATGCTGGCTTCCTCCCGATTGTAATCAGACAAATCCAGTTTTACCAGTTCTGCCCGCCGCAATCCGGTGGAATATAGTACCGCCAGCATAGCGGCATCACGGGGGCCAGCCATTGAATCATCAGCTTGACATAATTCTATTAAAAGTGCAAGCTCACTATTTTTAACTGCCCGCCCTTTTGGGAGGGTTTGACCCCGCACTGAAGGTAAATCGGCGGCTTTATGATATTCCTCGGCACTTATTTGCCCCAACCGCCAGGCTTCCTTCAAGACCCGTCGCAGGGCTGAAAGCATTTTATTGGTGGTGGCGGCCTTGTAGCGTTCGGCTAATACCGCCCTGATAGCGGTGGTGTGCTGGTAGCGTAGAGCCGACCATTCCAGTGAAAAAGCGTTATGGCGGTTTTGGCTGGCAATCTGAGCAATAACCTCTAATGAGCGGCGCATCGTGTCACGCCCGCCCGGTCGCAAACTCGCCAGATAAATTGCGGCAGGGTTTTCATCTAGAGGGCGACCAGTGGTAAACTCATTATTTACGATCAGGGCAGTTTCGTTTACCAGTTCAAGGCTATTTTCGGTCATTTGGCGTTATATACTCCGATATCAAAGGGAATTACCCTAATATTTAGCGATTACTTGCCAGATGATTCGTTCTGACAAGTAATTATACTAAAAAATAGGGAAATGTAAATTTTGTAAGGGAGAATTAGGAAGCTCAATGTATTTGCAGCGATAGCAGGGGAAACAGCCCAATAAAGCCATTCAATGCCCCAACAAACGGACGCTGTTGCTACGGTCATGCCAGTTTAATGAATAACCCTTGAAGCGTTTGAGTTGGGCGCGGGCCTGTTCGTAGATTGGCAAAAGTTTTGAGTCTTTTATTTTCCACTCCCCTTTTAATTGCCGAATTACCAGGTCGCTATCTCCCCAAATTTGGACCGAATAGCTTTCAGGGCTTTTCCCGGCTTTCTGGATAGTTTCTACCAAATCATTCAGGCCGTGCAACAACGCTAGATATTCGGCCTGATTGTTGGTCATATTATCGCCAAACTGAATCCGGCTTTCCAGGCGTTCCCGTCCCCGTCGGGTGCGGATATGATAGCTACCATAGGCTTTACCGGGATTAGGGTCAGCCCCACCATCAAAAGTGAGGGTATAGTCATATTCGGTTGGGGATTCGGAGGTTTCTTCGCCCCCTGGATTTTCAGATTTTTTTGTAGCCAATTTTTACTTTCGTAATTCTTCGCGGATACTATCCTGCTTTTCCAACCAATCCAGGGTAATGTGTACCACCCGCCCCATATTCTGGCGTTGGGAGTCGGCATGAGCCTCGGCATTATCTAAAGCAGGCACAGGTTCGTAACTGTGACCTACCCCATTAATAATCTCAATCTGGCTAGGAATTGGCAGGCTATTACAAAATTCTTGCAGCTCTTCAGGGTTGGCGTATTGGTCATACTGGCCTTGCACAACTAACAATGGACTTTTTATACCTGGCAAACCTTCAGGCCAAAACCTCTCGGGGTTTTCAGCCCCATGTAAAACCATTCCAAAAACAGCTAACCCTGATACCGCCGAAGCGTATTTCTCACTAATGGCAAAACTCAAAGCCACCACCCCACCCAGCGATTTACCGATTAAATACAGGCGTTTGGGTTTAATTTCCCGTCCAAAATTTTGCAGGAAATTATATGCCCCCATAACATCATCCAGCCCCTGTATTCGAGGGTTGAAATTAGCCCGGTCACCAGTGGTTTTGTAGCGAAAATCCATTCGTAAGGCCGTCAGCCCCAGAGCCGCCGCCCCGACGCACAACTCCACATTTAGCCAATGGTCTTTGGTATAGCCCCCGCCCGGTAGCACAATAACCGCGCCGTTGGTAGCCCGACTGGTGGGAGTATGCCACACCGCCTGTATCTCAGCCTCACCCGTACCCGAAGGAAATGTCAGCGGGATTTGTTCGCCTTCCATAATTACCCCAACACAATTTTCAGGAAATGGCGATTACCACGCTGGATAACCATCCCATCCCGCAAGGTTATTTTGGACTTGGCGTTCAACACTTTCTCGCCATCAATCCGAATACCACCTTCCTCGGCGGTGCGCTGGGCATCCTTGTTACTGGTGGCCATCCCGTTTTTGACTAATAATTCCTGCAAAACCATCTCGATAGCCCCGTCGGACGGGGTAAAGGTCGGCATTTCATCCGGCAGTTCGCGTTTTTGATGAACTTGCTCAAAATCGCGCTGGGCTTCCAGAGCCGCTTCCCTACCGTGATATTGCTCAGTCATAGTCAGAGCTAGCCGTTTCTTAACCAACAGAGGGTTTGTGCCAGCCGCCAATTCCTGTTTAAGCTGTTCCAAATCCTCTAGCGAAACTTTAGTCAGAACCTCAAAGTATTGAGGAATCAGTTCATCCACCGTCCTGAGCATCTTGGCATACATATCTTTGGCGGGTTCGTCAATAAAAACCCCGTTGCCCTGACTGGTACTCATCTTGCGACCGTCGGTGCCGTTAATCATCACCGTAGTCAAAACCGTCTGTGGTGGCTGCCCCTCGCGCTCCTGCAAAATGCGCCCCGCCATCATATTAAAAAGTTGGTCAGTACCGCCAATTTCCACGTCACACTTTATCTGTACCGAGTCCCAGCCCTGTAGCACCGGGTAGGTTAGCTCTTGTAGGCTGATTTGTTTGCCCGACTCCCAGCGTTCGCGGAAATTCTCGCGCTGAATCATCTGGGCCACTGTGAAATGGCTCATCAGGATAATGCCTTCCTTGAAAGACATATTACCAAACCATTCCAGGTTACTATGCCATTCCACCTTGCTTTCGTCCAGAATCAGGCTAATTTGACGTTTGTAATCGCGCATATTCTCGGCAACTTTTTCAGGGGTAAGCATCGGGCGGGTGCTGTCCTTATCGCTGGCATCGCCGATTTGCCCGGTGAATTGCCCGATAATCAGCACAATCTGATGGCCCAGCTCCTGAAACTGTCGTAATTTATGTAACGGCACGCTGCGCCCGATATGGATGCGCGGCCCGGTGGGGTCAATTCCGAATTTCACCCGGAGTTGCTTGCCACTCCGCAATTTGGTTGCCAGTTCCTCGCGCCCGACTATTTCCGCTACGCCTCGCGTCAGAAGCTCGTCAATTTTGTCAGGTTCTTTTTTCAATCCGGTAATAATCGTGGGGCCTGTCATGTTCGCTTTCTTATTCTCCGTTACAATTTCCCAACTTGCTACAGGTTGGTGCTTATTTACAAAAAAGGTGGTACATTCTGCGCCCAAATACTTTGTCAAAAGCTGGGCTAATTCCTCGGCGGCCTCCCTGACTTGAGTGCCGTTCAAACTCTCAAAGCCGTCTATCGGGAAGAAAATATTGCGGCTGGACTGGTCAACGCGCGCTTTTCGTCCTTGTCTCCAGACCCACCGCCGGGTACGAACCTCCGATTGGTCAGCATAGACGATTTCCCCGGCTGGCAAAGACTCAATCTGCCCTTCTTCACCATCGGGCGGTGAGAAAATATCATCCTTATGCGATAGCCGAACTTCCAACGCCCCCACCACTCGGTCAAGGTTATGCCCACCTAATGGCAGCACATATTTCAGCGAAACGGCGTTGGCAATATCTATGGCCGGGTTGATGCTGGGCAAATCGTTACCCTTCAATACCCGCCGGATCAGGGCTTCCACCGAGCTAAGAAATTCGCTGGGCTTAATTCCGGCCTGACGAAAGGCTTCCCGCCATACCAAAATATAGGGATGCGTTGCCACAGGGTTCCTGTCATTAATCCTGGTGCGGCTTTCTTGCATTGCAGCCTGCACAAGTTGGTAGGTGGTTTCTACCGCTTTTTGGTTATCCAACCCGGCAGCCACAACCCCACCCACACAAAAGTCGGGGAACTTCTCAAAAACCTGGCGGTCAATCCTGAATTCCATCGCTATCTATCACCAATAACCAACCACTAAAAACCAATTGCCGACATTTCAGCCAAATCGGCACGACCTACAATTACTCTATTTTTGACTTGAGAATTATAACACAATGAAAAGACAGTAGATTGAAATGATTATCGTAATCTTGAGGCTGTATTATGGGGTTGTAGTGGCGTTTAATATCAAGCTTGTAAATATCTTTAAGCTTTAAACTGCATAATTATAGGTTGGAGTTGATGTATGTTACCCGCAGATACCAAAACTTTTAATAAGGCGGTGGCAATGGCCCAGGCTGGACAAAAGCAGGAAGCCTATGCCATTTTGAATGATCTGGTTTCTCGTATCAAAGATAGTGGTAATCTGTACCTTTGGATCGCATTTACCACCCCCGATATGGACGAAGCCCGCTATATGATTAATAAGGCGGCCTCGATTGACCCGGCTAACCCGGCTTTAGGTCAGGCTTTTAACTGGCTCGCAGACGAAGAAGCCAAACTAAAGGTCGCAACTCCGGCATTGGCAGGGGTTTCATCTGGCTCACAAGCTTCTAATGCCTACACAAATTCTGCTCCGCCACCAACCGACCATTACAAAATAGTATCCCCTGCTTCCGAACCTGCCCAGCCGGATAATTCGACATACCCAGAAAAGGGACGACGCTGGTTATTGCCTGTGGTCTTTGGCGGGGCGATTTTACTGGGAGTAGCTGGTATTGTAATGCTATTCTATACCCTGTTTATTGGCGATAAGATTGCAATGCAAGGTCTTCCGGTCTACAGCAACGCCACTCGGTTGGATTTTGGGGCAGACCGGGATAAATTAGGGCAGTTTTTTGAGGCCATGACTTTTGGAATGATGAAAGATGTTCAGTACGAGGCTTATACCATCAAAGCCACCGAAAAGAGCAAGGCCCTGGCTTATTATGATAAGGAACTCAAAAGTCAGGGATGGAAACTGAGCCCTTCAGTCACCAGCGATAAGGATAGTTTAGGTTATACCAAAGATAAAAAAGTGGTTATGCTATCGGTCTTTAAATCAAGCCAGGGAAATGGCACTACGATTTTACCGGGTTTTAACAACAAAATTCAGTCTGATGAGCTTTTTGTTATGGTAATGGTGGCTGAACTTAACGTTAACCTCGATGGTTTCAAGTTCTAATCTTTAACTCTGCCTCGCTTCATTTTTGGAGCGGGGCTTTTTGTTGTTACAATTCATACCAACTGGCTATGCAGTGGAGGTCGCCCACAAAAAGTGCCACGCAAAATTCGCACCTTGTTTGTTCATGGTTGAAAGGTAGCCTCTAATTCGGCAAAAGGTCTAGCTCCAGCTTGACTGCGAAAACAGCCTGAGAACTCGTTTCATAAGTCAGCTTTGGCAAAATGTCCAATAAGCATCCGGCACATTGCCAAATAAATAAAACATTCGTCCGGCTGGACAAGGAGCGGGTAGATAACGAGTTTTAAGATTAAACTTTTCTGTTTAAAAAGGTTGATTTTGAATAAATTATTCCAGTTAACCCCAATACAACCGCCCAGGTTTATTTGACAAATCCTAAATTGCTGATAAAATTAATCTATCTTTAATTTTGGAACAGCTTGTCAGATTAAACAGGAACGAATTCTTACCCTAGGGAAAACCGGGAAAGTAAATCCGTCTGCTTTAGGTTCAATTTTTGTTCCCTTTTAACACGCCAGCAAGTAATATCACGGACTTCCCTTTAAAACGAACAAATAACATCCCCAAAGGAGAACCGCAATGAAGCAGGTTATTTCCACGAGCTTATGGCTTCTGGCAGGGCTAATGGTTGCGCTGATAATGAGCGGCCTCAACTCACCAGCCTCAACTCAGGCAGCTACCAACCCTGATTTCGGCCCTAACACCCTGATTTTTGATTCCAGCATGACCACCAGCCAGATTCAGGCAAAGGTTGATGCCATCGCCGCCCAGCAGGTGCCTAATCAGTTTGGGCCGGAGCGTTACGCCCTGCTGTTTATGCCTGGCACTTACGGCACGGCTACCGTACCCCTTAACTTTCAGGTTGGTTATTACACCGAGGTGGCCGGTTTAGGCGCGTCACCAACCGATGTCGTTATCAATGGCTCAATCTATGTACGTAACCAGTGCGAGAATGGCTCCTGCACCGCCCTCAATAACTTCTGGCGTGCCATGTCGAACCTGACCATCAACGTAACCACGCCGGGGTTTGGCTGCTACAGCGGCGAATTCTGGGCTGTATCCCAGGCCGCCCCGATGCGCCGGGTTAACGTTACTGGTGGCAATATAACGCTTATGGACTATTGCTCTGGCCCCTCTTTCGCCAGTGGTGGTTTCATCGCTGACTCGAAGTTCGAGGGTGGTACTGTCATCAACGGCTCACAGCAGCAGTGGGTAGTCAGAAATAGCACCCTTGATGGTTGGACTAATGGGGTCTGGAATCAGGTCTTTTCAGGTGTCGAGAATGCGCCCGCCCAGTGTTTCCCCGCCCAGCCAGCCTGTGGTGGCCCCTACACCACTCTGGCTACCAGCCCGGTGACCAGGGAAAAGCCGTTCCTGTATGCCGATTCCTCTGGTAAATACAACGTCTTCCTTCCGGCGGTACAACGCAACTCCTCTGGCACAAGCTGGGCAGGGGGAACCGCTGCTGGTTCATCCATTTCGATTGACCGTTTCTATATCGCCAAACCGACCGATTCGGCTCAGGCAATCAATAACCAACTTGACCAGGGCAAAAATATAATCTTTACCCCCGGCATCTACCATCTGGACCGTACACTTAAGGTTAAGCGGGCTGACTCCGTGCTACTTGGTTTAGGTTTAGCCACCCTGACCCCGGATAACGGGGTCGTAGCGATGACGGTTGCCAACGTTAAGGGGGTCAAGCTTGCTGGCCTGCTGTTTGATGCTGGCACGGTAAATTCTCCCGTACTTTTGAAGGTCGGTACCCGAGATGATGACGAGGATAATGACCGAAGTAGTAACGATAAACGAGGAGATGCCAATGACCCAACTTCGCTACAGGATGTGTTTTTCCGTATCGGCGGTGCGGCAGTAGGTAAGGCTACTACCAGCCTTATTATAAATAGCAGCAATGTTATTTTGGACGATATTTGGGCCTGGCGAGCGGACCACGGCAACGGAGTGGGTTGGACTAGTAACACCGCCGACACCGGGGTAATCGTGAATGGCGACAACGTTACTGCCTATGGTCTGTTTGTAGAGCATTATCAGAAGTATGAGGTACTCTGGAATGGTAATAATGGCACAGTCATTTTCTTCCAGAATGAGATGCCCTATGACGTGCCAAGTCAGGCAGTATGGAACTCGTCTCCCTATGTCCTGGGCTATGCCGCTCTCAGGATTGATAGCTCTGTTACAAAATTTAATGGGTATGGTATGGGAAGCTACAGCTTCTTCAACAAAGGTGTAAACATCTTCGCCGACCACGCTTTTGAAGTGCCTAATACTTTGCCAGCGGGAAGTCTGCAAAACATGCTCACAATTTTCCTCGATCCTGGTGTTGGAAAAGGTGGCATCCTGAATGTGGTAAACGGCACAGGCGGGTCATCAACTATTGCTAACCCGGATGTTCCAGTTACCGTGGTTAGTTACCCATAAATCATGCTAGATTAATAAAAGTAAGTGCATTAGATTTAGGCTAATGCACTTACTTTTACTATATATCACAACGGTTTGGTTGCCGGGGTTTATGGCCCACACCAATTGGACATCAGCCGTAAGGTAGCAGTTTTTAGAATTTACTACTTCATTTACGCTTTTGAGAAAGCAAAATTGAGTTAATAGCATTTTCTGCCGCTTGGCTAATACTCATACCTTTTGAGGTTTTACTTTTATCATTGGTTCGTAAAAATTGTAGCATTGGAAATACCTGTAAATCTCCAAGTTGGCTTAATGCCAATACTGCGACATATCGTACATCTGGGTTTGGATTATTCAAGGCAATCATCAAGGGTTCTATAGCTTCAGCAGTGCCAATATGCCATAAAGCTTCAACTGCTCGAATAATTATCTCAATATCGTTTTGATTATCTGAAATTATTTGGGAAAGTGGGGCTATAGCCAGGTTACTTTTAACACGATCTAAAGCAACTATCACCTTAATCTTGATTTCCTTTTCATCATTTGACAATGAATTTAGGAGTGAATTTACTGCTGCGGGATGACCTATTAACCCCAATGCTGTAACTGCATTTTCTCTTACCTCAATATCATCATTTTGAAGCATCTCTATTAATGGTTGCACCGCTCTATCATCGCCTATTAGACCTAAAGCTATACATATTGTTGACTGTACTTTAACCTGCTCACCTTTTAAGGCGTTAAGTAAAAGGGAAAAAGCATCCTGACCAACATCCAAAGTAAATCCACTATCAATTACTACTTTAAAGAGGAATTTATCTTTTTCTTCAATATTTTTAAGTAAGAAAAAATTACCATATTGCTTAATACCTAAATGCCCTAAAGCCTCCGCTGATTTTATTCTCACCATAACGCTCTTACTCGAAAAAGCTGCTAATAACGGTGGAATTACATTTATTTCTCTACAGAAGCCGAGTACCCTGGCAGCTTCAGCCTTCACTGATTCATTTTTATCGGACTCTAAGCATTCAATGAGTAATGAGAGCAGGCGATCTATCAAGCTTCTAATTCTATTTATTTCCTTCTGAGAAAAATTAAGGTCAGAATTTTCTAAATCTACAATTCTCCTAAGAGGTAAAATTAACCTACCCAATGCAAAAGGGGTCTTTACCCTCCAACTCTCATCTCCGACCTTTAAGGTAGTTTCCAATAATTCAAAAGCCTGTTCCAAAGATAAATTACTTAAAGCTTTTATTTCTTTCCAATTATCATTTTCCCCCTCATATGCTAGGCAATCAATTAGGCTATGAGCGAGTTGCATTTCTGAACTAAGGTTTTGATAAAGATTTTCTGAATAAACTTGATAAATAACTTCATTAGTGGTTTGAGTCAGCAGTTTCAGGTGTTGTTGAAATATTTTATCCCGTTGGAGTATCTCGACTAGAAACCCTTTATAGTCAAATTGACCGATTAACCTATATTGGCTGATTATTGTCTCCCCTTTAACTAAACTCCAACTATTGGTAGTAATTGAAAATCTGTCACATTGATTGAGTACGGCCCACCTTACGTGATCACAAACTAATAAGCAAGGTGGAGAGTTCTCATTCTTGTTTAAAGTTCCCCTGGTTATGGGGTTTTGATTTAGATAGTCAATAAATCTTTGCATCTGAAGGTCCATAAATCAATAAAGAGGTTAAAAAACTTTCCCGCTACCCACATTTTACTAAAAACTGCTCTCAATTAAAAGGGTAGACACAGAGGTCTACCCCTACAAGGAAGGAGAAAATAACAAAAGCTTTAAAAGCAAAAACCCCCTTCCCAATTAAGAGAAGGGGCTTTTTTTACTCCAAATAATCCTTGAGCTTTTTGCTGCGGCTGGGGTGGCGCAGCTTGCGGAGGGCTTTGGCCTCAATCTGGCGGATGCGCTCGCGGGTCACTCCGAACTCGCGGCCTACTTCTTCCAGCGTGCGGCTACGACCATCGTCCAGACCAAAGCGGAGTTGCAGCACCCGCCGTTCGCGCTGGGTCAGGCTGTCCAACACATCTTCCACCTGCTCCTTGAGAAGCTGGTGACTGGCGGCATCAGCCGGAGCTAACGCCTTCTGGTCTTCGATAAAATCACCCAGGTGCGAATCTTCTTCCTCACCAATAGGCGTTTCCAGCGAAACCGGCTCTTGCGAAATCTTGATAATCTCGCGCACCTTTTCAGCTGGCAAACCCATCTCGCGGGCAATCTCGTCACTGGTGGGGTCGCGGCCTAACTCTTGAACCAGACGGCGACTGGTGCGGATTAAGCGGTTGATAGTTTCAACCATATGCACCGGGATACGTATAGTCCGAGCCTGGTCAGCGATAGCGCGGGTAATGGCTTGCCGAATCCACCAGGTGGCATAAGTGCTAAATTTGAAACCCTTGCGGAAGTCGAACTTCTCAACCGCCCGAATTAGCCCAATGTTGCCTTCCTGAATTAAATCCAGCAGCGACATACCGCGTCCGATATATTTTTTGGCAACGCTGACAACCAGGCGTAAGTTAGCCTCGGTCAAGTGGCGGCGGGCTTCTTCATCCCCGGCTTCCATTCGTTTTGCCAGAGCCACTTCCTGAGCAGCTGACAACAACGGCACCCGTCCAATCTCGCGCAAATACATCCGCACGGGGTCGTCAATACTCATCCCCTCCAGGTCAAGGGCGGTATCGAGGTCAACTTCTTCCTCAACAAATTCTGGATCTTTTGCGCCGGGCATAAAATCTTTAGCTTCATCCAGAACCTCAATGCCCAATTCCATCAACTCGGCATAAACGTCCTCAATTTGCTCAAGATGAGCCTCCGGCTCAGGAACAACCTGCAAAATCTGATCCTGGGTAACATAGCCTTGCTTTTTTCCCCGAATCAGCAAATCGTCCATGGTAGCAACCGAAGCTACCCCTTCCAATCCCAGTTCTGCTGAGACAGGTAGAGCCTCATCGTCTAACAGAGGCATATCGGGTTCAAGGGTGTCCGGTTCAAGTAAATCTTCCGGCTCGACCTCTTCGACTTCCTCCTCAACGGTATTAACTTTATTAAAACCAAGCACGCGGTCAACGTTGGTATCCTCAGTTAAAACTTCTTCGCTGAAGCCCTCTGGTTGAATTACCTCGTCGTAGTGCCGCTTGCGTTTAGTGTTAGCCATCAACATCACGCTCCTAAAAATATTTATATAATTCTGACTACAACGGTGGAGTAGGTCGTTTGCTTTTAATTATTTGTTCTGTTATATTAGTTTCGCTTGAACCACACACTATCTGGTCATTTGTGACTTACTCATCTGGGCTTAAAATTGAAGCCCCTATTTAGAGTGCGTTTGGTTTCCAGCCTAAATATACGTAACCGCTTAACTAAAAGTTTCGTTTTCCCCAACTTTAACGTTGTGTCAGTGTTCCCCGCAAACCCGGTGCTAAATCGTTATCTAAGACGTACTATCCCCCGGCCATCTCAAAATTCACCTGTCGCGGCTGTCCCGAAAAACCGGACTAGGTTTTGGATTATAATTCCTGGCTTCTTCGAGAAGTTGTTTTACAATCTCGAAATTATCTTCACCCTCATCTTCGCTAACCGCATCAAACTTCCGTTTGTATTGAAGCTCATCCAATCTTTTCATTAGAATTTGGATCGCCTCGTTTAAAGAAAAAGGGTCAAATTCCAGTTTCTTATATTCCGGGAATTTCCCAATCATTGGAATAAATACCCGTTTATTCAAATAATCATTTAATTTCGTAACGTGTGCCAACAATTCAGGGATTAGCGACTCCTGCAATTGCTCGACATCCTCGTTACTATTAAAACCATTGATTATCTGCTCCAAAAGCATTCTATTTTCGCTTTTGGTGAAATTGGCTTCGGTCAACTGTGTATTATCAAGGTTGATTCTGGAAACCTCAGCAGGATAGCGCCAGATAAAAGCCATCAAAAAATCTTCGATTTCCAGTTCAGCATTCGCCCCAATTTGCACAATCGGCGCGGACGTAGCTGATTCCTCGTCATCCACAATAGGTGGTATATCCACCGATGGTTTGGTCGCTCGACTACTTGCCTGACGTTGGGCTCGTAGAACTTCGCTCTGGATAACGTCCGGGGCGGTTTGAGTCATGCGGGCTAATTTCTGGATGTAATGTTCCCGCTCGATACGGTCACGGACTTCCAGAATTGCCGGAATGAGTTGCTCAACCGCTTCACTTTTACCTTTAGCCGAGTTCAAATCCATAGAACTGGAGATAGTAGCAAAGCTGTAATCCACTATGGGCAACGCCTGTTCCAACAGTTCGCGCCACTTCTCGCCCCCTTCGCGGATAACCTCGTCAGGGTCTTTGCCGGTGGGTAATACCGCAATCCGAATATCGGCATCCAATTGTTGCTCGAAACGGATTAAGCCTCTGGCATTAGCAACCGCCACCTGTTGACTATCGAAGCCCTGTTTCAGTACCTCAATACCGCGCAAGGTCGCCATCTGCCCGGCATTATCGGCATCCAGGGCCAGAATAATCCGTTTGGTCAGTTTCTTTAAGATGGTAACGTGCTTCTCGTTCAGAGCGGTACCTAGCGGCGCAACCACATTGGCAAACCCAGCCTGATGGGCCACAATTACATCCATGTAGCCTTCGACAATCACCACGCTATCAGCCCGCCGAATTGCCTCACGGGCCTGGTCAAATCCGTACAAAGTCGCGCTTTTATCAAAAAGCACGGTTTGGGGCGAGTTCAGATATTTTGGCGTTTCTTTAGGTGCGCCTTCCAGAACCCGACCACCGAAAGCAATAATCTGTCCCTGGCGGTCGCGGATAGGATAAATCAGGCGGCCCCGGAAACGGTCATAATATCTTTCTTCGGTCTCGTTCTCTCGCTCGCCGATAAGCCCGGCTGCCAGTAAATCAGCATTACTAAAACGACCGTTCGAGGTTAAATGTTTCAGTAATGCGTCCCAGCTATCCAGCGCATATCCCAGTCCAAAACTTTCCACCGAGGCTCGCTCGATACCCCGTTTTTGCAAATAATTGCGGGCGGCCTGTCCCTCTTTCGAGTTTAAGAGCAGGTGGTTAAAATAAGTTGCGGCGGCGGCATTAGCCTCGCGAATCCGCTCTTTTTCCACCCGACGGGCCTGGGCCTCGCTATCTTCTTCTGGCTTTGCCTGTCGCTCTGGAAGAAGCACCCCGGCACGGTTGGCTAACTGCTCTAGTGCTTCGCCAAACTCCAACCCTTCGGTTTTCATGGCAAAAGAGAAAATATCACCACTTTCGTGGCAACCAAAACAGTAATAACTTTCGGTCTGGGGGAAAATATAAAAACTGCCGGACTTTTCGTTATGAAAAGGACATAACCCTTTATAATTCTTGCCCGACTTTTTGAGTGAGACTCTGGCGGAAACAAAATCAACAATGGTTATGCGCCGTTTTATTTCTTCGATGTAATTCGGCACGAAGCCATTCATGTTTGACAAGCCTCTACCAGTTCTATGCTCCGATGCGCTACCCCCAACACTTTTGCCTTACCAGACAAAAATGAACCACGCAAAGACGCGACAAAAACCAGGCCACCCGCATCTCCGAGGGCGACATCAGGCCCAAATCAACTCAATTGTTGAATCTTCAGAGTGCGTTGTAGTAGGTTGGCGCACTCAAGCAGTAAATTGCTTCGACCTAAGCGCCTTACCTTTGCCGGTCTAAGCTGACCCTTTATTTTACCTTGTTTGTCAACAATAATGCAAGTGGTTTTTCCACAGGTTTTTGGGGATTAATGTGTATTCATATGTGTAAATAAAGTGGAAAAGTCCTTGTTAAATTATCAGGTTATGCTCTTAATCAGATTAATACGACCAATCAACCACTTTTACCGCCTTATTTTGACTCTTTAGGGGTTAGTTTACTCTTAAAAGCTATTTATAGTTCGACGGGCTATGCGGGGATTTGGTAGAATAGGATAAAATAAATTGTTTGGTTGAGATATGGGACGAAGAAAGTACAATATGCAATCCGAAAGAGCCAGTGGTACAGTTTTGTTGGTTGATGATAATGTTACAAACTTGAAAGTTGCCACCGAGCACTTAAAGGCCGCCAATTATGAGATTCTTACCGCTAAAGATGGAGAGTCAGCGATTGCCCGCGCTCAATTAGCGCAACCAGACCTGATTTTGCTGGATGTGCAGATGAATGGGATAGACGGTTTTGAAACCTGCCGCCGTCTCAAAGCCCATGAACTGACTAAAAATATTCCAGTCATTTTTATGACGGTGCTTGTCAGTGTCGAAGATAAGCTCAAGGGGTTCGCGGCGGGGGCGGTGGATTATGTGCCAAAACCCTTTCAGTTTGAGGAATTGTTAGCCAGGGTTCATACTCATGTCACAATTTATCGGTTGCAGCGTGAACTAGAGGGGGAGATTCGGGAGCGCAAGTTAGCTGAAAAAGCCTTGCGAAAAGCCAATCTGGAATTGCAACGTTTAGCGGTACTGGACGACCTGACCCAGATTGCTAATCGCCGTCGTTTTGACCAATATTTGCAGTCGCAATTGGAACAGCCTATCACTCTAATTTGTAGTTTGTTATTATGTGACGTGGATTTTTTCAAACGATATAACGATAATTATGGACATCAAGCAGGTGATCACTGCCTCAAGTTGGTAGCTCAGGGGATTAGTCGGGGAGTAGGGTATACTAAAGACCTGGTAGCGCGATACGGCGGCGAAGAATTTGCGATTATCTTGCCCGAAACTAATAGTCAGGGGGCTTTAAGGGTGGCTGAGGTTGTTCAGAATGAAATTCGCAGCCTGAAAATATTGCATGAGTTTACGGAGGTGAGTGAGTTTATTACTTTGAGCATCGGGGTAGCCACTACTATGACTGCTTCAACTACCAGTCCTTCACTTTTAATCGCCGCCGCCGATAGTGCTTTGTACGAAGCCAAATCGGCGGGGCGTAATCGGGTTATAGCACGTCTCCTCTAATTAAAAGATTCAATTCTGTAATGCGTAGCAAACCCTATGTTCACGATGCAGCAAGCAGCACCCCTACAAATCGGTAATGTTACTTTCCCAGCTATCGTTATGAGCACGGGGGTCTTCGATGGGTTGAGTGTTTACCAGAATCCGTATGTTTTTGAGTTCGGCAGAAATAGCAGTTTCAATTTCCTCGATACACTCAAAAGCTCGTTGTACCGTCCAGCTACCAGGGGTCAAAAGGTGCAGGTCTACAAAGCGGAAACTCCCACTTTTGCGGCTTCGTAGCCCGTGATAGGCTACTGGACCATCCTGGTGGGAAATCACACCCTCAATTATTTGACGAATTTTGGTTTCCTCGGCTTTTGGCAACGCGCGGTCTAGCAATCCGTCCAGGCTACGATTTAACAGTCGTCCCCCTTCAAAAACGATATTGATAGCAATCGCTATTGCTACTACTGCGTCCAGCCATAGCCAGCCAGTTACCCAGACCAGTCCTAACCCAACAATTACCCCCACTGAAGTCCAAACATCGGTCATAAGATGTTTGCCGTCGGCTTCAAGGGCAATACTATCTTCTTTTTTCCCAAAATGTAATAAAACTCGGGCTACCCCGAAATTAACCATTGTTGCAGCAAAAGAAACTGCTAACCCAAATCCCAGGCTTTGCAACGGTTGCGGGTCTAACAAACGGATGAAGCCTTCCCAGGCAATTACCGCTGCCGCTAGAATTATCAGGGTACCTTCTACGATACTGCTCAGAAACTCGGCTTTTTCGTGACCATAGGGGTGGGACTGGTCGGGCGGGCGGGCGGCAAAAGTGAGGGCGGCAAAGGCAGTAAAAGCCGCTACCACATTTACCATGCTCTCCATCGCATCCGACAACAAACCCACCGACCCGGTAAGAAAGAAGGCCAGGAATTTCAAGCCAAAGGTCAGGAAGGCTGCTCCTATCGAAAGAGATATTACTCTAATCCTGATGTTGGGTCGGGCCTTGCTTTGTGAAGCACCTTGTTTAGTTCTTATTTCTTTTGAAAATTCAATCCCCAAAATTCACCATCTCATTCTAGCGTTTTATTATCGAGCAAAAGATTATAATCCCACTTCCATGATAGCCTGTTAAGGCAATACGGAACGGGTAATTTACCATCTTCGTATACCCTACCCCCGCAATTACGGACAGGGTAACGTATCCAAAACGGTAGAGTTATTAATCTGTAGAAATTACCGCTTCGGCCTCAATCTCAACCAACAAATCGGGATGAATTAATTTGCTTATTTCAACCATTGTGGCGACAGGCCGTATATCGCGGAAAAATTCGCCATGTGCCCGCCCAATTTCTTCCCATTGGGCAATATTGGTGACAAACATGCGTGTGCGTACCACATTCTCAAGACTTACCCCGGCTTTTTCGATGGCGTTCTGAATATT
Organism: Chloroflexia bacterium; assembly: GCA_038207495.1. GTDB lineage: Bacteria > Chloroflexota > Chloroflexia > Chloroheliales > Chloroheliaceae > Chlorohelix. The sequence continues at coordinate 41,425 of JBBQZS010000033.1, forward strand.
TTTTAGAGCCTGTACAGCCTGGGCATAGGGGTCGCCTACCCCGACAATCTCGCCGCTTTCATTTGTAGCGGTTGTGCCTGCCACATAAACCAGGTTACCTACCCGTACCGCTCTGGAGTAGCCGACAATCCCTTCCCAGGGGCTATTACCACTAAAATTTTGTCTGCTCATATTTTCTCCTGTAAAAAAGTTTGTTGGTTATGGGTTAAAAGTCAAACAAAAAGGACAGAATAGCCACTCTGCCCTTTTCTAGAACTAATTTTACACTTCAGCGATTATAGCCCAACGTCGGTGATTTTCTGTTTAACCACCTCCACCAGTTCGGCTACTGCCGCCGCGCTCTTTTTCAATCCGGCACTTTCTTCCGGGGTCAGGGTAATTTCAAAAATATGCTCAACCCCGTTTGCTCCTAGCTTGCAGGGTACGCCTACGAACAGCCCATTAATACCATATTCACCTTCCAGGTAAGCGGCACAGGGCAAAACCCGCTTTTTATCCAGCAAAATACTATCCACCATTGCTGCTACCGAGGAGGCCGGGGCATAATAGGCACTACCCGTTTTGAGTAGGGCTACTACTTCCGCGCCACCATTAGCGGTGCGGTCACAGAGAGCTTTTACTTTTTCAGGAGATAGCAGCTCGGTAATTGGGATACCCGCAACGGTGCTATAGCGAGGCAGCGGAACCATTGTGTCGCCATGTCCGCCCAGCACAAAGGCGTTAACATCTTCCACCGATACGTCCAGGGCTTCGGCGATAAAATGCTGGAAACGCGCCGAATCCAATACTCCTGCCATGCCGATTACCCGATTTTTTGGGAAACCACTGACTTTGTAGGTTAATTGCGTCATTGCATCTAAGGGATTGCTGACCACAATAATAATGGCGTTAGGCGAATACTTTATAACGCTTTCGGTGACCGAACGGACGATGCCAGCGTTGGTGTGCAAGAGGTCGTCACGGCTCATACCGGGCTTGCGGGCGATACCGCTAGTTATAACCACCACATCGCTATCGGTGGTTTCTTCGTAGCCATTCGTACCAATCACTTTCGAATCGTAGCCCTCCACCGGGCCACTCTCGCGCAAATCCAGAGCTTTGCCCTGGGGTAAGCCTTCCACAATATCAACCATTACTACATCATAGATATCGCGTTCAGCTAAACGTTGGACGGTGGTTGCCCCAACGTTGCCCGCGCCTATGACGGTTACTTTTTTACGTGCGCCCATAATCAAACTCGCTCCTTCTTCTTTGAAGCCATTTTTTGTTTGCTAAGAAGTTCACAATGTCACTTAATTTTAACGCAATCTTTATGCTATTGCAAGTAGAAGGCGGGCTTCTTGTCGGTTTCTAAACCTTTATGACAGAGCCGTTTTGAGGTTTTGGGCGGCGGCAGTCATTAACAACCCGGCATCGGTGGTGGCTGAAATAAGCTGAAACCCTTCTTTTATACGGTTGGCGGCGGCCTGTCCGTTTGTGCAGAACATTCCCAGTGGTACATTGTAGCGTTTTGCTACCTTTTTGATTTCATTGAGGGCGGCTACAAACTCTGGTTCTGCTCCTTCGGCACTGGGCGGTAGCCCCAATTGGGCGTGTAAATCGTTTGGCCCTACAAAAGCCACATCAATACCAGGGACACTCAAAATAGCATCCAGGTTTTGCATAGATTGCAGACTTTCGATTTGCACAATTACCATAATCTCGTCATTGGCGGCGGCGGCATATTCGGCTCGATTAGTGGTGCCAAAACCAAAGGGTGCAAACACCCCTCCGATACTGCGGCTACCCTGGGGTGGATATTTCGACCAGCTAACGGCCTGTTCAGCTTCTTCCCTGGTGTTCACCATCGGCACAATCACCCCCCACGCTCCGGCATCCAAAGCCCATTTGTACCATTCAACCGTATTGGTGGGTATACGCACAAACGGGGCGGATAGTTGGGAGTCGGCTACTACCGCCACCATATCGCTAAACAGAGTCGGGTTTTGCGGGCTATGCTCTCCATCAATCGTTAGCCAATCGTAACCCTGGTGGGTCATAATTCTGGTTGAGGGTAAAGTTGGCATACTAAGCCACGCCCCGACACTCACCTCACCCCGCCGCAATTTGGCTTTTACATGATTGGTTCGCATTTTTTAATTTTCTCCTGGAATAGAAACGAGCTTAAAGTGGGCAGACACTTTGCTCTGCCCTTACATTTTAATCAGCTTAAACCTACCAAAAATCAATAACGAGCAACAAACTTAATTAACCATCCGTTCGCGCCCTTCCCAATAGGGTTTGCGTAACTCTCGTTTCAGAATCTTGCCGGAGGGGTTGCGGGGCAAGGTTTCGATAAAATCTACCGACTTTGGTATCTTATAACCTGCGATACGTTCACGGGCATAGGCAATAAGCTCATCGGAAGTAACTTCAACGCCCGGTTTGCGTACTACCAGAGCCTTAACCGCTTCGCCCCACTTGTCATCTGGCACGCCGATAACCGCCACGTCCGCCACCGCCGGATGCCCAAACATAGCACTTTCCACTTCTGCCGGATAAATATTCTCACCGCCGGAGACAATCATATCTTTCACCCGGTCATAGATGTAAAGATAGCCATCAGCATCGAAATAGCCTGCATCCCCGGTGTGCAGCCATTCGCCACGCATAGTTTTGGCGGTTTCTTTGGGCAAATTCCAGTAGCCCTTCATGTTCTGGCGTGACCGCACCACAATCTCACCGACTGAGCCTAGCGGGGCTTCCTGGCCTTCGTCATCCAGCACCTTGATTTCAGCAACGCGGGTGGGTTTGCCACAGGAGCGCATACGTTTATTGCCATCGGTACTATGGTCTGCCGGGTCTAACACCGTAATAACCCCGGTGGTTTCGGTTAAACCATAAACTTGCATAAACTCGCACTTAAAGGTCGCCATAGCCGCCCGCAAAAGGTCAAGGGGGATGGGAGCCGCGCCATAGACCATTAACTTCAGGCTTGAGAAATCCATATCCTTGCAGCCCGGTACTTGCAGCATAAACAAAATCACCGCTGGAACATAGAAGCCTTTGCTCACCTTCTGTTCCACAATTAGCCGCAGCAGTTCGGGTGGATTAATCTCGCGGGCAACCACGTTTTTAACTCCCGCAATAAAACCGACAAAGGCCCAGCCCAGCCCCCCGATATGAAACAGGGGCATACAAATCAGGTTTATGTCCGAGTCGTCAAATTTAAGGGTCTCGAAGGTGAAGGGGATAACCAGGGCAAAAAGATTGTCCAGGGTGAGCTGCACTCCTTTGGGTAACCCGGTGGTGCCACTGGTGTAAAGTTGCATACTTACATCCGAGTTATCTACCGGGGCTATTACTTCCTCGGCACTCTGACGGTCGCGCCAGCCAGCATAATCCTCCCAGCCTTCGTGCTGCCCACTTAATACCACGATTTTTTTAATGGTGGTAAGTTCGGGGGCAATCTTTTCTATCACTCCTAAAAAGTCCTCGCCCACAAACAGCACTTCGGTTTTGGCATCGTTGACAATGTAAAGCACTTCAGGCGGGGCCAAGCGGAAGTTGACTGGCACAATCACCATGTTGGCCTTGCTTGCGCCAAAAAATACCTCAAAGAAATAGTCGGAATTTTTGTCCAGCACTGCTACCCGCGACTGTGGGCCAAGCCCCTCAGCCCGCAAACCATTGCCTACCCGGTCAGCATTCTGGTTGAGTTGGGCATAGCTGGTCTCGCGCCCCTGATAATAAATCGCGGTCTGGTCGGGGCGGGTTTTGCCGTGATAACTAATAACTTCGGCTACGTTACTTAAATCCTGCAACTTCATATCTTTCCTCCACTTCGAGGTTAGTAAGCAATTATCAGTCGTTGGTTTTGGTTGAACTTAAAGAAAATAGAGGTAAAAAGCAACCAGCTTTTTGTAACTATTTAAATACTAAGAATCAGGCTTGCTGTCAAGCTGTTTGTCGGACTGTACTGCCGACTAAGGTTTTAACATCGCTCTCATCTCTGGCTTATGTTATAATCCACTCATATTTATGGTCTGCCAATTTCATATAGGGGAATACAAAATTGGGTTCTTTATATAATGAAGTAGCGGTTTTTACGGGTAATGCAAATTCGGCTTTGGCTCAGGCAATTTGCGATTATATTAGCATTCCAGTCGGACGCTCCCAGGTTTTTGAGTTTTCCAATGAAAACATCTTTGTAAAAATAGACGAAAGTGTGCGTGAGAACGATATTTTCGTGGTGCAACCCCTTTCCTCCCCGGTCAATCGTTCTATTATGGAACTTCTAATTATGATAGATGCTTTCAAACGAGCTTCAGCCGGGCGTATCACGGCAGTGTTGCCCTACTATGCCTATGGTCGCACTGACAAGAAAGACCAACCACGCGTACCAATTACTGCGCGTTTATTGGCGGATATGATTACGGTGGCGGGGGCCAATCGGGTGATGACCGTAGATTTACACGCCGGACAAATCGAGGGATTTTTTAACATTCCGGTGGATAACCTGACCGCTATTCATATTCTGGCTGATTACTTTCGGGACAAAAATCTGTCTAATCCAGTGGTAGTTTCGCCCGACTTAGGCAGTGCCAAACGCGCCCGTAATTTTGCCCAATTGTTAAACGCGCCTCTAGCTATCGTGGAAAAACGCCGTCTGGGGAATGAGGATAAAACGGCAGTGTTGAACCTGATAGGCTCAGTTAGCGGGATGCAAGCGATTCTGATTGACGATGAGATTGATACGGCTGGTTCACTTACTCAGGCGGCGGAAACTGTGCAGAAGGCCGGAGCTACCGAAATTTATGCGGGCTGTGTGCATGGGGTATTGAGTGGCACTGCTATCGAGCGGATTAAAAATGGTTGTATTACCGAGCTAGTGATTACCGATACTATCCCCCTGCCGCCTAACAAGCAAATAGATAAAATTAAAGTGCTTTCGGTTTCCCGACTATTGGGCGAATGTATTATGCGGGTGCATGCCGGGGCTTCGGTGGGCGCGATGTTCCCCCGTTAGCTTTATTTTTAGAAAGGATTATTAAAACAATGGCTGAGGAACAAGATTCAAAGCTGAGTCCTGATACTATCGCCGTTCATACGGGGGATTGGGCGGTTAAACATCCTGGTCGCCCTGGCGCAATGCCGATTTACCAGACTACCGCCTTTGCTTTTGATAATCTGGAAGATGTGGAGGGAGTAGCTAGTGGTGAGGTAAAGGGCTGGATGTATTATCGCCTCAGCAACCCCAACAAAACCGCCTTCGAGGAGGCTTTTGCTCAATTGGAAGGGGCGGAGATGGCCTCGGCAACCGCAAGCGGAATGGGCGCAATCTTCGCGGCTTTGATTACCGCGACCGGGGCGGGTACCCATATTATCTCCGATAAGGTGATTTATGGCTCAACCTATGGGCTGCTAACCCAACATCTACCGCGCCTCGGTATCGAAACTACCTTTGTGGATACCAACGACCCGGCGGCGGTGCGGGCGGCGGTGCGTCCTAATACCAAAGTGCTATATTTTGAGAGCATCAGTAACCCGATGATTGGGGTTCCCGATTTTGCCGCGATTGCCAGCCTGAGTCGCGAACTGAACCTGACCACGATGGTGGATGGAACTTTTGCCCCACCTTATCTGGTGCGCCCCTGTGAACTTGGAATTGATGTGGTGATGCACGCCACCACCAAATATATCGGCGGGCATAGTGACGCGCTGGGCGGGATGATGGTCGGGCATAAGGATTTTATTACTCAAGCAGCCGCTGCCGCTACGATGTTTGGGGCTACGCTTGGCCCGTTTGATGCCTGGTTAAATGTACGTAGTCTCAAAACCTTGCCGATACGGATGCAAGCTCATTCCCGCAATGCCCAGATTGTGGCGGAGTGGCTAGAGGAACAGGCTAAAGTCAGCAAGGTATATTACCCTGGCCTCAAGAGCCACCCGCAACACGCCCTGGCAGTTCGGCAGTTCCCTAAAGGATTTGGCGGGATGTTATCTTTTGAACTCAAAGGCGGCGACCATGCTATGGCTTCGCGCTTTATCAAAGGCTTGCAGCATATTCCGTTTATGCCCAGTCTGGCGGATGTTTCTACCACTATCAACTATCCCGCCAGCACCAGCCACCGCTATTTTCCCTACGAGGAGCGGGTGGCCCTGGGTATAACTGATGGTCTGATGCGCCTTTCGGTAGGCATTGAAGACCCAACTGATATTATTCGGGATTTGGAAACGGCTTTCGCGGCAATTTAGTTGTTGGTTGTTAGTTATTAGTTGTTGGATAAGAGTTTCGAGTTGAAAGTACCGAGGACCGAGTTAAAGAATTTACTGATCACTGATAATTGACAACTATTTAGGATTTACATGCGAGTTAGAGCTTTAGCAAGTGGAAGTAGTGGCAACTGTTATCTAGTGCAGGCGGGCGGACATAGTCTGTTGATTGATTGTGGGCTACCTCCTGCCACACTCCAGAAATTCCTCTTGAGTGAAGGGGTCAATATCGCCGAACTTGACGGTATTTTCCTGACCCACGACCATTTCGACCATTTGCGGGGGGCGGGAGCGGTATCGCTCAAGTGGGGAGTGCCAGTCTTCGGCAATAAACGCACCCTCGAAGCGGCTTTTCACGCCTGGGAGAAAACCGCCCGACTGGAAGAATTACGGGCTGGACGTATCCCCGCCACCCGTGTCTATAACACGAAAATCCTCCCTACGGGTAAGGTTGCCAGCTTTGGCCCGCTTGAAATTACCAGTTTCCCGGTTTCGCATGATGCCGCCGATACGGTCTGTTACACCTTCCGGGCGGATGGGACACAGGGGGTTATCCTGACCGACCTGGGTTGCGCCACTCAGGAGATTTTCGAGCCGATGGCGGCCAGCGACCTGATTGTGCTGGAAGCGAACCACGCTATTGATAAACTTCTGGAAAACCCCAACTATCCCTATTCCCTTAAAAAACGGATTAGTGGCGACCGAGGCCACCTCTCCAATGAACAATCAGCCCAGATTCTACGGCGGTGTATCGAGGAAAGCGATGTGGAACATACCGTCTGGCTGGCCCACCTCTCCAAAGAAAATAATCACCCCGAAACCGCCGTCGAAAGTATTACCAATGTTCTGGCGGAAGCCGGAGTTGAAAATTTCCCTTTACAAGTGGCAACCCGCGATAAACCCAGTCTGGCATTCGAGGCGGGCGTATCCTACCAACAGTCCCGGATGTTCTAATGGGGGTCAGGGGAATCTTCGTAGGGGTAGACCTCCGTGTCTACCCTTATATGATTTAATTTTCACCACAGAGGCACAGAGAACACAGAGGAAACTTTTAAAATCCTGGTGCCTTTGTGGTGAATAATTTTTGTTCAGATAGCGTAGAAAGAAGCCTTCTTGGTGAACGAAACCGAAACAATAATTGAGCGATTGGATGCGGAACAGGCCAGGGCGGTATTACCCGGCCTGATAGCCTTGCTGCAAGACTTGGTGGATAACGGCGCGTCGGTGGGTTTCTGGCCGCCCCTTGATACCGCTACTGCCCAGCATTATTGGGAAGATATTATCGAGGATTTGCCGAAAGGTTATCGAGTGCTGCTGGTGGCGCGACAGGGTGATAGTATCGTCGGTAGTGTGCAACTGGACATGGCTCGCAAACCTAACGCCGTCCACCGCGCTGAAGTCCAGAAATTGATGGTACATACCTCGGAGCGCGGCAAAGGTTTAGGCAAAACTTTGTTATTTGCTATCGAAAAAGCCGCACAGGAGGCAGGACGAAGCTTGTTATTACTCGACACCCGCACAGGCGACCCCGCCGAACAACTCTACCTGAAATATGGCTATAAACTTGTGGGTGTCTTCACCGACTACGTAATTGAGGTGGACGGTACTTACAGCGGCAGCACCTTTTTCTATAAGAAACTATAAGAAAACTCACCACAAAGGCACACTTATTCGGAGTTTTGCGGAAACTGCGAAACTAATGATTTCTTCAAAAGTACAAGCTTTAATATCCCGATTGCTGCTCGCTGTTTTAGTGCTTGGGCAAGTATTTCTTTCAGCTTGCGGCTCAGAACCACAGGAAACGCCAACTAAAATTGTAGCCACGCCAACGCAACCAATTACTACTCCCCAACCATCCATAACCAACTCACCCACCGTTCAACCACTCCCCCCTACTCCCACAAGTTTGCCAAATGATTGGGCATCGAGATGGTTCAGAGGAACGCCATGCAAACCGCCTTGTTACGAAAACATTATTCCCGGCAAGACCACCAGAGATGAAGCACAAAAAATATTTAAAGACAATCCCTTTATGAGCAAAGTTGAAATAGGTCAACCTACCCCAAGTCTCGGAGAGGATGGAACAGGTTATGTTTCCTGGACATGGAAAAATGAGTTTAGCGGGGGGTCTGCTACTTACAAAAATATTTCGCCTTATGTAATCAGAACCATAGGTTCAGGTGGAAGGCTTATCAACTTTCCAGGGATTATCAAGCTTTATGGCGAACCGAGCCATGTTTGGGCAAAGGTTTATTTTCCCTACTATGACCCTGCTCCCTCCTATACGCTCTATTTAGTATATTTATCGTCTGGTTTTATGGTGAGTAATCAAAAGTTTGCAAACTTACCTGAGATTGCTTTTGATATGACTTTTAATAATTTAACCTTTTTTGTACCAGGGCTTGATGGCTTACCTGATGTTTATGACTCATCCTATCATCCATTCAAGTTCAAGGAAATATTAGTACCCTGGGAAGGGTTTAAGAGTTTCGCCTATTATTGCCGGGATATAAAGCAAGAAAAATTTTGCAAAGATTTGAAAACCCCATAATAAACTTAGTATAACCGGGCACAGAGCTTGTCATCCTGAACGAAGTAAAGGATCTTGCTAAGAATAAGAAGATTCTTCGCTTACGCTCAGAATGACAATACTTAGTGAAAACCTAACTCCCTACCAACGCAATCTGGTTGCGATAGAGCTGGAAGTAGAGGCCGCGTTGGGCGATAAGCTCTTCCTGCGTCCCCATTTCGGCGATACGTCCGCGCTCCACCACAATCACCCGGTCAACATCCTTGATGGTACTCAGGCGATGGGCGATAATCAAAGCCGTGCGGTTTTCCAGCAGTTTTAGCAAGGCAGTCTGGATAATCGCCTCGCTTTCGGTGTCTACGCTGGAAGTAGCCTCGTCCAGAATAAGGATAGCCTGGGGATTATAGGCGATGGCGCGGGCGAAACTGAGCAACTGTCGCTGTCCCGCCGAAATATTCGCCCCCTTCTCCTGCAAAGGGTAGTTATATTTGCCGGGTAGCTTTTCGATAAAACTATCCGCCCCGACGTAACGGGCAGCCTGTTCTACCTCGGCATCGCTCAGATTGGGACGACCAAGCCGGATATTCTCGGCAATCGTCCCTTTGAACAGCACCGGGTCTTGCAGCACCAGAGCCAGATGTTGGCGCAAATCCTTCTGCGTCACTTCCCGAATATCCACCCCGCCGATAGTAATCGCTCCCTGCTGAATATCATAATTGCGGCCTATCAGACTGACGATACTGGTTTTGCCCGCCCCCGTAGCTCCCACAATCGCCACTTTCTCCCCAGCCTTAATGTTAAACGAGACATCCTTTAGTACCTGAAACTCCGGGTTATAGCCAAAGACCACATTCTGGAAACGAACCTCCGCCCAATCCTTGCGCCCGGTTTCTACCATCGGACGGGGTTTTTCGGGGTCTAGCACGGCGGATTTCTGGTCGAGCAAGCCAAAAATACGTTCGCTACTGGTGCTGGCGGCCTGGAAAGCGGTATAACGCTCGGCTAAATCGCGGATAGGCTGGAAAGCCCGCTCGGTATATTGCAGGAAGGCCACTAACAGACCAAAAGTTACGCCACTGCCATTGATAAAGAGCGAACTACCCCAGAATAAAATCATTGCGTTTGCCAGGGCGGCCAGAAAACCCACTAGCGGCAGGAACAGCCCATGCACATAGACCACCCCTCGGTTGCTGCGGTAATAATCCTGGTTCAAGTCGTCGAAACGGGCGTAATTCACTGCTTGCCGATTGAAAAGCTGGATAGTCAGCATCCCCGAATAGTTCTCGGCGACGTATCCCACCAGAATCGAATATTTACGGCGTGATATTCGCCAGGCCCGACGCATAATGGTGCGGAAATAAAGTGTCACGAAGAACAGCACGGGCAAGACCGCGATACTGAATAAAGCCAACCGCCAATCCAGCACAAACATTGTGGTTAGAATCGCCACCAGGGTAATCATATCGGCGATAACAGCCACCGCGCCCTGCCCCAGCAAGTCGTTAATCGCGTCCATATCGCTGGTGAGCCGCCCGATAAGGCTGCCGGAGGGGTATTTGTCAAAGAAAGCTAGAGATTGGCTTAACATATGGCGAAACAACTCCACCCGCAAATCGCGCACTACATACTGACCGATAAGCCGGGTCAGGTAAAAACGCAGGTAGCGGAAAACAAAGCTGCCTCCCACGGAAAGAACAAACAGCAATAGTATCAGTTCCAGCCCGTCCAGCTTGCCGGCCACGATATGGTTATCTATGGCCTCTTTGCTCAGGAGCGGCCCCGCTAGTTCCAGCAACGAGCCCAACAGAATAACCGGGGCGGTGAGGGCAACCAGACGGCGATATTTCCAGACGTACCCGAAAAGTCGGCCCAAACGCCCACCCTCGTAAGCCTGAATAACAATCTCATCGCCTTCATCTTTATCGTGGGCTTTGCCCTTCTTCTTGCGGTTTTCGGCCTCTTTTTGGTCACGGTCTTTGGCATTCTTGCCAGGGATAGGAGGGGCCGGAGTTTCGTTTATTTCTTCGGTTTTATCGTTGGCGGCGTAGAGAAAATCATCATCCAGATAGTTACTCGCGCCTTGCGCCACTTCCCGGTTATACATTCGGGCATAGAGGCCGTTACGTTGCATCAACTCGTTATGGGTGCCCTGGTCAACCACTCGCCCTTCGTCCAGCACCACAATCCAGTCCGAATCTTTTACCAGCGTCAGGCGTTGGGTGACAATCAATAAAGTACGGCCTAATTTGGTCAGGACTTTCAGGTTAGCAGCAATCAGGTTTTGGGTACGGGCATCCACACTGCTCAGGGCATCGTCTAGAATCAGTACCGAAGCTTCGGGCAACAGCGCGCGGGCGATGGCAGTACGTTGCTTCTGCCCACCACTCAGGGTTACGCCTCGCTCACCCACCAGCGCGTCAAAGCCACCGGGAATCTGGGGTAAATCTTGCGATAGCCGCGACATTCGGGTGGCCTGCATTACTTCATCATGCACAGCTTCGGTTTTGCCTAGCGAAATATTCTCGCGTAAGGATAGCGAGAACAATAGGGTTTCCTGGGGGACGTAAGCCACTTCCCTCCGCAGATAATCCAGCGGGAACACTCGCACATCCAGCCCATCCAACGTGACCTGCCCTTCGTGGGGGTCATAGACCCGCCCTACCAGTGCCGCCAGCGAACTTTTGCCTGCCCCGGTTGGCCCCACAACCGCCACCGTTTTCCCGGCTGGTACTTCAAAGCTCACATCCCGCAAAACCCAATGGTCACTGAAACGCAAACCAATTTTTTTGAACTCAAGTTGACCTTTTCGGTTACTTTCTGCCGAAGTTTCGGGCTCAACTGGGTCGGCAATTTTGGGGATACGTCGGAAAATATCCTGCAAACGCCCCATACTAGCCGAAGCCTGTTGGGCTTGCCCCACCACAAAGCCCAGATTGGAGAGCGGCGGCACTAGCAAAAGCAGATAGGCGTTAAACTGGACAAACTGCCCGATGGTCAGCCGCCCAGCCTCGATTTCGTGCGCCCCTACCCACAGCACCACTGCCGTAGTCAGCCCCATTGAAAGTAAAATCATGGGCAGGAACAGGCCGTCCAACTTCAAGGCTCTCATACTGTCCTTGATATACTTTTCGTTCTCCTCGGCGTATTTTTCGGTCTCGGCTTCTTCGCGAGTATAAGCTTTTACAACTCGGATTCCGGTAAAAACTTCCTGTGCCCGGTTATTAACCTCGCCAAGCTGCTCCTGCGAACGCCGATAATAACCTTCCAGGTAACGCCCAATCCAGGAAAAGGCGAAAATCAAGGGCGGGAAGAAAATCAACCCGATAATTGCCATTCGCCAATTCTGGCTAAACATCAGAAACAGGGCAAACGAGCCGAGAAACAGGGTATTAAACCCGCTAATTATTCCGGTCATTAGAAAGTTGCGCTGAATACTGATGTCGGAGGTGCTGTTCACAATCAGGTCGCCAACGGGGGTTTCGTCAAAAAAAGTACGATCCAGCTTTTGGGTTTTAGCAAACAAATCGTTGCGAATATCGGTTTCGATTTGAAAGCCCGTGCGGTTTAAGGCCCACCGTTGGGCAAAACCCAGGCCAAACTGGAATATGCCTAGCCCAACGATAAACCAGCTATAGAGTGGCTCGAATCTACCCTGCTGCAAGGCATCAATCCCCAAACGCAACAGGTAAGGCTGAATTAGGGCCAGACAAGCCGTAACGAACAGGATTATCAGGCCAAGAAAAATACTGGCCCGATAGCGGGCCAGATAGGGCAGCAAAGCTCTTAAATTTCGCATTCCGGTTTTTCTCCCTGCGTTAAGGGGGCAGGAATAGAATAAAGAAAAAGCTTTATTCTTACTCCTTCATTCTTGTTCCTACGCTACTCGATAATAAATTACGCCATTACTCTCTTCAGAAATTACTGAACCTTCCAGTCGTAACCGCTCAAGATGAGACATTACTTCCATCAATCCCAGGTAGCGGTTGAAACCACGCAACTTATCACCCCAGATAGAATGGGCGATTTCGGCGGGGGTTAGTGGCCCTTGTTCTAATTTGGTGGCAATCCGGGCTAATCGCCGTTTGTGATGCTCTTTTAGTTCGGCAATTCGGCGTAAGGGGTCGTTGAAAGATTCACCGTGCGCCGGTAAAACGCTGGTTACATCCAATGCAGCTAACTTGTCCAGCGAATTGAGAAAGTCGCCTAGCGGGTCTTCGCGCGAGTCGGGGAATTTGCCGATATTGCTGCTAATGTCGGTCAGCAGGTGGTCTCCTGAAAGTAATAATTGGCGATTCTTGTTATAAAGCACAAAATGACCATTGGTGTGGCCGGGTGTCCAGACAATTTCCCAGCCATCGCCCTCCTCGGTTAGCTTGATTTCCTCGCCACCTTCCACCAACAAATCGCGAGGTTTGAGTTCGGGTGGGTCCATCCGAAAATTCATCATGTCATCTGCTAGAAGTTCGTTTGCTCCAAGATTTGCCAGCCAGCCCCGAATTGAGCTCAGGCTTTCATCTCGTTGGTGCTGACGTTTGTGAATGAATTGATGGTCATAGCGATGGAAGATAATTCGGGCATCGGGGGCAATTCCCCTCAAATTCGGTAAAGCCCCGATGTGGTCGGCGTGCCAGTGGGTCAGGAAAATATCGGTCAGGTCGGAGATAGGGATGTTGAGGGCGGCAAAACCCGCCTGTAAAGTTTCCCAGGAGGCCGAGAAAGGCAGGCCACAATCCACTAAGGCCAGCCGATTATTTTCCCGAATTAAATAGACATTGATGATATGAGGGTCGAAAGGCATCGGCAATTTTAATTTGTAAATGTTCGTGGCGGCTTCCGAAACTGTTTCGGAAATATGGTTAGACATGCTAATAATCTGTCCTTTGTATTGAATATACACATTATATTTTGTAGACTTCTATAACCAACTTAACAGATTGTTTTGATTGCTCACAAGAATATATTATAGAGCAATATTAATACCAAAAGGGAACTGAGTCAATGATAGAAGCATGATATTAATATTGAGTTTTTAATTTTTCTAGCGAATAGATATTATGCCATATTTGGAGGAATGTTATTGATAGAACGGAGGGTTAAGGATTACCAAAAAGGGTAGACATGGTGATCTAAATCGGGCGAACTTTGGATTCGCCCCTATGAAATCAGGTTCAATTATTCGGCCTAGGAAGCCAACGGGTTTAGGTTTTGGGGTTCGCATAGGATTACGTCTTTTGGTTTGAACCAGACGCCAAACCAATTAGTCTGTTTACTTTGGCTTTTGACTTCTTTCACCAGCCGTTCATGTCGGGCAACAGTTTGCAAATCTTCTATGTGAGCTTTTGCAAGGGTATAATTTAAATCTAGCATTTGTACCTCTTTCTTTCACTATTAGGTTTGAATATATATTCAAATGAATATTAGCTAAATATCTAAACTTATGGTCAAAAATATAGGCCGCGTTAAACGGCCTGAATGATTCTAATCCAGTAAAAAGGCACTGCCCCTGGTCAGTAATTGGCGCAACCGTTCGCTATCCAGAGCGTAATAGACCCGATGCTCGATACGCTCCAGATGTACCACCTTGATTTTTTCCAGCATAGACAAATGATAAAAAACCGTTGCGTTGGAAATGCCCAAAATTTTCGCCAATTCTTGCCCGTAGTGGGGTCGGTCGGTTAATATCCGTACAATTTCCAGCCGAGTTTTATCGCTAAGAGTGTTAAAGAAGGTTGCCAGTTTAGTTGGGTCAACCGTTTCTTCCTCTTTGGTTTCGCTTTTTGGTACGGTAAAAATATCGTTGTCCTGCCCATAAACCACAATCAGACAGGTTTCGTCCTGATTCTCGGTAGCGACTATCCCCTTATCGTTTAAGCCACTGGGCGCGAGAATTACCCGTTCGTAGCTATCCTGTTTTTCTATCAGGTGTAGATGGGTAATAACCTCTACCAGGGCTAACGGCCCCAGTTCACTGAGTTTGCTGCGGGTTTTATCAGCCACCAGCAACCGGGTTTGGTTAAGTTTTTCGGTTTCAGGCGGCATATTTACATACCAGTAATGCTCAATCAGTTCAGCCAGGTCGTCGCGAGCGGTGGCAGGGTCTAGCACAATATCGGCTAATTGCTCGACCTTTTCGGCTGGTATGGTCATATTTTGCTCGATATGCTCCACCAGTAATTGCCGATTTGCCAGCAATTCTTCAATTCTTTTATCGGTTCTCAAATTTCCCCGATAAATTTTGCCGAAAGAAAGCAATGCTGCCGCCATTTGGGTCAAGGGCAATTGGGTCAGGGCTTCCAGAAAGGCGGGCACGCTGGCAAAAAACTTTTCTCCCGCCAGACTTAAAAGCCCCAACCCTGGATATGAATTTTCATCAAAATATTTATCCAGGTTACCCTGTAAGCGTGGGCGCAAATTACTTCGTAGCTGAAGTATCCCTTCGGCTTTAGTATGGTCAGCACTTTTAGCGTGCGTCTTATCGGTGCAATTGCTCAGATACAGCCCGGTCAGGACATCAAAGACGGGTGATACGGCTATTTCGACTTTCAAGCTGACTCTCCAACTATTAACATTTCCAAGTATCTTTCGTTATTACTTTTAATAACCATCTAAAGTATATCTAAACCTTAAAGCTTTGTCAAGGTCTGTTTTCTAAAGTTCCAGGGTTTAGACGTTATCTAGTTCTAAGGTCTAATAAAAAGGGGCTTGTAATTTACTAAAAGTGGGAGTAAGATAGTTTCGTGACCAAGTGGTCACATTGCAAAGATTGTAAGAGGTATATGGCACTAGACCACTTTCTAAAACTGGAAAAGCAAAAACAAAAGGCGATTGTCCAAGCCAGCCTGGATGAGTTCGTTGAGTATGGCTACGAATTGGCATCCACCAATCGTATTGTTGAACAGGCCGGAATTGGCAAAGGGACGCTGTTTAAATATTTTTCCAGCAAAGAGGAATTGTTTTGTTATGTGGTAGACAGCAGTTATGAAAAAGTTTTGGCAGCTTTCGACTTGTCGGAGGAGAATCTGGGGGAGGATTTCTTTGAAACTATCCGGGCCTATATTTTAAGAAAAGCTCGGCTTCAGTCGGAATATCCAAAGGAATTTGCTCTTTTCCAGTGGATGGCTACCAATCAATCAAACCCGCTTTATTATGAACTATTAAAGGAGTATGTTGAAAAAGGCTGGGAGATTTACCACCAAACAATGGCAAAGCTAAACCGGGAGCTTATACGCCCGGAGGTCTCGCCGGAGAAGGCTTATCAAATGGTGCGTTGGGCACTGGAGGGTTATCAGCAACAACTCTTACACCAAATTGGCAATAAACCTTTTGACGCTACTATGTTGCCAAAAGTTTTAGAGGAGATTAGCGAGATTTTTGAGTTGCTGAAATACGGAATTTACCAGGCATAGTTTAAAATTAATTTTGAATGTGGATTTCGGGAGGTGTTGAGCATGGAAGTGCAAAAAACCGAAGCGCAAAAAGAAATAAATAAAAGTAATAGCCGCACAGTTGCCACCGATTCTAGTTTCGCTATACAAACCGAAAAACTTACTAAAACTTATGGACATAGCCGGGGTATAACCGAACTGAATTTGGAGGTAGGCGAGGGCGAGGTCTTTGGCTTTCTGGGGCCGAACGGGGCAGGCAAAACCACCACTATCCGCCTATTGTTAAACCTGATTAAACCCAATAGCGGTCGGGCGACGGTTTTGGGTCTGGATAGTCAACGTGATAGCGTCGAAATCCACAAGCATATTGGCTATTTGCCTGGAGAGTTTTCGCTTTATCCTGGTTTGACGGGAGCTGAAACCCTGAAATATTTTGCCAATCTGCGGGGCGGGGTAGACTGGAAAGTGATTACTACAATGGCAGAGCGGCTGGAACTGGATATGAGCAAAAAATTCCGAGCATACTCACGGGGAAATAAACAAAAGGTTGGGATTATTCAGGCGTTGATGCACCAACCGCGCCTGTTGGTTCTGGACGAACCCACCAGTGGCCTAGACCCGCTCAACCAGCAGGAAGTCTATAAAATGTTGCATGAAGCTCGGCAGGCTGGCAGTTCGGTCTTTTTCTCCTCCCATATTATGAGTGAAGTGGAGAAAATTTGTGACCGGGTGGGGATTATTCGGGAGGGAAAGCTAGTCAAGGTGGGTGGCATCAGTGACCTGACTGACCTGAAGAGCCATGTGCTTGAGCTGACTTTCGCCGGAACCGTTCCTCTGGAGGAGTTTAAGAAACTGGCGGGAGTTGACCACCTCGAAAAAGTTTCCATTAATTCGCACGAGGTTTTGCGCTGCACGGTGCGGGCCGATATGCTCGATGCGGTGGTGAAAACTGCGGCTAAATATCCGTTGGTCAATTTCGTCAGCCGGGAACCCTCCCTGGAAGATACTTTTCTCGATTATTATCGGGATGAGAACCGGGCGAATTAGGAGGTAGGGCGATGCTACTAAACATCTTTCTTAAAACTGTACGCGATTACCGCCGACAGATTTTGATTTGGGGCGGCGGCCTCGGCCTGATTATGTTGAGTTATGGAGCGGCCTATAGCTCAGTATTCGGCGAAGGGCCAAACCGGGCCAAACTCATTGAAGATTACCGCAAAACCATAGATTCCTTTTCTATTTTAACGGGCAAGGTTTACGACATTGATACTTTTGGTGGTTATATCAACGTCAAGATTGGTAGTGTGATGCCCGTTTTGCTGGGTATTTGGGCATTGCTGGTCGGTAGTGCGCTGGTTCGCAGCGAAGAAGAGCGTGGTAGTCTGGATTTGCTGGCAAGCACTCCCCGTACCAGGGTTTCGCTCCTGTGGCAAAAGGAGGCGGGCTTATTAGTAGCTTTAGTGGGGATTTTAATACCTATCTGGCTGGGGCTGACGCTGGCGGCAATAATTAGTAAGGCCACCCTTAGCCCATTTGATGCGGCTTTGGCATGTTTGAACTGGGGTTTGGCGGCGTTAGTGTTTGGCGCATTAGCCCTGCTTTTCAGCCAACTTACCTCGCGTAAGATAGCGGCAAGTTGGGCGGGTGGCCTTATGGCGGGTACCTACCTGCTTAATAATTTGTCACAGAGTGTTGAGTCCTTAAAATGGACTGGCTATATCAATCCCTTCTATTATATCAGTTTGAGTCAGCCGCTTGCCATTAGCGTAGGCCCAAACTGGGGCGGTATGGTTGTTTTAGCCCTTATTATCGTTCTGGAAGTAGGGGTGGCGGTCTGGATGTTTCAGCAGCGAGACCTGAATGGCTATTTCGAGCTATTTAAGAGAAGTTCAGCGGTGGTTGTTACTAAAGCCCGGAAGCTCCCCGAACCAACCGCACCCTGGCTGTCGAATAATTTCGGTTTTGGGTTGCGGGCGACCTGGACGGGAATAGTTGTCTGGGCTTTGAGTATTTCGGCTTACACTTTACTAATGCTAGCCTCTTTCAACGATATAAAAGGTAGCATGGTTGATTTGTTGGGTAATACCGATATTTATAAACAGCTGGGTTTTACAAACCTGACTAGCAACGAGAACCTTTTGAGTCTGTTTATCTTTCTGTTTCTGGTGCTGCTGGTGGCGGCTTACGCGGTGATACAGGTCGCAAGTTGGACTTCGGAAGAGAACGAGGGGCGGTTGGAACTGGTTCTGAGTGTGCCCCAACCGCGCTGGCGTTTATTGCTGACCTATTTTGGGGTGGCAGTAGTTTCTACGGCTTTGATGATTGGCTTAACGGGCGCGATTTTTGCCCTGAGTTGTCTGATTTTTAATATCTCGGTAAACGCGGCTAATGCTTTTGGGGCTTTCTTCGGTTTATGGGTGGTGGGTTTAATCATTGAAGCAATCGGTTATATCCTGGCGGCTTTTGGGCCTGGTTGGGCGGTGGCTGTTACGGGCGGGCTGGTAATTGTAAGCTATCTGACCGATTTGCTCGACCAGGTGTTGAAGATACCAGAGGCCCTTGTGAAACTGTCGGTGTTTCGGGAATATGGCAAGCCGTTAGTTAATGGCCTGGATTGGCTGGTGATTCTGGTGATGCTGACTCTGAGCGTGGTGTTTGTGTCAGGGGCGGTTTTCCGTTTCCAGCAGCGGGATATTGAGAAGTAATCTAGCCTAACCCCCTAGCCCCTTTCCCTGATCCAGGGAAGGGGGAACTCGAACAATCAACAACTACCCCCTGAGCTTTCGGCCTTCGAAGTTTTCGATGAGGTTTATCCATTCTTCGGGCATGGGCATAGAACGTTGGGTCTGGTAGTCGAACATTACATGGGTTCCGCCCCCTTCGGCTATCAGGCGGCGGCTTTTTTCTTCGCGCATTTCGTACTCAAAGCCAAAGCTACTGCGTTTTATCCAGTTTGTCCGCAGGCCGATTAGCAGATTCTCGCGGAACAGGGCCGGGTTGCGATAGATAATGCTTTGCCCGCCAAGTATGAACGGCATGTTGTTCATCTGGTGAATGCCTTCCTGTAACTGCATTAGCTGGACGAAATATTCCAGGCGGGTTGTTTCCAGAAAGGAGAAGTAGGAGACGTTGTTGCAGTGGCCCATCCCGTCAATATTCTGGAACTGTATCGGCATTCTCAGCACGAATTTGTAGCCCTCGATTAGCTCGCCCAGATTCTCAAACAATGTTATAACTCCCTCCGCATGATTATTGCCGATTTCCCCTTATTATCTACGAACTGATAACCCCTGGCAATTTATTTCGCCCGTTGCAGAGATGCATCATCAAAACAACGCTCTTTACTGCAATGCCGCAACCAAGTTATATTGCTTTACAATAAGCAATATCGTATCATATTAATAATTCGATATTTACCCACCATCAAAATATAAAGTCAACTGAAAAAAACTTTAAAAACCATTGACAAGTGCCTATATTTGTGTTATAATTTCAATGTATTCACAACATACAAACACTATAATAATCGTCAAATACAAACCCACTCAAATAAATACGAAAAGGGTTTAGATAATCTCAAAGCCCTGTAATAAAAGTTTAAAGGAGGATTTTTGGACTAAACTATAACCTATAGCAATAGTCCAAAATTTCCTATCGAGCATGTACCACATAAGGTTTGGTGCTATTTGTACCAGGATGAAAAATGAGCGTCCAAAGCGTCCAAATGGTAGAATCAGATTGGAGATAAGAGAATGTTATCCAAAAGAGCATTACTAAGTAGGGTAATGGTTGTCGTTCTAATTTTCACTACAGTTTTAAGTTCGTTATTGTTTGAAAATCATACAGCCGTTGCTGCTTTTTTACCTAATGCAACTGGGAATTACGACGGGAATTGGTGGGGTACTAAGTCTGATATTGAAACTGCTAATCCTCAAGTGCGTGATGGTGGGTATTCATGGGTTCGTGCAACTGTACAATATAATCCTCAAGATAGTATAAACTATTATGCAGAAGTAGGATGGTATAAAAATTCACAAGGAACTATATCAGTGCATGTTGTATCTCAAGACCCTAGTAGTGGTCACTTTGAGAAGGACTTCTCCTTTAGACCCACACCTGGCAGCACTCACAACTATCAACTTATTTGGGATAGTTTCTACAGTGGGTACACTATGACTTATGATGGGTTTATTGTCACAAACCGACCAGCTTCTGCTAGTTTAACTCGTGTCTTCTGTGGGGCTGAAGCATACACAGATGCTAACGCTATAGGTGTTTCTGGTTGTTTGAACAATCAATATGCCAGCACTACTTCAGGTGGTTGGACGACTTTTCCATCTTTCTATACACAGGTAGCGTCGGGCTACTATGTTAATACTTTAACTGGTACTAATTTTCAAGTGGGTGGGAATAACTAAATGTATTATTGTAATCTTTCACGACCTGACAGTTTGAGGTAGCGAATCAGCCAAATTTTGGCCTACGCGCAAAAGAATTTCAATTTAAACCGCGACCCAGGCGTGAATGATTACGCTATAAGTGTCATTTTGATTAATTAGAAAGGATAAAAACATGAGAAGAAAGATTTTTGCTTTTAGCTTATTATCTATTTTTACTGTAGTGGGTATTTTTGCTATGATTATCCTATTTAACAAGGGGGCTACCGCAACTACAATACCCTTATCCCAGAGTGAAATTGAGTCTAAGGCTTTAGTACATGCTCACAAATTTGGCTTGCAGGACGCTCCAACAAGTATATTATCAAAGCAAATGTCGATAAGCGAATACAATGCCCGACTAGACCCTTTTAGCAAAGATAACATAAAAGTTGATTCTCAGGTTTGGCTGGTTATTCTAAAAGGAAAAGTTATTGTTACAGGTGCGCCTAATGCAAGTGGAACGACATCTGGTATTAATTATGACAACATGTGGATATTATTAAATACTGATGGTGAAGTTAAGGGTTGGGGAACACGTCCAGATAGCAAACCTCTCGACCTGAGTGTGCCTCCACAACCAATATCGGCTTGGCCTACATTATCTAGTCCAAAGAAATAGCTTATTAAAAAAGGGCGAACCTTGTGTTCGCCCCTACAGTTTTGTTTGAATTAGAACCGACCACCGATGACCTGGAAAACTTTGCGGTCATTCATGGGGGTGGGGATGACCAGTTCGGGTTCGCAGAGCAGAGTGTTGGCAAGGTCTTCGTAGGGCTGGGTGTTCATACCCTCAATCTCGAACAGGGTCTTGCCCTCGATGCGGCTGCGGCGAATCGAATCCTCGGCGGGGATAAAGCCCAGCACGTTGGCCCCAACCTCGGTGGCGAAGAGGTCAATCAGTTCGTGCCCGTTTTCGCCTTTGCCCTCGATATTGTTGACGATGCGGTTGCCCACAATACCCGCCAGACGCACCGGATACTTGGCGGACTTGGCCTTGACCGCCACACAGATGCGATTGGCAGCAAAGAGACTGTCGAAGTCGTTGGCAGCGACAATCACGGCGTATTCGGCCCACTGTAGCGGTGTAGCGAAACCGCCGCACACCACGTCACCTAACACGTCAAAGAGGATTACGTCATACTTCTCGTAAACCCCCATACGGTTGAGCATTTTCATGGTCTCGCCCACTACATATCCCCCACAACCGACCCCGGCAGGTGGGCCACCCGCTTCTACCGCCGCCACGCCCATATAACCAGTTTTGATTATATCGTCCGCTTCGATTTCCTCGGCGTGATAGTTTTTCTTCTCCAATGTGTCAATCACCGTATCAATCATGTGCCCGGTGATTGTAAAAGTCGAATCGTGCTTGGGGTCACATCCAATTAGCAAGACTTTCCCCCCCAACTTCGCCATAGCGACTGCGACATTTGAGGCTGTAGTGCTCTTGCCGATGCCACCCTTGCCGTAAAAAGCATAAGCGTGGTTCATCTTACTATATATCCCTTTCTTGCGAGCCGCTTCCGCACACTCACAGATTAAAAAATACTCTAAAGCGAAAAGTTAATCAAATCTTCCCCTTTCTTTATAGGGAAAGGGGTAGGGGGTTAGGTTTAAAACCTGTTAGCCCGCTTTTTCCTTAACCTCATACACCAGGTCCAGGGTGATGAGGCTATAGCCCTGGGTGCGGGCATATTCTTCGACGCGCTTCTGTACTTTGGGCCGCACGAAGAAGGGAATCTGTTTTAGAGCTTTCTCGGCTTCGTCCGTCCAGGCCAATTTGTCGCTGACAACCGATACCAACTGCGGGGCGGGTTTGCCAGTATAAGGTGAAGCTGAACCACCATCCACCGCCAGTTGAGTGGCCTTGTTTTCAAGTTCCTGCACTTTGGCAAAAGTCTCGATGACTTTTTCGGTGGCAGATGAAATGGCTGGCTCAACGGGTTCGGGCTGGCTGCGACGTTCGCTAGCCTTCTCAACTGCCTCTTCCTTGCCTAACCCGGCATCGCCAAACATATCAATCAGGTGTTTTTCCAGACCGAGGGTAAAGGTATGATACACTCGGTCAACGATATAGTTTGAGCCATCATAGCCCAGGAATGGCTGGTAGCTGAGGGGGAAATCCTCAATATGTATAGGGTTGCTAATGGTCGAACAAGGAATGTCATATTCGGCGGCGGTGTGACGCTCCATCTGTGTGCCTAAAACCGCGTCCGGCAACAGCTCGCCGATTTTATTCCGCACCTTCTCAAATTCAACGGTGGTGATAACCTCTTTGGTGTAAGGCGCAACCGCTTCCTCAAACTCTTTGGCTAACTTGCGATTATAGGTCCCGGCGCACAGAATCTGGACATCCATTTCGGTTGCCATCATCTTGGTTATTGCCAGGGCGTGGGTGAAATCGCCAAAGACAAAGGCTTTTTTGGAACTGAAGCTCTGGACATCGGCGGTGTAGCTGAACCAGGGAACGCCGCTTGGTGAGCTTTTCTGATCCATCGAGAAGGCCGCCAGGGCTGGTTCTTTGGCATCGTAGGCCAGGTTGTTTTCCCCGGCGTATTTGCTAAGAGCGGCAATAACCTCCCGCACCCATTGGCGGGTTGCCATAACCCCTATCGGCACGCTGGTAACGGCGGGGATACCGAACTTGGATTCGAGCGACTTGGCAGCCTCGTAGCCCATCTCGCGGTAAGGAGCAATAGTGGCCCAAGCTTGCGGCATTTTCTTAATATCAGCTAACCTTGCGCCTAAGGGAAAGACCACATTCACCTCGACCCCTAGAGTTTCCAGCATCCGTCTCAAGCTGATAAGGTCTTGCTTGTGATGGAAGCCCAGCGAAATCGGGCCAATAATGTTGACGCTTGGTTTGGTGGTGGGTGTTAGTTTTTCGCTGGCAAAACGCTCGGTCAGCAGGGTAATCAGCCCATTAGCCGCCTCGTCTTCTTCTACTCGATAGGGGTTGGGAGCGTAAATAACCACCTCGGTTTCAACATTGGCGGTTCTAGCCAGTGCGCCCAAATCCTCCTGCAACAGGGTGGAGGAGCAGGTGCAAGCCACCACAATCATATCGGGGTTGTGGTCGCGGCTGACCTCGCGGATAGTTTCGGGCAGTTTGTTGATGCCCATACCCATGGTTTGCAGGTCAAGCACGCTGGTGTGAATAGGCGGGAAACGTTGCTCGCGCTCCATCATGGTAAAAATCGAGTTGATGTAGCTATCGCCGACGGGCGAGTAAAAAACGCCGTGTACACCTTCCATGCTACAGGCTACCCGCGCCACGCCGGTATGGGCCGTTCCCTGGTATTCCCAGTAACTCATTCGCATAATCTATAACTCCTTAAAGGCATTAGGTATTAGGTATTAGCAAAAAATCATATTCCGACACCAGATACCTAACGCCTAATAGCTAGTTTTTTCCAGGTAGGAACTCTTTCCAATCCAGCATGTTAAGTTTGCGGTGGCGGTTCAAGGCCCGACTGAACAGGTTAGCCAGATCGCCCGCGCCTGAAAAGCCATAGATAGGTGTAAAGATGATTTCGGTTGACCACTTGGTAGCAATCCCCTCGGCCTCAAACGGGTTAGCCTGCCAGAAGTTGGTAATTACCAGGTCGGGCTTTTGCTCCCGAATATCCCGAATCTGGCGATGCATGTTGGGCATTTCGACTACCCGCTGTCCAGCCAGGGCTTGCAACTCGCGTTTGTGGAAACGGCGATTGACGTAGGGCGTTCCACATTCGATAACCTCCGCCCCGCACTTGCGCAGGAAGCGGGTGATGGGCAGTTCCAGCATATTATCGCCAGTGACAAAAATGCGTTTGCCCCGAATAGCCGCAACTTTTGGCTCGATGTTTTGCCAGATATCGGCTTCGCGCTGGGATAAATCCAATTCTTTATCAAAAAGCTTGCCCAAATCTTCAAAGAAGGCCCGTGTACCGTCCGGCCCAATGGGAAACAGGCTATTCAACACCTTTGCGCCACGCTGACGGTTGTATTGGGTGGCTGACTTCGCTAGATAGGGCTGCAAGGGGGCGATAATGGTATCGGGGCCGATGGCAGGCAACTCGGCGATAGTGGAGGAAGGGACAAATCCAGCGACGGGCAAGCCCAATCTTTCGGCTTCGCGCTGCAATTCCCCGGCATTCACGTCATTCACCGCGCCCAGGAAGACAATCTTTTTCTCGCCAGCGGGGGCAACCGGGCAGAACTGCAACAAATTCTCTACTACGCAATCTTCGGATTGGGTCATGGTATATTCCAGGCCATCGGCCCGTACCGGCACTACCGGAGTATTGTTGAATTGCAGGTTGTGGCGGTGGGCCATTCCTTCAAAGTCCACCTTCATAATTTCAGGGGTGCAACTGTTGAGCAGGAAGATAATTGATGGCTTATGTTCGTTCACGATATTTTGAATGGTTTCGGTCAGGTCAATTGCGGGTGCGCTCAGGTCGCTTTCTTCGATCATAGCGACACCATAACGCGGTTTGGCGAAAACCATCACGCCCAATACGTTTTGCATAAGGTGTGCGCAGGTATGCGTTCCCAGAATTAAAAAGAAGCTGTCTTTCATCTTTTGATAAAGCCAGCCTACACAGGTAAGGCCACAAAAGGCGTGATAGCCGTTATCCTCGCGGATAACATCGGCTTCAGGCAGATTTTGTGGTATGGATTCGGGTGCAATAGTCATTGTTGCGCTCCCCTTTAAGCTTTATTTTTAGAACCAATTAACTGGCACAAAAATTCTATTCGATAGATTCAGTTAGCAGCTATGTTGTTGGGTGAGTAAAACACGTAAAGCTGAATCGGAGTCAAACTCATAGGCTAAATTTAACAAAAAAGCCGCCCGGTAGTCAGTAGTTGTTACTACAGGTTTTAGAGGGGTTTGATTCAATAGAACAAATAAACTGAATATTCGTTCGTAAAAGCCTTGACATCCACCTAATCATGGCTTAAAATTAGAACAAATGCACCAACTTTTATAATAGGAGCGGTAAAATTATGGCAATGCCAATTCAGGAACGCCGGAACTTAATGGATACGGCGGAAGAAAATAAATCAATTCGGCGGGAACGCTCGGCCAGCCCGGCTCGCAGTCGGGTGGCAACGGCTCGTAAACTTGTCCCGGTGGCTGAACCTACTCCCGAAGAAATTACTGAAACCAGAACTAAAGCGGAAGATGCCCGGATTGAGCAAGAGCGTCTGGAATTAGTTGCCAGCCTGGAAATGAAACGCGGCGAATTAATCGAGCGGCTTGACCGGGGCGCGGCCTGTATTGAGGAAGCCCGCGTTCAGGGTAAAAACGTTAGCGATTGGGAAGATTACTGGATTCAATTGCTGCGAAATTATGAAAAAGTTTGCGACCAGCTTGCCGCTTTAGCTGTAAATTAGTAATATCTACCACAGCGACCCGAAAAGTGCTGAGTGCCGAGTGCTGAGTTAAAAGTAACAACTTTTGACACTCAATCTCAACCTTTGGCGGCTGTTGCTGTGGTTTTTTTATTTCTACAAAATTCTGGAGATTAACCTGCTTGTATACTCAATTTGGACAACTGCGCCCCACCCCACCTTTTTCCTTTGATTGGACGCTCCGCTTTTTATCCGGCTTTTCCCCTATGAAAAATGAACAAACCCTGACTGACCAGACCCTGACCAAAGCGGTGGCGATTGGCAGTCAGGTTTTTGTTTTCCGGGTGAAAAGTGTTGGTTCTGTCGAAGAACCCTTGCTGGAATATCAGGTTATAAGTGAGCAACCCCTCACCGAAGAACAGGTTGCGGCGGTGGTTGACCGCATCAGCTTTTTCCTCAGCCTACCCGATGACCTCAAGCCTTTTTATGAACTTGCCAGAAAAGACCCCTATTTTGAAGGAGTAGCAGAATCGCTTTACGGCTATCATCAGGTGAAATTCTTTACTCCTTTTGAGAGTGTGTGTTGGGCAATCTTGTCGCAACGCAATCTGATGAATGTGGCCCAGAAGATGAAGGCCGAATTTGCCGCTCGTTACGGTAGCCAGCTTGAGCTTGATGGCAAAATCTATCCAGCCTTCCCCGAACCCGCCCGGATTGCCGCCCTGAATCCGTTGGAACTGGAGGCACTGTTTCCGAACATGCGGCGGGGCGAATATATCTGGGGGGCGGCTCAGGCTTTCAGCAAGGCAGACGAGCAGTTTTTGCGTAACGCAAATTATGCCGAGGTTTATAGTTGGCTGCGGAAAATCAAGGGGATTGGGGAGTGGTCGGCTTCGTTTATTATGCTGCGGGGTTTGGGCCGGATGGAGCGGTTGCCCGAAGGTGAGGATAAAGTGCATCAGGCCGCCACGCGCTTCTACGGCTCAGAGATAGATATGACCCAAGCCGCCAAACTCTACGGGCCATATCAGGGCTATTGGGCGCACTATCTTCGGGTCGCGCCGTGAATTAATAAATGCTTCTTATAATTGGTGGCTTTCGGGTTGCAAAACCAGTTCGCTAGGCACAAGGGCATCGGGCTGGGTGACAACATACAGAATGGCGCGGCTGGCATCGTCCAGAGTCAGCATTTTGTCCCGTTGCACCCGCATCCCGTCAATATTATCCCAGAAGGGCGAGTCTACTCCGCCAAAATGGAGCAAGGTAAACTTGATACCATAGCGTTTCAGGTCAAGGGCCATCGCTTTAGTCATTCCGGTTACGGCCCACTTACTGGCACAATAGCCCGCCGCGTTGAGCATCGCCGCCTTCCCCAGAATACCGGGGATGTTGATAATATGCCCCTTTTTTGCCACCGCCATTTTTGCCGCCACCGCCTGACTTACTAGAAACGTCCCTTTGGTATTAACATTGAGCATACGGTCAAATTCTTCCTCGGTTAGCTCCAAAGTACCCCGAATAACCCCAAGCCCCGCCGAATTAACTAGAATATCAATTTGCCCAAAAGTATCCACAGCTTGTGCTACCAGACTTTCGACTTGAGCTTTTTTGCTAACGTCGGTAGGAATCGCCAGAGTGCGGACACCAAAAGCCCGTAAATCATTCTCCAGACTTTCCAACTCGGCGGCGGTGCGGCTGGCAATTACCAAATCCGCGCCTTCCTCGGCAAATTTAAGAGCCGTTGCCCGTCCAATTCCCCGTCCCGCCCCGGTAATTAGGGCCACTTTCCCACTTAATTGCTGCATTTTCTAACCTGACTCTCCAGCTCCCTGCCTATAATAGGAGGGAAAATATAAAAATTCGACAAAAGCTATACAAGAGTATAGGGGCAGAGAATGCTGCTTACAATAACTCAGGTGGTAATGGTTTGGTGAAGAAAAGAGGCTCTATCTACTTGACGTAATATTCAAAGCCAATTATATTAATAATATTCAATCAAAGAATATTAGGAACATTGAACACTATGCCAAAATACGAAACTAACACCACAAGTTTTTCGATGCCTACCGAATACGCAGTGCTGGGCTTATTGCTGGACGGGCCAAAACACGGCTACGAATTGGCGCGTCGTTTTTCTCCCGAAACGCCCCTTGGCACTATTTGCCACCTGGAAATGAGTATGCTCTACGCCATCCTGAAGAAGCTGGAAAAAGGGGAATATATCGAGGCCGAAATGTTAGCGCAGGGCAATCGTCCCCCCAAGCGAGTTTTTAACCTGACGGCTATCGGACGGGCGGCTTTTATGGAGTGGGTGCGCTCCCCGGTAGCTCGTACTCGTGAAATCCAGCCGGATTTTATGATAAAACTGAATTTCGCCCGTCAGCTTGGCACTGATGATGTGGGCGCACTTATCGGCAGGCAGATTGAGGTGTGTCGCCAGATTAAGGAACGTCTGGAGCAGGGCGGTAGCTTGAACGAGGATGCCGAAGATAGCCTGATGCACAGTGCCGGGAATTATAGCGGCCTGAATTATGGCGAAGAGGAAGATTTAAACCCCAAAGGCAAACGCAGCCACCCCAAACCCAGCGAGCATGAGTTGGCCCGCGACCCCACCCCCGAAGAAGAGCAGTTTGTGGAACTGGTAACGGACTTGCGGATAAGCCAGAACGCCGCCATCATCGAGTGGCTACATCAAACTCGCCGCAAGCTGGCGCAAGGAAGTTATTAGGGTCGGATAAACCGATAAAAAATCTAAAACTAACTTCTTCCGATTGTATCAGGGTTAGGTGGTGGTGGTAATGGATTCCAATCCCCGTAAACCGTGTAAAAATTGAAAAGTTTCTGGGCCCAGGTTTGTTTAAGTTGATCCCAGAGGGGCCATAACCAGCCTAGCAAACACAGACCATTTACAAAATAACCCAGCGTAAAATATAGCAAAAAAGCTTTGAGGGTTGGCTTAGTACCATCGTTTTTTATAAGCTTAATCCCCATAATTTTCTTGCCAAGGGTATTGGAATTAAAGAAGCGGTAACAAAGAGCGGCATACCCAGCCCACAGCCCCCACCCAATTACCCAACTCGGCAGGGTCAAAAGGTTGAGTGTCAGGTTATAGTTGCTGTTGCGGAAACAGCCTCTACTACCAAAATCAAACAAACTACAATTATTGATAGTCGTTGACAGGTAAAAAATTGAAACGGTTATCATAATTGCAGGAATGAAAATAAGGATATAATCTATCAGGTAGGCTAAAAAACGTCTTCCAAACCCCGCAACGACGCCCGGTACATAGGGGTTATAAGCATAAGGCGGCGGATAATATGGATAATAGCCTGGTGGCGGGCCGTAGGGTGGGTAATAGCCCGGTGGTGGGTAATAACCGTAAGGCGGTGGTGGAAATTGGTTATAATTTGGGGGTAGCAGGTTATTATCGGGCGGTTGGTTGGGAGGATTTGTCATAAAAGGGCACTCCAATTATCTCGATAATTAGTTTAGCCGACATCTATATTATACATCAAGAATCAATATTCAACATTGAGGAAATCATGTCATACTCCCTATCTCCCATTTTAGGTATAGATATCGGCGGGACAAAGCTGGCGGCAGGGGTAGTCGATAGCGAAGGGCAGGTGCTATCCTATCTGCGCGAACCAACCCCCATTACAATGGATGCCGAGGAAATATTTGGCGCGGTAGTGAAGCTTTCCAAAGGGGCTCTTGCTCAAGCTGGAGTTTTGCCGGATAGGGTTGGGATTGGCTGTGGTGGGCCTTCCCGTTTCAACGAAGGCATTGTTTCCCCACTCCATATTCCGGCGTGGCGCGATTTCCCCCTGAAAGCCAAAATTGAGGCCGAGCTTGGCCTAAAGGCAATAGTGGATAATGATTCTAAAGCCCTGGCATTAGGGGAGGCGGTCTTTGGGGCGGGGCAGGGAGCGCGGTGTATGCTGGGTATGGTAGTGTCAACCGGGGTTGGTGGCGGGATTGTAGTAGATGGCAAACTTTTTCACGGGATTACCGGGAACGCTGGACATATCGGGCATGTGATTGTGGCGAAAAGCGGGCCACGCTGCGATTGTGGAGCGGTAGGTTGCCTGACCTGTTACGCCTCCGGCACTGGCATTGCCGAACGCGCTCACACCGCTCTCAAACGAGGTGTTGCAACCGCACTTTCGGCTTTACCCCTGTCCGAAGTTACCTCCAGCGCGGTTGCTAACGCTGCACTCAAGGGCGACCCTTTATCTATCCGTCTAATGCGGGATGCTTCTCAGGCTCTTGCCAGAGCGATTGCCAGCACCGCCGCTCTGTTTGAGCTAGACCTAGTGGTAATCGGTGGTGGAATAGCGCAGTCCGGCGACCTGCTTTTCGAGCCGTTGCGCCGCGAACTGAAACGCTATGCCACCCTCTCTTTCACCCGCGATTTAACTGTTTTGCCCGCCGCCCTCGGCCCTCAATCCGGGGTGATTGGAGCAGCCACTTTAGCACAGGAAAGAGAATAATTCTGCCAAACAAGTTCAGGGTAGATACGGAGGTCTACCCTGACAATTAACAATTCCCTATTAAGCGTTAAGCGTTTTCTCGAAGGCACTGAATTTAGGGGCAATCGCTTGGGGAACAGGGATAACCCCTTCTAGAATATTCTGGGTTTTGAGGCCGTTGCCCGTCACATACAGCACCGTCACTTCGTCCGCCCCGATTTTGCCCTGATTGGCTAACTTGCGCAGAACCGCCAGGGTTACGCCACCAGCGGGTTCGGTAAAGATACCTTCGGTGGAAGCCAGCAACCGAATCGCCTCAATAACTTCCTCGTCGGTCACTTGCTCAATTGTCCCGCCCGTTTGATTGGCAACCTTGAGGCTGTAGTTGCCATCCGCCGGGCTACCGATAGCCAACGAATGGGCAATCGTGTTGGGGTGACGGACTGGTGTTATTTCGGTATAACCCCCGGCAAAAGCGGTGGCAACCGGGCCACAGCCGACGGGTTGCGCCCCTGAAATGGCGGGCAAAGTCTCGTCCGCCACCATTCGCAGCTTGATTAACTCACTAAAACCTTTGGCAATTTTGGTAAAAAGTGAGCCACTGGCAATCGGTATAACCACATGGTCGGGCAACTTCCAGCCCAATTGCTCGGCGGTTTCATAAGCCAGGGTTTTGGAACCCTCGCTATAGTATGGCCGCATATTGATATTAACAAAAGCCCAGCCGTATTCGTCGGCTACCTGGCTGGCAAGGCGGTTAACCTCGTCGTAAGTGCCATCAATCGTCACGATATTCGCGCCGTAAACGCCAGCCGCCAGGATTTTGCCTGGTTCGATATTGGAAGGGACAAAGACATAGGTTTTTAGGCCCGCCCGCGCCCCTGCCGCCGCTACCGCTCCTGCCAGATTCCCGGTGGATGCACAGGCAATCGTATCAAAGCCAAGCTCTACCGCTTTTGCCACTGCCATTGCTACCGGGCGGTCTTTAAAGGAATGGGAAGGGTTGACCGCATCATTTTTCACGTAAAGTTCCTTGATGCCAAGCTTTTCGCCCAGGTTGTAGGCGCGTTGTAGCGGGGTAAAACCGACTCCTTCCAGGCTACGAGCGAAGGGCAGGGCTGGGAGCAAGGGCGCATAACGCCAGAGGTTGCGGGGGCCGTTTTCAATCCTGGTTTTCAAACTATTCGCGGTGTAACTGCTAAAGTCGTATTCAACCTCTAGCGGGCCAAAACAGGCTTCACAGACATAAGTTGCCACCAGAGGATAGCGTTCGTTACATTCTTTGCATGTCAGGGCTATCGCGGCGGTAGTTTGAGCTTCACGTTCGAGCAAGTTAGTCATCTCCAAAACCATCCTTTTCTCTAAATTCTCTGAAATTTCTGTTTAGAAATAAGTCTGGCAGAAAGCAGGTATAAAAAAACCCCGCTAATCTGCTCTTAGATAAGGGGGGTCACATTCTATTAAACTTGCTCTAGCGATTCGCTGAAACAAGTTCCCTTATCTCGCGCCTGCCGTTAATTGGCTGCGCCGGAATTGGCACCATACGCATATTATTTCCTGGTTGCGTTGGTTGCCGGGCTTCATCGGGCCTGGTCCCTCCACCTCTCTTGATAAGAGCACTCTATTTACTTTTTAAGTGAGCGTGTATTGCTCCAATGAAAGATAATCTACTTTATCGAGTTTGTCAAGCTCCTTTTTTAGAATTATTCTCCCCTTCTACTGGCTTGACAAGACAACAAACCATCAGTTAGCATGCCCTTAGTGAACTTTAGTTAGCATTGCTCGACAGCCGAAGATTTGCCAGTTGCGGTTCCCAAGCCTGAAATTTTCTGGCTAAGTTCAAAAGTAGGAGACGAATAGAGATGGCCGAACGAGACGCTGGAGGAGTCGCCCCGGAAAGCCACCTGAATGCCCCGGAGGGCGTAGTAGCGGTTGTGCTGGCGGCAGGCAAAGGGACAAGAATGCGTTCCAACCTGCCCAAAGTGTTACACCCTTTGTTGGGTGAGCCAATGATTTGTCATGTTCTACGGGCGTTGCGCTATGCCGGGATTCCGCCTGAGCGCACGGTGGTGGTAGTTGGCTATGGTGGCGAACAGGTTGCCGGGGTGGTTAGTAGTCAGGGCGAATATTTACTGGCTACCCAGACCGAGCAACTTGGCACCGGGCATGCCGTAAAATATGCTGAGCCGATTTTGCAGAAGTTGGAAAGGGAAAGCCCCGGCGCGGTTCAGCAAGTGCTAATTTTATTCGGGGATGGGCCGCTAGTGCGTGCTACCACTCTCAGTCAACTACTCAATTATCACCTCGCCAGCCGTCCACTGATTACCATGATTACCACCGAGGCCGCCGACTCCACTGGCTATGGTCGCATCATCCGTGACAACGAAGGCCACTTCCAACAAATTATCGAAGAAGTTGAACTTACCCCTTCTCAACGTCAACTGAAAGAAATAAACCCCAGCCTGTATCTATATAGGGCAAAATGGCTCTGGCCCGCACTCGCTCGCCTCAAGCCCAGCCCCAAAAAAGGCGAATATTACCTGACCGACCTCCCCGCTTATGCCATCGAAACCAAACTAGAGAATGGTTTACCCTCTGTTCAGACCCTCAAAGCTGATTTTGAGGAGGTACTAGGTATCAATGACCGGGTGCAACTGGCCGAGGCCGAAACGGTTTTGCGCCGCCGAATCTTGCAGGAACATATGCTGGCGGGCGTGACTATCACCGACCCTGCCACTACCTACATTAGTGCTACCTCTAAAATTGCCCCTGATACTACCATCGAGTCCAATACCCACCTCAAAGGAAATTGTATCATCGGTCAAAACTGTGTAATTGGCCCCAACTCTATCCTGATAGAAGCCACTATTGGTGATGAGTGTAAAATTCTGGCCTCGATGATTGAACATTCTACCCTGGAAAACAAAGTCACGGTTGGCCCCTTTTCCCATGTTCGCCCCGGTAGCTATCTATCGGAAGAAGTTCACCTGGGTAACTTCGCTGAGGTCAATCGTTCGCAGCTGGGAGCGCGGGTGGCGCAAGGTCACTTCAGCTATATTGGCGATGCAACCCTGGGTCACAATGTTAACGTGGGAGCGGGGACAATCACCGCCAACTACGATGGAAAAACCAAAAATAAAACTATAATCGGCAACAATGTTTTTATCGGTAGCGACACAGTGTTGCGCGCACCGGTAACACTGGGGGATGATTCCAGCACGGGGGCTGGGTCAATTGTTACAAAGAATGTTGAAGCTGGCGTGACGGTGGTGGGGGTTCCGGCCCGTCCTATTCGGCGTAAATCGCTGGGGAACCAGGAATGAGAAGGAGGAGTAGCACTTTGGCAATGGATGGTAGGCTGCAAGTTTTTAGCGGTAACGGCAACCGCGCCTTGGCCCTGGAAATCGCCCGCGAGCTTAATGTTTCGCTGGGGAAAGCAATTGTCGGCACTTTTAAGAACGGCGAGGTACGGATTCGCCTGGAAGAGAATGTGCGCGGCGGAGATGTTTTTGTTATTCAATCTATGTGCGACCCGGTAGACCATCATATCATGGAGCTTTGCCTCATGATTGATGCCCTGCGGCGAAGTAGCGCGGGGCGGGTTACGGCGGTTATCCCTTATTACGCTTATGCCAAGCAGGAAAAAAAGACTAGCGGGCGCGAACCTATCAGTGCCAAAGTGGTAGCAAAGTTTGTAGAAGGGGCAGGGGCTGACCGAATTCTGGTGGTTGATTTGCATGCTCCGGCAATTGAGGGCTTTTTTGAAGTCCCCGTAGATCACTTACGGGCGGGGCCGTTACTGGCGGATTATTTTCGGCATATTCAGTTGAAGGATAAGGTAGTTGTATCGCCTGACTCGGGTGGGGTAGGGCGGGCTACCGATTTCCGCAACCGCCTCAACGCTGGGTTAGCTATTATCGCCAAACAACGCCCCGAAGATGATGTGGTTACCGCCTTTGAAATGGTCGGCGATGTGCAGGGCAAAACCGCCATTATCGTGGACGATATGATTTCCACCGGGGGTACCCTGGTCAACGCCGCCAACCTGATTATGGAGCGAGGTGCCTCCGAGGTATATGCCTGTGCAGTACATGGCCTTTTCGCCGGGGATGCTCTGGAATTGATTGCTAACTCACCCTTGAAACGGGTGGTTGTTACCAATACCTACCCGGTTAGCCCCCGCGCTCTTGATGTAGGGGTGCAAGTGCTTTCGGTTGCGCCTCTAATTGCCGAGGCTATTACCCGCATTCACAAGGATTTATCTATTAGCGTGATGTTCCGTGACCAGCCACTCTAGGTTAGTCGGTAAATCAAAAAACTGATATCTAAAATCTAAAATTGAACAACTTTCCGAACTTCGACTTTCAACTAACATTTACTGCGGACTTAGGGACAGGGCTGTGCCTTGTCCCTTTACTAGCTCAAAAATAAAGTAAAAACTATGATTTCTGGTAGTAATTTGTTGATCCTGGTATTAAGCAGGTTAGCCGAACTCTACCCCGCGCCCTTTCCCGCCAATCTGCAACTCTGCGACCTTGAGATTACCCCCGCGCGTTTTGCGATTGCGGGTATTTCGCTGTTGGGGGTAGGCTTATGTTGCTGGGTACTTTTGATGAATAACGGGGCAAAAACGGCTTTTACCACGCTTGGCCCTGGGTGGCTGACCGAATCCAATGCCCGCAACAAAAAACAGCTTACTTTCTTTGAGAAGTTGCTGAAAAATCCGGCTCTTTTAATCAATTGCGTTACCACCTCTGACATTATCTGTTTCGTGATCAGCCCGGCCCTGGTGGTGAGTGCCGTTCATCAGTTTAATGTTTACGATTTCTCGGTCACGTCGTTGCTGATTGTGCTGGTGTTTTTGCTGCTGGCCTTAACTCGCGCTGTAGCCGAACGGCTGGCCTTGCGTAACCCTGAAAAGTTGGCTTTGCGCTATCGGGGGTTTCTCAAAACTGAGGTGGCGGTTATTTCGCCGATTATCAGGTTTCTAGATGGTCTGGCCGCCAGGATTGTACCTCTACCCGCCGCCACCACTATCCCTACCCAAACCGCCTCTACTCCCGAACCTGAAAATCCGGTGCTGGAATTTGGCGATAAGGTGGTGCGGGAAATTATGGTGCCACGCCTGGATATCATTGCCGCTAATATTAGTAGTAGTCTTGAGCAGCTACTTGACATAATACAAAAAACTGGCTATAGCCGCTTGCCAATTTTCCGCGAGAGTATGGACCGGGTAGTTGGGATTCTCTACGCCAAAGATTTGTTGCGGCATCTCCGCCAACGCTCCGTGGATAATCATTTCGATGTGGTGCGGCTGTTACGTCCGCCCTATTTCGTGCCCGAGTCCAAGACGGTGGCGACCCTGTTCAGCGATATGCGTAGTCGGCGGGTGCATCTAGCCCTGGTAGTGGATGAATATGGTGGTACGGCGGGGCTGGTTACTCTGGAGGATATGCTGGAAGATATTGTGGGCGATATTCAGGACGAATATGACCACGAAACGCCCGAATATGAGCGGCTGAACCTGGACGAGATTATTGTGGATGCCGGGTTAAGACTGAACGAAGTAAATCAGTTTTATAATACGCGCTGGTCGTCCGAAAATGTAGATACGATTGGGGGGTTGGTTTACGATAAGCTAGGCCGGATTCCGCGCCCCGGCGACGAGCTAATTCTTGACCGCCTGGGTAATATGCGCGATGAGGGTCAGGATTTGCAGCCGGATGATGTGGCGATTGTGGTGATGTCGGTAAGCGGGCAACGGCTGCGTAAGTTGCGCCTGATGCACTATTCCGCTCCCCCACCTGAAGCCCCACCTCTACCCAATCCGCCCATTTCCCGACCAATAAAAGAGAAGGGTCAACCCCTGCCAGAATAAACCTAACCCCCTAACCCCCTTCCCTATTAAGGAAGGGGGAATGACAGGTGAAAATCACATGCCCATGCCCACCGAAACCCAACAACTTATCAAGCAAGCCCTCACAATGGTACGGAACGACCTAGGCCACCATCTTTCCCCTGCCACCCGCTATGATATTTATGAAAGTTTTGGAGACTCCCGGCTATTAAATTATCGCTATCTTGAGTTTGAAGACTTCTCAATTTTGTCTTTTGCAGATAATGTTCTTAGCTGGTTAACAATTTTAACTGTGCGCCATGTTATGCCTATTTGGGAGCATTTTGTATTAGGTCAGAAGCTAGATAGCCGTGTATTGAACGCGCCCACAGGAATGTTAAAAATAGCAGAAGGTTTTTTACGGAAGGAAATTAGTCACGATTATGCATTTGGTGAATTCCACGAAACATTCTATTATGGAATTGATAACTATCAAAAAATTCTAGACTTTAGAATGTACTGCATATATATGGCAGCTTATGACACAATGGATGTTGTACTACAAGGTTTCAATGTTGAGCATCCGTCTTTACCCCCCAAAGATAAGCTCTTTTCAGCCGATTTTGCTACAAGAGCGATGTTAGCAAATTCTATAAGCAACGAAAAAAGCTTTAGTATCCACCGAAAATTTGATGATGAGTCGCTTATTGAAAGTGGAATAGAAATAGATTTATCTAAACGGTTGGAATTCTGGGAATGGTGGTTGACGGAGGCTATACCCCAGGCGTGGGAATTGGCGGAAGGTACTCGGGAATAAATCCCCGCGCTCAGAGAGCTTATGTTTTTTACAGAGTGGCTAATTTTGATGTATAAATCCGAAGGTCGAAATTATCAGATTGAAACCAGTCACCAAAAGGAGATAGGGCTACTGTCAATTGATGTAGCCCTGAATTTCATAGGTTAAGATAAAACCTTAGGTTGACTGAGAAGTTCTTCCGCCAGGGCAATGGTTCGGGCTTTTTGCAGAAGCAGAAGCGGATTTTCTGACTACCATTTTCGAGGTGATAATAAAAGCTGCTGCCAGGCACAGTGGCCACCCCAATTTCATCTATCACATAGCGCGCAAAAGTCACACCATCCTTAAAACCAAAGCGGCTGATGTCGGTCATAATGTAGTAAGCACGGTTGGTCGCAAATTTTCTTCAAATTAACGAGGTATACACCCTTTAGTAAGTCCCTTCCATATCTACACAATCTTTTGCTACTGTAAGGGCAAAGTAAACATATTAAAACCACTTGTTTAATGTTTAGGGACTTTTAGGGTTAATACCCAGCAGTAATGCGTTGAGCCAAAGAGTAACAAAAAGAACTTTAACAAAAGAAAAGAACGAGGAGAAGGAGTAGGGTAAAAGGGAGAAGAGAAAACCTGACTGTGCTAGAATTTGGTTACCTAATCCTAAAACTAGCTAGAAAGGTTTTCTCTATGATAGATTTTACCATTTCTTCGCGCCAATTTCACCTTTTAGTGGCACCCCTCTTAAGTTTTCTGCCCCAAGCCGCCAGGTGGCACCGCAGCGATTATCGGGCTCGTAAGTTCAAAACTCAGCAGCACCTACTGCTAACAGTTTTCGCCCACCTAACAAAAGCTGAAAGTGCCAATGCCCTGGTCGAAGAATTGAATGATACCCAGGCTACCAACCAACCCCGTAACTTACGCTCGCTTATCGGTTTCGACCAAACCGAATGGGGTGAGAGTGTGACAATTAATCAATCCAGTTTCAGCCGGGCCAATGCTAACCGCTCTTATCGGGTCTGGCGTTACAGCTTTCATCGCCTACTAGACCGTGCTACTAAACTCTGCCCCCCGAATAAGTTGGGCGGATTGGGACGGCTGGTGGCGGTGGATGGCACTTTGTTCGACTGTTTGAACCGGATGGCCTGGGCGGTGTACCAGACTAGCTCCAATAAAGTCAAAGGTCACTTCTTCCTCGATCTAAATGGTCTGCCAGACAAACTGGTACTGACCACTGGCAAGGGGAGCGAGCGGGAAGTGCTAGGTACCCATTACCGAAAGGGCGTGACTTATTTGTTTGACCGAGGTTATCTGGATTATGAGCTGTTTAGCCACCTTACCAAAGAAAAGGTCTGGTTCGTCACCCGCCCTCTCAAAAGTCTGGTAGTGGAGGTCTTGGAGGAGCGCAAGTTAGAACCTAGCCAAGCCGCTCAAGGTATTCTCCACGACCAGCGGGTCAGGTTGGGGCAGGGAGCAAAAACGGTTGAACTCAGACGGGTAATCTACCAGGATAGTCGGGGCGAAGAATGGGCCTATCTTACTAACCGATATGACCTGGAGCCAATTGTGGTGGTCGAGTTGTATCAAAGAAGGTGGGAGGTCGAACTTTTTTTTTGGTGGATTAAACGCCATCTCCAACTCAAGCATTGGTACAGTGAGTGTGAGAATGGAGTTTTGATCCAACTCTACGCCGGCCTTATTTCTTTCATTTTGTTAAAGATCTATGCCGCTACCACTTCTAAGGGGCAGTTGCCAAAACTCAGGATTGGCTTTTTGCGGCATCTCAGGCGACATTTGTTTGACCCGGTAGCTCATTCAGAGGTTGAGGCTTATTTGCTTTCGCTCCCTGATGATTCTTTGCCGCTTTTATTGTGACCTTTTTACTCAACGCATTACAACTGGGCCGCCTGGTGACCCGAAAATCCTGATATTTCTCAACCGTGAAACCGGCCAGGTGCTTTACCAATTAGGGTTGTATAGTTCTCCGCGGGGAGTAATTGTTGTGGGCTAACTTGCACGAATGGTTTTCGGGTTATCCTGCACAATTGATAATTTCACCAATCCTGAAGGGGTTTTCTCTACAAGCTGGTTTCTGGCGGGCTACCAGAGTTAGATTTTTACCATATACCAACTGTTTGAATTTTAGCGTTGAGTGAGAACATTAACTTTTAGCCTAAATGTCTTTATCTTTACTTGAAGCTAGAAATTCCCACTCCTTGAAAGCTCTTTCAAAAGCTGCTATTGCTCGCTCACTTGCACCATGATCATAATGTAAATAGTTTCTAAACTCGTTTGGAGGAGCCTTTACGCGGCCAGTAGTAGTCATATTGAATATCTTTGGCAATATCACCAATGCTGTCATTGCGGATAGCCTGCTTTTTGAGCCACTGGGTAAAGGTTAGTTCAATTTTTCTCCTTTGGCTTCTAAAACCATCGTATTTAGAAGAATAAAAAAGGCCATTGAATTACTTTGTGAGGGAGAGGAATTGGCGGGAATTACTGCCCGCCATTATTCCTGGTTAGCTTTTTCCGTGATTTGGTCCAATAATTAAATAATCGAGTGTTATACTTAGAACCCGCGCAGCCGTTTGGTGATTAGACTATCGGGATTAATCAAAACCTTTCGTCAACAACATAAATCCACCCACTGCGGACTTCGATAGATTTGCTTTGCCAGCCAGATTTTAGTCTGTTTTAGCTCAGCCAATCTGACTTCTATTGGATGAAGGTTGTTTGGCTTTACCTCACCCCCCTCTTTCTGAACTTAACAATTTTTCCAGGCATAATAAAGAATATCCTTTTGCTAAAAAGCAAAGAACCATTTTTGATAATTCACTTTCTCTAACTGTGCTATTAAATTATCAAGGTCACTTAAAAGATTACCTGGGATTTAGCTGGTCAAAAGAGTAGAGTTATAGAAAATATGTTGCTGGGAATTAACCTTGTCTATAACAATTTTAGGGGTAAAAGTGGCGGCTGACAATTATACCTTGATTGCTAGTCAATGTTAGAAAATAAAACAGCCAACAGACTAGCCAGAACCTTTAACTCAAAGCCCGGATTAGTACGAGCATAGAGCCGTTCCACTCCCATCCGTTCCAATTGGCTGTTGACGCTCTCCACCGCT